>DASPMO010000043.1:0-83559 GCA_035627015.1 Thermoanaerobaculia bacterium | reverse complement strand
GCGCCTGCTAGCGACCCAAAACAGAGTGGACGACAAGCAGGACCAACGGCCCTCGCTTGGGCCTTCACCTCAGTCAACTCAGCTTCAGGGTGTAACCTATCCGCCCGGTTTTTCTGTCACCCCTCCGCCCGGCAGCACCCTCGCTCGAAACATTCGCCCCTCACCCTAACCCTCTCCCCACGCGGTGGGGAGAGGGGACTTTGGGGCGAGCGTCACGCGTGCAGCCCGCACTCCGTCTTCGCCACCCGCTCCACCGATGTCATCCCCGCGTCGTTCTGATTCGGCCCCGCGGACGCCGTGCACGTGGGACGGACGTTCACGTTCTAACTCCCCCAGTCCCCTCTCCCCGCGCACGGGGAGAGGGCCAGGGTGAGGGGGTCGTTCCTCGCTCGAAACGTTCGCCCCTCACCCTAACCCTCTCCCCACGCGGTGGGGAGAGGGGACTTAGGCGTGCAGCCCGCACTCCGTCTTCGCCACCCGCTCCACCGATGTCATCCCCGCGTCGTTCTGATTCGGCCCCGCGGACGCCGTGCACGTGGGACGGACGTTCACGTTCTAACTCCCCCCAGTCCCCTCTCCCCGCGCACGGGGAGAGGGCCAGGGTGAGGGGTCGTTCCTCGCTCGAAACGTTCGCCCCTCACCCTAAGCCGCCCGCACTGGCTTCGCCAACGGACCGCCGGCGTCCTCGCCGGCTGTTTGTGCGGGCGTCTCGCCCGCACAGTGGCGGCGGGACGCCGCCACAGACAGCCGGCGGGACGCCGGCGGTCCGCTTGTGCTTTCGTTGGCGAAGCCAGTGCGGTCTGCTTAGCCCTCTCCCCACGCGGTGGGGAGAGGGGACTTAGGCGTGCAGCCCGCACTCCGTTTTTGCCAGCCCGCTCCACCGCCCCGCGCGTGCGTCCTCTCCGGGAAGCACGGCGCGCGTGCAGTGCGTGCAGCCGATGCTCGGGTAGTTGCGGTCGTGCAGCGGGTTGTAGGGGACGTCGTGGTCGTGGATGTATTGCCAGACCTGTTGCGACGTCCAGTTGGCGAGGGGGTTCACCTTCACCAGGCCGAACTTCGCGTCCCATTCGAGCTTGCGGCTGTGCGCGCGCGCCGGGGACTGGTCGCGGCGGATGCCGGTGATCCAGGCCTGGAGCGTGGCCAGCTTCTGCCGCAGCGGTTCCACTTTGCGCAGCTGGCAGCAGCGGTCGGGATCCGTGGCCCAGAGACCGTCCGTCGCGGCGGGTGACGTCTCCGTGCGCTCCACGCGGATGTCGTAGTGCGACTCGACGCGCTCGATGAGCGCGTACGTTTCGGGGAAGAGCACGTGCGTGTCGAGCGTGAAGATCCGGATCGACGGCGCCACGCGCGCGGCGAGGTCGATCAGCACCACGTCCTCTGCCCCGAAGCTCGAGGCGATGGCGACGTTCGGGGAGTACTGCCCGGCCGCCCACTGCAGCAGTCCCGCGGGCGTCCATGGTTCGGCGTTGGGAAGCATCATCGTCGCTCCTTTCATGGGACCAGCAGTGCCGTGCCGCCGAGGAGCGACGCGACGTAGGCGAGCCAGACCAGCAGCGCGCCGCGGAGCGTGGTCGTCCGGCGGCCGAGCCACGTCGCGGCTCCGGCGAGAGTGAACAGCAGCATTCCGAGCAGATGAGTCGTGTTCATGTCAGACCTCCAGTCCGTGCGGTGGTGCGGCGGCGGGGCGATCGCGCTCCACCGCTTCCGCGGGCATGCCGGCGAGATAGCTCCGCAGCGCGTCGGTCGAGTGCCGGGCGAAGAACTCGCGCAGCGACTCCCCTTCCTCGCGCAGCGCCAGGTACGAGCGCAGCAGCCGCTCGATCGCATCGGGGACGTCGGTGGCCGCGCAGCGATAGCCGACCGGCCGCGCGATGGCCGGATGCGCGCCGACGGCGCCGCCGACGCAGAAGTAGTACGCGTCGACCATCCGGCCGCCGTCGCGCACCTTCTTTCCCTCGATGCCGATGTCGGCGATCCAGTGCTGTCCGCAACTGTTCGGGCAGCCGGTGACGTTGAGCCGCAGCTCCTCGGCGAACCCGGGCAGGCGCTCCTCGAGCTCGTGCACCAGCCAGCGCGTGAACGACTTCGTCTCCGTGATGGCCAGCTTGCAGAACTCCATCCCCGTGCAGGCCACCGCGCCGCGCGCGAACGGCGACGCGGCCACCGGCAGGCGCGCGCTCTCGAGCCCCGTCACCACCGCGCGCACGTCCTCGTGGCGCACGTTCGGGATGAGCAGGTTCTGCATGTTCGTCGTGCGGAGCTGGCCCGTGCCGTAACGCTCCGCGAGATCGGCGGCGGTGACGAGCTGCAGCGGCGTGACCCGTCCGCGCAGCACGTTGATGCCGACGTAGCTCAACCCCTCCTGCTGCTGCGGATGCACGCCGACGTGATCGCGGTAGACGCCGGGAGGGGGCGTGTCGCGCTCGAGCGTCTCGAGGGCGTAGCCGAGGCGCTGCTCGATCGCGGCGCGCATCCGTTCGGCCGTCCAGCCGTGGCGGAGGAAGAGGTACTTGAGCCGCGCCTTGTCGCGGTGCTCGCGCAGCTCCTCGGCCTCGCGGAAGATCTCCGCGATCGCGCGCACCACCGCGATCGCCTCACCCTGGCGGACGAACACCGGCACGCGTACGGCCAGGTGCGGCTCCGACGAGAGTCCGCCGGCCACGCGCAGCGAGAAGCCGACCTCTCCCCGCTGCTCGATCGCGGTCAGGGCCACGTCGTTGATCTCCGGATACGAGCACCAGGAGCGGCAGCCGGTGATGGCCACCTTGAACTTGCGCGGCAGGTTGTAGAACTCCGCGTTGCCGACGAGCTGCCGCGTGACCTCGAGCGCGAGCGGCGAGGCGTCCAGCAGCTCGTCCGCGTCGATGCCCGCCAGCGGGCAGCCGGTGATGTTGCGCGTGTCGTCGCCGCACGAGCCCATGGTGGTCAGGCCCGCGCTCCAGAGCTCGTCCAGGACGTCGGGGAGGTTCTCGATGCGGATCCAGTGGAGCTGGATGTTCTGCCGCACGGTGATGTCGGCCGTGCCGCGGGCGTACTTTTCCGCGACGCGGGCGATGGTGCGCAACTGGTGGCTGTCGACGAGGCCGTTCGTCAGGCGGATGCGGGCCATGAAGAACGGCGCCGCGCGCCCTTCCCCCTTCGCGCCGCCGAGGACGCCCGCGCCGTCGCCCTGCGTATAGACGCCCCACCAGCGCAGGTACGTGCCGAGCCAGTCGGCGGGGATGTTCTCGAAGCCGAGGGGGGCGAAGGCGCGCAGCTCGTCGAGCGCCTCCCACGGATTCTTCTCGCGCTTGAGGCGCTCCACTTTCTGCGCTTTCGTTTCGACGGTGGCGGTCATGGTCAGAATCCTGCGGCGCGGGGGCCGGTCGTGGCGTGGATGAAGTCCGCGACGAACGCGTTCGCGGGGGCGTGGAGGATGTCGCGCGGCGCGCCGACCTGCTGCACGCGTCCGCGGTCGATGACCACCACGCGGTCGGCGACGGCGAACGCCTCCTCCTGGTCGTGCGTGACGAAGATGCTGGTGGTGTGAATCTCGTCGTGCAGGCGGCGCAGCCAGGCGCGCAGCTCCTGCCGCACGCGCGCGTCGAGGGAGCCGAACGGCTCGTCGAGCAGGAGCAGCTTCGGATCGGGCGCCAGGGCGCGCGCCAGCGCCACGCGCTGCCGCTGGCCGCCCGAGAGCTGCGTGGGATAGTGGCGCTCGTAGCCGGTGAGCTGCACGAGCTGCAGCAGCTCGCGGACGCGCGCGTCGGCGGCCGGGCGCGGGACGTTGCGCACGCGCAGCCCGAAGGCGACGTTCTCGAACACCGTCATGTGGCGGAAGAGCGCGTAGTGCTGGAAGACGAAGCCGACGTTGCGCTCGCGCGTGGCGCGGTACGTGACGTCGTCCTCGTGGAAAAAGACCGCGCCGGAGTCGGGGAGCTCCAGGCCGGCGATGATGCGCAGGAGGGAAGTCTTCCCCGATCCCGAGGGACCGAGGAGCGCGACCAGCTCTCCCGTCTTCGCGCGGAACGACGCGTTGTCGACCGCGCGGAACGCGCCGAAGTTCTTGGTGACGTGCACGACGTCGATGCTCATGAGGGTTCCCCCTTGCGTGATTCGATGAAGTGGCGGGCGGCGAGCGTGACCAGGGCCAGCAGCGTGAGCAGCGAGGCCACGGCGAAGGCGCCGGAGAGCTGGTACTCGTTGTAGAGGACCTCCACGTGCAGCGGCATGGTGTTGGTCTCGCCGCGCACGTGGCCGGAGACGACGGAGACGGCGCCGAACTCTCCCATCGCCCGCGCGTTGCAGAGGATCACGCCGTACAGCAGCCCCCACTTGATGTTCGGCAGCGTCACGCGGACGAAGGTCTGCCAGCCGCTCGCGCCGAGGACCGTGGCCGCTTCCTCCTGCTCCCGCCCCTGCGTCTCCATGAACGCGATCAGCTCGCGGGCGACGAAGGGGAAGGTGACGAAGAGCGTGGCCAGGACGATCCCCGGCGTGGCGAAGACGACCTGCAGCCCGCGCTCGCCCAGCCACGCGCCGAGCGGGCCGCGCGTGCCGAAGAGCTGGATGAAGAGCAGGCCGGCGATGACCGGCGAGACCGCGAACGGCAGGTCGATCAGCGTGAGCAGCACGCTCTTCCCGCGGAAGTCGAAGCGCGTCAGCGCCCATCCCGCCGCCAGCCCGAACAGCGTGTTCAGCGGTACCACGATGGCGGCCGTGAGCAGCGTGAGGCGGATCGCCGCCAGCGCATCCGGCTCCGCGATCGCCGCGAACCCCTTCCGAAACGCCTCCACGAACACCAGCGCCAGCGGAGCGATCACGAGCACTCCCACAAACGCCAGCGCGAGCAACACCAGCGGACCGCCGGCGTCCCGCCGGCTGTCGCGGCGGCGTCCCGCCGCCGCCGTCGCAAGCGACACCACCGCCCCGCTCATCGCGCACTCCATCGCTGCAGCCCGTTGATCGCCAGCAGCAGCGCGAACGAGACGACCAGCATCACCAGCGCGAGCGCGTTCGCCCCCGCGTAGTCGAACTGCTCGAGCTTCGTCACGATCAGCAGCGGCGTGATCTCGGTGCGCATCGGCATGTTTCCCGCGACGAAGATCACCGACCCGTACTCGCCGATCGACCGCGCGAACGCCAGCGCGAGACCGGTGATGGCGGCGGGCAGCACGTGCGGCAGGAGCACGCGCCGGAAAGTCTGACCAGCCGTGGCGCCGAGCGTGGCCGCCGCTTCCTCCAGCTCCGGCGCGAGGTCTTCCAGCACCGGCTGCACGGTGCGCACGACGAACGGCAGTCCGACGAACGTGAGCGCCACGACGATGCCGAACGGCGAGAAGGCGGCGGCGATCCCCGCCTGCGCGAGCGGCGCGCCGATCCAGCCGCGCGGGCCGAGGAGCGTGGCCAGGGTGATCCCGGCCACGGCGGTCGGCAGCGCGAAGGGGAGGTCGATCAGCGCGTCGACGAAGCGGCGTCCCGGAAAGCGGTAGCGCACCAGCACCCAGGCCACGAGGAAGCCGGCCACGCCGTTGATCAGCGCCGCCAGCAGCGACGCGCCGAAGGTGAGGCGGTACGAGGCCACGGCGCGCGGCGCCGAGGCGATGGCCCAGAACGCCGGCCAGCTGAGATTCAATGTATTGACGACCACGGTCGACAGCGGGATCAGCACCAGCAGGCCGAGGTAGAGCACGGTGAAGCCGGTGGAGAGGCCGAAGCCGGGAAGCGCGAAGCGTTTCATTGCCACACCTCGAAGATCCGGTCGAACGCCGCGCCGTCGGCAAAGTGCGCCTTCTGCACGGCCGCCCACCCCCCGAGCTGCGCCACGGTGAAGAGGCGCAGTGGGGCGGGCCCGCTCTGGACTGCGGCAGCGCCAGCTGCCGCTCTCGATGCGCCAGCCGCAGCTGGCGCTGCGGCATGGAGAGCGGCAGCTGGCGCTGCCGCACTCCAGAGCCCGCCGCTCCGCGGCCGGTACGCGTGCTTCGCCGCGATAGCCTGTCCCTCGGCCGAGTAGAGGAACTCGACGTACGCGCGCGCCACCGTCGCGGTCCCGCGCCGCGCCACGACCTTGTCCACGACGGCCACCGGCGGCTCGGCGAGGATGCTCGACGGCGGCACGACGATCTCGAAGCGGCCCGCCCCCAGCTCGCGCAGCGCCAGGTGGGCCTCGTTCTCCCACGCCAGCAGCACGTCGCCGATGCCGCGCTCGGCGAAGGTCGTCGTCGCACCGCGCGCGCCGGAGTCGAGCACCGGCACGTTGCGGTAGAGGCGGGCCACGAACGCGCGCGCCTGGGCCGCGTTGCCCCTGGATTTCTCGAGCGCGTAGCCGTACGCGGCGAGATACGTCCAGCGCGCGCCGCCGGACGTCTTCGGATTCGCGGTGATGACGGAGACGCCGGGGCGGACGACGTCGTCCCACGTGCGGATCTTCTTCGGGTTGCCCTTGCGGACGAGGAAGACGATGGTCGACGTATACGGCGCGCTGTTGTGCGGGAAGCGGCGCTGCCAGTCGCGCGCGACGAGGCCCGCGGCGGCCAGGGCGTCGATGTCGGAGGCGAGGGCGAGCGTGACCACGTCGGCCTGCAGTCCGTCGAGGACCGCGCGGGCCTGCTTCGACGAGCCGCCGTGCGACTGGCGGATGACCACGGTCTGTCCCGTCTTCGCCTTCCACTGCCGGGCGAAGGCGGCGTTGATCTCCTGATAGAGCTCGCGCGTCGGGTCGTACGAGACGTTGAGGAGCTGGACGCTCTTCGGCTGCTGCGCCTGCAGCGTGAAGAGGAAAAACGTCAGAAGCATTCGAATCATCGGAACCTCGCGGACGGCCGGCTGACGGAGGAGGGGTGTGCGTCAGCGACAACAGGGGGCCGTCACGACCACGAACTGCATGGCCAGCAGGCCGTCGACGACGTCCTGCGGCGCGTCGTTCAGCACCACCACGCGCGCCCCCTCGGCGAGCCAGGCGCGGTGCAGCTCGAGCGCCTCGTCTTCGTTGCGGGCGGCGATGATGCGTCCCGCCTGCTCGCGCCGCTCTTCGAGCACGCTATCCACCAATCCCGCGGCCACGGTCTCGTTGGTGACGGGATCGATGAGGATGAAGCTGCCCGCGGCGCGGCTCTCGCCGTAGGGGCGCACGACCAGCGGGCGGAAGGTCTCCAGCTCGACCTGCACGATGTCGTTCATGGCCACGGCGCCGTCGTGCCGCACGCTGGCGCGCGTGGTGCGCGTGGTGTGCTTGACGATGTACGAGCGGTCGCTCCGCAGCGGCGTCGAGGAGAACCAGATCAGCGTCGCCGCGAGGTGCTGGGCCGCCACCGGGGCGTCGTCGGCCGCGCAGAGCGCGTCGCCGCGCGAGACGTCGAGCTCGTCCTCGAGGGTGAGGGTGACGGACATCGGCGCGTGGGCGAGATCGAGCTCGCCGTCATACGTGGAGATCCGCGCCACGCAGGTCGTGCGTCCGCCGGGGAGCACGGTGACGCGGTCGCCGGGACGCACCACGCCCGCGGCGATCTGTCCCGCGTAGCCGCGGAAATCCTGGTCGGGACGGAGCACGCGCTGCACGGGGAAGAAGAACGGCGCGGCCACGTCGTCGCGGGAAACGTCGATGGTCTCGAGGAGCGCGAGCAGCGGCGCGCCGTCGTACCACGGCATCTCCTCCGATTGCCGGACGACGTTGGCGCCGTCGAACGCGCTGATGGGGATGAAGTGCAGGGTCATGGGGGGCAGCGTCGCGGCCAGCGCGGTGAAGTCGCGCTCGATGCCGCGAAAGACGCTCTCGTCCCACCCCACGAGGTCCATCTTGTTCACCACCACCACGAGCGTGCGCACGCCGAGGAGCGCGGCGATGCGCGCGTGGCGCCGGGTCTGCGGGCGCAGGCCGTGGCGGGCGTCGATGAGCAGCAGCGCCAGCTCGGCCGTCGACGCGGCCGTGGCCATGTTGCGCGTGTACTGCTCGTGCCCCGGCGTGTCGGCCAGGATGAACTTGCGCCGCGGCGTGGCGAAGTAGCGGTAGGCGACGTCGATGGTGATGCCTTGCTCGCGCTCCGCGCGCAGGCCGTCCGTCAGCAGCGAGAGGTCGATCCCCTCGGCATTGCGGCGGACGCTGGCCCGGCCGGCGGCGAGGAGCTGGTCCTCGAGCACGCTCTGCGAGTCGTACAGCAGGCGCCCGATGAGGGTCGACTTGCCGTCGTCCACGCTGCCGCATGTGATCAGGCGCAGCATCAGAAGTACCCCGCCCGTTTCTTCAGCTCCATCGAGCCGTCGGTGTCGTGGTCGATGGCGCGGTTCTCGCGCTCGGAGCGGCGGAACGAGGCCAGCTCCGCGATGATCTTCGGCACCGTGTCGGCGTCCGAGCGGATCGCGCCCGTGCAGGGGCTGCAGCCGAGGGAGCGCATGCGGCAGCGCACGAGCTGCGGCGCCTCTCCTTCCCCGCGGGGGATGAAGCTCTGCTCGACGGGGATGAGCGCGTTGCCGCGCACCAGCATCGGCCGCTCCTTCGCGAAGTACAGCGGCACGATGGGGATGCCTTCGAGCTCGATGTACTGCCAGACGTCGAGCTCCGTCCAGTTGGAGAGGGGAAAGACGCGGATGCTCTCGCCCGGCGCCACGCGGCCGTTGTAGAGGTTCCACAGCTCGGGGCGCTGGTTCTTAGGGTCCCACTGCCCGCGCGTGTCGCGGAAGGAGTAGATGCGCTCCTTGGCGCGGGAGCGCTCTTCGTCGCGGCGCGCGCCGCCGAACGCGGCGTCCCACCCGCCCTCGCGCAGGGCGTCGAGGAGGGCCTTGGTCTTGAGCATCTCGCAGCAGAGCTGCGTGCCGACGCGGAAGGGGTTGACGCCGTCGTCGAGCGCCGCGCGGTTGGTGTGCACGATCAGCGTGAAGCCCTGCTCGCGCGGGTAGCGGTCGCGGAACTCGATCATCTCCCGGAACTTGTAGCCGGTGTCGATGTGCAGGAGAGGGAAGGGGACGGGCTCGGGATGGAAGGCCTTCTGCGCCAGGCGCAGCATGACCGAGGAGTCCTTGCCGATGGAGTAGAGCATCACCGGGCGGGCCAGCTCGGAAGCCACCTCGCGGATGATGTGGATGCTCTCCGCCTCGAGTGCGCGGAGATGACTGAGCCTGTGAATCTGCAGCGTAGACATGTTCTTCGACCCTGAAAACGAAAACCCCTCACCGCGATCGCGTCTGGTGAGGGGCTCGATGGATGACGAGTACCGTGCCGGTCTCGGTCAACAGGGTCCCAGCGGCGCAGACGCGTTCGCGCGCATGGTGTGCATGCGACAACAAACTGCGTCGAGCTGGCGGCTGGTGAACATCGGACAGGAGTATGCGCGCGGGGAATCGCGGGCGTCAAGCAACGGAACGGTTGCGATGTGGTTGCTGTGTTGCTGGTTGCTGGTTCGTGGTGGCTTCTGGCGAGATGCCACCACGAACCAACAACCAGCAACCAGCAACCCCGTATTGCTACCATGAAGCGCATGAAGGTCTGGAGCGGCTTGGTCCTCTGCATCATCGCCTTCCTCAGCTATTACATGTTCTTCGCGCGGTTCATCCCGACGCGCGACGTGCCGTGGGTGCCGTTCGCGCTCTTCGCCGTGGCGGCCTGGCTGCTGATCTCGGGCTGGCGGCAGGCGCGGCGAAAGATTCTGGCGTCGATCGGCGTGGTGCTCGGATTTCTCGTGATCGGCCTGTTCACGTATCTCGTGACGGTCTTCTCGAGGGACCTGCCGGTGGCGGCGGCGGCGCCGCGGGTCGGGCAGAAGGCGCCCGACTTTGCGCTGCCGGACACGCAGGGGCGCCCGGTCTCGCTGTCGCAGACGCTGGCCGGCTCGAACGGGGTGCTGCTGGTCTTCTATCGCGGCTACTGGTGACCGTTCTGCAACTCCGAGTTACGGAGTATTCAGCAGCGTCTTGCCGACTTCGAGCGGCTGGGTGTGCGGCCCGTCGCCATCAGTGTGGACGCGCCGGCGGTTTCGGCGGACCTCGCGCGCAAGGCGGGCTACACGTTTCCCATCCTCTCGGATCGCGATGCGAGCGTCATCCGCCGCTATGACTTGCTTCACGCGGACGTGGCCCGTCCGGCAGAGTTCCTCATCGACCGCACCGGCACGGTGCGCTGGCGCAATCTGACTGAGGACTATCGCGTGCGCGCCCGTCCTGAGGAAATGCTCGCCCGCGCGCGGGAACTGCGCTGACGCGGTTGCTGTGTTGCTGGTTGCTGGTTCGTGGTGCTCTTGCGTAAAGCCGCAACGAACCAGCAACCAGCAACACAGCAACACACTCAAGTCCCCTTCCGCACCGCCGGCGCGACCTCGCTGCCGAACAGCTCGATCGCGCGCAGCACCTGGTCGTGCGGCAGCGTGCCGACGCTGACGTGGAGCAGGAAGCGGTCGAGCCGGAAGAGCTCGTGCTCGTAGAGGATCTTGTCGATCAGCTCCTGCGGACTGCCGACCAGCAGCGCGCCGCGGCGCGAGCGCATGGCGTCGTACTGCGTGCGCGACATCGGGCGCCAGCCGCGCTCCTCGCCGATCTTGTTCATCATCGCCGAGTAGGGGCCGAAGTACTCGTCGGCGGTCTGTCTCGAGTCGCGGCCGACATAGCCGTGCGAGTTGACGGCCAGGGTCATCTTCGCCGGATCGTGGCCGGCGCGCTGCGCCGCCTCGCGATAGAGCTCCACGAACGGCTTGAAGCTCTCCGGCATGCCGCCGATGATGGCCAGCACCATCGGCAGGCCGAGGGTGCCGGCGCGGATGGCCGACTGCGGCGTGCCGCCGACCGCGATCCAGACCGGCAGCGGCGCCTGTTGCGCGCGCGGATAGACGCCGCGGTCCTCGATGGCGGGGCGATGCACGCCCGACCACGTGACCCGCTCGTGCTCGCGCACCTCGAGCAGCAATCCCAGCTTCTCCGCGAACAGCTCGTCGTAGTGCGCGAGGTCCTGCCCGAACAGCGGGAACGACTCGATGAACGAGCCGCGCCCGGCCCAGATCTCCGCGCGTCCCCGCGACAGGAGGTCGAGCGTGGCGAAGTCCTGGTAGACGCGCACTGGGTCGTCGGAGCTGAGCACCGTCACCGCGCTGGCCAGCCGGATCGTCTTCGTCCGCGCCGCCGCCGCCGCGAGCACGACCGCCGGCGCGGAGACGGCGAAATCAGGGCGATGGTGCTCGCCGACGCCGAAGACCTCCAGCCCCACCTGCTCGGCCAGCTCGATCTCCTCGATCAGGTTGCAGATCCGCTCGCCCGGACCGATCGTGCTCCCCGTCCGCGGATCGGGAGTGAGCTCGCCGAAGGTGGTGATGCCGAGTTGCATGACTCCATTCTCCACAATCAGCGCACCAGCCGCCGTCGCTGGTTCGGACGCGTTCGTAGACAATGCGAATCAACAGCCCGCCGAGAGCGTTTCGATGTTCGAGGATAGAAGGAGTCATCGTGCAGATACTGATCATCCTGGGAGTCGTGCTCGCGGTCGTGGTGGCGATCCTCGTCATCCGGCCGATCCGGCGCGCGCTTCTCTCGAGCGTCATCATGAAGATCCTCGGGCCGATCATGCCCGCGGTCTCGGAGACGGAGCGCACCGCCATCGAGGCCGGCTCCGTCTGGGCGGAGGCGGAGCTCTTCTCCGGCAAGCCCGATTTCAAGAAGCTCATGAACGAGCCGTGGCCGACGCTCACCGCCGAGGAGCAGGCCTTCCTGGCCGGTCCCGTCGAGGAGCTCTGCCGCGTCGTCGACGACTGGGAAGTGTGGGAAGAGCGCGAATTGCCGCAGGCCGCGTGGGACATCATCCGCCGCGAGAAGTTCCTCGGCATGATCATCCCGAAGGAGTACGGCGGTCTCGGTTTCTCCGCCTTCGCCCACAGCGAAGTCATTCAGAAGCTGGCCACCCGCTCCATCCCGCTCTGCATCACGGTCATGGTGCCGAACTCCCTCGGCCCGGCCGAGCTGCTCGCGCACTACGGCACCGACGAGCAGAAGCGCCGCCTGCTGCCGAAGCTGGCCACCGGCGAGGAGATCCCCTGCTTCGCGCTCACCGAGCCGGGCGCCGGCTCCGACGCCGGCGGGATCACCTCGAGCGGCACCGTCTTCAAAGGGGACGACGGGAAGCTCTACCTTCGCCTGAACTGGAACAAGCGCTACATCACCCTGGCCGCGATCTCGACGCTCCTCGGCCTGGCCTTCAAGCTGCGCGATCCGGAGAACCTCCTCGGCCGCGGCGAGGATCTCGGCATCACCTGCGCGCTGGTTCCGACCGACGTGCCGGGCGTGGTCATCGGACGCCGCCACGATCCCCTCGGCACGCCGTTCTACAACTGCCCGACGCAGGGCCACGACGTGGTCGTGCCGGTCGACGCCATCATCGGCGGCCCGGAATGGGCGGGCAAGGGATGGCGCATGCTCACCGAGTCGCTGGCCGCGGGCCGCGGCGTCTCGCTGCCGGCGCAGAGCGCGGGCGGCACGAAGCTCGGCGCGCGCGTGGTCAGCGCCTACGCCTCGGTGCGCAAGCAGTTCGGTCTCCCGATCGGCAAGTTCGAGGGGATCGAGGAGCCGGTGGCGCGCATCGCCGGCTACAACTATCTGCTCGAGGCCATGCGCAAGTTCACCCTCGGCGCGATCGACCAGGGCAGCAAGCCCGCGGTCGTCACGGCCATGGCGAAGTACAACGCTACCGAGATCGGCCGCAAGATCATCAACGACGCCATGGACGTCGCCGGCGGCTCGGGCATCTCCCGCGGTCCGCGCAATCTGCTCGCGCACTACTACATCGCCACCCCCATCGGCATCACCGTCGAAGGGGCCAACATCCTCACGCGCACGCTGATCATCTTCGGGCAGGGCGCGCTGCGCGCGCATCCGTTCGCGCTGAAGGAAGTGGAGGCCATCGCCGCGCGCGATCTGGTCGCCTTCGACCGCGCGTTCTGGGGACACCTCGGGCACATCGTCCGCACCCTCTTCCGCTCCGTCGTGCTGTCGCTGACGCGCGGCGCGCTGGCCGGCAGCCCGGTCAGCGGCCCCACGGCCCGCTACTACCGCAAGCTGTCGTGGGCCTCGGCCACGTTCGCCATCCTGTCCGACATCGCCATGGGCGCGCTGGGCGGCTCGCTGAAGCTGAAGGAGAAGCTCACCGGACGCTTCGCCGACGCGCTGTCGTGGATGTACATCGGCACCGCGGTGCTGCGCCGCTATGAGGCGGAAGGGCGCCGCCGCGAGGACCTGCCGTTCGTGCACTTCTCGATGAATCACGCCCTGCACGAGATCCAGAAGGCCTTCGACGGCATCTTCGCCAACCTGCCGGTGCCGGGCCTGACCTGGCTCTTCCGCGGCCCGCTGTACGCGTGGTCGCACCTGAACGCGCTGGCGCGCGACGCGAACGACCGCCAGACGCACAAGATCGCCTCGCTGATGATGACCGACTCCGAGCAGCGCACCCGCCTGACCGAGGGGATCTACATGCCCGCCGACGGCCAGCTCGCGCTGCTCGAGGAAGCGTTCCGCACCGTGAAGCTCGCCGAGGCCGTCGACGGTAAGGTCCGCGCGGCCGTGAAGGCGAAGACGCTGGCCAGGGCGAAGGGCCCCGCGCTCTACGACAGCGCGCTCGCGAACGGCGTGATCACCGCCGGCGAGCACGCGCTGCTCGCGCGCGCCGAGGAGCTCCGCCACGAGGCCATCCAGGTCGACGACTTCTCGCAGGAGGAGTACCTGAGCCACGGCACGGTGGAGAGTGCGAAAGTGGCGTAGCTGTCTACATCGAGCCGTCGTGCAGCGTAATCACCCTGCATGACGGCTCTCCATTCCGCGATTGTCGCGCTCCTCCTCTTCCTCAACTTCCCGCTCGCCGCCGCCGAGGCGCTCGCGCAGCGGCTCGACGTCCTGGCCGCGAAACACTTCAAGGAGAACGCGCCCGGCGCGGCGGTGCTCGTCACGAAGGGCGGCACGCCGCTCCTGCGCAAGGGCTACGGCATGGCCGACCTCGAGCAGGGGACGAAGATGACGCCCGAGGCCGTCTTCCGCATCGGCTCGATCACCAAACAGTTCACGGCCGCGGCCGTCCTGCAGCTCGTCGAGAGCGGCAAGGTCGCACTCGACGATCCGCTCGCCAAGTACTTCCCGGCGGTGCCGACCGGCGGCAAGACCGTCACCATCGAGCACCTCCTCACGCACACGTCGGGCATCCCGAGCTATACCGACAAGGCGGAGCTCCGGAAGCGCCTGACGGAGGAGCTGACGCCGCAGCAGATCATCGACACGGTGCGCGACGAGCCGATGCGGTTCGATCCCGGCACGAAGTGGTCGTACAACAACAGCGGCTACACCCTCCTCGGCATGATCGTCGAGCAGGTCTCGGGGATGCCCTATGCCGAGTACCTGGAGAAGAACGTCTTTCCGCGCGCCGGGCTGACGCACACGCGCTACGGCTCCACGCGGCCCATCGTGCCCGGGCGCGTGCCGGGCTACAGCCTTGCCGGCGGCAAGGTCGTCAACGCCGACTACGTGAGCATGTCCATTCCGTACGCGGCCGGCGCGCTGCTCTCGACCGTCGACGATCTCGCGCGCTGGACGGCGGCCGTGGCCGCGGGAAAGGTCGTCGACCGGAAGCTGGTCGACAAGGCCTGGACGCCGTATCGCCTCACCAGCGGCGAAGACAGCGGCTACGGCTATGGCTGGCGGCTCTCCCCGGTCGCGGGAGAACGTGTCATCCAGCACGGCGGCTCGATCCACGGCTACAGCTCGCACGCGATGTGGCTGCCGGAGCACCACCTCTACGTTGCCGTGCTCACCAACAATCAGGCATTCGATCCCGACTTCGTCACGGGCCTCCTCGCGCTCGAGGCGATCGGCAAGCCGTGGGATACGGGGGAAGTGAAGATGACGCCCGCGGAGCTGGAGGCCTACGCCGGCGTGTACCGCATCGACGAGAAGACGCGGCGGAAAGTGATCGTCGAGGAGGGGAAGATCTACTCGCTGCGCGACGGCGGCTCGCGCCTGGAGATGTTCCCCGCCGGCAAGGACGAATTCCGCTTCCGCGGCTCCTTCAACCGCATGAGCTTCGAGCGCGACGCCGCGGGCAACATCACCGCGCTGACGCTCGAATCGGGCAGCACGAAAACGCGCTCGCCGAAGACGGACGAGAAGCTCGTCACGCGCACCGTCATCGCCATCGATCCGGCGAAGCTCGACCGCTACACCGGCAAGTACGAGCTCTCGCCCACCACCGTGCTGACCATCTCGCGCAAGGACGGCGGCCTCGTCGCAGCCCCCAGTGGCGGACGCGAAATGCCGCTCTTCCCCGAGTCGGAGACGACGTGGTTCGCGAAGGTGACCGACGTGGAGCTGGTCTTCCGGTTCGACGAGCGCGGCGTCGCCAGCGGCGTGACGCTGAACCAGGGCGGGCAGTCGCGCGAGCTGAAGAAGATCGAGTGAGGCCGTGGCGGCCGTCGTCCTTGAATGCGGTGTGCGCCTTCCGAGGAGCACGCGCTGCTCGCGCGCGCCGGCCGGTGGCGAAGGACGACCCGACCGGGAGTACTATCTCTCCATCCAGACAGTCAGGGTTGGCTCGCGATGGCGAGGCGGATCACCGTAAAGCAGGGAGACAGCGTGGTCCGGTTCGCGGCCTTGTACGGCCATGATCCGGAGACCATCTGGAACGCGCCCGAGAACGCGGCGCTCAAGTCGCAGCGCGCGCACATGAACGAGCTGCTGCCCGGTGACGTGGTGACGATCCCGGACATCATCCCGAAGCAGGTGCGCGTCGCCACCGGCGTGCGCCACGTGTTCCGGCGGAAGAACATCCCTCCCACCTATCGCCTGCGCGTGCTCGTGGCCGACAAGCCGCGCGCGAACGAGCCGTTCCGCCTGACGGTGGGCGACCGCGTCGTGGAGGGGACCACCGACGCGGACGGCATGATTCACGTCCACGTTCCCGCCGCCGCCACGAAAGGAGAGCTCGTCCTCGGCACCGACGGGCTGACGGTGCTGATCGACTTCGGCTTTCTCGACCCGATCATGGAGCTCTCCGGCGTGCAGATGCGCCTGAACAACCTCGGCTTCCCATGCGGCGAGGCCGGCGGCGTGCTGAACGACGAGACGCGGCAGGCGCTGCAGGCGTTTCAGGCGCGGTTCGGCTTGAGCGCGACGGGAGAGCTCGACGACGCGACGCGCGGCAAGCTGCAGGAACTGCACGACTCCGGAGCGGCCTTCCCGCCGCCGCCCGCGGAGAGCGGCAGCTCGTGAGCGGCGAACGAGCTGCCCGGCGGATCCTGGTGCTCATGGGGCACCTCGGCATCAATCTGTCGGACACGCGCAATGACACGCTCTCCGTGCCGCCGCCGCCGATCTGGTACGTCATCGTCGGCGAAGGGGCGGCGGCGATGGTCAATCACACCACGCTGCGGCAATCGAAGTGGGGACGGGAGCGGATCGGCAAACTGCCCGTGTTGCACGTCGGCTTCGGCGATCCCTGGCTGCTCTACCACGATCACGGCATGGGGCAGCCGGCGTTTCTGATGCGGATGCCCGGCTATCACGCGCCGGTGCCGACGACGAACTCCTCGATTCGCAACGCCCTCAGCTCCGCGATCTTCGCGGCCAGCACCAGGACCGAGACGGTGCTTCTCTCTAGGTTCGAGCCGGCGTTTCTCGAAGGATGGGTGGCGGCCATCCAGAAGCCGAGCCCCAATCTCTCGTCGACGAAATGGACGAGCATTCTGGACGGCTTGGCCGGGCTCGGCCTCGACCGCGGAGCGATCGAGGAGCAGCTGAAGACGCCGTTCGCCAACAAAGGCGCACCGTATCGCCTCGTGGTCGTCAAGCCGGACCAGTCGCTCGAGCTGGTGTACGCGGCGCTGATCGATCTCTGCAGCGGTGCCGGACAGATGCGCACCGTGCTGGCCACCGGCGAGCTGGCCGATCAGAGCGTGCTGGAGCCGCTGCAGAAGACGCCGCCGTGGGTGCCGATCCGGCTGAGGAAGAAGGAGATGCTGCAGCGGCAGGTCATCCACGGCATCGACGGCATGGTCGCGGCGACGGAATGGGCCGACAAGACGCGCGTCTGTGTTTACGGAGGGGGCGGAGTGGGCCTCAATCAGATCGAGCGCGCCGCCGATGAGGTGCAGAAAGGGAAGAGCATCCAGGTCGACTGGTACGCGCGCAACTGGCTGCACAATCCCACCTTTGTCTTCCGCCGGAACGATCCGCTCTGCGGAAAGAAAACCATCGGGGGCAAGCGCGTGCCGATGAGCGTCGGCGATCTCGATCATGTCCGCAAGAGCCCGGGCGTGTACGACACCGGCGTTTCGATCTTCCCGGCCTCGCCGCACTGGCGCTGGTGCCACAACACGATCGTCCGGAGGCTGGTGCGCGACGACGTCGGCTTGCTGCGCATCGGCGTGCGCGTGGCGGAGAACATCGGGATCATTGACCACTGGGAGAATGCCTCCGCACTGGCCGGCGGCAAAGACTATTTCCTGTTCTCCGACGACTACAGGAACGCGCACCCGGAATTGTGCAAGGCGCGCGCGGAAGACCAGTACGACCGTCTGATCCTCTGCTGCGGGCAGCAGCAGAACGTGCCCGGAGAGCCGAGCATGCTCTCCGATCTCATATTCACGCCGATCGTCGCCGATGACGGCCGGATGGTCGCTCTCGGCGCCGACGGCGGCGCCGTACGGGTGATGGGCGCGGCCGCGGCGGTCTTCCCTGGCCTCGCGGAAAATGAGGCCTTCAAGAAGATGATGACCTACCAGGCCGGCCTGCCCGTTTCGGCCGTGCAGGGGGGATTCATCCTGGCCGGCGCGAACGTCGCCTACGCAAACGGCTTCTTCGACGCCAGCCGGCCGAACCTGAACTGGAACACGGCGCCGGAGCACGAGCTGGCCAGGCACCTCGCGAAAACGTGGCACCCGGACATCGCGGCGGACCTGGCCCGGTTTCTCGTGGCCGCGCGCTCGTGGCCGTACAACGGAATCGAGACCGCGGACGAACTGCCGGACGCGTTGGCACGCGGTATGACCAGGTTGAGTGTCGAATTCGATGAGGCAAAGCTGCCCAAGCTCGGCGAGCAGATCGCCGGCGTGCTGTCGTGGGACTATCCCGCCGCGGATACCTGGTCCTGAGCTCCGGCGCGGAAGCGGTCCGGGATCGTATCGGCCATCGAGGTCGCGCGATGATGGAGCCAGGGCAGAACCCCGTACCGTTCTTCCAGCGCCACCCCTTCCGGCGGGAGCCAGGAGTCGACGATGAAGCCGTCATCGTGCGCGTACTGCTCCGACGGCGAGTAGCCATTGTTGTTGAAGTCGACGTAGGCCAGTTGCTGTCGGAGTGGCGAGTCGGCGATGGCCGCGGCCGCGCGCGGGCCGAGGTCGTTGTCGGCGAGCGAGAGCCAGCGCAGCGACGTCAGGTTCGGCGAGCGCACGAACCGCTCGACGTCTTCGTCGCGCAGGCCGCAGGCCTGCATCGACAGCGAACGGATGACGGTCAACTGTTCCGAGGACGCCAGCTCCTGCAGCGCGTCGCCGGCCTCGGTCAGGTCGAGGTGGCGAATGGGAGCGCGCGCGCGGAGCTCGCCCGCCGCGCGCAGGAACTGCGAGGCCGTACAGCGGACGAGCTCCACGAAGCCGCGGTCGAAGCGGAAGTCCTCGACGAGCGGCAGGAGCTCTTCGCCCCAGATCCTGCCGTACCGGAAGCGCAGCCGCTCGTCCTGCTGGCGCAGCGTGTACACCACGGATCCTCCGGGCTGTGCGAGATCGAGCTGGACGCGGATGAACGGCTCGCGCGCCCGCGTTGCTTCGTCCGGCTGGCCGCCGCACCACGTCGCATAGAGCAGCCGCGGCTCGTCATCGTCCGGCCGCTCCAGCACCAGCTCGCGCAATGCGCGTTCCTCGTCGCTCATCTGCGTTTCGTCAGTATGCGCCGGTTTGTAACGTTCTCATCCTGACCGGAGCTTCCGTGTTGCTCGGAATGTCTGGCGCTCAGACATGCGCCAGCTCGCGGTGAGCTTTTGCGAGCTTCCGCGTTGCTCCGAATATCTGGCGCCCAGACATGCGCCAGCTCGCGGTGAGCTTTTGCGAGCTTCCGCGTTGCTCCGAATGTCTGGCGCTCAGACATGCGCCAGCTCGCGGTGAGCTTTCGCGAGCTTCCGCGTTGCTCGGCAGATCTGGCGCTCAGACAATCGCAGCTCGCGGCGAGCTTTCGCGAGCTCCCGTGGTTGCTCGGAATGTCTGGCGCTCAGACATTCGCAGCTCGCGGCGAGCTCCGGGCAGCTGCTACGCCGTCGTCACCGCCTCTTCCACGCGATCCGTGGCCTGGTCGGGATGCTCGCCGAGGAACTCGACCCACTGCTTCTTGAGCGTGGGGTAGTTCTTCGCGGCTTCGACGAGATCGAGGAAGCAGCCGAGGATCCCGTCGAGACGTTTATGGAGCGTGTCGCTGGTCAGGCGGCCGTCGTCCGTGAATGCGGTGTGCGCCTGCGCGAGCGAGAACATGTCGGGATAGATCCGCGCGCCGAGGTGCTCGAGAGGCACGCGCAGCGCCCAGAGCCCGCGGTTGCCTCCGGCCATCGACGGCGACGCGGAGAGGAGGAAGCCCTGCTTGCCGTTGAACGGCTGCGGGCGGAAGGAGGACGCGAACGCGGTTCTGCATGCGCGGCCCGCGTGCAACAATCGGGCGCATGAAGCGCCTTCTCTTCCTTCTCCTTCTCGCGCAGCCGCTCTTCGCCACCTACTCGATCGTCGCCCGCGATCCGCAGACGGGGCAGCTCGGCGTGGCGGTGCAGTCGCACTGGTTCGCCGTCGGGCAGATCGTGCCGTGGGCGGAGGCGGGCGTGGGAGCGGTGGCGACGCAGAGCTTCGTCGATCCGTCGTACGGCAAGCTCGGCCTGGACCTCCTGCGCGCCGGCAAGAGTGCGCCCGACGCCCTCCGCGCGCTCCTCGGGGGCGACGCGTCGTGCGAGGTGCGGCAGGTTGCGTTCATCGATGCCAGCGGGAACGTGGCCTCCTTCACCGGCGCGCGCGACATCGTCGCCGCGGGGAGCATCGCCTCGGGGTCTTCGGCGCCGCGGCAGGTCCAGTGCGGCTCCGCCGGCGGCGCGCTGCACGTCGGGCGCGACTTCGCCGTGCAGGCGAACCTCATGGCCAACGACAAGGTGTGGCCGGCGATGGCCAAAGCGTACGCGGAGACGCAGGGGGATCTCGCCGAGCGGATGCTGGCCGCGCTCGACGCCGCGCAGAGCGTGGGCGGCGACATCCGCGGGAAGCAGTCCGCGGCGCTGATCGTGGTGAACGCGAAGTCGACCGGCCGCGCGTGGCAGGACCGTGCCTTCGACCTCCGCGTCGACGATGCCGCCGATCCGCTGGCCGAGCTCCGCCGCCTGGTCGCGCTGCAGCGCGCCTATAACCACATGAACGCGGGCGACCTCGCCGTCGAGCACAAGGACAACGAGGCCGCGCTCCGCGAGTACAGCGCCGCTGCGGCGATCGCGGGGAGGACGTCCGGCATCCCGCAGACGCGCATCGCGGAGATGACGTACTGGCACGCCGTGGCGCTGGTGAACATGAAGCGCGTCGACGAGGCGCTGCCGCTCTTCGCGCGCGCGTTCGCCCTGCAGCCGGGCTGGCGCGAGCTGACGCCGCGGCTCGTGGCCTCGGGGCTCCTGCCGGACGACAAGGCGCTGATCGAGCGCATCGTCGCGGCGCGGTAACGGAGGGGCGGGCTGAAGCCCGCCCTACGTTGAGCGCGTTTCTCGCCGCATGCATGCTGAACGTAGGACGGGCTTCAGCCCGTCCCTTACAATCGCACGCACATGCACAAAATCGCAGTGCTCCTCCTGCTCGCCGGCGGCGTGCGCGACGCGCATGCCTGCGCTCCCGCCCCCCACGCCGGCGAAACGATTGCCGTGGTCGAGGAGTCGGCGGCCATCGTCTGGGAGCCGGCGGCGAAGCGGCAGCACTTCATCCGCCGCGCGACGTTCCACGGCCAGGCGCGTGACTTCGGTTTTCTCGTCCCGACGCCCACCGTGCCGGAGCTGCAGGAGGTCGACGGCGGGATCTTCGACGTGCTGGCCGAGCGCACGCGCCGCGAGAAGCGGTATGAGACGAAGCACCGCCCCGACTTCACGCCGCTGCTCGGCTACTTCGTCGCGAGCAAGAGCGAAACCGCCGGCACCAACGCGGGCGTGAACGTGCTGTCGACGCAGAACCTGGCCGGCTACGAGGCGGCCGTGCTCGAGGCCACCGACGCGGCGGCGCTCCACGGCTGGCTGCGCGACCACGGCTACGCCACGACCCCCGATCTCGAGGAGTGGCTCGACGCGTACGTGAAACAGGGGTGGAAGATCACCGCCTTCAAGATCGACAAGGAGCAGGGCGCGATCGCGCGCTCGCCCGCGGTGAAGATGTCGTTTGCCGCCGAGCGTCCCTTCTTCCCATACCGCGAGCCGCGCTCGCAGCGCGACGGCTCCGTTCCCGCTCCGGGACGCATCCTCCGGGTCTGGTTCCTCGGACCGGAGCGCGTGAGCGGCACGGTCGGCGGCGCTGCCTGGAACACGGAGCTGCTCTGGAGCAGCGATCCCGGCGCGGCGTGGCTGCGCGACTTCGAGCGGCGCGCCCGCGTCGAGCTGCCGGACGCGCTGCGCCTCAGCGCCTTCGCGGACTACATGTCGCCGCGTCCCGGCACGGACGATCTCTTCTTCGACCGTTTTCCTCTTCCGCCGTCGCAGGCGGCCGAATATTGACGCTTCGAGGCCGGTTCTTTAGACTCGCTGTCCCTCGGAAGGGCGACGTAGCCAAGTGGTAAGGCAGAGGTCTGCAAAACCTTCATCCGCCGGTTCGATTCCGGCCGTCGCCTCCAACATCCCACCCCTCCCGCATTCAACTTCCTCGAGCTGGAGATCGCCCATGGCGACGGCGTGTTGCACGTGCGCGGCGCCCGCGACTCGGAGGAGCTGCGCGGGCGGGTCAGGCGCATGTTCCAGTTGCACCTCGACCTGCTGGACTTCTATCGCCTGACGAATCGCTACCGGAAGTACCTCGCGTACTGGTGCAAACTGTGGGAGGAGGTGGCGACCGGTTTGCAGCAGGCGCAAGCGGGCGAGGGCAAGTAGTGTACTCCGCTCGCGCTCGATTCGGAATATTGACCGAGACCGCTGCCGTTTGGATAATTCGCTGTAGAACACGTAAATATAAGCTGCTGGATTTACAATAGTTTACGTGTTGTTAACGGAGACACGCGTGGACGACAAGATCAGGCAGCTTCTGCAGGAGCTCGGCACGGCGATCAACGAGTCGATTTCAGGCTCGGAAGATGTCAACCGCCACATCCAGAAGATCCGCGACGAGGGCTACGACCTCTACGTGGTGCTCGACGCAACGATCGGTCTCAACAAGCAGGATGCCGACACGGACGAGGCCGTGGTGCCCGCCGAACCGCCGAAGGAAGTGCAGTTCCGCATCAACGTGAACGACCTGGCGATGCTCCGTGCCCTGGGCATCGATCCGACCCGAAAAGTGAAAGGCGCGAGACGGGTAGAGCCCCTGGCGCAAGCCAGTGAAAACGACTGACCAGACCAGTGACGAATGAGCGCCTGAACCTGTACGACCTCCAACCGGCGCAGCTCGAGCGCACGCTGGCCGAGGTCGTCTCCCCCGCGTTCCGCGTCAAGCAGATTGAAGAATGGATGCACGTTCGCGGCGTCGACTCGTTCGAGGCCATGACGAACCTCCCCAAAGACGTCCGCGCCGCGCTCGCCGAGCGCTTCACGCTGGCCATGCCGGAAGTGCTCACGCGTACCGTGCCGGCCGCGGACGGGAGCCAGAAGTATCTCTTCCGCCTCGCCGACGGGCAGCGCATCGAGTCGGTCTACATGCCGATGGGGGACCGGGTGAGCATCTGCCTCTCGTCGCAGGCGGGGTGCGCGGTCGGCTGCACGTTCTGCGTGACGGGATTCTTCGGCGCGGGCCGCAACCTCACCCCCTCCGAGATCGTCGGGCAGTTCTTCGTCATCCAGCGCGAGAAGCAGGTCCCCACCGAGCAGATGAACGTGGTGTTCATGGGGATGGGCGAGCCGCTGCTGAACTATGACCACCTGATCGCCTCGCTGGAGATCCTCTACCGCAACCTCGCGCCGCGCCGGGTGACGGTGTCGACGTCGGGGATCATCCCCGGCATCGAGGAGCTGGCGAAGCTGGAGCGGCGGCCGAACCTGGCCATCTCCGTCAACGCGCCCGACCGCAAGCGGCGCGAGGAGATCATGCCCATCACCGCGAAGTATCCGCTCGAGCAGCTCATGGACTCGCTGCGGCGTTTCCCGCTGGAGAAGGGGCGCGACATCACGATCGAGTACGTGCTGCTGGCGGGCTACAACGATGCCCCGCGCGACGCGGTTGCGCTGGCGAAGCTGATCCGCGGCATCCCGGCGAAGGTGAACGCGATCCCGTTCAACGAGGACGCGAACCTGCCGAAGTGGATGAAACGCCCCTCCGACGACGCCATCGACCGCTTCGTCGATACGCTGGTCAGCCAGCGCGTGCGCGTCACCGTGCGCCGCTCGAAAGGCCGCGACATCGCCGCCGCCTGCGGGCAGTTGCGCGGGAAAGAAGTCGCGAAGAGCCGCGCCACGGGGGGGCGGGAAGTGCGCGGAGGGGCGGGCTGAAGCCCGCCCTACGTCGAGCGTACTTCGCGCACTGAACGTGCTCAACGTAGGACGGGCTTCAGCCCGTCGCTCTCACGCCAGCGCGAACGTCTTCAGCGCCGTGTGAATGGCACCCTTCGGATGGAGCTGGCTGGAAAAGAGCGTCACGTCCTGCAGCACGAACGGCTGCGACGCGTAGTCGCCCAGCGACTGCGAGAAGAGACCGGCCGACGCTGGCGGCCATGGATCGCGGATGCGCATCAGGGTGAGGTGCGCCTTGAATGCGGCGCCGTCGAGTGCCACGCCGCTGGCCTGCACCGTGTCCCGCACCGCCGTGGCAATGGACGCAAACGCGGTTTCGGGCTCGACGCCCACCCATCCCACCCGCGCGCGGCGCGGGTTCGGGAAGAAGCCGCACGAGCGCAGGCGCGTCTCGAAGCGCGGGATCGCCGCCAGCGCCGGCTGCAGCCGCGCCGTCAGCGGGTCGATGAGCGACTCCGGCTGCTCCCCGAGGAACGCGAACGTGAGGTGCTGCGCCTCCGGGCGTACCCACGATGCCGCCGGAAGGCGCGGCTTCAGCCGCGCCACGCGCTCGTTGAGCTCGCGCAGCACGTCCTCGGGGAACGTCGAGGCAATGAAGAGTCGCATTGGGGCCGGGATTGGACGGTAGGCATTGTATTACGTGCGGTCTGCCTGTCCGGCCAGAAACTCCGGCGTGAAGATCTCGGCGATCTTCTCCTCCGGCAGCAGCCCCTTCTCGCGCAGCATGTCCGGGATGCGCTTGCCCGTCTTCGCCGACTCTTTCGCGAGCTCGGCCGCGGCGGCGTAGCCGATCAGCGGATTGAGGGCCGTGGCCAGCGACGGGGAGCTGATGTAGTACGCCTCGCAGCGCTCGCGGTTGGCCTCGATCCCCTTGATGCACTTGGCCACGAACACCGGCAGGTAGTTCTTCAGAATCTCCATCGAGAACGAGATCTCGAAGGCCATCATCGGCATCATCACGTTCAGCTCGAGCTGCCCCGCCTGCGACGCGTACGCGACCGCGGTGTCGGCTCCGATGATGTGGAAGAGCACCTGGTTCATGCACTCGAGCATGGACGGGTTCACTTTGCCCGGCATGATCGAGGAGCCCGGCTGCACCGAGGGGAGGAAGATCTCGGCCAGACCGGTCATCGGCCCCGAGGAGAGGAGGCGCAGGTCGTTGGTGATGCGTGTCAGCTCGAGGGCGAGGTTGCGCAGCCCGGCGCTCACGGCGACGACGGGCAGCTGCGACTGCATGGCCTCGCGCAGGTCGGGCGAGGGGTGGAACTGCCATCCCGTCGACTGGTTGAGGTGACGGATGACGGCGAAGCGATAACCCGGCGGGGTGTTGATGCCGGTGCCGGTGGCGGTGCCGCCGATGCCGAGCTCGTCGACATCATCGCCGAGGTTGCGCAGATTGCGGGTGGAGCGCCGCACGGCGGCGGCATAGGCGGCGAACTCCTGGCCGAGCGTGACCGGCACCGCGTCCTGCAGATGCGTGCGGCCGGACTTGATGACGTCCGCGAACTCGGCGCCTTTGGCGTCGAGCGCGTCGCCGAGGTCGTCCAGCTCGACCAGTAGCTGATCCAGCAGGAAGCGCGTGCAGACGCGCAGCGCCGTCGGGAAGACGTCGTTCGTCGACTGGGCCATGTTCACGTGGTCGTTCGGATGCACGGGCGTGTAGGTCCCGAGCTGGCCGCCGAGGGAGAGGTTGGCCAGGTTGGCGATGACCTCGTTGCAGTTCATGTTGAACGAGGTGCCGGCGCCGGCCTGGAAGACATCGACAACGAAGTGCTGGCGGTGGTTCTCGAAGTCGCCGAGGATGCGGTCGCAGGCGGCGACGATGGCATCGGCGCGCTGCGCGTCGAGGGTCTGCAGGTCGCGGTTGGCCAGTGCCGCGGCGCGTTTCAGGAGGATGAAAGCGCGGATGAACTGCGGGTGCTCGCGCAGTCCGCTGATCGGATAGTTCTCGACGGCGCGCTGGGTCTGTGCACCGTACAACGCTTCGTCGGGGACGTGAACTTCGCCGAGGGTGTCTTTCTCGATGCGCATAAAAACGTAGGGCGGGCTTCAGCCCGCCCATTCGACGGGCTGAAGCCCGTCCTACGTTTAGCAACAGTCACGCCTTGAGGGCGGCAAGTCGCGCTTTGGATTCCTCGAAGACCTGCTGGTGCAGCGACTGGCCGTGGGAATCCATGGTCACGATGGCCATGAACTCTTCCACCCACAGGTGCCAGATGGCCTCGGGCGACCCGAGGTCCATCCAGTCGACGCCGTCCACCCGCTTGATCGATGCCGCGCAGACCTGCGCCGCACCGCCGATGGCGTGCATGTACACGGCGCCGTACTCCTTGCACGCGGCCAGCGTCTTCGGCCCCATGCCTCCCTTGCCGATGACGCCGCGGATGCCGTAGTCGCGCATCACTTCCCACTGGTACGGCTCTTCGCGCGAGGAGGTGGTCGGCCCCGCGGCCTTGCACACCCACTCTTCGCCTTCTTTCACCATGACCGGTCCGCAGTGATAGATGATGTGGCCGCCGAGCTCGACGGGCGGCTTCACGCCGGTGTGCAGGCGGTGATGGACGGCGTCGCGGCCGGTGAAGAGGCGGCCGGTGATGGAGACGGTGTCGCCCACGTTCAGCGAGCGGACGGTGGCTTCATCGAGGGGCGTGTGGATCTTGACGAGTGCCATGGCAGGGCGATCCTATCGGAAGTGAGTGACCCCTCATAACGTAGGGCGGGCTTCAGCCCGCTTCCCCCGGGGGCGGCGGGCATGGGCGGCGGAGGTGGAAGCGGCCCGGGAGCGAGCAGGGCGTGCAGCGTGACCTTCATGGCCGGCGGCTTCAGCGCGGACATTGTCTCCTCCACGCCGGCGAGGCCGATGGCGACGATGAAGGCGAGCATGAGCCGGTACAGCCAGTCCATGCTCCCTTAGACAATCAGTAGAGCCAGTTCGAAACTTCGCCGTTCAGATCGAGCTCGGCACCGCGGCGGCGGAAGGCCCAGCACATGTACGCCACGGAGACGAAGAACGACGCCGGGAGGCGATTGAGCTTGCCGACTTTGCAGGCCAGGAGCGTGGTCTTGCCGCCGAAGCCCATCGGGCCGATGCCGGACTGGTTGGCCTTCTCGACGACGCGCTGCTCGAGGGCGGCCAGCTCCGGATCGGGGCTCTCGTCTTCCATGGTCCGGAGGAGCTGTGCCTTGGCGTGCTCGTAGCCGGTGGCGCGGTCGCCGCCGATGCAGACGCCGAGGATGCCGGGGCCGCACCCCTGTCCCTGCGCCTGGAGGATGCAGTCGAGGATGGCGTTCTCGACGCCCTTGAGATCGCGGCCGCCGAGGTCGGGGTGCGGGAGGGAGTACTGCGCGTTCATGTTCTCGCAGCCGCCGCCCTTGAGCATCAGCTTCACTTCGACGTGCGGCTCGCGCCACTGGTGGAAATGGAAGACGGGCGAGCCGGGGCCGGTGTTGTCACCGGTGTTCTTCCCGGTGACGCTGTCGACGCTGTTCTGCCGCAGGTAGCCTTTTTTGGTGGCCGCGCGCACGGCCTCGACGGCGATCTCTTCGAATTCGAGCTGGTCGTAGCCGACCGGCGTGTGGACGTAGAAGAGGATCGAGCCGGTGTCCTGGCAGAGGGGGAGCGAGTTGTCGCGCGCGAGGACGATGTTGCAGCCGATCACGTCGAGGGCGACGTCGGCGTTCGACCCTTGCACCTCCTGCTTCCGCGCCCCGGTCACGGCGCGGACGACGTCCTCCGGTAACTGCGTGGACGTGCGGCGGATGAGCTCGAGGATGCTCTCGAAGAGTGCGGTCTGCGGGGTGGTCTCGGGAAGGGGCTGAACGCTCATGGTGGCGAGTGTATCAACAGGGCACGGACGCGGTTGAATCCAGCCGCATCAAGCTGGCGGTCCAAAGCGCTCGTTCACGGCACGTACGAAATCCTCGTGTTTGTCTCCCGGGCTGATTCGGCGGCAGACGATCGTCGTGAGGCGGAGCACATTCTCCTTCGCGCCGTACTCCGCCTTGATGAACTTGCTCGTGCCGTTCATGGTAGATCGCGCGGCATCAGTCCCGCAGTACGACGAGGAAAAACTCGGTGCGCGGCGACAGGCGCTTCCACATCGCCGCGCACCGTAACAGAAGCGGTTACATCTCGTCGCGGCCGTTCGCGCCGTACTGCTTCGTCGTCTGCGTCCAGCAGACGTTGCCGAACCAGGCCGTGTAGCACCCGTGCGTGCTCGTCGGCGGATTCGACCACGGCTGCATGACCAGGTACGGCTCGACCTGCCAGATCTCGTCCGCGTCGGCGGCGATGAGCTGCATCGACACCGTCGCGCCGTACTGCCGCGCCGGACGGTTCATGTGCATTTCGTAGTCGAACGTGTACTTGTCGCCGAGCCAGTCGCGCGTGTACATCCCCCACCAGCGCGAGTAGTAGCGCGTGGCGCGGCTGCCGCGCGCGTAATGCACCGTCGTGACGCCGTTGTTGACGCACGCAAAGTACGAGTGGGTGCGGCCGAAGTTCAACTGCACGCAGTTGACGTACGGGTAGTTCTCCGGCTCGAGGTAGCGCGTCGACTGCATGAACGCCAGCATCTCCCCTTCGCTCTCCTCGGACAGCGAGATCTGCATCGTCGCGAAGTCGAGCTCCGCGGGGAACGCGGCGTCGAGCCGCGTGTTGTTGCTGCGGTCGACGTTGAGCGAGTCCTCGTTCTCCCAGTTCGGCGCGCTTTCGTCGCTCCGCGAGCTCCAATGGGTTTCCGTCGTGCGATCGGTGGCCGTGGCGACGTAGCTGCCGCCGGCGACGACCTGCGACGCGGGCCGCACGTTCACGTTCACCGTCTGCGCGTTGTTCGCGAGGTTCCAGTCGCCGGGCGAGACGTTCTCGACGCTGAGGGTCATCGGATAGACGCCCGCGGTCTGGAAGACGTGCGCCATCGCGCAGGTGACGCCGCTGTTCGCATCGACCCAGATGCCGGTGGCGCGGTCGACCTCGGTGCCGTTCACGCGCAGCACGCAGTCCGCGCGCGCGCCGACGTCGCCGTTGCTTTCGTAAACGCTGAGATAGACGTTGACCGGATGTCCTTCGACGCCGTTCGGCGGCGAGTCCACGCGCTGCGCGCGCAGGTCGGGACGCCGTTTCACGGTCTCGGAGAGCGTGACCACGCCGGTGCGCATCGCGTCGGTGCTCTGCGCGCTGACCTGGATGCGGATCGTCTCGCGCGGAGCGAGCGCAACGCCGTCGAGACGCACGGAGGCGAACGTGCCGCTCACGTCGAAGGTGCGGGTGATCGGATCTTCCTGATCGAGGCCGATCTTCACCTGCACGCGCTGCAGCGTGCCGGTCGGCGCGCCGCCGTCGAACGTGCCGGTGGTCACTTCGACATCGGTCACGCCGTCGGCGCCGAGGAGCGCGCGCGCGGCGACGTCGATGTCACCGGCGCGGCCCGTCGCCGGCTTCAGGCCGGTGTCGCTGTACTTGATGCGGTTGGGGATGTACTCCTGCGCATAGGTGGAGAAAGAAGCGAAGAGAGCGAGAGCGAGAAGCGCGCGAGTCATGACGGATCTCCCGATCACCTGCCGCTCACCGAACCGCTGCGGACCTCGGCCCGGCGATGCACTTCAGAACAGATCGTCGCGTCCCAGAAGCCGCTGTAGAAGCAGCGGTAGGGCGAGTCGAACTGCGTCCGGCTGGCGGTGAGGGAGCTGATGAACGGCTGCGCGTGATACGCCTCCACGCCGTCGCTGACGATCACGTCGAAGGCCACGGTGCTGCCGAAGCGCGTCGGATTCGTATTCGAATACGTGGTGTAGTCGTACACGAGCCCTGGATTCGAAGGCGCTTCCATCGTATTGGTGCCCCAGCTGTGGAACGTGACCTCGGATCCGCTGTAGCGGATGTCGACGTTGGTCAGGTCGGGATCCCACGGCGACTGGCAGACGTCGGCCGTGACCGCGCCGAATCGTGAGTATCTGCAGGTGTAGAACGGGCTCTGCGCTCTGCCGTCGAACTCCATGTCGGCCACGTCGTAGATGGTGACGCCGTCGGTCTCCACGCGCGTGCTGAGATGCATGTCTTCGAGCGAGATGGTGCGTCCGATCGCACCGGAGAACGTCAGCGTCTGGCGGTAGCCCTGCTCTTCGCGCGTGCTCTCCGCCCACGGATTCTTCGAGTAGTTGTAGTCGTAGAAATCTTCTTCCCGCGCGGTGGCGGTCCAGCCGTTGAAGAGCTTCGGATCGTAGACCGTGAGCTGCGCGGTGGCGCTGTTGTTGGCGGTGTCCCAGTCACCGGGATTCACGTTGTCGACGACCACCTGCAGGTTGACCACGCCGGCGGTCTGGAAGACATGCGTGAAGCGGCAATCCACCTGGTCCGCGGCATCGACCCAGATGCCCTCGGCGCGATCGATCTCCACGCCGTCCGCGAGGAGGCGGCAGTCGGCGCGCGCGCCGAATTCGCCGTTGTGCTCGCGCACCGTGGCGATGGTCCTGGCCGGGAATCCGATCAGTGCATGCGGCGGCGGAGCGATGCTGACGACGCCCAGATCGGGACGGAATCCCGCAACGGCGGTGGCCGTCACGACTTCCGTGCGCGTGCCGGTGTCGACATGCGCCTGTACTTCGACCGGTACGCCGCGGCCGATCGGATCGACGGTCACGCTGAACGTGCTGCCGGCGTCGAGCGCGTTGAAGTTCTGGGTCGTGCCGGCAACCTTGACCTGCACCCTGGAGATCGAGCCGGAGTCCGTCGTCACTTCGATGTCGGTGGTGAGATCGCGGTTGATCAGGGCCCGCACTTCGATGGTGGCGTCGCCGGCCTGTCCCTTCGCGGCGGCGATGCCGCTGTCGCGGTACTTGATGCTGTTGGGGGTCCGGTTCTGGGAGAAGAGCGTTGTGGCGCACAGGCACGTAGCCAGGGCAACTGCGGTTCGCAGCACTGCGTTTGTTGTCATATGTCGTTTCCCACGGTTCGTACAGCGTAGGACTGCTGGCAGGGAGTAGCTTTGTGAATCTCTCGGAAGGTCGCTTCTACAATAACTTTGCCAAGCGTTTGCTGACAGGCACTCTCTGTGCGGTGCTGGAATGAAGGGTAAATTTTGCCGGTTAGCTGATGTGAGTCGAACGGACTCAATGTGAGGCAAAATCATGAATTTCAACAAGCTTACGGTCAAAGCGCAGGAAGCCGTCGTCGATGCGCAGAACCTCGCCCGCGGCGCGGGCAACCCGGAGCTGACGCCGGAACATCTGCTGCTGGCCCTGGTTCGCCAGGACGGCGGCATCGTCGGCCCGATCCTGAACAAGCTCGGCGTGACGCCGGGCACGGTCGAGGCCGAGGTCGCCGCGACGGTGGCGAAGTTCTCGAAGGTCGGCGGCGCGTCGGCCGAGCCGATGGTGGGTGGCACGCTGCGCAAGGTGTTCGACGCGGCGTTCAGCGCGGCCACGAACTTCAACGACGAGTACGTCTCGACGGAGCACTTCCTGCTGGCCATCGCGGAGACGAAGGAATCGACGGCGTCGCAGATCCTGCGCCGCCACGGCGTGGTCGCGGACGCGGTGCTGAAGGCGCTGCAGTCGGTGCGCGGCACGCAGCGCGTGACCGACCAGAATCCCGAGGACAAGTACCAGGCGCTGCAGCGCTACGCGCGCGACCTCACCGAGGCCGCGCGCCGCGGCAAGCTCGACCCGGTCATCGGCCGCGACGAGGAGATCCGCCGCGTGATCCAGGTGCTGTCGCGCCGCACGAAGAACAATCCGGTGCTCATCGGCGAGCCGGGCGTCGGCAAGACGGCCATCGTCGAAGGGCTGGCGCGCCGCGTCGTGGCAGGCGACGTCCCGGAGGGTCTGAAGAACAAGCGCGTCGTCTCGCTCGACCTCGGCGCGCTGATCGCCGGCGCAAAGTACCGCGGCGAGTTCGAGGATCGCCTGAAGGCGGTCATCAAAGAGGTGGAAGAGAGCGAGGGGAACGTCGTCCTCTTCATCGACGAGCTGCACACGCTCGTCGGTGCCGGTGCGGCCGAGGGAGCGATGGACGCGTCGAACCTGCTCAAGCCCGCGCTCGCGCGCGGCGAGCTGCGCGCGGTCGGCGCCACGACGCTGAACGAGTACCAGAAGCACATCGAGAAGGACGCCGCGCTGGAGCGCCGCTTCCAGCCGGTGTACGTCGGCGAGCCGACGGTCGAGGACACGATTGCCATCCTGCGCGGCCTCAAGGAGCGCTACGAGGTCCATCACAAGGTGACGATCCAGGACTCGGCGATCGTGGCCGCGGCCACGCTGTCGCACCGCTACATCACCGATCGCTTCCTCCCCGACAAGGCCATCGACCTGATCGACGAGGCGGCCTCGCGGCTGCGCATCGAGCTGACCTCGATGCCGCAGGAGATCGACGAGCTGACGCGCCGCCTGACGCAGCTGCAGATCGAGGAGCAGGCCCTGAACAAGGAAGAGAACCCGACCACGCAGGAGCGCCTGAAAGGCGTGCGCGGGCAGATCTCCGAGCTGCAGGAGAAGATCTCCGGACTCCGCTCGCAGTGGGAGGCGGAGAAGGGCGTCATCAACCAGATCAACGAGCTGAAGAAGAAGCTCGACGAGGTGCGCGAGGAGGCGAACCGCCTCGAGCGCGAGGGTGAGCTGAACCGCGTCGCGGAGCTGCGCTACGGCCAGATCCCGCAGATGCAGCGCGAGGTGGATGCGCTGAACGCGAAGCTGGCCGAGATGCAGAAGGGGGGCGCGCTGCTGCGCGAGGAAGTGACGGACGAGGACATCGCCGAGATCGTGTCGAAGTGGACCGGCGTGCCGGTGACGAAGATGCTCGAGTCGGAGATGCAGAAGCTCGTGCGCATGGAGGACAACCTGCAGCGCCGCGTGATCGGGCAGGAGGACGCGGTGCGCGCGGTGGCGAACGCGGTGCGCCGCTCGCGCGCGGGGCTCAAGGACCCGAACCGCCCCATCGGCTCGTTCATCTTCATGGGACCGACCGGCGTCGGCAAGACGGAGCTGGCCCGCGCGCTGGCGGAGTTCCTCTTCGACGATGAGAATTCGATGGTCCGCATCGATATGTCGGAGTACGGCGAGCGCCACGCGGTGGCCCGCCTCATCGGCGCGCCTCCCGGCTACGTCGGCTATGAGGAGGGGGGCCAGCTCACGGAGGCGATCCGCCGCCGCCCGTACGCGGTGGTGCTGTTCGACGAGATCGAGAAGGCGCACCCGGAGGTGTTCAACGTCTTCCTGCAGATCCTCGACGACGGCCGCCTGACGGACTCGAAGGGGCGTGTGGTGGACTTCAAGAACACGGTCATCATCATGACCTCGAACGTCGGCTCGGAGTACATCCACAACTACTCGAAGGGGCAGCTGGATGAGGACTCGATGCGCAGGGCGGTGGACGCGGAGCTGCACCAGCGCTTCCGCCCGGAGTTCCTGAACCGCATCGACGACGTGATCGTCTTCCACTCGCTCGACCTGGGGCAGATCAAGCAGATCATCGGCATCCAGCTCAAGCGGCTGGCGAAGCTGATCGAGGACCGCGGCCTGTCGCTGGAGATCAGCGACGCGGCGAAGGAGGTCATCGCGCGCGAGGGCTACGATCCGGCGTTCGGCGCCCGCCCGCTCAAGCGCGCGCTGCAGCGGCTGATCATCGACCCGCTGGCGATCCGCCTGCTGGAGGGGACGTTCAAGCCGGGCGATACGGTGTTCGTCAATGCAACCGATGGATCGGCGTCTGCGAAGGTGGAGCTGTCGCTGGAGCCGGAGCCGGCCGCGGTGAACTAAGTACTCCATTCGCTAAGTTCGATCACAGAGCGTGCGGTCAGTCCCCTCTCCCCACCGCAGTGGGGAGAGGGCTAGGGTGAGGGGCTCCCCTTTCCCGAGCGCCACAACCCCTCACCCTGACCCTCTCCCCACTGCGGTGGGGAGAGGGGACTGGCAGCGCGCCGCCGCACGCTCTGTGTTCGAACTTAGCGAATCAGGTACTAAGCCGGCACGGCCGGCAGCGCTGACGCGCAACGCTTCGGCACGGTAGTCGCCTGGCGGTGCCCGTCAGTCAAACCGGTAGAGGCGAATCGACTTGCCGACCCGCCGGTAAGGCCGGTCGGCAAACGTCGCATCCACCCACTGCCGGAGCTCGGGGCTGACGCCGCGCCCGAGCGCGAGGTTGAGCTCACTGACGGCCACCCACCCCTGCACCGGCTGCAGCGCCTGCAGCTCCCGGTACGGCGGAAAGCCGATGCGCTCGAGCGGCGCGAAGCTGGTCAGGGAGATGCTGATGGAGGGGATGCGCTCGTCGCGCGCGACCCGCACGAGGCGCAGGATGTCCTGCCCCCAGTCGAGATTGCTGTCGTTGAGCACGCGCTGCGGCTCCTTCCCCGCGAAGGCGTTGAACCACGGCAGGTAGTCGGGATGGGCGAGCGCGGAGCCGACGACCAGCCAGGCGGTCATGGCGATGGTGAGCCAGCGCACCCGGATGCTCGCGGCCATGAGGGCCAGCGGCGCGTAGATGGGGAGGATGTGCCGCACGCCGATGTTGATGTCGCTGGTCATGGCGATGCCGAGGATGACGGCGGCGATGGCAGCCGCGTCCCGGCGCACGCCGGCGAGCGCGAGGAGCAGAAACGCGATCGGCGTCTTGAAGAAGAGCGCGACCGGAAAGTAATACCACCAGCCGCCGGTGCGCGCCTCGCCGAAGAGGAAGGCCATCGGCGGGTCGGCGTTCTTTCTTCGCACTTCGAGCAGCCCCGCGGCGTACTCGGGCGGCGGCATGACGATGGCTGTCAGGATGCCCGCGACCACCGCGGCCACGAGCAGCTCCTTCCACGGAAACCGCCGCCGCAGCGCCAGCAGCACGACCGCACACGCCGGAAAAAACACGAGAAACGAATACTTCGAAAGCATGCCCAGGGCGACGGCGAGCCCCAAACGTAGGGCGGGCTTCAGCCCGCCCCAAGACGGGCTGAAGCCCGTCCTGCGTTCGAGCAGCACATCCAGCGCGTACAGCGCAAACGCCAGCGTCGCCGCCGCCGCCATGTCCGTCGTGGCCAGCCCCCCATGGGCGAGCACCGGCGGCAGCGACGCATACAGCACCGCCGCCAGCAGCCCCCCCTTCGGCGAGAGCAGCCGCCGCCCCCACAGCGCCACAGCGACGATGCCGAGCGCGAGAAACGGGAGATTCCCCATGCGCATGCGCGCGAGGTTCTGTGTGTAGCGGTCGTCGCGCAGGAGCAGCTCGTGAAACCGCGGCTCCACCGTGGGCTCGGGCTCGTTCAGGAACGGCAGTGCGAAGAGCATCCGCGGCAGCGGCGGATGCATGCGGTCGGTGGAGAAGAGGCGTTTCGTCAGCGCGTCGTAGCCGGCCAGGAGGTGCGCTCCTTCGTCGAGCGTCTGTGCGAAGACGCGGTGCGTCGTGGCCACGCGCGCGAGCGTGAAGACGACGATCAGCGTGAGCAGCGCCCACCAGCGGCGATTCGTCATTTCACGTAGTAGAGGCGGATCGACGTGCCGACGCGCTCGTAGCGGCGCCCCTCCAGCCATGGCGCGCCGCGCGCCAGTCCGAACATGTGCTCGCTCACCGCCACCCATCCCTGGGAGGGCACGTCGCGCTGCAACTGGTAGTACGGCGGGTAGCCGAGCGCGTTCCAGTCATGCCAGCCGAGGACCGCCAGGCCGACGCGGTCGGCCTGCTTCTCGCGGAGCGCGCGCTTGAGGCGCAGCGCGTCCTGTCCCCAGTCGATGTTGCTGTCGAGAAGGTACTGCCACGGGCGCCGTCCCGCGGCCTCATTGAAGTAGGGGAAGGCGTCGGGGATGGCGACGATGGAGGCTCCGCAGTGCCAGAGCAACAGCGCCATGAGGGCCCATGACGTAGGGCGGGCTTCAGCCCGCCACCCACGGGAGAGACGGGCTGAAGCCCGTCCTGCGTGGAGCACGGCCGACGCTCCCGCCACCGCCAGCGGCGCGTACAGCGGCAGCACGTAGCGCACGCCGAGGTTGAGATGACTCGGCATCGCCACCAGCAGGATCGCGATCGCCGCGGCCAGCGCCTCGAGTCCGCGTTTCCGCGCAAACAGCGCCAGGACGAGCGAGGCGATGGTGCTCTTCAGCGCGACGGCCGCGGGGAAATACCACCACCACCCTTCCATGCGCACCTGTCCGAAGAGAAAGCCGAAATGGCCCCCCTGATCGATCGTGCGCAGTCCGCGGATGCCGGCCAGGAACGGCCCGGTGTGAAACGCATAGCCGCTCCAGAGTACGAAGAGCGTGACCGCCAGTGCGGCCGCGAACGAAGGCAGCAGCGCGCGCCAGCGGAAGTCGCGGCGCACGAGATACGTCGCCAGGCACGCCGCGGGGACGTAGCCGATGCAGGAGAACTTGCAGAGGATGGCCAGTCCGAACGCGGCGCCGAACCACGCCGCCCGTTTGACGGTCTGCCCGTCGAGCCAGCACGCGAAGGCGTAGAGCGACCAGGCCACGCCCGCCGTTGCCGCCAGGTCGTGCGTGGCCAGTCCCGCGTGCCCGGCGATCATCGGCTGCAGGGTGAAGAGTGCGACGGCGATCAGCGCTCCTGTCTCGCCGAGCAGCCGCCGCGCCCACAGCCAGACCGCGACCGCGGCCAGCGCGAAGAAGAGGAGATTTCCCGAGCGGGCCAGGACGAGGTTCGTCTTGTAGCGGTCGTCGGAGTAGAAGACGCGCAGCAGTTGCTCGTTGGTGTCGCGGTTCGGATCGAAGTCCATCCCGCCGAGCCACGGCGCGAAGGCGAGCACGAGCCGCGGCAGCGGCGGGTTCTCCGGCTGCAGGGTGTAGGCGCGCTGGGTGTAGAGCTGCAGGCCCGCCGAGACGTGCATCGGCTCGTCGACGGTGGCGGAGTACACCGTCCACGTGGACGCGATCCGGAGCGCCGAGAGCACGATCAGCGTGAGCGCCGCTTTCTTCATTCGATGTAGTAGAGCCGGATCGTCTTCCCGACCTGTCGCACCGGACGATACGCCGACAGCCAGTCGTAGTCGCCCTTGGCCTCGCCGAAGCGGAGCCAGTTCTCGCTGGCCGCCACCCAGCCGGTGACCCGCTGGTGCGGCACGAGGCTGGTGGCGTGGATGCCGTGCGCGCCGAGGCGCGTGCTGTTCATGAAGGCGACGTGCATGTGCTCGATCCTCAGCTCCTCCACGACGCGGGCGAGGCGCAGCACGTCCTGTCCCCAGTCGATGTTGCTGTCGGCGGCGAACCACGACGGGTTGGGCTGGGCCAGCTCGTTGTACCAGGAGAGGTAGTCGGGATGCTCGACCGCGACGCCGATCGTCAGCCACGCCAGGAGCGCGGCCAGCGCGGTGCGGCCGAAGGCGTCGCGCGCGGTGCGCCAGATGTGGATGACGGCGTAGCCCGCGCAGACCGACAGCGGCGCCACGACGGGGAGGACGTGCCGCGCCCCGATGTTCAGTGACGTGGTCATGGCCGTGAGGAGGATGGCCGCGCCGGTGGCGAAGAAGAGCGCGCCGTTGCGGTTGCGCAGCAGCACGGCCGCGCCCCAGGCGGCGAGGATCAGCCACGGCAGTGGCGACTTGTAAAAAAAGACAACCGGAAAGTAGTACCACCAGCCCGTACGGCTCTCACGGCCGAGGAGGTAGGCCGTGTGGCCGAGCGTCTCGTGCAGCTTCACCTGGGCCATGCCGAGGGGGAGCGTCGGCGCGGGAAGGGGGATGCGTCCCATCAGCCGCGCCAGCGGCTTGAGCGGCGCGGGCGCGGCCCAGTCGAGGATCTCGCCGCCGCGGTCGACCACGTCCGCCGGACGGCCGATGTCGAAGCGATACCCGCCCCAGGCGGTGAGGAAGGCGACCGCCAGCGCGACGAGTAATGTGGTGACGGGCTTCAGCCCGTCACGCGACGGGCTGAAGCCCGTCGCCACATGGAAGTGCAGCGGCCGGCGCAGCAGGAGCAGGACGATGACGCACGGGGGAAAGAAGACGAAGAAGGAGAACTTCGAGAGGACGCCCAGGGCGATGGCGATGCCGAGGAAGATGCCGCGCCGGAACGTCGGTGCTTCGAGCCAGCGGTCGAGCGCCAGCAGCGCCAGCGGGAGTGTCGCGGCGACGGCGAGGTCGGTGGTGATCAGCCCCGCGTGTCCCAGGAGCAGGGGATGCAGCGAGAAGAGCGCGGCCGAGGCGATGGCCACGCCGCGCGGGAAGACCCGCCGCGCCCACGCCGCCACGGTGACGATGGCCGCGGCCAGCAGCACCAGGTTGCCGATCCGCGCGCGGGCGAGGTTCTTCACGTAGCGGTCGCCGTGGTAGAGGAGCTGGTTGCCGCGGTCGACCATCCCCGTCGGCTGCGGGTAGGGGAGCCCTTGCAGCCGCAGCGGCAGCGCGCCGAGGATGCGCGCCAGCGGCGGATGGGTCATGTCGGTGGTCAGCTCTCCCTTGAACCATTCGTAGCCGGAGGCGAGGTGGATCGGCTCATCGACGGTGGCGCTGAAGACGCGGTGCGTCGACGCCACGCGCACGATGGCGACGAGCGTCAGCACGGCCACGGCGGCGATGAAGGTCCAGTCCCGCTGCTGCAAGGGGCGCATCTTACGGGATGAAGTAGAGGCGGATCGATTCGCCCACGCGCCGCACCGGCCGGTACGCGCTCAGCCACCGGTACTCCTCGGCTCGCAGCGCGAGGGGCGTCTCGCTGACCGCCACCCAGCCGCGCGTCTTCACGTACGGCTGGAGCGGGACCGTCGGCACCGTCGACAGGATGGTGGTGGCCACGGCCACGTGCAGCGTCTCGATCCCCAGCTCGCGCGCGACGCGGTCGAGGCGCGCGGCGTCCTGCCCCCAGTCGAGATTGCTGTCGACGGCGATGCGCGCGGGGTTCGGCTGTGCCAGACCGTTGAACCAGGGGAGGTAGTCGGGATGCGCGAGCGCCACGCCACCGAAGAGCCAGACCAGCAGCGCTGCCAGGGCGGTGCGGCTGAACGCCGCCCGTGTGTGCCGCCAGATGTTCACGACGCCGTGCGCCGCGACGATCGACAGCGGCGCGTACATCGGGAGGATGTGCCGCACGCCGATGTTGATGCTGCCGCTCATGGCCACGAGGAGGATCACCAGCGCGATGGCCGCCAGCCGCGGCCGCGAGCGGATTCCCCACGCCGCGAGGATCAGGAACGGCAGCGGCGTCTTGTAGAAGAAGACGACCGGAAAGTAATTCCACCAGCCGTGCTGGCTCGTTTCCCCGAGCAGGTAGGCCTCGTGTCCCTGCCGGTCATGAAACTTCAGCGAGGCGATCCCCAGCGCGAACGCGGGCGCCGGAATGCTCGTCTCCGCCAGCCCGCGCGCCGGCCCGATCAGCGGCCCCGGCGCCGCATAGTGAAAGAGAAACACCGCATCCCGCGACACCCCGCTCGCCTTCCCGACGCTGAAGCGATACCCACCCCACACCACCACAAACGCGCCGATCGCGACCAGGGATGCCCAACGTAGGGCGGGCTTCAGCCCGCCCCTCCGCCCCACGAGCACCACCAGCGCCGCCGCCGGAAAGTAAACAAGAAACGAAAACTTTGCCAGCAACCCCAGCGCGATCGCCCCTCCGAGGAGGATGGCCCGCCGCCACGACGGCGCATCGAGAAACCACTCCAGCGCCACGATCGCCAGCGGCAGCATCGCCGTCACGGCCATGTCGGTGGTGAGCACCCCTGCATGCCCCAGCACCGGCGGCAGCGTCGTGAAGATCGCCACGGCCATCAGTGCCACGACGCGCTCCCGCGCCCACGCCGCCACCGCCGCGATGGCGACCGCCAGCAGCACGAGATTGCCGCGCCGCGCGCGGGCGAGGTTCGTCCAGTAGTCGCCGGAATGCAGCAGGTCGTTGCCCCGCTCCGTGGCGTTGCCCTGCGCCGTTGCGGGGATGCCGGCCAGCCGCAGCGGCAGGGCGCCGAGGACGCGGGCCAGCGGCGGATGGGCGGGGTCGAGCGCGTAGCGCCCCTCGAACCATTCGTAGCCGTCGGCCAGATGGGCCGGCTCGTCGAGGGTCGCGCTGAACGTGCGGTGTGTCGAGGCCACGCGCAGCAGGGCGATCAGGGTCAGGATCGCCAGCGCGGCGGCGTACGTCCGGCTTCGCACCGCTGCATGAAATCACAGGCTCGCGTTTTGCGTGCCTTCGCGGTCATGCGTGCCGCCTCTTTTCTGCTGCTCTCTCTTCTCGTTGCCTGCTCCTCGGACGACCCCGGCGACCTGTCGCAGAAAACGCCGTCGCAGTCGAGCAACGACACCTCTGTCAATCCACAGATGGCGGAGCCATCGACGATGAACCCCGTGCACGCCCCCAACGCGCACACCCCCTCGAATGCGCCGACGCCCGCCTCCCCGACGCAGGAGGTGCACCTCATCGAGTACGCCATCCACATGCCCGACACCCTCCCGGCGGGACGGATCGCCTTCAACGTCGAGAACGGCGGGAAGGAGACGCACGCGTTCGAGATCGAGGGGAACGGCATCGAGCAGAAGACGAACGCGCTGACCCGCGGCAACACCGCCTCGCTGGAGGTGGAACTGAAGCCCGGCACGTACACGATCTACTGCCCGGTCGACGGTCACGCGGACAAGGGGATGAAGAAGACGGTGACGGTGAAGTAACGTAGGGCGGGCTTCAGCCCGCCTACCAGGAACCGTTGGCGCCGGAGAACATCACCTCGTACACCTTGCGCGCCCAGCTCCGCTTCCCGAACTCCACCCGCCCTTCCTGACGCAGCCATTCCTTGATGGGGAGGGTGAAGCCGGTCTTGCGGCGCGTGCGGACCTCTTCCGGCAGCGGCGGGCGCGGCGCGTTGGCGAGAATACCCTTGCCGCGCCCCTTGCGCGTGGCCAGCATCGGGGCGAGGCGGCGCAGCAGGTGCGCGTCGACGAGCGGCACGCGCACTTCCAGCGAATGGGCCATGGAGGCCCAGTCCATGTCGCGCAGCAACTGGTTGCGCAGGTAGAGCGACGACTCCAGCGCCGCCACGCGCGCGTACGGCGTGCCGGGATCGGGGGTGACCGTGCGCTCGATCAGGTTGAGCAGGTCGAGCCGCTGCAGCCCTTCGCGGGCGAGCTCCTCTCCCATGACCCCGGCCAGCTCCGAGGTGAGGAAGCGTCCCCGCTTGACCAGATAGGCGCCCGCGTAGGAGGCGCCGTGGCGGAGGATCTCCCCCATCTTCGGGCTGATGTGGCGGCTGCGCCGCGCCAGGGCGGTGTTGAGGCGGTAGACCCCCTCGCCCAGGCCCGGGACTCGCGAGAGCACGGTCGTGATGGGCATCCAGCGCGGGATGTCGCGGAAGGAGGTGTAGCCGCCGAACAGCTCGTCGCCGCCGGTGCCGGAGAGGGCCACTTTCAGTCCCAGCTCCGCCGCGGCCTTGCTGATGAAGTAGCTGTTGAGGCCATCGACGGTGGGCTGGTCCATGGCCGCGAAGATGCGCGGCAGCTCGTTGCGGAAGTCTTCGAGCGTCAGCTCGCGGATGGTGTGGCGTACGCCGTATCGCTGCGCGACGAGCGTGGCCAGCGGCGCCTCGTCGTTGTCGCGGCCGCGGTACTCCTCGAAGCGCAGGGTCATGGTCTGCAGGTCGCTCGCCCCTGACTCGCGGGCGAAGGCGACGATGGCGCTGGAGTCGATCCCCGCGGAGAGGAATGCGCCCACCGGGACGTCCGCGACCATGTGATACCGCACGGACTCGAGGACGGCGTCGTGCACCTCCTCCTCGGTGATCGGCCGTGCGCGCTCCACTCCCTCGCGCAGCGTCGCCGCGATCGAGAAATACGGTTGCGCTTCGCCGACGCCGTTCGCGTCGACGTACGCATACGACCCCGCCGGCAGCGCACGGATGGCGCGATACATCGTGAACGGCTCCGGCACCGTGCCGCGCAGCAGGAACCCCGCCGCGGCAGCGGGCTCGAAGCGCGTGTCGACCTTCCCTCCCGCGACGAGCGCCTTCACCTGCGAGGCGATGCGGACGGTCCCGCCGTCGTCCGCGTAGTAGAGCGGCTTGATCCCGTAGGGATCGCGCGCGAGGAGCATCCGCCGCCGCCCGCCGTCCCACAGGGCGATGGCGAACATCCCCCGCAGTTCCCCCAGCATCCCCTCGCCCATCTCGTCATAGAGCGCGAGCATGACCTCGGTGTCCGAATGCGAGGTGAACGTCCGCCCCTTCGCTTCCAGCCGCGCCCGCAGCTCGCGATAGTTGTAGATCTCCCCGTTGAAGATGATGGCCAGCGAGCCGCGCCGCATCGGCTGCGCCCCCGCCGGCGAGAGGTCGATGATGGCCAGCCTCCGGTGCCCCAGCCCCACCCGCCCATCCTCGGAGATCCAGACGTCCGCCGCATCCGGCCCCCGCGAGCGCATGCACTCCCGCGCGCGCATCAACTCCTCCGCATCGACAGGCGGCGCACCGCCGCCATAAGCGAAGATTCCGTTGATGCCGCACATGGGGAGGGGAGTATAGGGCGGGGAGTAAGATGTGCATATGAACACCCGCAATCTGCTCGAGCGGATCACCTATAACCCGGAAATCTTCGGTGGGAAGGCGATCATTCGCGGAAAGCGTCTGGCGGTGGAGCACGTTCTCGAGATGATGGCCGCCGGTTCTACGGCCGAGGAGCTCGTCCGTGAATACGGATGGCTCGAGCCGGAAGACGTGCAGGCGTGCCTGCTGTACGCGGCGCAGGTCGTCGGGAACGAGTACTTCGAACCGGTGCTTGCCGAGGCGGAGTGAAGCTTCTCGTCGACGGCTGCATGTCCCCCGCGACTGTCGAACGTTTAGTTACCGATGGTCACGATGTCGAGTGGGTCGGTGCGTGGACGCGTGATCCGGGCGACCGCGAGATCCTGACGTTCTCGCGAGAAGCGGAACGCGTACTCGTCACGATCGACCGCGGATTCGGTGCGCTCGCAATGCGCGGACGCCGCGCGTCGGTCGGCCTGATCGTGATCCGCCGAACGGCCGCGATCGATCACGCATGGCTGGTCAATCGCGTGATCCGGCTCCACGCTGCTGATCTCGCAGCGGGTGCGGTGATCGTCGCAAGCCTGACGAAGATCCGCGTGCGGTGGCCTCCCGCGGACGCGTAAATCCATGAGCCACCGGCGGTCCTCGGGAACCCCGCACACCGCCGCCGTCTATTGCGCAGCATCTGGAGTGCGGCAGCGCCAGCTGCCGCTCTCGATGCCGCGGCGCCAGCCGCGGCGGGGGGGCGGAGGCTGGCGCCTCCGCATCGAAAGCGGCGACTGGCGTCGCCGCACTCCAGACGCGCGTAAAATCCGCGCGCACATGCGCAGGCTCACCGCACTCGCCCTTCTCTTTGCCACCACCCTCTCCGCACAGACCGCGCCGCCGATCTACGGCTTCCGGGACTCCGCGAAGCAGCACGCGCTCGAGAAACGCTTCGACGAGAAGCTCAGTCGCGACAACCTGCGCGACTGGATGAAGCGGCTCACGGCGCGGCCGCATCATCTCGGGTCGGCGTACGGGAAAGAGAACGCCGAGTACATCGCGTCGCTCTTCCGGTCGTGGGGGTACGAGACGCAGCTGGAGCGCTTCGACGTGCTCTTCCCGACGCCGAAGACGCGCGTGGTGGAGCTGCTCGCGCCGGAGCGGTATACGGCGAAGCTGCACGAGCCGGCGCTGCCTGAAGACGCGACCTCCGGGCAGGCGGACGAGATCCTGCCGCCCTACAACGCCTACTCGATCGACGGCGACGTTACCGGCGAGCTGGTGTACGTCAACTACGGCGTGCCGAAGGACTACGAGGTCCTGGCGCGCAACGGCATCGATGTGAAGGGGAAGATCGTCATCGCGCGCTACGGCGGCTCGTGGCGCGGCATCAAGCCGAAAGTCGCGGCGGAGCACGGCGCGATCGGCTGCCTGATCTACTCCGATCCTCGCGAGGACGGCTGGTACGCCGGCGACGTTTATCCGAAGGGGGCGTATCGCAGCGAGCAGAGCGTGCAGCGCGGCTCCGTGGCCGACATGCCGCTCTACTCCGGCGACCCGCTCACGCCCGGCGTCGGCGCCACCCAGGACGCGAAGCGCCTCGACATCAAGCAGGCGCCGACGCTCACGAAGATCCCTGTCCTCCCGATCTCCTACGGCGACGCGCTCCCGCTCCTCCGCGCCCTCGGCGGCCCCGTCGCTCCCGCCGAATGGCGCGGCGGTCTCCCGCTCACCTACCACCTCGGCGCCGGCCCGGCGCGCGTGCACCTGAAGGTGGAGTTCGACTGGAAGCTCGTCCCGGCCTACGACGTCATCGCCCGCCTGCGCGGCAGCGAGCTTCCCGACCAGTGGATCGTGCGCGGCAACCATCACGATGCCTGGGTGCACGGCGCGAACGATCCGATCAGCGGCCTGGTGGCCATGATGGAAGAAGCGCGCGCCATCGGCGAGCTGGCGAAGAGCGGCGCGCGCCCCCGGCGCACGCTGGTCTACGCCGCCTGGGACGGCGAGGAGCAGGGACTCCTCGGCTCGACGGAATGGGTCGAGGCGCACCTGGCGGAGCTGCGCGAGAAGGCCGTCGCGTACATCAACTCCGACTCGAATGACCGCGGCTTCCTCGAGGCCGCGGGGTCGCACACGCTGGAGCGTTTCGTGACCGAGGTCGCGCGCGACGTCGAAGACCCGCAGCGCGGCGTGTCCGTGCTCGAGCGGCTGCGCGCGCGGCAGCTCGTCGAGGCCGACTCCGCGAAGGAGCGCAAGGAGCTTCGCGACCGGAAGCATCTCCGCCTCGGCGCCCTCGGCTCCGGCTCCGACTACACCCCCTTCCTGCAGCACGCCGGCATCGCGTCGCTGAACATCGGCTACGGCGGCGAGGGGGAGTACGGCGTCTATCACTCCGCGTACGACTCGTTCGATCACTACACGCGCTTCGCCGATCCGAAGTTCGACTACGGCATCGTGCAGGCGAAGACGACGGGGCGGATGATGCTCCGCCTCGCCAACGCCGACACGCTGCCGTTCGAGACCTCGACGCTCGCCGCCACGGTGGCGCGCTACGTCGACGACATCGCCAAGCTCGAGGAGACGACGCGCGAGGAGACGGAGGACGAGAACGCGCTGGTGCGCGACCGGGAACTGGCCGCCGATCCGACGAAGCCGTTCGTGGCGCCGAAGCAGAAGACCGGCGTGCCGCATCTCGAGCTCGCGCCGCTGCGCAATGCGTCGGAGCGACTGAAGAAAGCGGCCGAGAAGTTCGACAGCATGGAGTCGCGCGACGACCGCACGCTGATGCGCCTCGAGCGCGCGCTCACGCGCGACGAGGGACTGCCGCAGCGCCCGTGGTACCGGCATCACGTCTACGCGCCCGGCCTCTACACCGGCTACGGCGTGAAGACGCTCCCCGCCGTGCGCGAGGCCATCGAGCTGCGGCAATGGGGAGAGGCGAACGTGCAGGCGGTCGTGCTGGCGGACATCCTCGACAGCTACACGCGCCTCCTCGATCCGCAGGGCGCGCCGAAGCCGTCGGCGCTGTACGAGGAGATCGCCGCGGCCGACGCCGCGCTCTTCGGCGCGTTCAACGCGCACGACCTGCCGCGGCTGATGTCGTTCTTCGCGAAGGACGTCGAGTTCTACCATGACATCGGCGGGCAGCAGACGTACGCGCAGCTCGAGCAGGGCTTCGGCAGCATGTTCTCGCGCAACGACGGCCAGCGCCGCGATCTCGTTCCCGGCAGCCTGAAGGTTTACCCGATGGGGAAGGACGGCGCGATCGAGATCGGCTCGCACCGCTTCTGCCACGTCGAGAACGGGAAGGACGACTGCGGCGTCTTCCAGTTCTCACACGTCTGGCGGAAGATCGACGGGCGGTGGGTGATCACGCGGGTGCTGAGCTACAACCACTGACTACTTCCTGGGCAGCATGTAGACGACTTCGGCCTGCCTGGACATGCCCAGGTCCTCGCGCGCGATCCGCTCGATCGCGTACGAGGACTTTTTCACGCTCTCGATCTCGGCGCGCAGGCGCGCATTCTCGGCCTGCAGGCGGGCGATGTCGGTGCGCAGCTCCGACACGCGCGTGCGCGCGTGCTGCAGCTCCGGGAGTCCGCGGTCGCTGAAGACGAACGAGATCGCGAAGACGACGAAGAGGACGCTGGCGAGCAGAACCACGGCCTTGAGCGTGACGTGCGTCGTGCGACGCGAATCGTGAGTGGTGACGGATGGGAGCACTGCGCGCAGTGTACCCACATATAATTCGCCCGTGAAGCACGACAGCGCCTCCAACCCGTTGACGGAGCGGTACGCGTCGCGGGAGATGTCCTACCTCTTCTCTCCCAACTTCAAGTTCCGGACGTGGCGGCGGCTGTGGATCGCCCTGGCCGAGGCGGAGCAGGAGCTCGGCCTGGCGATCACGGATGCGCAGGTCGCGGAGCTGAAGAAGCACGCCGAGACGATCAACTTCGAGGAGGCGGAGAAGCGCGAGCGCGAGGTGCGGCACGACGTCATGGCGCACGTGCACGCGTACGGGCTCCAGGCCACGAGCGCGAAGGGGATCATTCACCTCGGCGCGACGTCGGCTTTCGTCACGGACAACACCGAGATCCTGCAGATGGCCGAGGGGCTGCGTATCCTGCGCCGCCGCATCGTGAACGTGATGGCCAAGCTGCGCGACTTCGCCTGGAAGTGGCGGGCCACGCCGGCCCTGGCCTTCACGCACTTCCAGCCCGCGCAGCTCACGACCGTCGGCAAGCGCGCCACGCTCTGGCTGCACGATCTGCTGCTGGATTACCGGGAGCTCGTGTTCCGCGAGGAGCAACTGCAGCTCCTCGGCGTGAAGGGGGCGACGGGGACGCAGGCGTCGTTCCTCAATCTCTTCGGCGGCGACGAGTCGAAGGTGCATCGCCTCGAACAGCTCGTCGCGGAGAAGGTGGGGATGAAGCGCAGCTATCCCGTCTCCGGGCAGACGTACTCGCGCAAAGTGGACGCGCAGGTCGTCAGCGCGCTCTCCGGCTTCGCGCAGTCGGCGTCGAAGTTCGGTTACGACATGCGTCTGCTGCAGCACCTCCGCGAGATCGAGGAGCCGTTCGAGGAAGAGCAGATCGGCTCCTCGGCCATGCCCTACAAGCGCAACCCGATGCGCGCGGAGCGCATCGACGCGCTGGCGCGCCATCTCATCGTCAATGCGCTGAATCCCGCGCTCACCGCCGCCACGCAGTGGTTCGAGCGGACGCTCGACGACTCGGCGAACCGCCGCATCGCCATCCCCGAGGCCTTCCTGGCCGCGGACGCGATCGCGCTGATCTACGACAACGTGATGGGCGGCATCGTCGTGCACGAGGACGTGATCGCGACGAACGTGCGCCGCGAGCTGCCGTTCCTCATGACCGAAAACGTGATGATGGAAGGAGCGGCCCGCGGCGGCGACCGGCAGGTGCTGCACGAGCGGATCCGCATTCACGCGAAGGGAGCGGCGGACGCGCTGAAGAGCGGCGCGGCGCAGAACGATCTCTTCGAGCGCATCGCCGGGGACGAGCTGTTCGGCATCGACCGCGCATCGCTCGAGCGCATGGCCGCGCCGGAGCACTACGCGGGACTGTCGCGGCAGCAGACGGAGCGCTTCCTGACCGAGCACGTGGACCCGGTGCTGGCGGCGGAGCGGGAGCAGATCCGCGACGAGGTGGGCGAGGTGCGCGTATGAAGTCGCGGATCGCGGTGCTGGCGCTGCTGGTGGTGATGGCGTACGGCTGCCGCACCACGTCGCCGCAACCCGCCGCCGCGGTGCCGTCGATCCTCACCGGCGTGGCGAGCTGGTACGGCGAGGAGTTCGCCGGACGCACGACGGCCAACGGCGAGATCTTCGATCCGGGGCAGCTCACCGCCGCGCACCGCACGCTCCCGTTCGGCACGGTGCTCGACGTCACGAACCCGAAGACGAATCAGACGGTGCGCGTGCGTGTGAACGACCGCGGGCCGTACATCGGCGGGCGCGTCATCGATCTCTCGTATGCCGCGGCGCAGAAGATCGGACTGATCGAGCCGGGCATCGGGAACGTGCAGATCGCGGTCGTGCGGCTCGGGAGCGGCGAGCGGGAGCCGCCGGTGCCGTTCGAGGCCACCATCGCCGAGGCGCCGAGCGTCGTGCCGGTGGTGCCGCCGCCGAGTGACGCGCCGAAGGTGCCGATTCCGATTCCGGCCGCGCCGAGCGAGCCCGCGGTGGTCGACCGCGTGGAAGTGCAGACCGAGCGCGCGGGTGTGGTGACGCGCACGCAGGTGTCGGCCGACGGGCGCACGCTCGAGGAAGTGCCGGTGAGCTCCGAGACGGCGACACCGACCGCCGAGCGCTACGACGCGCGCCGCATCTCCGCGCGCGTCCCGCGAGTGACCAAGGGGCAGTTCATCGTGCAGGTAGGCGCGTTCTCGGTCGAGGCGAACGCGAAGGCGCTGCAGGAGCGGCTGGTCGCCATCGGCCAGAAGGCGTGGATCGACCGCCAGGATCTCTACCGCGTGCGCATCGGCCCGTACGCCTCGAGGGACCAGGCCGCGGCAACGCGCGCGGCCCTCGAGGCGCAGGGGATTTCGGCGCTGATTCTCAACGAATGACTATGGAGTGCGGCGACGCCAGTCGCCGCTCTCTATCGCCGCGACGCGAGTCGCGGCAGCTGGCGCTGCCGCAATGGAGAGCGGCGACTGGCGTCGCCGCACTCCAGATCAGATGAGCTCCGACTCGGCGAAGAAGAAGGCGATCTCGCCCTTCGCGTTCTCGTCCGAGTCCGAGCCGTGGATCGCGTTCTGCTCGATCGACTCGCCGAACTCCTTGCGGATCGTCCCCGCGTCGGCCTTGGTCGGATCGGTGGCGCCCATGAGCTTGCGCAGCTCGGCCACGGCGTTGTCGCGCTCGAGCGCGGCCACGTACACCGGCCCGGAGGTCATGTAGTCGACGAGGCTGCCGTAGAACGGACGCTCTTTGTGCACGGCGTAGAACGCCTGCGCCTGGCGCTGCGAGAGGCCAATCTTTTTCACGCCGAGGATGCGGAAGCCCTCGGACTCGATGCGGCTGATGATCTTCCCGAAGTTCCCTTTGCGGACACTGTCGGGCTTGATGATGGTGAAGGTGCGGTTCGACATAGGGCGCGGATCTTATTGCAAAAGCGCCTGCGCCGCAGTGCTTTCCTGAGCGGCCGCGGCCACCGTGAAATCGACCGGGAGATAGAGCGTGAAGGTCGAGCCGACGCCCGGCTTCGAGGTCACTTCGATCCGCCCGTGGTGCAGCTCGACGAAGTTCCGCGTGAGGGAGAGCCCGAGGCCGGTGCCTCCCTTGCGCGCGCGGCGCCCATCCTCGGTCTGGTAGAAGGCGACGAAGATCCGCTGCAGCTCGTCCGGCGGGATGCCGATGCCCTGGTCGGTGACGTCGATGCGCACGGTGTCGAGCGCGAGCGGCGACTCGGCCGCGCCGACGCGGTTGCAGGTGGTGCGCACGATGCTGTCGGGCGGGGAGAACTTCACCGCGTTCGAGAGCAGGTTGAAGAGGATCTGCTTGAGCCGTCCCTCGTCCAGGCGCACGTGCGGCAGCGCGGGGTCGACCTTCGACACGATCTGCACCCGCGCCTGCGCCGCCACGCCGCGCATCACGCGCTCCACCGCGGCGATGGTCTCGTTGAGGTCGAAGAGGTCGGCCCGCAGCTCCATCTTGCCGGCTTCGATCTTGGAGAGGTCGAGGATGTCGTTGATCAGCTCGAGGAGGTGGTTGCCGGCGGTGTGGATGTTCTCGAGGAAGCGGTGCAGCCGCGGCGAGAGGGAGCCGCGCGCGGCCTCGATCAGCACGCTCGAGAAGCCGATGATCGAGTTCAGCGGCGTGCGCAGCTCGTGCGACATGTTGGCCAGGAACTGGTTCTTCGAGCGGTCCGCGGCCATGAGGCGCAGGTTGGCCTCGCGCAGCTCGTTGGTGCGCTCGGTGACGCGCTGCTCGAGCGCGTAGGTGAGCCCTTCGAGGTCGCGGTAGAGATACGCGTTCTCGATGGCCACTGCGGCCTGGTTGGCGATCGCGGTCAGGAGAATGAGGTCGTCCGCGGTGAAGGCGTTCTTGCGCTTGCTCTCGACGGAGATGACGCCGACGACGCGGTTGCGCGCGATCATCGGCACGCCGAGCCACGACTCGGAGGCTTTCGTGTCCTCGACCGCCTTCACGCCGAAGCGGCGCTCCTCGGCGGTGCTGCCGAGGAGGAGCGGCTGGTGGTGCTGCACGACCCAGGAGTTGAGGCCCTCGCCGAGGGCGATGCGCTCCTTGGGGAGGATGACGCCGTCGCGCACGTCGAGCTCGAACGCCAGCTCGTTCGCCGACTCGTTGTGCAGGGCGATGCTGAACCACGAGCAGTCGATGACCGTGCGGCATTCGGTGTAGATGGCCATCAGCAGCTCGTCGGTGGTGCCGCGCAGGGAGATGGTCTTGCCGATGTTGGTCAGCGACGCGAGCCGCTGCAGGAGGTCGTGCGATTTCGAGCGCGTGAGGGCGAGCTTGCGGGCGATGAAGTTGCCGACCACGCCGGTGAACGCGAGCGCGACCACGCCGCCCCATCCCATCGAGCCGAAGGCGAGGGCGGTGACGACGGCGTACGGCAGCGCCACGACGGAGATGCCGCCGTCGATGAGATAGAGGCGGACGATCTTGTCGACCGGGAAGCCGTACGAGCGCTGCGGCCAGAACATCAGCAGCGAGTTCATGACGATCAGCGCCGCGCCGCCGGCAACGATGCGCGCCGCGTTGGCGGGCGTCGCCTCCAGCACCGGAAACGTGCCGCCGAGGGCCTCGTAGAGGCTCGCCGCGGCGACGACGGGAATGCCGTAGGTCCCGAAGAGTCCGAACGCTTTGACGTAGTCGGTGACCGGGTCCTGCCGCGCGATCTTGGCCGGACCGATCTGCTGGAGCGCGAGCACGCGCGTGCCGATCGAGACCGCCACGGCGATCCACGACGACAGCACGATCCCCAGCAGCGGGAACATGGCCATGTACGCGACGATGACCAGCGCGACCCAGGTGAGGTCGGTCAGCTCGAACTTGAGCAGGGCCAGGGTGGTGGCGAAGACGACGAAGATGGCGATGAGGATCGGCCCGTCGCCGCCGAGGGTGTGCAGGATGGCGCGCGTCTGGTCCGCGCGCAGCCAGGTGAGCCACGCCATGACCAGCAGCCCGGTCAGACCCTGAAGGAGAAAGACCGTGATGACGCGCCGCCGCGCGGCGTCGGGGTGGGCTGCGGGTGCCATGGGGTGTTGGAAATGATACGCCCGAACGAAACGTAGGGCGGGCTTCAGCCCGCCTCTCCCGTGGGCGGGGGGGCGACGGGCTGAAGCCCGTCCTACGTTACGAGCACTTCGTCGCGGTGGGTGCCCGTCACGTGAACGCCGTGTGCCACGATGCACCGCTCCAGCGTCCCTTCCACCACGCAGTCGTCCCAGACGATGCTGTCGCGCACGTCGCCGCGGATGACGCTGCGTGCGCCCACGACCGAGTTGGTCACGCGGCCCGAGGACGTCTCGTGCAGCAAAGAGTCACCGTCGACATGTGAGCCCGGAGGCGGAGCAAGCTCGCCCCGCGCCATGGCCGCGACCAGTCCCTGCGACGCGCCGAGATAGCGCTGAGGCGTGCCGACGTCGAACCAGAGGCCGTCGTCGACGATGCCGCCGATGGTCTCGCGGCCGCTGTCGAGCAGCGGCTGGTAGACGCGGTCGACGATCCCGAACTCTTCTTCCTCGGGCAGAGAGTCGAAGACCCGCGTGCTGATCAGGTGGGAGCCGGCGAACATGAGCGGCTCGCCGGTGCCGTGGCCGAAGCCGGTCACGCGGCCATTCTCGAAGTAGACCGGAGTGAAGCGATCGTGCGCGGGCGGGTGCCGCAGGGTGAGCGCGGCGATGCTGTTGCCGAGGGCGTCGCGCAGTGCGTCCCAGCGCGGGAACTGCACCGTGTCGCCGTTCACGAGAAAGAACGCCTCTTCGTGCTCGAGCAGCGGCCGTACGCGGCGGATCGCGCCGCCCGTGCCGAGGATCTCCTCTTCGTGCGAGAGCTCGATGCGCTCGTACGTGGCCTGCAGGTATCGCTGCAGCACCTCGGGGAGATGATGGAGGTTGACGATCAGGTCGCGTACGCCCGCCGCGTGGAACGACTCGATCGCCCACGCGATCAGCGGACGGTTGCACAGCGGCACCATCGGCTTGGGCAGCGTGTGCGTGATCGGGCGGAGCCGCGTGCCGAAGCCCGCGGCGAGGATCATCCCTTTCATGCGGAGGGCAACTGCTCCGGTGGAAACACCATATTTTCGGGCAAGTCCGCGCGCGTACGGCGGTGCTGCCGGTAGAGATCCGCGTACGTCTGCCGGATGCCCTGCTCGGGATTCATCCCCAGCTCCTCAGCCAGACTGCGGATCAGGTCGAGCTGTCCTTCGATCTCGAAGTAGTCGCCGATGGGGGTGCGGTCGAGAACTACTTCCACGTCGCGGACGCGCCAGACCTCGCGGAACTTCTGGTAGCGGAAGACCGGCTTGTAGCCGAGGGAGTCGAAGAGCTGGATGGCCAGCTCGAAGCTCTCCACGCCGGTCTGCACTTCCTCGCGCGTCTTCACATTGCCGTCGAAGGCGACGGGGCCCTTGAACGTGACGATGGCGTAGCGCCCGAACTTGCGCACGCGCAGCAGCGTGCCTTTCGTGCGCAGCTCGCCGCGGCGGTCGAGCACGATGTTGTCCTCGAAGGTCTCGGCATAGAGCCGCTGCGCGCCGATCTCGTGCAACTTGCGCACGAGCGCGTTGCGGTCCTTGAGGGCGAACTTGATCTCGATTTCCTGCGCCACTTAGCTCCTGAGGACTTCCACTCCCGGCAACGCCGCGCCCGAGATGAACTCCAGGCTCGCGCCGCCGCCGGTCGAAATGTGCGTGATTTTGTTCGCGAAGCCGGAGCTCTTCACCGCCTCCACCGACTCGCCCCCGCCAACCACGGTGACGGCGTCGGTGTTCGCCACGGCTTTGGCCATGGCCATCGTCCCCTTCGCGAATTCTTCCTTCTCGAAGACGCCCATCGGCCCGTTCCAGAAGACGAGCTTCGCGTCGCGCAGCTCCGCCTCGTACGTGGCAATCGTCTTCGGACCGATGTCGAACGCCTTCTCTTCATCGGTGTAGCCGTCCTCGACGTCGGCGTCCCAGTCGATCTCGGTCGGGTTCTCCAGCGAGTCGGCCACGACCAGATCGACGGGGAGGATGAGCTCCGCGCGCGCGTCGCTCTCCATGATCCGCTGCGCGACCTCGATCGACTCCCGGTCGACCAGCGACCCTCCCATCGGCACGCCGCGCGCGGCCAGGAACGTGTTGGCCATCCCGCCGCCGATGAGCACTTTGTCCGCGACCTTGATCAGTGCCTCGAGCGGCTCGATCTTCCCCGCGATCTTCGCGCCGCCCATCAGCGCCACGAACGGGCGCTCCTCGATGTCGGTGACCTTCTGCAGGAACTCCAGCTCTTTCGCGAGGAGGTAGCCGCCGGCGGTGTGGTCTTTCGGGAACGCGCGCGGCAGCGCGTCGATCGACGCGTGCGCGCGGTGCGAGGCGCCGAAGGCGTCGTTGACGTAAAAGTCGGCGAGCTTCTTCAGTTGCTCGGCGAAGGCGGGGTTGTTCTTCTCCTCGCCGTCGTGGAAGCGGAGATTCTCGAGGAGCAGCACGTCGCCGGCGCCGAGGGCCCTGGCCTTCTGCTCCGCCTCCTCGCCGACGCAGTCGTCGGCCCACTGCACGTTCGTGCCGAGGAGCTCGGCCAGCTTCTCGCGCACGGGCTTCAGCGAGTACTTCTCGTTGCGCGTCCCCTTGGGGCGGCCGAGATGCGAGGCGATGACGATGGCGGCGCCGCGTCCGCGGAGGAACTGCAGCGTCTGCAGCGTCTCCTCGATGCGTGTGGCGTCGCTGATGCGCGACCCCTCGAGCGGCACGTTGTAGTCGACGCGATAGAACACGCGCGCGCCTTGCGTGAGGGTGAGGTCTTCGGCTTTGCGGATCGTGATCATATGAAGCGAGCGATGAATGATGAACGATGAGCGATGAGCGTTCAGGTGAGCGGAGCGTTCATCGCTCATCTCTCATCGTTCATCGCTTTGTGCCTCACCGCGGCGCCAGCGCCTCCTTCTTCACGCGCGCTACGTGCGCAATCAAATCAAGGATGCGGTTGCTGTAGCCCCACTCGTTGTCGTACCACGCCAGGATCTTGTGCATCTGCGGGTTGACCGAGCGGGTGAAGGTGGTGTCGACGATCGACGAATTCGCGTTGTGGTTGAAGTCAATCGAGACGAGCTGGTCGTCCGAATAGGCCAGGATGCCTTTCAGCTCGCCGTCGGCGGCCTCGCGGATGGCGTCGTTGATCTCGTCGACGCTGGTGGCCTTCTCGGTCTGGAAGGTGAGGTCGACCAGCGAGACGTTCGGCGTCGGCACGCGCACGGAGATGCCGTCGAACTTCCCCTTCAGCTCGGGCAGCACGAGGCCGACGGCCTGCGCCGCGCCGGTGCTGGTCGGGATCATCGACAGCGCGGCGGCGCGCCCGCGGCGCAGGTCCTTGTGCGGCAGGTCGAGGATCTCCTGGTCGTTCGTGTACGAGTGAATGGTGGTCATGATGCCCATGGCGATGCCGAAGCGCTGGTGGAGCACTTTGGCCACGGGGGCGAGGCAGTTCGTCGTGCACGAGGCGTTGGAGATGATCTGGTGCTTCGAGGGATCGTACTGCTCTTCGTTGACCCCCATGCAGAAGGTGGCGTCCGCGTCCTTCGACGGCGCGGAGATGATGACGGTCTCGACGCTCTTCTTCAGGTGCCGCGACGCCTTGTCTTTCGTGGTGAAGCGCCCCGAGGACTCGACCACGATCTCGACGCCGAGCTGATCCCACGGGATCTCGCCCGGGTCGGGACTCGAGAAGACGCGCAGCTCCTTGCCGTCGATGGTGATGGCGTTCTCGGTATGGCGGACGTCGTTGCTGATGGTCTTGTGGACTGAGTCGTATTTGAGGAGGTAAGCGAGCGTTGCCGCGCCGGTGAGATCGTTCACGGCGACGAAGTCGATGTCGTACTTTTTCTCCAGGGCCGCGCGCACCACGTTGCGTCCGATGCGCCCGAATCCGTTTACTCCAACCTTGACCATGAGTTACAGCCTCCGAATGGGGCGTTAGTATATCGAGGTGATTCCGAGTGCGAAGTCCGTGCACGTCACGCCTCTGCAATGGGATGGGCACGTGTTGTCCCTCCTCGACCAGCGGTTGCTGCCGCGCGAGGAGAAGTGGATCGACTGCCGCACGCCGTCGGAGGTGGCCGAGGCCATCCGGACGATGGTGGTGCGCGGTGCCCCCGCGATCGGGGTGGCGGCGGCGTACGGGATGGCCATGGCGAACGATCTCGAATCCGCCGCAACGGAGCTGAAGGCAGCGCGCCCGACCGCGGTGAATCTCGCCTGGGCCGTGGACCGCATGCTGAATGTGGCGCGGGCTTCAGCCCGCGAGGGACGGGCTGAAGCCCGTCTCCACATGGTTTCCGAGGCCGAGGCCATCCATCGCGAGGACGTGGAGGCGAACATGCGCATGGGCCGCTACGGCGCCGCGCTCCTCGGCGAGCAGTCGACCGTGCTCACGCACTGCAACGCCGGCGCGCTGGCCACGGCCGGCTACGGCACGGCCCTCGGCGTGATCCGCGCCGCCATCGAAGGGGGCAAGCGTGTGGCCGTCTTCGCCGACGAGACGCGGCCGTACCTCCAGGGCGCGCGCCTCACCGCGTGGGAGCTGCAGCACGACAACATCGACGTCACGCTGATCACGGACAACATGTCCGGGCACTTTTTCCAGCAGGGGGCGTTCGACGCGGTGATCGTCGGCGCGGATCGCATCGCCGCGAACGGCGACACGGCGAACAAGATCGGCACGTACACGGTGGCCGTGCTCGCGCACGCGCACGGCGTGCCGTTCTACATCGCCGCGCCGCTGTCGACGATCGATCCGGCCTGCCCGAACGGCGCGGCCATCCCGATCGAGGAGCGCAGCGCGGACGAGGTGACGGAGATGTTCGGCACGCGCATGGCGCCCGTGGGGATCCATGTGCGGCATCCGGCATTCGACGTCACGCCGGCGCGGCTGATCACGGCGATCATCACCGATCGCGGCGTGCTGCGGCCGCCGTACGAGGAGGCGATACGCGCGCTCTTCACCGACTGATCTCCGCCCTCTGGCTCGGCAGCGCGTTCTTCCTGATGCTCGCCGCCTCGGCCGCCTTCCGGGCCGCACCGAACGCCACCGCCGCGGCCGACGTCGTCGGGGCCATGCTGGCGCGCTGGCACTACATCGCCCTGGCCGCGCCGCTGGCGCTCTTCGCGCTCACGCTGCGCCACGCGCGGCGCTTCGTGCTGATCGTGCTCTTCGCGGCGCTGATGCTCGCCGCGGCGCAGGCTTTCGTCGACCTGCGCATCCGCGCCATCCGCATGGCGTCGCCGGTGTCGATCTCGTCCCTCGACCGCAATCATCCCGTGCGCAAGCGCTTCGGCGCACTGCACGGCGTCTCCATGCTGTTGCTCCTGGTGCAGGCTTTGGCCGCGGCGGTGGTCGTCGCGGCAAGAGAGAGAGGAGAACCGATGTCCGATGAAGGTCGCGATGACCGTACCGTGTACAAAGTGGTGGTGAACGACGAGGAGCAGTATTCGATCTGGCCCGCCGACCGCGAGAACGCGCTGGGGTGGCGGGACGCCGGCTTCCAGGGGCTGAAGCAGGACTGCCTCGCCCACATCAAGGAGGTGTGGACCGACATGCGGCCGAAGAGCCTGCGCGACCGCATGGCCGACCCGAGCGGCGGCGGCCCGTAGCCGGCAGTGGACCGCCGCCGTCCCGGCGGCTGTTTGTGACGGCGTCCCGCCGTCACCCGGCGCGGGCGGGACGCCCGCCCAGACAGCCGGCGAGGACGCCGGCGGTCCGCTGCCTCAGCCCACCGCCTGCATGTTTCCGTCGATGTCCATCTCGTGCACCGGCATCCCCAGTCCGCCGAGGGGCTCGCGGATCTGCGAGGCATTGCCGACGATGACGATCAGCACGCGGTCGGGATCGAGGTACTTCTGCGCCACGCGCTCGACGTCTTCCTTGGTGACGGCGGCGATGTTCTCGCGGTAGCGGTCGAAGTAGTCCTCGCTGAGGCCGTACAGCTCCATGTCCACGAGGCGGCTGGCGACGTCGGACGCGGTCTGCACGCTGGCGGGGAAGACGCCGATGAGGTAGCTCTTGGTCTCGTCCAGCTCGCGCGGCTCGATGTCGCCGCTGCGGATGCGCCGCAGCTCGGACAGCATCTCCGACACGGACTCGCGCGTGACCTCGTTGCGCACCGGGGCGGCGACGACGAACGGGCCGGCGTTGCGGCGGAAGGCGAACTGCGAGCGTACGCCGTAGGTGTAGCCGTGGCGCTCGCGCAGGTTGAGGTTCAGGCGGGAGTTGAAGACGCCGCCGAAGATGGAGTTCATCACCGACAGCGGGAAGTAGTCCTCGCACGAGCGCGGCACGCCGAGGTGGCCGACGCGGATCTCCGACTGCACGGCCTGCGGGCGGTCGATGACGTAGATGCGGCTGGCGTCGATGGGACGCGGCGCGGGAGCGGGACGCGGCACCTCGGCGCCGCGCTGCCAGTCGCCGAGGGCGCGGGTCACGAGCTCGATCGCGCGCGCGGCGTCGACGTCGCCCGTGACGACGACGGAGCTGTTGTTCGGGATGTAGTGCTGGCCGTAGAAGCGGCGCACGTCGTCGATGGTGATGCGCGCCACCGATTCCGGGTTGCCGGACACGGAGTTGCCGTACGCGCCGGTGCCGTAGAGCAGGTTCGAGAAGCGCTTGCCCGCGATCGCGCCCGGCTCGTTGCGCTGCTGCAGCAGCTCGTTCAATCGTTCCGTACGGACGCGCTCCAACCCATCCTCCGGCAACGTGGGCCGCGCGGCGACGTCGGCGAAGATGGCCAGCGCCTCCTCGGACGTCCGCGCCAGCACGTCCAGCGAGACGTACGACGCGTCCCAGTCCGCGCCGGTGCCGAGGGCGCCGCCCAGGAGGCCGACGTCCTCGGCCAGGCGGATCGCGTCGCGATTGCCGGCTCCTTCGTCGAGCAGGTCCGCCGTCAGCGACGCCAGCCCCGCGGTCTGGGCGGTGTCGTGGTCGGCCCCGGAGCGCACCAGCGCGCGCATGGAGACGAGCGGCGCATTGTGGTTCTCGGCCACGAGCACGCGCAGGCCGTTCGGGAGCGTGGCCCGGGTGATGTGGGGAAAGTGATAGGGACGCGGCTCGGACGGCGGCGGCGCGCTGCTGCGATCGACTCCGCTCATGCGGCGCTCCGCTCGGACGGCGACTCTGGGATGAAGAGGCTGGTCACACGGTTCTCCGGGATCATGTATTTGCGCGCCACGTGCGCGAGGTCGTCCGCCGTCGCGTTGCGATACGGATCGAGCCAGCGGTGGATCAACGACGGGTCGCCGAAGTAGGTCGAGAACATGCCCAGGAGGTCGGCGCGCGAGTCGAATGTCTCGAGCTGGTGGGCGAACTCGATCTCCGCGCGGTTCCTGGCGCGCGTGAGCTCGTCCTCCGTCACGCCGCCGAGGGCCAGCTTCGACACTTCCTCGTCGATGGCGGACTCGATCTCCTCGATCTGCACGCCCTCGCGCGCCGTGGCCTGCAGCATCATCATCCCGGTGGCCTCGGTCGGCAGGATGTACGTGGCCACGTCCTGCGCGATCTGCTTCTCGTGCACGAGCACGCGATCGAGGCGGCTGGCTTTGTCCGAGGCCAGGATCGTCGTAAGGAGGTCGGCGGCCACCCAGTCGGGGTCGCCCATCTTCGGCAGGTGATAGAGGCGATAGAGGCGCGGGAGCTGGACCTTGTCGGGGAACGTCTCGCGCACCTCGTGGCCGGCGGGCGTGCGCTCGGCGGAGAAGCGCGGGAACGAGCCGCCGGGGGCGATGTCGGAGAAGTACTGCTCGACGAGCCGTTTGGCCTCGTCGGGCACGAAGTCGCCGACGATCGTGAGGGTGGCGTTGTCGGGGCGGTACCAGGTGGCGAAGAACTCGCGGATGTCGTCGAGCGACGCCGCCTCGAGATCCTGCATGGAGCCGATGGTGGCCCAGTGGTACGGATAGTCGGCCGGGTAGGCGAGGCGGAGCAGGCGCTCGAACGCGGTGCCGTACGGCATGTTGTCGTAACGCTGGCGGCGCTCTTCCTTGACCACCTCGCGCTGGATGTCGAGCTTCTCCTGCGTCAGGGCGGGAAGGAAGAAGCCCATGCGGTCCGACTCGAGCCACAAGCCGAGGGCGAGATAGTTGGAGGGGAGGGTCTCGAAGTAATTCGTGCGGTCGAAGAAGGTCGTCCCGTTGAGCACCCCCCCCACGGACTGCACGTAACGGAAATGCTCGTTGTTGCCGACGTGCTCCGATCCGGAGAAGAGCATGTGCTCGAAGAGATGGGCGAAGCCGGTGCGCCCGACCCGCTCGTTCTTCGACCCGACGTGGTACCAGAGGTTCACGGCCACCAGCGGGGCGGAGTGGTCTTCATTCAATACGACGCGCAGGCCGTTGTTCAGGCGATAGTCTTCGATGGTCAGCATCGGGGGCGTTCTATCACGAAGAGGAAAGAGGAAGGAGGAAAGAGGAAAGAGATGGGGGGCGGGCCTCTTTTCTCTTTCCTCTTTTCTCTTTCTGCTGGTGCGATCGTTTATCCTTCCCGCCCGTGAGCTCGCTGCCTTGGCGTCATATCGCCATCGAAGGTCCGATCGGCGTCGGGAAGACGTCGTTGACGTCGCTTCTGGCGAAGCACTTCCGTGGGACGAAGGTGCTGGAGGACGCGGACAACCCGTTCCTGGACGACTTTTACAAGGACAAGCGGGGGGCGGCGTTCCGGACGGAGCTCTTTTTCCTGCTTTCGCGTTTCGATCAGATGCGGCAGTTCACCCAGCGTGACCTGTTCACGGAGCTGATCCTGACGGACTACACGTTCGCGCGGAGCAAGATCTTTGCATACCTCACGCTCGATGACTCGGAGCTGATGATCTACAACCGGCTGTACGACCTGCTTTACGAACAGGTGCCAAAGCCGGATCTGGTCATCTATCTCCAGGCCAGTCTTGATACACTGTTGAAGCGCATCAAGAAGCGTGGGCGGGCTTACGAGAAAGCGATCTCCCCGTCGTATTTACAGGAGCTCAGCGAGGCGTACTCTCACTATTTTTACCGGTACGACGAGACGCCGTTGCTGGTGGTGAATTCGACCGAGATCGACTTCGTGAACACGCCCGAGCATTTCGAACAGCTCGTCGAGCAGGTCCGGAATGCGCAAAAGGGAACTCAGTACTACGTACCGCTTGGATCCTGAGTAGACGGACCGGGACGAACGCGTAGAACGATGAACGATGAAGGATGAGCGATGAGCCGGAAGGCATTCATCGCTCATCGTTCATCGCTCATCGCTCGCACCGCTCCTCCCGCCCATGGAGGAGCAGATGAGCAATCGTAAAAAAGTCACGGTTCCCGCCATCCGGGCCATGAAGGGCGCGTCGCGCATCGGCATGCTCACGGCCTACGACTACCCCTCCGCGAAGGTCGCGGATGCCGCGGGCGCGGACATCCTCCTGGTCGGCGATTCCCTCGGCATGGTGGTCCTCGGCTATCCCGACACGCTCAGCGTCACGGTCGAGGACATGCTCCATCACACGCGCGCGGTCGTGCGCGGGGCGAAGACGCCGCTGATCGTCGGCGACATGCCCTACCTCTCCTACCACGTCTCGGTCGAGGAGTCGGTCCGCAACGCCGGCCGCTTCATCCAGGCCGGCGCGCACGCGGTGAAGATCGAGGGTGCCAAGGCCTCGCGCATCAAGGTGATCGAGGCCATCCTCGACGCCGAGATCCCGGTCATGGGCCACATCGGCCTCACGCCGCAGTCGGTGAACGCCCTCGGCGGCTTCAAGCTGCAGGGGAAGAACGCGGACGACGCCCGCCGTCTCCTCGACGAGGCGGTCGCGCTGGAGCGCGCCGGCTGCTTCTCGATTGTGCTCGAGTGCGTCCCCACCGAGCTGGCGGCGATGATCACCGAGCAGATCACCATCCCCACCATCGGCATCGGCGCCGGCCCCTCCTGCGACGGGCAGGTGCTGGTCTTCCACGACGTCCTCGGCATCTACGACGGCCACACGCCCAAGTTCGTCCGCCAGTACGCGCACATCGCGCAGGACATGCAGCAGGCCCTCGAAGGCTACCTGGCCGACGTCCGCAACGGCAGCTTCCCCGACGAGGCGAAGGAGTCGTTCCACATGGCCTCGGACGAGGAGCTGAAGCGCCTCTACGCGACCCGTGACGACGGCGGCGTGGTGGTGGAGATGCCGCGCGGGTGAGGATCGCCAAGACGATCGCCGAAGTCCGGGAGGCCGTCCGCACCGCGCGCATGCACCGTGCGACGGTCGGCTTCGTGCCGACGATGGGCTTCCTCCACGCCGGGCATCTCTCGCTGATCGACGTCGCACGCGAAGCCGGCGCGACGTTCGTGGTCGTGTCGATCTTCGTCAACCCGAAGCAGTTCGGGCCCAACGAGGACTTCGGCCGCTACCCGCGCGATGAGGAGCGCGACCGCGAGCTGCTCGCGAGCGCGCGGGTCGACCTGCTGTTCCTGCCGCCGGTCGAGGTGATGTATCCCGACGGCGCGGCCACGAGCGTGACGGTGAGCGGCGTGGCCGGGCCGCTGGAGGGGGAGCGCCGCCCCGGACACTTCGACGGCGTGGCCACGGTGGTGGCGAAGCTGTTCAACATCGTCCAGCCCGACGTGGCCGCGTTCGGGCGCAAGGATGCGCAGCAGTGCGCGGTCATCGAGCAGCTCGTGCGCGATATGGACATCCCGGTGCGGCTCGTCTTCGGCGAGACGCTGCGCGAGCACGACGCGCTGGCCATGTCGTCGCGGAACAGCTATCTCTCGGCCGAGGAACGGGCGAAGGCGCCGGTGCTGCACCGGGCGCTGCGCGCGGGGGAAGAGGCCATCACGCACGGCATTCGCGAAGTGGCGGGGATCGAGAAGCTGATGCATCGTGTGGTCGAGGAAGAAGGGGGCGTCGAGGTCGACTATCTCGTCGTCGTCGATCCGGCGACCTTCGAGTCGCCGCGGGATTTCGAGCGCGAGGTCCTGCTCGCCGGCGCAGTGAAGATCGGCCGCACGCGGCTCATCGACAACGTGAGAGTGCCGCGCTCATGATGCGCCGCCTGGTTCGCGCCGCCATTCAGAACGCGACCGTCACGCGTTCCGAGGGACTCACGCTGAAGATCGATCCCGTGCTGCTGCGGGCGGCCAACATCCTGCCGCTCGAGGAAGTGGAGATCGTCCATCACGCCACCGCGCAGCGCTTCGTGACGTTCGCGGAAGAGGGGGCCGCCGGCGAGGTGAGCGTGCCGCGCGTGCGGGTGGGGGACGTGATCAGCGTGCTCTCGTGGGGCACCATGCACGATGGCCAGACCCTCGCGCACAAGGCCAGGCTCGTGACGCTCGACGCGTCGAACACGGTCATCGCGCTGATGGAGTGCGGCGGCACAGCCGCCGCTTTCTAACGCAGGCGCCGGCGTTTCCATCGGTAGAGATCCCGCGAATGAGCCATCGCCGCTCACGGCTTTTCGTTTTCTAAATGACCGCGGAGCACGGTCAAATGACCGCGGATCACCTTCCAAATGATCGCGGATCACCTTCCCAATGACCGCGGATCCCCTTCCCAATGATCGCGGATCACCATCTAAATGACCGCGGATCACCTTCCCAATGACCGGGGATCACGCGGAAAGTCATCGCGGAGCATTTTTCAAGTGACCTCCGGTCATTTTTCAGATGATCTGCGGTCATTTTCGGATCTGCACCGGTTCATTTACGGCGAGTGCTGTCCGGAGATGCGTGCTGATGGCTGATCGTTCTGCTCAGGCCCGCCCGAAGTCGATGAACCCCCGCTCCGGGTCCACCTCCAGCAACTTCACCCGCACCCGGTCGCCGATATCCAGCCCATCCCACCCGCGCACCAGCTTCCCCTCGATCGGCGGGCGGAAGATGCGCACCCACGTTCCCTTCTGCGACGCGCCGGTGACGAGGCCGTCGAAGTGCTCGCCCTCGCGGCCCATGAGCATGCACGCCGCGGCAGCCTTGCGCACCGTGCGCTCGACCTTGTTCGCCGCGTCCTCCTGGTTCGTGCAGTGCTCGGCCAGCTCGGCCAGCTCCTCGAGCGTATACGGCGCCTTGCGCTCCTCGAGGGCCGACTTCACCAGGCGATGCGTGATGAGGTCGGGATAGCGGCGGTTCGGCGCCGTGGAGTGCGTGTAGTCCTTCACCGCCAGGCCGAAGTGTCCGATCGACTGCTCGCCTGCTTCCTCGACCACGTACTCGCCCGCGCCCATGGCCTTGACGATCGACAGCGAGAGATCGGGGAAGCGCAGCGGATCGGCTTTCTTCCTCCGCCGCAGGAACTCCTCCAGCGCGCGCGCATCCGGCTCGGGCGGCAGGCGCTCCCCCAGTTCCTCGGCGATGCGCTCGATACGGTCCCAGCGCTCCGGCGAGCGCACCACGCGGCGGATGCTCGGCAGCCCGTGCCTGGCCAGGAAGCGCGCGGTCGTGCCGTTCGCCGCGATCATGAAGTCCTCGATGAGCAGGCGCGCGTTGTTGCGCTTCGACTGGCGGAGGTCGACCACCTTGCCGTTCTGGAACACCGGCCGCGCCTCGATGGTCTCGAGGTCGAGCGCACCGTTCTCGTGACGCAGGTCGCGCATGCGGTCGGCGATGCGGTCCTGCAGGCGGATGTTCTCCGCCAGGCCGTCGACGCGGCGCAGCTTCTCCGGCTCGTCCTCCTCCCCGTCGAGCCAGGCCGCGACGCGGTCGTAGGCGAGCTTGGCGTGGTTGTGCACGAGCCCGCGGTAGACGTCTTCCTGCACGACGTGGCCGTCGGCATTCACGGTCATTTCGATGATCATGGCCACGCGGTCCTCCCCCTCGTTGAGCGAGGTGAGGTCGGTGGAGAGCTTCTCGGGGAGCATGGGGAAGACCTGCGCGGCCGTGTAGACCGAGGTCGTGTTGTGGCGCGCGCGCCGATCGATGGGCGTCCCCTTGCGCACCAGGGCGTCGACGTCGGCCACGGCGATGAGGATGCGCACGTCACCGTCGCCGCGGTCCTCGGCCCAGGTGAGCTGGTCGAGGTCGCGCGAGTCGTCGTTGTCGATCGAGCACCAGGCCAGGTCGCGGAGGTCGCGGACGCCCTCTTCCTGGCGGGCCGGCGCGTGGATCTCATCGAGCTGCTTTTCGGCGGCGCGGTCGAAGTCAGGCAGCAGCCCTTTGTCGATCATCGCCTGGTGCGCGATCTCGTCGAGGAGCTCTTCGTGCTTGCGATTCATGCGCGCGGACGTTATCACCATACGGATGCAACTCGTGCCCGCGGGCGACAACGCCATCCTGGTGGACCTCGGCGACGTGACCGCCGCGGAACTGCACGCCGCGAACGCGCGTGCGTCGACGGTAGGGAAATCGATCCCCGGCCACTCCAGCCTCTACGTAATCTTCGACGGTCCACCGGATCGCCAAGCCCTCGAGGCCGCCCTGACCGCCAACCGCCAACCGCCAACCGCCAACCGCAACCTGCTCCACATCCCCGTGACCTTCGACGGCGAAGACCTCCACAAGCTCCCCGCGGACTTTCTCTCGCGCGTGGACGGCCTGCGGCTCACCGCCCGCTACCTTGGCTTCCGCGGCGGCTTCGCCTATCTCGACGGCTGGCCCGAGGAGTGGGCGTTGCCGCGGCGAGCGACGTCGCGTCCCGTGCGGGCAGGGGCGTTCGCCGTGGCGGGGAACGTGGCCGCGTTCTATCCCATCGACTCACCCGGAGGATGGAACGTGCTCGGCCACACCGGCATGGACCTGGAGAACGCAATCGCCCCCGGCGACGTGATCGTCGTTCAACGTAGGGCGGGCTTCAGCCCGCCCCTCCACGGGGGAGGCGGGCTGAAGCCCGCCCTACGTTTTCCCATGCACGAGATCAAGGCGCCACTCGCGGTCTGGACGGACAAGCCGTTCGACGACGTGGCGGCGTCCCTCGCCAATCGTGCGGTGGGCAACGAGCCGAGCGCGGAGATCCTCGAATGCCCGCTCGTCGGCCCGAAGGTGCGCTTCACGAAAGACGCGGTCATCGCCTGGGTCACGCCCGATCTGAAGATCGAGCAGGCGCAGGTGAAGGCAGGCGATGAGCGCACCTGGGGCCGCATCGAGCACGGACTGCGCGCCTATCTCGCCATCGGTGCCGAACGTAGGTCGGGCTTCAGCCCGACCAGTCGGGCTGAAGCCCGACCTGCGTCTGATCGTCACGTCATCAAAGCCATGCGCGGCCCGCACGACATCGGCATCGAGCGCATCGAGTGCGAAGTCACGCCGCAACTCGACCGCATCGGCATCCGTTTGCGTCCGCTGCAGGCGCTGCAGGGTGCGCCGGCGGACCTGCGCTCGATCGGCATGCAGACCGGCACCGTCCAACTGCATCCGGACGGCAGCCTCGTGGCCATGGGGCCGGAGCATCCACTCACCGGCGGCTATCTGCAGCCGATGACCGTGCTCACGGCGGAGCGGTGGAAGCTCGCCCAGCTTTCGCCGGGCGAGCGCGTCACCTTCGTTGCTTACGAGCCGAACTCATAGCCCGCGCGCGACGTCACGCGGAGCTGCGGCTGGCCCTTCACCGACACCTGTACCCGCTGGAACCCCTTTTCGCCGCGCGTCTTGCGGGCGCGGTAGGTCAGGAGGTAGTAGCCGGCGTTGTTCTCTTCGACCTGGTTCACCGCGGGCTGGAAGCTCGTGTTGAACTGGAAGTACTTCCCGCCCGTCTCGGTCGACAGCTCGCTGAGGCGCTGGTGGACGATGGGCGACGACAGGTCGGCGTCGAGCGACTGCTGGAGCTGCACGCCGTACACCGACACGTTGGCCGCGTTCAGCGCGTGCAGGGCCGGATCGAGATGGCGGCTGCGGTCGACCAGCATGCCGGCCATCACCCGCTCGTTGATGTCGGCGATGCCGGGCGAGAAGAGCACGAGGTTCTTCCGCGCGCGGACCGGCCGCACCGCGTCGGCCAGCACCTCGAGCGCCTGGTAGACGGTGCCGGTCTTGTTCATCATCGTCTTGCGGGCGATGTTGGACAGGATCGGCGTCGACCCTTCGGTCACGCCCTTGCCGAGCTTGGCCGTCTCCTCCAGCGCGCGCTCGAGCTGCGCCTTGTCGCTGGTGAAGTCGCTGTAGATCTTCAGCCGCACGTCGTGGCCGGCGATGGCCACCTGGTCGCCTTCCTTCATCTGGTTGCGGATGAAGTCGCGGACCGAGCTGCGGGCATTGTTGAGCCGGTCGAAGAGCGTGCCGGGCTCCTGCGGCTTGTCGAAGAAGAAGATGAAGTAGCGCTCCTCACGGACGCGCTCGACTTTGAATGGAGCGTTCTCCTCGCGCGTGTCGAGCAGGCGGCGGTTGGTGAAGTAGTCCACCGAGTCCACCGGCTGGGCGACACCGTTTTCCTTCACCTCGAAATCATCCTTGGACAGGCCGAGGATCTGGTTGCCTTTGGTGTCGGTCACGATCACGTCGAGGAGGACGGCGTTGACGTCGATCTGCTCCTGGAGGGCGGGCTGCTGCTGGGCGAAAACCGGCAGCGCGGCGCCGAGGAGCGCGATCAGAACTGCGAGACTTCTCATGTGTATGTTGCCTCCCTTGCAAAGAAGCCAACGGCAGGTTGCAGGAGGGGATTCCGGCGTCACCGGAAGTTATCAGGAGGAAAGGAAGGTTGGTCGGGGCAAGAGGACTTGAACCTCCGACCTCACGGTCCCGAACCGTGCGCTCTACCAGGCTGAGCTATGCCCCGATTTGCAAGGCGCGGATTCTAGGGGAATCGCTCCGAGCGGTCAAACTAACTCCGCGACCCCTTCATACATTCCGCTTCCACGGCACATCGTCGACATTCGCGCGCAGATTGGCGAAGCGCGCGGCGACGAAGAGGTAGTCGCTGAGGCGATTGAGGTAGGCGATCGTCGACTGCGTGGCGGGGGCGTCGTCGTGCAGTGCCACCACGCAGCGCTCGGCGCGCCGGCAGACCGTGCGCGCCACGTGGAGCTGCGCCGCCGCCCCCGAGCCGCCGGGGAGGATGAAGCTCGTGAGCGGCGCGAGCTCGCGCTCCATCGCGTCGATGGCGCGCTCGAGCTCCTCGATGCGCTGCAGGTCGACTCCGGCGAAGCGGCTCGTGCCGGGGGAGGCGAGGTGCGCGCCGACCTCGAACAGGTCGTGCTGCACCCCGGCCAACGTGGCGTCGACCTCGGAGGGAAGCGACGACGCGCGGGCCACGCCGACGAACGACGACAGCTCGTCCACCGTCCCGTAAGCGTCGATGCGCGCGTCGTTCTTCGCGACGCGCGCTCCGCCGAACAGCGAGGTCTCGCCGCGATCGCCGGTGCGTGTGTAGATCTTCACGCTTCGCTTTCGAGCTGGCGAATCCTCTCCTTGACCACCATCTCCGCGAGATCAGGGATCACTTCCCAGGCGATGTTGCGCACCACCTGGTCGGACATCAGCTCCACCACGCGGCGGGCGATGCGGTCCACCTGCTCGTCGCTCAGCTCCGCGGAGCGGATCGGGAGCGACGGCGTCTCCGGCGCGAGCGCGGGCGGCGGCACGACCGGCTCCGCCGGCTCGGCTTCCGCCTCCGCCGCCGGGATCGGCGACCAGGCCGGCTCCTCGGGAGCGGGCACGGTCGGCAGTTCCTCGAGCTCCGGCTCGGCGGTGGGGTGCATCTCCATGGGCGGCTGCTCCGCCTCCGGCTCCGGTACGTACTCGCGCCCCGGCTGCGGCGCCTCGAGCGACGCGTACGCCGCCGTGGCGAACATCTCCTGCGGAGCGGCGGCCGTTTCGGCCGGTTCCGGCTCCGGCGCCCACGCCGGCTCGGACGGCTCTTCCCACGGTGCAGGCTCCGGCTCCGAAGCCGCGAGCGGCTCCGGCTCCGGCTCGGGCAGCGGCGCGGACGCCGCGAGATCGTCGAAGCTCATCTTCGGGAAGGACTGCGTCTCGTCAGCGAACGACGAGGGCTGTTCGTCCCAGGGCGAAGTCTCGGCCTGCGGCTCGGGCTGCGGTGCCGCCGGCGTGAAATCATCGAACGACATGGCCGGGAAGGCCTGCGTCGCGCCTCCGCCGAACGGCGTCTCCGCCGGCTCGTCCCACGGCGACGCTTCCAGCGCAGGCGGTTCCGGCGCGGGAGCGGCGGCCTGCGGCTCGGGCTGCGGTTCCGGCTCCGGCTCCGGGGCGGGCATCGACATCTGGCGCTGCAGGTCGTCGAAGCTGATGCGCCCGAAGGCGCGCGTCTCGCTGCTGAACTCCTCGGCCGGTGGCGGCGCGCCGAACGGCGACTCCGCCTCCGTTTCCGGCTCCGGCTCGAACTCCGTCGCGGCCGGGTGCTGCGGCTCGAGCGGCTGCTGCATCGACTGCAGGTCGTCGAACGTCATCTTGCCGAAGGCGCGCGTCTCGCCTCCGAAGTCCTGCTCGTCCCACGGCGACGGCTCCGGCGCAGGCGGCGCCGGCGGAGGCGCGGGTGCGGTCTGCTGCAGGTCGTCGAAGCTCATGCGCGGGAAGGCGCGCGTCTCCCCTCCGCCGAACGGCGTGCCCGATGGCGGCTCGAACGGCATTTCGGTCGTGGCCTCGGGAGTGGACGTCGCCCCGAAGATGTCGCTGCCGTGCGTGTACGACTCGGAAATCGCGGGGAGCGAGCCGCTGGACGTGGAGAACGGCGACGGTGGCGGCGGCGCCGGCTCGTCCTCGAGCCACGGCGAGGCGGACGGCGACGGGGGCGGCGCGGGCGCGGCCACCGGCTCCGGCGCGGGAGGGGGCGGAGGAGCCGCGGCGGCCGACTGCGCCTGCGCGATCAGTTCTTCCACCTTGTGAATGAGGCTCTGCGACTCGAACGGCTTCGTCACCACCGCATCGCAGCCGGCCTTCTCGGCGCGGTCCGGATCGAACGGCTCGAACGTACCCGTCAGGAGCACCACCGGGATGTTCCGGTACTCGGGATGAGACTTCACGTACTCGCAGACTTCGTAGCCATTCTTCTCCGGCATGATGATGTCCGACAGGATGATGTCGGGCTTCATGTCGGCGAGTTTCAGGATCGCCCGGGCACCGTTATTGACCGCGGTGACCTCGTAGTCGCCGTCGGAAAAGGTGAGCTCGACGACCTTCTGAATGGTGATACTGTCATCCGCGAGAAGGATTCTTTTCGGCATGAGTTCGCTCCGCTGGGGTCGGCCAGCACGCTACCACGGTAACCAAGGCGGGACAAGAGCTTACGGATGATCGAGCGCTTCCTGATCTTCGGTCATCGCGGCAGTCCAAAACGCTTCCCGGAGAACACTCTGGCCTCCTTCGACGAGACCCTGCGCGCGGGCGCGGACGGCTTCGAGACCGACCTCCGGCTCCTCTTCGACCGCACCGCCGTGCTCTACCACGACGACGAGCTGGACGAGGCCGAGATCGAGTCGCTGACGTACACGCAATTCGCCGAGCGCGGGGCGATGGTGGACCGCCTTATCGACCTTTCCCGCTACGCCGGCCGCACGCGGATGATCCTCGAGGTGAAGCGCTCGAAGTGGGAGGAAACGCTGATCGAGCACGTCGGCTCGTGGCCCGACTCCGTGATCGCCTCGTTCGATCACTCGCTGATCGCCTCGCTGCGCGACCGCGACGCGCGGATCCCCCTCGGCATCACCTTTCACGGCTACATCGTCGGCGTGGCCGAGTACGCGGAGCGCGTCGGCGCGACGTGGTGCTTTCCCAACTACCGCTTCGTCGACGAGGAGATGGTGACGTCGCTGCACGCGCGCGGCATCACGGTCGTACCGTGGACGGCCAACCGCCGCGCCGAGTGGGAACGCCTGCGCGAGCTGGGGTGCGACGGCGTCATCACCGACCTCCCCGCGGAAGCGGTGGAGTGGCGCGACGGCTGAATTTGCTATATTGACGGGCCGCACACACGCAGCCAGCAATTCGGGATGGGGGAGAGCCACGGACCATGAAGACCTGGGAATACAAGATCATCAACGTCCGGTCGGAGAATTACTCGATGGATCCGCGGCGCGCCGAAGAGCTGAACCGCCTCGGCGACGACGGATGGGAGCTGGTGAGCATCACCTCGATCAACTTCAAGACCGGCGCGACCGATCACATCGGGATGGTGTTCAAGAGAGAGAAGCAGCCGCAGTCGGCCTGACGGCCGGTTGCTGTGTTGCTTGTTGCTGGTTCGTTGCGGCGGGTCGCTGCGTTGCGCGTTTCTGGTATCTTCGCCGGCCGTTGCGGTTCGCCATGAACCGCCTTGAACCAGCAACACAGCAACCAGCAACATGCCTGAGCGCCCTCTTCTCACCCTCATCGTGCTCGACGGCTTCGGCTGCCGCACGGAGACCGAGCACAACGCCATCGCGCAGGCCGAGACGCCGCGCTTCGACGCGCTCTACCGCGAGCACGCCTGGACGACGCTCGACGCCTCCGGCCTCGCCGTCGGTCTTCCGGACGGCCAGATGGGGAACTCCGAGGTCGGACACCTCAACATCGGCGCCGGGCGGGTGGTCGATCAGGACATCGTCCGCATCTCCAAGTCGATCGCGCATGGTGAGCTGGAGCAGAACCCCGTCTTCGTCGACGCGGTGAAGAACGCCCGCGCCGTGCATTTCGCGGGACTGCTCTCCGACGGCGGCGTGCACTCGCTGCAGGAGCATCTGCACGGCATGATCGCCGCCGCACGCAGGCTCGGCGCGGAGCATGTCTACGTCCACGCCATCCTCGACGGCCGCGACACGCCGCCGAAGTCCGCGGAGAAGTACCTGAGCGACCTGCTGCAACAGGACGCGCAGGTGGCCACGATCGTCGGCCGCTACTTCACCATGGACCGCGACCATCGCTGGGAGCGCATCCAGCGCGGCTACGACCTGATGACCCTCGGCGTCGGCACGGAGACGAAGGATCCGCTGGAGACGATACGCCGCTTTTACGAGCAGGGCGTCACCGACGAGTTCATGGAGCCGATCTCCGTCGTCACGCCCGAGGGGGCACACCTCGGGCGCATCGAGGACGGCGACGCGCTGATCTTCTTCAACTTCCGCGCGGACCGCATGCGCCAGATCGTCATCACGATGAAGGACGAGCACTTCACGCCCTTCGAGCGCGCCCTCCATCCGAAGGTGAAGCTCGTGACGATGAACCGCTATCACGAGAAGTTCGACCTCCCCGTGCTTTATCCGCCGGAGGAGATCCGCAACAACCTCGGCGAAGTGCTGTCGAAGGCGGGGCTGAAGCAGTTCCGCATCGCCGAGACCGAAAAGTACGCGCACGTGACCTTCTTCTTCAACGGCGGCTCCGACACGCAGTTCCCCGGCGAGGAGCGCCTGCTCGTCCCGTCGCCGAAGGTGAGCACGTACGACAAGAAGCCGTCCATGTCCGTGTACGAAGTGACGGACAAAGTGGTGGCGGCGATCGCGTCGAAACAGTACGACGTCGTGATCATGAACATCGCCAACCCCGACATGGTCGGCCATACCGGCTTCATGGGCGCGACGGTCGAGGCGGTGCACGACACGGACGTCTGCGTCGGGCGCATCCTCGACGCCGTCGCGGCAGTGGACGGGGTGGCACTCATCACCGCCGATCACGGCAACGCGGAGCTGATGTTCGATCCCGCCACGGGACAGCCGCACACCGCGCACACGACCAACCCCGTGCCGCTGATCCTCGTCGACGCGAAGAAGCGCTTCGGCGCGCTGCGCGGCGGCGGTGTGCTGTCGAACGTCGCCCCGACCATCCTGGCCATCCTCGGCATCGACAAGCCGGCAGAGATGACGGCGGAGTCACTGCTGGTGCCCGATCCGGCGACGGTGACGACGTGAAAGAAGCTGTCATCCTGAGCCGGCGCAGCGCGGCGAAGGACCCCCTTCCGACAGGCGCGGCACCGGGTTTCAGCAGAGGGTCCTTCGCCGTCTGCGCGGCTCAGGATGACAGAGCATGAGCCGCGAACTGATCCTCGTCCGCCACGGCGAGACCATGCACAACGTCGCCCGCATCACGCAGGGGTGGAGCGACAGCGACCTCTCCGAGCGCGGCCGCGAGCAGGTCCTCCGCCTGGCCGAGCGCCTGAAGGCGATGAAGCCCACCGCCCTCTACTCCTCCCCCCTCGGCCGCGCCATGTCCACCGCGCAGGCCATCGCCGACGCCACCGGCCTGGAGATCGTCCCGCTGGACGACCTCCGCGAGATGAACTACGGACGCTGGGAAGGGCGCGCCTTCCTCGACATCCGCAAGGAAGACGAAGAGATTTACAAACGCTGGATCGTCGATGCCGACTGTCCCTGTCCCGAGGGAGAGTCGCACCACGACGTCCGGGCGCGGCTCGAGCGCGTCTTCGCCGGCGTGAATTCCGAGCGTCCCGTGCTCGTTACGCACGGCACCGCCATCCGCATCGGGATGACCGCCTTGCTCGACATCCCGGTCATGTCCGCGCTCCGCTTCGCCCAGGACAACGCGGCCATGAACGTGTTCGTCCAGCGCTGGGACGGGCAGTGGATTCTGAAAGTCTGGAACCAAGCATGATCCTCGAATCGATTCACGAGCAGCTCATCGAGACCCTCAAATCGCGCACGCTCGCGCTCTTCGGCCACGCCGTCGACCGCGTCGTGCTGCAGGCGCCGCCGAAGCTGAACATGGGCGATCTGGCCACGCCGATCGCGCTGGAGCTGGCCAAGGCGCTCAAGCGCAAGCCGCGCGAGCTCGCCGCGCAACTGGCCAACGGCATGACGCTGCCGCCGCTCGTGGCCTCGGTGTCCGTGGAAGGGGCGGGCTACCTCAACTTCCGCCTCGACCGCGGCGCGTTCACGGCCGAGCACTTCCGCAACGTCATGGCCTCGCCGCGCCCCACGGGTCAGCGCGTGATCGTCGAGCACACCAACATCAATCCCAACAAGGCCGCGCACATCGGCCACCTGCGCAACGCCGTCCTCGGCGACACCTACGTCCGCTGCTCGAAGTGGCTCGGCGACCGCGTCGAGACGCAGAACTACATCGACGACACGGGCGTGCAGGTCGCGGACGTCGTGGTGGCGTTCGAGCGGCTGGAGAAAAAGTCGCTGGCCGAGGTCGAGGAGCTGACGAAGCAGGAGCGCTTCGACTACCTCTGCTGGGACGTCTACTCGAAGATGGCCCAGTACTACGCCGACCATCCGGAGGCCAAGGAGTGGCGCCGCGAGACGCTGCACCGCATCGAGAACCAGGAAGGGGACACCGCGCAACTGGCGAAGGTCATCGCCCGCGCCGTCGTGCGGCGGCATCTCGAGACCATGCTCCGCCTCGGCATCACCTACGACCTCCTGCCGAAGGAGAGCGACATCATCCATCTCCACTTCTGGGACCGCGCCTTCGAGCTGCTGAAGGAAAAGGGCGCGCTGGTCCTCGAGGAAGAGGGGAAGCACAAAGGCTGCTGGGTCATGAAGCTCGAGGAGTCGGAGGAGTTCTCCGGCATGAACGAGCCCGACAAGATCCTGGTGCGCTCCAACGGGACCGTCACCTACACCGGCAAGGACATCGCGTACCAGCTCTGGAAGCTCGGCTTCCTCGACCGCACGTTCCAGTACCGGAAGTTCCCGTTCGAGTACACGCTGTGGGAGACGACGCACGAGAACGACGGCGAGAGCGGCGCGCCGAAGTTCGGCGGCGCCACGCGCGTGGTCAACGTGATCGACTCGCGCCAAGCCTACCTGCAGAAGGTGGTCAAGGAGGGCGTGCGACAGGTCGCCGGCCAGAAGTCCGCGGACGCCTCGATCCACTTCGCCTACGAGATGGTCGCGCTCACGCCGGCCACGGCCAGGGCGCTGGGGATGGAGATCTCCGAGGAAGACGCGCAGCGCGCCTACGTGGAGATGTCGGGACGCAAGGGACTGGGGGTGAAGGCGGACGACCTGCTCGATGCGCTGGAGCGGAAAGCCACCGAGGCCGTGAAGGCGAACACGCCCGACATGGCCGACGCCGAGACCCTGGGCCGCCAGATCGCCATCGCCGCGCTGCGCTACTTCATGCTGCGCTTCGGCCGCAACAAAGTCATCGCCTTCGACTTCGACGAGGCGCTCCGCTTCGAGGGCGACTCCGGCCCGTACCTGCAGTACTCCACCGTGCGCGTGCAGAACATCTTCCGCAAGATGGCCGAGCGCGGCGTGGAAGCGCGCATCGACGAGCGCGCGGCCGACGACCTCACGCTCAACCAGGGGCTCACCGACGACATGTGGGAGCTGGTGCGCCTCTCGGCGGAGCTCCCCGCCGCCATCCGCCGTGCCGTCGACTCACTCGAGCTCTCGGTCGTCACGCAGTACCTGCTCGACCTGGCCCAGAAGTTCAACAGCTTCTACCATAAGTACCCGATCATGAATGAGAAGGACGACGCCGAGCGCCAGCGCCGCGCCGTCTGCGCCGAAGTGTTCCGCCGGACGATGGTCCGCGCGCTGGAGCTGCTGGGGATTCCGGTGCCGGAACGGATGTAAACGTAGGGCGGGCTTCAGCCCGCCGGGTGCACGCCACAGTGTCGTAGCCATGCCGTGGCCCCTGGGTCGGCCCCTGTGCGCGGGCCCGTCGAAGTGTTATCCTATAGTCCGGCAGCCCGTCCAATGCTGCCGGTCCAACATCATGAGCCACGATTACAGAGACTTCGCTCTCCGCGCACTGATTCTCGTAGCCGGCGGTCTGTCGGCCATCCTGCTCGCCATGAACGGACATGGCGAGGCGTTGCCGGCGGTTGCCGTCGGAGGAGCGCTCGGCGCGTTCTTCGCCACGCGGGCGCAGCAGACGATTTCGGAAGAGTAGCGGGCGGGCCTTGCGACCCGCCCCGGTCAGACTGCTTCCTCTCGCTGACCGCCTTCGGCGCGGCGCACGTTCTCGGCCTGCAGGCCTTTCGGACCCTGCTTGACGTCGAACTCGACCCGCTCTCCCTCATTCAGCGTGCGGTATCCCGTAGCCTGGATGGACGAGTGGTGGACGAAGACGTCCTCACCCGTGCTGCGTTTGATGAACCCGTAGCCCTTGTCGTTGTTGAACCACTTCACTACACCTGTCTCAGGCATTCCTACCTCCGACGACGCCGTGAAGCACAGCCCGGCGCGCCCTGCGCGTCAATCGGCCCAGCCCGCGGGCACGGGCCGGTAAAGATTTGTGCAATGGTCGGGCCGGATCACCAGATCAGCGCGCGGTTCATGCCGATGCGCCGGAACCCCAGCGATTCGTACAGTGCCACGGCCGGCAGGTTGAAGTCGTTCACGAACAGTGTGACCGTTTTCGACCGCCGGGACAGGTGCCCGCACACCTCCCGCAGCAGCTCCCGCGACAGCCCGCGCCGGCGGTAGTGCGGATGCGTCCAGACGCCCATGAGCTGCACGGCCTCGTTGGTCACCGCCGAGTACTCGCACTTGGCCACGATGCGTCCGTCCAGGACGCGGATCACGGAGCGCTTCTTGTCGATCAGCTCCCGGATGCGCTCGCGGTAGCCGGCCGCGTCGCGCTGCAGCGGGTCGATCCCCACTTCCTCCTTGTGCATCGCCGCGCAGGCGGGAACGAGCGGGTCGAGGTCGCGCATGACCGAGTACCGCGCCGTGGTGAGGTCGGGATAGTCGAGCCGCCGCGTCAGCGCGTAGACCGGCTGGTTGAGGCGCACCACGGTCGGCGGATCGAGCCTCGCGCGCAACGCGTTCCACAACGTCTCCACGAGATGCTGCGGCGAGATGATGGCCCGCACCGGCAGCATGCGGACCAGGATGCGCTCGGCCACGAGGGACACCGCCGCATCGGTCAGCCCCGGCGGGACCGACGGGTCTCCCGCCAGCACGATGTTCGTGGCCAGCGACGCCACCAGGACGATGGCCCCGTTGTAGCGGACCACGGCGATCTGCGACGCCGCCAGCATCCGTTCTTCGATCAGCCGGGAGATCAGATAGACGTTGATCAGCGGGTCGCGCTGCAGGAATTCGAGCGCGTCCTTGAAATCGTCCTCGGACAGTAGACGAAGCGACCAGCGCCCTTCGGCGGGAAAACCTAGAGTTGCGATCTCCCCAAGTATGCCACCCCGTCGACGGTCTTGTGATAGAGCGAGCGCTCTTTCCACTCGTCGAACTTCCGCTCGTTGGCCGAGCGGAGGTCGTCGAAGAAGGCCGCGCGGAGCTGCGCCGCCACCACCGGATCGATCACGCCGATGCTCACTTCGTCGTTGAGCTGGAACGAGCGCTCGTCGAAATTCGTCGAGCCGACGCACGACCAGAGCCCGTCCACCACGATCACTTTCTGGTGCAGCAGCGTCTTGTTGTACTCGTAGATCTTCACGCCCTTCTTCAGCAGCGTCCCGAAGTGATGGTGGCTGGCGTGCTGCACGAGCGGGCTGTCGGTGGCGTCGTCGGACGGCATCATGATCTTCACGTCGACGCCGCGTGCCACCGCGTCCGCCAGCACTGCGATGCCCTGGTCGTCGGGCAGCATGTACGGGTTCTGGATGAGGATCTCGTGCTTGGCCGCCTTGATGGCCATGTAGTAGAGCAGCGACACGGCCGAGACGTTGTTGTCCGGCGACGTGTACGCCAGGTGCGCGGACGTCGTTCCCGTCGGCGCGATCTTCGGGAAGTATTTGTCGCCGGCAGGCACCTCGCCCGTCTCCTCGATCCAGTTCTCCGAGAAGGCGGCCTGGAGGCGGTTCACGACCGGGCCGGTGATGCGCAGGCCGGTGTCGCGGTACGACTTCTTGTGGTCCGCGTTGCCGGTCCACTCGTCGGCGATGCAGAAGCCGCCGATGTAGCCGATGCGGCCGTCGATGATCATCAGCTTGCGGTGATCGCGGTTGTTCAGGCGCCCGAGGTTGCTGATGCGGATGGGATGGAAATGCGCGACCTGCACGCCCGCGCTCTCGAGCATCTCCGCCACTTCGCCCTTGAGCTGGCGGCCGCCCGAGGCATCGACGAGCACCCGCACCTCGACCCCTTCCTTCGCCTTCCTGACCAGCAGCGCCGCGAGCTGGCGCGCGAGCTTGCCGTCGTACCAGATGAAGCTCTCGATGTGCACGGTCTCGCGGGCGGCGGCGATGTCGCGCAGCAGCGGCGGGAAGAAGCCGACACCGTTCTGCAGGACCTGCATGGAGTTGCCCGGCTCGATCGTGGAGTGCGTGAGGCCGGCGATCGACGGGAGGAGCATGGTCAGCTCGCCCGGATTCTTCACGCGCAACCGGGTGCTGGGCTCACGCTTCTCCGACCAGAGCAGGATGGTCAGGAGGACGAGCAGCAGTACGCCTCCGATGAAGGCGATGATCGGCAGGCGCACGTACGTCGTGCCGCGGTCCTTGGTGATGCGAAAGTGATCTTTGTCGGTCATTCGTGTACCAGTTCCGCGAGCACCGGGCGATGATCCGACGGCCCGTCATCGAGGACGCGGGCGCTGCGCACCGTCCAGCCGGGGTCGGCGAGGATGTAGTCGAGCCGCTGCCCCATGACGCGGTGCGTCGACTCCTTCGGGTTGCCGGCGAACTGCAGCACGTTGCGATCGAGGAAGCGCCGCAGCTCGCCGCTCTCCGGCGGCGCGTTCAGGTCGCCGGTGAGGATGAACGGGTAGCCGCTAGCCTGCAGGTGGGCGTTGATGCACTGGAGCTGCTCGCCGCGCGCGGCCTGGTTGATGGAGGCCCACGCCGCGGTGTGGGCGACGTAGAACTGGATCGTGCCGCCGTTGACGCGCACGATGGTCTCGAAGAGCGTGCGCGGCTCGCCCGTCCCCGGCAGCGCCTTTACGTCGGCGTTGACGATCTGCCCGCGCGTGAGCACGGCGTTGCCGAAGTCGCCGCCCGCGAAACGGTAGCTGCGCCCGAACGCGGCCCGCATCCCGGTGAGCCGCTCGAGCTGCGCGATGTGGTCGCCGAAGCGCGCCTGCCACGTGCCGCGATGCGCCTCATTGATGCCGACGACGTCGGGCCGGTATTTCAGGATCGTCTGCGCCACCTCGGCGATGTGCTCTTCCCCCTTCACGAGCGTCGAGTGCCCCTGGATGTTGAACGACATGACCACCAGCCGCTTCGGGTACGTGCTGGCGAACCGGCGCGGCTGCAGGGCCGTACATTCGCCGGAGCGGAACTCGTACACGCCGAGCACGCGGTAGCTCACGACGAGCACCACGAGGAGGCCCACCACGAGAAGCGTGCGTTTGACGATGCGCATGGAAATGTAGGGCGGGCTTCAGCCCGCCGCTCCCGTGGGGCGGGCTGAAGCCCGCCCTACGTTCAGCACCGTCACGTCCCTGTGCACATGTAAGGCCGAGGCCGGAAAGTCCTCGCTCACCGCGCCGGAATGCAGCCGTTCCAGCGCCTCCTCCTTCCCCTTCCCCGACACCAGCAGCACGATCCTCCGCGACTCGAGGATCGTGCCGATGCCCATGGTGATGGCGTGCGTCGGGACGTGGCCGTCGGGGAAGAGGTCTGCATTGGCGTGGCGCGTCGAAGCGGTCAGCTCGACGATGCGCGTGCGCGAGTCGAACGGGGTGCCCGGCTCGTTGAAGCCGATGTGACCGTTGCGGCCGAGGCCGAGGAAGGTCAGCTCCAGGCCGCCGGCGCGGCGCAGCTCCTCCTCGTAGCCGGCCGGATCGGGGTCGATGCCGTGCGGGATGTGGGTGTTGGCCGGGTCGATGTCGACGTGGTCGAAGAGGTGCTGCCTCATGTACGTCGCGTAGCTGGCGGGATGCTCGGGTGCGATGCCGCAGTACTCGTCGAGGTTGAACGTCACCACGTCGCGGAAGCAGTGGTACTCGCGCGAGCACTCCTGCACCACGCGCGCGTACATGCCGATGGGGGAGCGCCCGGTTGGGAGGCCGAGGACGCTGCGCGGATTCTCGCGGATGGCGGAGAGGAGGAGCTCGGCCGCGCGGGCGGAGAGCGCCTCCTGCGAGTCAAACGATTCCCACTGCATGTCCGCGCGCCCACACGCGCTCCACCTCGAAGCGCTCGTTCATCACCACCAGGTCGGCGTCGTAGCGCCGCTCGATCTTTCCCTTGCGGTCGGCGACGGCCGCGATGCGCGCCGGCACTTCCGTGGCCATGGGGATCACCGTCTCGACCGGGAGGCCGGCCAGCTCGATCATGTTCTTCACCGCCGCGTCCATGGTGAGCACGCTTCCCGCCAACGTGCCGTCGGCCAGCCGGGCCGCCCCGTCCGCGACCGTGACGTCGTACTCGTACAGCTTGTACGTGCCGTCGGCGAGGCCGCAGGCGCGCATGGCGTCGGTGATGAGGGCGATGCGGTGCGGCATTCCCTGCACGGCCACGCGCAGCGCGGCGGGATGGACGTGGATGCCGTCCGCGATCAGCTCCGCCGTCGAGTCGACCGAGGTCAGCGCCGCGCCGACCACCCCCGGGTCGCGGTGATGCAGGCCGGTCATGGCGTTGTAGAGATGTGTGAAGTGCAGCGCGCCCCACTCCAGGGCCGCGGCGGCCGTGGCGTGATCGGCGCTGGTGTGGCCGATGGAGAAGAGGACGCGGTCGCGGAAGTGCTCGATGAGCGCGCGCGCCCCTTCCAGCTCCGGCGCGACGGTAATGATCCAGCGCAGCCGCGGCGCCTGCGCGATCAGCGCCGCCACCTCGTGGATGTCGGCGGGACGCATCGAGGTGCGGTCCTGCGCGCCGGCGCGCTCGAGGTTGATGAACGGCCCCTCCAGGTGCACGCCGACGATCTCCGCCCCTTCCGGCCGTTCCGCCGAGACGTTGGCGATGCTCTCCACGGCCGCGTGCAGGTCGGCGCGCGAGGAGGAGAGCGTCGTGGCGGCCACCGCCGTCGTCCCGTGCGATGCGTGGAAGCCGAGGATGCGCGCGGTGGCCTCCTCGTGGGCATCCATGAAGTCCGCGCCGTCGCCGCCGTGGACGTGCACGTCGATGAAGCCGGGGACGATGATGCCGCCGACGCGCTCCGCCGCGGCGGGCGGATAGGCCTCCTGCGCGACGTCGACGATCACCTGTTCTTCGATCGACACGAGGATGTCGTCACGCAAAGTACCATCGACGAACGCTCTGCCGTGAAGCTGCTTCATGCGCCGGCCCTGTTGCTGGTTGCTGTGTTGCTGGTTCGTTGCGATGTGCGGGTCGAGGCCGATGCATCGCAACGAACCAGCAACCAGCAACACAGCAACCGATTCACAAACATATTTTCCCCAGCACCGTCGGCCGCCCGCCCGTGGCCCCGGCCACGTTCGTCACCAGCCCGACCACCGAGTCGTTGGCGATCATGGCCATGGCCATGGCTTCTTTCGCCTCGCTGGCCTTGTAGACCAGGAGCTTCTGCTTCGGCAGGCGCGCGCGGATCATCTGCAGCAGGGTCGGGTTCTTCGCGCCGCCGCCGGCCACCATGATCTCGGAGACGGGGCCGCGCGGCATGACGAAGTCGCGGTAGGCGCGGGCGATGCTCTCCGCGGTCAGCGCGGTAGCGGTGGCGATGAGGTCGTGGATCGGCACGTTCGGCGCCTCGGCCAGGATGCGCCGCGCGAACTGCGCGCCGAACAGCTCGCGCCCGGTGGTCTTGGGGGGGAGCTTTGCGAAATAGGGATCGCCCATCCAGTACTCCAGCAGCTCTTCGTTGACCGTACCCGTGGCGGCCAGCGCGCCGTCGACGTCATACGTCTGCCGCCCGTTCGTGGCCACCCAGGCCAGCTCGTCGATGATCATGTTGCCCGGGCCGGTGTCGAAGGCGATCACGTCTTCCCACGTCGCCTTCGGCGGGATGTAGGTGACGTTGCCGATGCCGCCGATGTTCTGGATGGCGCGGCCGCGCGTCTTGTGGCGCAGGAGCACCCAGTCGAAGTAGGGCACGAGCGGCGCGCCCTGCCCCCCCGCGGCCACGTCGCGCACGCGCAGGTCGCCGACGGTGATGATGCCGGTCCGCTCGGCGATGACGGCGGACTGGCCGATGGCGAACGTGGAGCGCGTCTCCAGCGGATGGTCGATCCAGTCGACGTCGGCGTTGACGAGGCTCATCTCCGGGTCGTGCCAGATGGTCTGCCCCGCGGAGGCGACCAGGTCTACGGTGTCGGCCTTGATCTTCGTCTCCTGCAGCAGGCGCAGCACGGCGGCGGCGAAGACCTCGCCGAGGATGAAGTCGTAGCGGCAGATGTCGTCGATGCGCGCCCGGCGCGGGTCGAACAGCTCGCGCACCACCTGCCGGATCTTCGGCGGATACGGGTACTCGCGGAAGTGCTCGAGCCGGACCACGGCGTTGAGGCCGTGCTTCTGGATGCGCACCATGGCCACGTCGATCGCATCCAGCGACGTGCCGGACATGAGCCCGATGATGCGCCGCGAGTATTTCGTGGCCACGTGCATGAGGCGTTCGAGACGGCTCATGACCTCGCCCCCGATATGGAGTGCGGCGACGCCAGTCGCCGCTTTGGATCGCGGCGACGCCAGTCGCCGCGCCGCAGCTGGCGCTGCGGCGATTGAAAGCGGCGACTGGCGTCGCCGCACTCCATAAGGTTCACGCGAGCACCTCGCGCAAAGTTTTCTCACTCAGCAGTGCTCGCGCCTCCTCGGCGCTCACGCGTTTCTTCGCCATCACCGTGGCCACCTTCACGTTCCCCTCCGCCTCCCGGATGGCCTGCACGGCCATGGGGCGGGGGACGCCGGCGGCGAGCTCCACCATGCGCACGGCGCGGTTGCGAAGTTTCTCGTTCGTGGCGGGCATGTCGATCATGAGGTTCGAGTAGACGCGGCCGAGGCGGATCATGACGCCGGTGGAGAGCTGGTTCAGCACCAGCTTCTGGGCGGTGCCGCTCTTCATGCGCGTCGAGCCCATGATGACCTCGGGGCCGCTTTCGATGACGATGGGGATGTCCACGTGCTGCGCCAGCGGCGCGCTGGCGACGTTCGTCACGCCGACCGTGAGCGCGCCGAGCATGTTCGCGCGTCGCACCGCGGCCACGGTGTACGGCGTGGTCCCGGAGGCGGCGATGCCGACCACCGCGTCATCCGGCTTCACCTCGAGGTTCACCGCGGCGATGGCCGCCTCCTCGTCGTCCTCGGCGCCTTCGACGGCGGCGAAATAGGCGCGCTCGCCGCCGGCGATGAGGACGCGGACGAGGTCGGGACTGACGCCGTACGTCGGCGGGAGCTCGGAGGCGTCGAGCATGGCGATGCGCCCGCTCGTGCCGGCGCCGGCGTAGAACAGGCGCCCGCCATGGCGCAGACGCTCGGCGATCTCATCGATGGCGTGTGCGATGCGCTCGGCCTGGGCCGCGACCGCACCCGCCACGAGCGCGTCCTGCTCCTGAATGATCCGGACGATCTCGATCGTCGGCCGGAGGTCGATGTCGAGGCTCGCGTCGAGCCGATCCTGGCTCATGGTGCGGCGGAAGATACCATTCGAAGGCTCATAGGCTCAGAGGTACACAGGCTCACAGCGCTCCGTGCGCCTGTGAGACTATGAGCCTATGAGCCTCGATCTCGACGGCTTGCAAGTCGCCTACCTCGGAGTGGCCCTCGCCCATTACCTCGACGTCGAGACGGGCGACATCATCGATCTGCCGCTGGATGCGGAGGCGCCGGGCGAGCCGGAGCGTTTCCGCCGCATCCCGACCCGGACGCCGGAGAGTGAGGAGGAGGACCGGCGGCTGTTCGTGGAGACGCTGCAGGGGGAGTTCGCGCCGTTCCGCGCGCCGCTGGCCGCCGCGGCGGAGAATCACAACGAGTACCGCCAGATCCTCTCCGCCGACCGCCGCGTCGAGCGGTCGTTCTTCAACTTCAAGAACGACCGCGCGACACGGGCCATCGAGGAATGGGCGCGCGAGCAGGGGTTAGCGTAGCGCGCGGAAAATCTGCGGCGAGAGCTTCTCCGCCAGCGGCGGATCGAGGTTCGTCAGCACCACCACGGTCCACGTCCCGTTGCTGCTGATGGAGGCGTTCACGCCCGGCGAGCCGCCGGCCCACGTCCCGTCGGTGTCCGGATCGCCGCCGAACCACCAGCGCGTCCACTCGTCGTTCAGCAGCTTTTTGGCGCGCAGGGCCCGGTCGAAGAGGAGCAGGTCGCGGGCGCTGGAGTAGCTGCCGCCCGCCGGGATGCCGCGCGGGCTGGGGCGCGCGGTGGTGTTCTCGCGCCACACGCCGTCGCGGTTCGTGTGGCCGGTGGCCAGGTCGCCCACCGGCTCGCGCAGGTCGAAGAAGCCGGAGCCGGTCATCTTCACGGGATCGAAGACGTGCTTCTGGATGTAGTCGAAGTAGTTCTCCCCGGAGAGGGCCTCGATGATGGCGCCGAGGACGATGTAGCCGTAGTTCGAGTACGCCTCCCCCTTGCCCGGCTCGAACTTCAGCGGCTCGGCGGCGAAGAAGTCGATGAAGTGCTGCAGGGTCGTGAACTGCATCGGATTGCGCTGGAAAAAGCGCGGCGTGAAGATGTCGCCGAGGCCGGAGGTGTGATCGATGAGCTGCTGCACCGTAACCTTCTGCGCGATCTCTTTGTTCGGGTAATTCGGCAGGTAGGTGCCGATCGGCGCGTCGACCTTGAGCTTGCCCGCCTGCGCGAGCTGGCCGATGGCGACCTTGGTGAAGTCCTTGGTGATCGAGCCGAGGTTGTAGCGCGTGGTGACTTTGTTCGGGACCTCGTAGCGCCGGCTGGCCGGGCCGTACGCCTTCTCGAACTGCACGTTGCCGTCCTTGGCCACGAGCACCGTGCCGGAGAAGCCGTCCAGCTTGCGAAGATAGTCGTCCAGCGATTCTTTCTTCAGGTCGAGCGGCGGGAGGGCCGGTCCCCGGCGGCCGTCATCATCGCCGCCGCCGATGTCGATCCCCAGTCCGGCGATACGATGCGGCGCCGCGGGCTCGATGCGGAAGCGGATCGTGAGCGCCGGGCCGCGCTCCGGCGTGACGCCGAGCGTGAGCTCGCCGCCTTCCGCGGCGATCCTGTCCACGGTGAGCTTGCCGTGCCGCTGCCAGAGCTGCTCG
>DASPMO010000042.1:0-41637 GCA_035627015.1 Thermoanaerobaculia bacterium | reverse complement strand
CCTCGCCGGCTGTCGTGGCGGCGTCCCGCGCCGCCACTCCCCCGCCCAGGGCGCAGGCGCGGGACGCCTGCGCGACAGCCGGCGAGGACGCCGGCGGTCCGCTGTGTTTCCGTTGGCGAAGCCAGTGCGGTCTGCTTAGGCGCAGCTCGCGCTGTACGCGCTCATGCCGCCGGAGCAAGCGTGGCCCGAGGCGAAGGCCGCCGCGCTGCGCGCCCTCGAGCTCGACCCGACCCTCGGCGAGGCGCACATGTCGCTGGCGGTGGTGCGGACGTGGTGGGAGTGGGACTTTGCCGCGGCGGAGGAGGGCTACCGCAAGGGCCTCGCCCTCAGCCCGCGCTCCCCCGAGGCGCACCTTGCCTGGTCCCTGCACCTCGGCGTCGTCGGCCGCCCCGCGCGAGGGCGTGCGCTACGCCGAGCGCGCCGTGGAGCTCAACCCCGTCTCGATCATTGCCCAGCGATCCCTGACCGACCTGCTGATGGTCCTCGGCGATCCCGCCAGGCACGAGCTCCAGGCCCGCCGCCTCGACGAGCTCCCACCCCCAGGAGCCCAACGGCGCCTATCACCGCGCCCTCGCTGCCCAATTCCGCGGCGACGACGAAGAGGCGTACCGCCACATCCGCCGCTACGACGCCATGCTCCAGACCCCGCCCACCCAGATGGCCGAGCGCGAGGCCGCCTACCTCCGCGGCGGCATGCGTGAATACTGGCGCACGACCGCCCAACACGACGAAGCCGCCGGCGCAGGCGGCATCACCCGCCGCGAGTCATTCATCCTCTGGGCGCGCGAATACCGGAACCAGGGCGCGAACGCCGTCTTCGTGACCCGCGGCGACTCGATGATCGACGCCGGCATCTTCGAGGGCGACTTTCTTTTCGTGCGCAAGTCGCGCAACTGGTGCATCGCCAATCAGCATGTGGTGGTCTGCCGGCTGGAAGGAACGTTCACCGTGAAACGCCTGGTCGTCAGAACGACACCATCACGCTGATGGGCGCGAAACAAGGCGTGGCGCCCCTCACCATCAACGAAGAAGCAGAGCGCTTCGAACTGATCGGGATCGTCGTCGGGGTCGCTCGCGACCTCGCGGGCGACCGCTGAGCTCCCGCCGGAGATCAACCTCGTCGCCGTCACGACCCCAATCATCCTCGCCGCGAGCCCGCGGTGTTGCGCCGGAGCGCGTCCGCCACCCACGCGAGATCCTCCGTCCACCGCTTTCGCCGCGCCGTGTCCTGCGCGAACAGCGCGTCCCGCTTCGTCAGCACGAGGGTATACGGCCGGCCGGTGCGGCGCGTGCGATGGTCGAGCGGCAGTTCGTGGCGTTCGATCATCTGATGGACGTGCGCGCGGTGCTCCTTCGCGAGCGGCCACTCCAGGACCGTGCGTTCGCGCGCGATCAGGAACGTATGGAGCTTGCTGCATCGGTCGCAGCGACAGCTGAGCTCCGCGAGGATGGCCCAGTCTCCCGGCTCCCGCGGCGGTGCGCTCAGCCATGCGGTGAGCGATTCCACGCAGAGCTCGTGAAGCGGGACGAGGGCGAGGCGGAGGTCCGCGTCGTCGCTCGACGCCGCGCGGAGGAGGGTCGTGAGAAAGTCCACACGACGTTCGGTGCGCGTCGTGGCGAGGTGCCGGACGATCGATTCCTGCAGGTCGAATGCGCCGATGGCGAGTGTGGTGCGCAGGACGTTCAGCAGCGGCGGAACGAGGATGGTCAACACCTCTCGCGCGTCCGACGGTGACGGATCGGCGTCCGCTTGGCGCAGCTCGCCCTCGACCCACTCCCACTGCCGGACGGCCAGCCACCGCGCGAGCGACCATCCGGCGTCGCCGGCCTCGGCGAGCTCCTCGCCGATGCGCGGAAGCAAGTCCAGCCATTTCCCATGCGCGTCGCCCTGCGCGACCGGGAGCGCGGAGAGCACGTCCTCGCACCATTGCGGACCGAACTGCCGGAGGAGCGGTTCGAACAACGATGCCGCTTCGGGGTCGAGGGATTCGAGCGACAGTGGACCTAGGAGTCGGGATGCGAGGATCGGGTCGGCGACGCCCGCCGCGGCACGCAACGCGTCGTGGATGATGGGCTCGGGCGTGAAGCGGGCGGTGTGACTCCAGAATGGCAGGAGGCTCTCGACCTTTCGGCGCGCGTCTTCCTGATTGCCGCGCTGCAGCGTCTGGACGACCTCGCTGAGCGCCCACGACGCCGAGGCGCGCGCGCGGATGATGAACGTGCGCTCGCGCGGCCACATTACGATGGCGGCGCGGTGATACCACCGGTCCAGCGTGTTGCCCCAGTTCCCCATGTAGCCGGTGTGCTCGCTCTGGAACGGACTCATGTCCGACGAGGGACGGGTGTAGCAGAGCTCCTCGTCGCGGACCGCCGACGAGATCGCGGCAGGGGTCTTCGACCCCGCGGCAACCCAGTTGCGCAGCTCGATGTCGCTGTCGATGAGGTCCGTCAGGATCGGTTCCACATCGTCGCCACCGCTGTCGCCGGGATCGTCGTCACCGTCGAAGTCATCCCAGGAGTCGCGCCACGCGCGGCGGCGGGAGGGATACCAGTCGTCCGGATCGCTCTCGCATTGCCATGTTTCGTGGACGTCCGCCTGGGCGAGAAAGATCTCGCAGTCGAGGCGCCCGGCCACCGTCTGCAGCGCGGATGCGCGAGCCGCGTCGGCGCCCTTGAGGAGATGCCATCGGAGCCCGCGCGCGGTGTATTCGTGGTCGAGCAGGTAGACGAGGCGGTCGGGCGGGGCGGCCTCGCCGCCGAATCTGCCGGCGAGCGGGGTCTCGAAGTGACGCTGCAACGCGCCCGCGAGGACATCGAGCGTGTGCGGCTCGACCTGTGGCGGCATGGCCGTCGCCACGCCTTTCGCCAGCAGGTTGTACGTCAACACAACGCGCGCTCCGCCGGTGACCGGACGGACCTCGTGCCGGCAGTCGGCGTAGAAGGCGACGAGCTGCACGTCGCTGCGGCTTCCACGGAAGGCCATGACTTCGCCGTGCTGCTCGACGCTCATCTCCCCGCCACGGAATGGGGACGGAAGCGTGACCACGAGCGTCCCGATCATGCCGTCGGTCTTCTCCGAGTCCTGATGCGACTTGAAGAACTGCCCGCGCTCGTAGAGCAGCATGTTGTGCAACTCCGCCTTCAGCGTGACGCCCTCGGCCAGGCCGAGGCCCGCGCGAATCTCGTCCAGCAGCGGGAGGAGGGTCTCGTTCCAGCGGCGCTGGTCGATGCGGATGCGGCTCCTGGCGATCTCCCGGCTGTGGCGAACGGCCGTGTCGTATACGGTGCGGTCACGCAGGCCGTAGCGGGCCGGCTTCGCCACCTCGCGGAGCCGCGACACGGTTCGCGCCGCCAGCGGCAGTTCGAGCGCGCCCACGCCTTTCACGTCGATACGGAGTGCCTCCGCCGGCGCGGAGCGCTGCACGGCGAAGGAGCCGGGTGGTGCGATCGTGTGCAGGAGCTCGACGATCTCGCGTTGCATCGCGGCGAGCCTACTCCCGGGTACGGACGCGAGTCGAGCGAGGGGCGGCGGTATACTTCGGGCATGTCGATGGCCTCGGTGCTACGCAAGCACGACGACACGACGGACGCCGATTCGATCGTCGTTTTGCACGATGTTTCGTGGGACGACTACGAACGCCTCCTGGCCATGCGCGGCGATCACTCCGCTCCCCGGATCAGCTACCTGGAGGGGGAGGTCGAGATCATGAGTCCTTCCCGCGATCACGAAGTCATCAAGTCACGCATCGGACGCCTGCTCGAAGCATGGTGTACCGATCGCGGGATCGAGCTCGAAGCGGTCGGCAGTTGGACGATCAAGAAAAAAGCGAAACGGCGCGGAGCGGAACCGGACGAGTGCTATATCTTCGGCAAGGAAGATCGGGAGCGGCCGCACCTCGCCATCGAGGTGGAATGGACGCACGGCGGCATCGACAAGCTGGCGATCTATGAACAGCTCGGCGTCGAAGAGGTGTGGCATTGGCGCAAGGGCGTCATCGAAATTTATGTACTGAGCGCCGGGAAGCTCTTGCCGGCGGAGCGCAGCCAGCTCCTTCCCGACCTCGACCTGCAGCTCCTGGCCTCGATGCTCGACCGTGAGACGCTGACGCAGGCCGTGCGCGATTTCCGGGCCGCGCTCGCCGACGCGTAAACCGCCGGCGTCGTGCCTCTGCGGCCATCCACCAGACCACGCCACCTTCACAGCCGCGTGGCCGCGCGCATGCGCATCATCAACAGGAACGCGGCGCAGAACAGCAGCAACGCGATCACCAGCCCGCCCGGTGTCGGCCGGCGCAGCAGGACGAAGACGGCGGCTGCGAGGCACGTCAGGGCCCAGGTGCGGTTTCGCACCACCTGCCGACGCGCACGGCTGTCGCAGCTCGCGGAACATGTGAAGCAGATCTGGGAGACGGCGAGGTAATCGAAATTCGTGGCGCGCTTGCGTTGCCGCCACCGCATCGAGTCGCTTGTTCAGGAGGAATGTCGACAACTCGGAGCCAGGAAAAGAACAGCAGAACCACCAACGAGCGTGCGGAGAGTTTTTCGGCGCGGGGCGGTGCATTGAGCCGGCGACGTGGAACGCGTCATCCCGATCGTCGTGACCATCATCGCGCTCAGTGTGCTCCTGCACGGCATCTCGGGGCAGCCGCTGCTGCAGCGGTACGAGCGTTCGCTGGAGAAGTGAGCGAGGGAGAACGGCGACGGCTGCAACGCGGCCGGGATCAGCGCGACGCGGCCGCGCGACGACGCCGGCTCCGCGCCTTCGCCGGATGGAAAACCTCCAGGAACCGGTCCTCGGCTTCGAGCGTGCCCACGAGGAAGATTCGTCCACCCTGCGGCAGGACGCAGTCGAGGCCCGGATTCAGTTCTCTCGTCGAGCCGCTCTCCACCGCGATCACGGTGCAGCCGGTCCTCGTCCGGATCTTCGACTCACCGAGGGTACGGCCGGCGATCGACGGCGGGATCGAGGAAGGGAAGATGCTCAAGCCCTCCGCAAGCAGCAGGTGCTCCCCGCCGCGCAGGAGATTGAAGACGCTGTTCGCTCCCATCGAGGCGTACGAGAGCACGAGGTCCGCTCCGGCGCGCGAGAGCGTCTTCACGTTGCGATCGAGATTGCTGCGGGCGAGGATCTGCCAGGCTTTGTGCAGCTTCCGGAAGAAGATGGTCAGCGCGACGTTGGTGTCGTCATCGTGCGTCGTGATGATCAGCGTCGTCGCCTGACGCACGCCGGCTCTCTTCAGGACGTCCAGGTGAGTGGCATCACCGATCACCGCCTCCGGATGGGCCGCGACCCGCTCCGCGATTTTCTCGATGATCGTCACCTTGATGTTCATCTCCTGCAGTGCACGGCTGGCGGCGCGTCCTACGCGGCCGCCGCCGATGATGATCACGGACGGCGGTGCCGCGGCCGGATTGGCGTAGGCGGCGTTGTAGCGGTCGATCTGCTCGCGCGTTCCCGCCAGGATGAAGATCATTTCCGGCTGGATGAGCGTGTCACGGTCGACCACTTCGAGCTGGCCGTGGTTCCAGACTCCGATCACGCCTACGCCGGTACGGTTGCGCATCCCGCTCGCGCCCAACGTCTGCCCCACCAGTGGTGTGCCGAACGCGGAGGCCTCGGCGATCAGCAGGTCATCGAGGTTGCCGATGACCCGCGCATCGGAGTCGCGGATGCTGACGCGGCGCGCGAGCGCGGAGCCCATCACCTCCTCCTGTCGAAGGACCATCGTCGCGCCGGCGAGCTCGAGGACGTCGCGCGAGGTCTCCGAGGCGCCCGTCGCCACGATCGGAACGTCCTCGGACAACTCCCGCGCCGTGAAGGTCGCATTGACGTTGATGACGTCCGTCCGCGTGGTCACCATGAGCGCCGCCTGGTCGAGACGCATGCGCCGGTACGTTTCCGGGTCGTCGAGGTCTCCCACGGCCACTTGAATGCCGCGCTCCTCCAGTTCGAGCGCCTCCTGCAGCGTGGGACAGAGCACGACGTAGCCATGGCCGTACTTCTTCAGCATCGGGATGAGCGCGGTAGCCAGCGGCCCGTAGTTGGTGAGGATCACGTGCCCGCGCATCGACTCGGGCAGCTCGCGCGGCGCGCGCGCGGCGGTCTGCGCGCGTATCCAGGGTGCGTAGAAGAACTCGATGAAGGTGAAGGGAAGCAGGACGAGCATGAACGCGACGCCGGAGGTCAGCACCACCACGGAGAAGAAGCGCCCCAGGTCGCTCTGAAAGGTGATGTCCCCGAATCCGAGCGTGGTCATGACGGTGAGCGTCCAGTAGAACCCCGTCATCCAGCTGTGGCGCTGCCCTTCCAGATCCATGAGGAAGTGAAAGAGGACGCTGTAAACGACGATCAGCCCGAGAAGAATCAGAAGGAGATTGCGAAGCGACTTCAGATTCTTCCGGCTCGTCCTGCTCTCGAGCACCGTGCTCAGGACGGCGATCAATGACTTCATCGCGCGATTCTGCCGCGTTTTGCGTGCCGCGGCGAACGGATCGCGCACCGGCGGCGCCGCCGGTGCGGCGATTCGACCGTGGGACCGGAACCGTCGATGCCGGCGGCGATGGCAGGCGAGAACGGGACCATCACCGGGGACGCCGAAGCCGTCGAGGCCGAGGAGATGCGGCGGATCTGCTCCGGGGTGGAGGCTCGCCGTACGCTCGGCTCCGTCGAAATGGCCCGCGATCACTTTTTTCCCATCCCCGATCACTTTTGAATGATCCGCGATCGGATAAAAGTGACCGGCGATCGAATGAAAACGATCCATGGATGGGATCAAAGCGACCCGCGATCGGATTTAAATGCTCGGCGATGGGATAAAAGTGTCCATGGATCGCTTTTAAATGATCCGCGATGGCTTTTTTCCCAGCCGCGATCATTTAAAGCGATTTGTGGATCTTTCGGCCGTGCGGCGCACCGCATCCATCCGCTAGCCGCGCGCCTGCGGCCGTCGGCTGAGATGGCGGCGACGGTGAGGACGAGCTTTCCCGGCTCGCCGGAGACGACGACGCGGCACCCTCGCGTGAGGCCGTACTGCTCGAGCCAGCGCCCGGAGATGCGAAGGTACGGCACCGCCTGTTCGCGTCCGCCATGCCGGGAGCTGGCGCGATGCAACGTGGTGACCGTCAGCTCGCGCAGCCCGTTCATGCCGCCGCGGCGGCTCGGCCGCCGCAGGATCTGAGGATCTCGCATCATTTCCCGCTTGCGCACGAGACGACGACGCAGCAGCCGCGCGTGAGGTCGCGTGCGATCGGCGGTGGCCATTCGCGGCTGCGGCATCCACCGGACGTAGAACTTGGAGCGAGTTTGGCCTATCGGCTTCCACGACGCGACGAAACGGCGCGAAGTAAGCTGTCGATGCGCTACCATCCGGACCGGTGAATGGATCTGCGCTTGACGAACTGAGCAGCCACTTGGGCGCGACCTGGCAGAACATTGCTGAAGCACGCAGACGGACGGATCACACTCTGCAGAAGCTAGGCGTGCTAACCGATCTCGCCTCTGAAGATGCTGCGATCATCGTGTATGGCTCCATCGGTCGCGCCGAAGTCACCGAGGATAGTGACGTGGATTGGACCCTCCTGATCGACGGACCGTCCGACCCTCAGCATTCGCAGCTCGTCAGCACCGTATCTGACCGTCTGGTAGATGTCGGATTGAACCGGCCGGGCCGTACGGATACCTTCGGCGTTGTCGCCGACAGCCATGATCTCGTCCTAAACATCGCTGGGCCTCAAGATACGAACGAGAACCTGACGCGACGCATTCTTTTGCTCTTCGAAAGTGTCGCCATCACCTCGCCTCTCGTGAGGAAGAGAGTCATCGGGAACATCGTGGATCGTTACGTCACGTATGACGTCGTCGCGCCACGACCTGAGCCGCCCCGGCGAATCATTCCGCACTTTCTTCTCAATGACGTAGTCCGCTACTGGCGCACTATGGCCAGCGACTATGCGGCCAAGATGTGGGAGCGACAGAACGAAGGATGGGGGCTGCGCAACATCAAGCTGAGATTCTCACGGAAGCTCATTTTCATTGCAGGGCTGCTTACATGCTTCAGCTTCGAATTAGACCCGCCGCCTGATGCGGGTGCCATCCGCCAGGACCAGGCGAATCAGTCGATGAGATTGGCAACGTTCGTTCGCAGTCGCCTGGATCAGCCGCCGCTGGAGTTGCTTTCGAACATTCTGCTCCGTATGAAACTCGACGAAGTCGCGCGCAAGCTCATGGGCAGCTATGACTCTTTCCTCGGGATTCTTCTCGATTCTGAGAAACGTAAAGAGCTCAAGGAGCTGAAAATCACCGATGCGCTTCAAAGCAATGTTTGGCAAGAAGCCCGCCGCGCGAGCCACGACTTTCGCGATGCAGTAGAAGCTCTCTTCCTGGCTGAGAGAACCCTGCTGAGGGAACTGACGCTTCGGTACGGCGTATTTTAATCGGAGGTAGTAGTGACGAGACCGATCGGATTTTCCAGTGGAGCATTGGCAAAGGGTGACTACCAGCGAGGCATTGCGCTGCAGCGGGAAGATCCGAGGTTGACGGCTCTCGAGATATCAGCTTTGCGCGAGCCCGAGCTCGAGCCGCTCGTTCGTGCTGCGGCCATGATTGACGTCGCACAGTTCACGTATGTCTCTTTCCATGCGCCAAGTGCGTTTCATTCGTTGTCGGAACAGGAGGTGGTCACATACCTCGAGCGGCTCCCGGAAGCGTGGCCCGTAGTCGTGCATCCAGACCTGATCCACAATGCTGCCGTCTGGCAGCGCCTAGGATCGCGACTGTGTATCGAAAACATGGACCTTCGAAAGCGGACGGGGCGAACCGTCGAGGAGATCAGGGCAGCGTTCGAGTTGTTGCCGGACGCCGGCTTTTGTCTCGACTTGGGTCATGCACGGCAAGTGGATCCGACGATGGGTCTGGCCGTAGAAATGCTGAGAGAGTTCGGTAGCCGCCTGCGCCAGCTTCATGTCAGTGAGGTCGGCACATTCGGCGATCACAGACGCATCGGCTACCTCGCACGGGGCGCTTTCGCGCGTGTCGTCAGCTTTCTTCCGCCTGATGTGCCTGTGATTCTCGAATCGATCGTGACCGCATCCGAAATGCAAGCGGAGCTGGACACGGCTCGAGAACTCTTCGCGGCGTAAGCGCGCTCACGCGCACACCGGGCCGACGGCTGCGGCGACGGTGAGGACGAGCTTCCCCGGCTCGCCCGAGACGACGACGCGGCAACCTCGCATGAGGCCGTACTGCTCGAGCCAGCGCCCGGAGATGCGAAGGTACGGCACCGCCTGTTCGCGTCCGCCATGCCGGGAGCTGACGCGATGCAGGGTGGTGACCGTCAGCTCGCGCAGCCCGTGCATGCCGCCTCGGCGGCTCGGCCGCTGGAAGATCTGAGGATCTCGCATCATCGCCCGCTTGCGCACGATCACGAATCGTCCTCAATTCTCAATTCGCCGCGCCAGCGGCGCCCTCCGGCCACGCCAGCGCGTCCGCGAACCCGATCACGGCCCAGGAGAGGTCGTCCGCGTGCGCGCTGGCCAGTCCGTCCAGCTCCCGCGCCAGCACGCTGCTCACCGAGGTCTGCTCGCGCTCCGCGAAAACCTCCAGCATCGCCACCTGATGCCGCGGCAGCCGCACGTGCAGATCGATGAGCCGCACCGCCTCCGGCAACACCCCCTCCGCCTCGGCCCCGAGTGCCTCCTCGATCACCTCCGGCGACCACAGCTCCAGCGCCTTGGCCATCAACTCCTCCCGCCAGAGCCACTTCCCGACGGCGGTCGACGTGACCTCCACTTCCCCCGCCGCAATCGCCCGCGACATCTCCCCGCGGGACCACCCAAGGAGTACCGTAGCCTCGGCGAGGGTGACGTGCGGGCGCTGGTGGAGGAAAATGGTCCGGATGCGGTTGATGAGGTCTTGGTCGGGCATATGCGCGCTCCTTCGTGTCTTATTAAGTACGATAAGTCGCGACGCCTCGTTTGTCAAGATCTTGGAGCACCATTGCTGACGCGTAGCCGTGAGGCTGAAGTCTTCGGCTCTCACCTGCGCGAGCTGCGTACCGCGCGCGGCCTAACGCAGAATCAGCTCGCCGACCGCTGCCGCTCGAACGTGCCGTTCATCAGCAATCTGGAGCGAGGCATGACCGCACCGTCCCTCGCCATGCTGCTCCGGCTGGCCGAAGCGCTTGACTGTCGCGTAGTCGACTTGGTGGAGGTCTTCGATCGCGGGCCGCGTATCTCGCCTAAGTCGCGGAAGGACTAAAGCCGATGGCAGGTACCTCTCGCCGCCCCACCTTTCGGGTAAAGAGGTGTCTACATCATTAGGCGCACCAGGGATGCGTTCGGCCCGAGACGATGACGATGACGATGACGCTAAAGCGATGGAGATCGCGCCTGCAACGCCGCTTACTGGTCCGTTGCACGTCCTAATCTTGTAAATTGAACTTACTATGGCAATCAAATTTCATCAATCCGAACTCAAGTTCGGCAGCGTGCGAGAGGTTGACGGGGCGTCGGTCACGATTCTGGCCGACGAGTTGTCGCGCAAGCACTCCGGTGTAGAGTATGCGGTCGAGCTGGGGTCATTTGTGCTGATTGCGTCTCCACAAAGTGATCTGATTGCGACGGTCTCCGCCATCCGAATGCAGGAGATCTCAGACAAAGGAACGTCCGTCGAGCGGAGACTAGTTGTGTGCACCCTCGTCGGTTTCCTGCGCGACGGGGTGAAATTCGAGCGCGGCATCGAGCGCTACCCCACCGTAGGCTCCGCTGGATACTTGATGACAGCCGACGCACTCGACTCGATGTTCACCTCGACCGACCAGACGCTCGAGGTTGGGGAGCGCTGTCAGCGCGGCGGGGGGAAGGAGCAGGTTCTCATCGACAAAATGTTCGGCCGACATACGGCAGTCCTCGGTACCTCCGGAGCTGGAAAATCGTGGACCGTCGCCTCTTTGTTGCAAACCGCGATGGAACGGCTGCCACATACCAGGATCGTGTTTCTGGACCTCCATGACGAGTATCGGACAGCGTTTCCGGAAGCCTTCAAACGCCTCGGGCGTAAGGTGCGCCATATCGCTTCGGCCGATCTTCGTATTCCGCATTGGGCACTCAACGCGGAGGAACTTGAAGCTTTGTTCGTCTCACGGGAATCCACCGCCGCAAACCAGTCCGCTCTCTTTCGAACGGTCATTAAAGACCTGCGGCGTCCCACAGGACAGGCCGCAGGACTCGCAGACTCATCGATCAGCGTTGACACGCCGGTCTACTTCTCGTTTGAGGAGTTTCTGAACACGATGAGAGCCATGGACATTGAAATGGTGGCGGGCGCCAAAGGAGAGAAGCAAGGCCCCTGGTACGGAAAGCTCTCGAACCTTGTAATGCGAATGGAGTCCCGCTTTGAGGACCCCCGCTACCACTTTCTGTTCGGTGACACTACTCCGCCGGGCACGCGCTTCGAGGACGTGCTTTCGAATCTGTTTGGTGCAGACGGCTCCGTGCAGATGACGATTATCGATTTATCGGGCTTGCCCTCCGAAGTATTGTCTATCATCGTGGGCGTCCTCGGGCGGCTTGCTTTCGAGTACAAGTACTGGGACACGGATCCGAACCTGTTGCCCCTGACGCTCGTACTAGAGGAAGCCCACAACTATCTTCCTCGCAGTGCAGACGCCTCTCAGCGCGTATGTCTCGACAGGATCGAACGTATAGCAAAAGAAGGGCGCAAGTACGGCATCAACATGTTCGTCGTCAGTCAGCGGCCCTCGGAGGTGAGCGAGACGGTCCTGTCGCAGTGCGGCAACTTCGTCGTGCTGCGTCTGACGAATCCCGCTGACCAAGCGTACGTCCGGCGGCTGTTGCCGGATTTTTTGGCGGTGGCTGTCGACATGCTGCCTTACCTTCGCACCGGCGAAGCCGTGCTGTCGGGCGAAGCGGTTGAGGTTCCAACCCGCGTGCGAGTGACAACACCCGATCCACATCCACGCAGCAATGACGTCAGATACCGCGACGGTTGGTCAACCGGCTTGCCGAGCGACTATAGTCCGGCAGTCGTCGTGAACCGGTGGCGTAAGCGAACTCGATAAGATGCATCTTCGTTCAATCTCGCTGGAAGGTTACCGTAGCGCGCCGCACGGGGCGCCGTTGGTCCTCGATCGCCTCGGCCGATTCAACGTGCTAATTGGACCCAACAACGCTGGGAAGTCGACGGTCTTCCGTTTTCTTCAGGTGGTTGCTTCCCAAGTGGAGAAGGCAACAGACCTTCCCATAGTGCTTGCGTGGGATAGGGCCGATCGAAGCTGGTGGTGGCAGGGTGCGGCGGATCGTCCGATTCAGGCGACGTTGACATTCACCGGGCCGGTCCCTGCTCACGATCTCGACATGAAAGCACCCGGTCGATTCGAGCACGACGGAGAATGGCGGGTATCCATCACGATCATCGGGAGCCCCCCTCAGAATTGTATGCTGCTCGTCGCGCCGAATGTCCATATCAAAGGTGACTGGCATCCCGTCGCGCGTTCCGCCGGAACGGATGGTGCCGGCGTGGAGTATCTGAACCGCTCTGGCGAGTACATCAGTTCTGCTGGCAGTGATGCTTGCCCTTACCGGCCGCCTGCCATTTCGATTCTTCAAGCGTGGGCTCGAAGCACCAGATTCTACGATCCCGTTCGTGCGATCGACCGTCAAGCCGGCAAACGGCGGCTATCAGATGGCTCTGACTTATTGCAAACGATACGTCAGCAGCAAATGGACCAGAAGGAAGCACTTGCATTCCAAAGATTCAGGAACCGGTTAAGGGACGAACTGAACGAGCTGCTGTTCGAATCCGGACGCGACAACGCCATCGAATTCTTCGAAATCAAAGGCGACGGCCCACAAGCTGACCTGTACGTAAAACGACGATCGGATGAAGCGCCAATCGCGCTTCAGTACATGGGAACAGGTATCGCCGAACTCGCGATCTTGCTCGTGGATATCCTGCAGAACCCGCAGATAACGCAGTACTTTATCGAAGAGCCGGAGTCTCACCTGCATCCAGGACTGCTCCGCCGGCTCATGTTGCGGCTTCGCAAACTGTCCAATGCCCAGTTTTTCATAACGACTCACTCAAACGCGGTTCTTGACAGCACCGATGACCATGACGGGATATATCGGTTCGGGCTTGCATCTGGTGGCGGCACCTCGGTTCAGCGGTGTAGTGACGTCGTTGAGCGCGGGGGGATCCTAGACGCACTTGGCGTTAGCGGTAGCACGCTCCTCCAAACGAATCTCGTGCTGTGGGTCGAAGGCCCATCGGATCGGGTCTATCTTAAGTTGTGGCTGGAGCACCGCGCGCGGTCGCTACAACGGACGTACGTCGAAGGCAGCGACTTCGCGTTCGTCTACTACGGCGGAAAGGTGTTGAGTCACTTCGCGTTTGCAGAATCCGGCGCTGACGAACTCATCGCGCTCATTCGCATTTGCCGTTTCAGTGCCGTCATTATGGACCGCGATGTTGACCCTGCTGATCCGGCTGACGATATACGCGATACGAAGGCACGAGTTCGAGATGAGGCTCAGAAGGATGAGACACATCGCGCCGCCATTGTCAGCGTCGGACGCGAAATCGAGAACGACGTAGATCTACAAGTGTTCCGGAGGGCGATTGCGAAGCTTCTAGCTCTCGACCACGACCGAGTGGCAGAGTTAAAACTCAGCGGGACGGAGCGATACCCGGAACAGGTTGTTGCGCACCTCGGTCTGACCGGCGATGTTGCGAAGACGGCGTCACGAAAGCTCCGTGACAAGGTGAAACTGGCCCAACTCGTAGCCAGTGAATGGGGCGAGGACGGTCAGCTCCCACCTTACGTCGACGCGATCGTGAGTCTGATCGAACGTAGCAAGGCACTTTGAGAGATGCATCCGCTTCGCTAGCAGACCTCTGCGAAGCGTGGGATAAGAAAGGGAAGTAGCCGCCCCCGATGCTTCCCAGTTAGGGCGTAGTCTCAGCTCACGTGGTCGGTATGCTTTCGAAGGCTTCTTCCGACCAGGCCACGATCTGCTGAACCGGAAGAGGTGAAGTGCGGTCTGTGACCACAGTCTAGAAGCATCAACCTTTGGAGATGGCGATGAGCGTCAAGTACGAGCGCGATATGGCGCAGTTCAAGGTCAGTGGTGACGCGAAAGATCTCTACCCCGGCATCGGCTTCGGACGTCGTCGCGACCGGCTGATCTCCGAGATCATTGGCATGTTCCGGGTGTCGCTGCACGATGGGATAATTTCGGAGAGCGAAGCGGAGGCTATGCACGCCTGGATCACCGCGAATCCCGACGTCGCGTTCATTTACCCGGTCAAACAACTGAAAGAGCGGCTCGATCGTGCGTTCGCCGATGGCCGGATTGATGCCCAGGAACAGGAGGAAATCCGGTGGTTCGGCGAAAAGTTCCAGCCCGACGTCGAGTCCCATCATCCCACGCCCTCCGCCACTAAATTGCCACTTGATGATCCCGCGCCACCACTAACCATTCGTGGTCAGCAGTTCGTTTTTACGGGGACCTTCCTTAGCGGCACGCGGAAATGGTGCGAGTCGCAGGTGATATCCCGCGGCGGGATCTGCAAGAGCAAGGTCGTCCAGACGATGAACGTGCTCGTAATCGGCGAGCTTGCGAGTGAGCATTGGATTCAGAGCACTCATGGGCGGAAGATCGAGCAGGTCATGCGACTCAAGACTTCGGGTATGCCCATAGTCATCGTGGACGAATTTCATTTCGTGTCGCATCTGACGTAGTTGGCCCGCGTGCAGGGTCCGCAGCACCTTCGCGTTGATTCAGCGAGAGCCCACGTCCCGAATGCGGCTCGCCCGCGACCTGCTATCGTGGCGCCACCCTGGCCTCGGCCGCGCGACGTGCCGGCGCAGCGAGCGTGAGATCTGTCAGGCGGGCTTCGCCAGGATTCGGCGTGGACTCGTCACCGCTTTTGCCACGTCGCTATTCTTTGCGCCGGCAGCGAACACTGTTTTCATGAGCAGGTCGAGGCTGATCGATGGGTCACCGGCTTCCATCTTCGCGACGCGCGATTGACTCGATTTCACTCGTTTGGCGAGCTCCGCTTGCGTCAGCTGATGCTTCTCCCGGGCGCCGCGGAGGACTCTAGCCAGCGCTAGTTTCATCTCGACGAGTTGCTCCTCGGCATCCGTGAGGCCAAGAAACTCCTGCGCATCTCCGACGCGCCAACCCGCAGCTTCGAGCTTCTTCTTTGTCGACGTTTTCATGACTGTCCTCACTCGACCAGATTCTGATACGACTTCAGTCGCTTCTTCGCCGCGTCAATCACCTGCTGCGGGGTGGTCCGAGTTTTCTTTCCGAATACGGCCAGGTTGACCACGGCCTCGAGTCCGAGGTAGTACGGGATGCGCCAGGTAACATCGCCGTCGATGATCCTCAACTCGTGGCATCGTTTGCCAATCGTCGGCATCGGCCTCGAATGCGGCATGCTCAACGACTCGCCTCGTTGCAACCGCCTCAGCAAACCGCCGGCCTCGATCCGCGCGTCTTTCGAGAACGGTGGCGTCGTCACCTCGCCGTGAAGCCAAACCAACGGCTTGTCCACCATCGTCCTGCTCAGCATATGTCGGAACGGACATATTCGCAAGTGGGGCTGCCGAGTTCACGCTGAGCGGGTGCGTGCGACCGGCACAAGGATCCGTTCGACAGAATCCTGCTGGCGCACTCGTACCCCACTTCTGCGTCAGGCCGGTGTCTATGCCAATGGAGGACCGCTTCAATGGCTGACTACTACCTGAACAAGAACGCTCAACCGAATGGCGACAACGAGGTTCACAAAGATCCATGTGACTGGATGCCTCTGCCAGCCAACCGGATTTACCTCGGATCGTTCGACAAGTGCCAGGACGCCGTGATGGCGGCGAGGAAGCACTATCCGAAGACGGCGAACGGCTGCAAGCACTGTTCGAAGGCATGCCACACCACGTAACGCGCGGCAGGCGATCGTTGGTTTTGTCGCGACCGATCGATAAATGAAAGGACCGGCGGGTGGTGCGGACGGCGGGCGTGTCGCCCGCATCGATCCTGTCGTTTACGTCAACTGTTGACGTGCCGCTGCAGCCCTCGCGCGCGCCGCCGAGGTAAACTCGCGGCGGAGGGAAACCCGCCACGAAACGGCACACGATTCGGGTCACTGGCGAGCGCGCACGAGGCGCGCGCATTCCGGGCAGCGCCCTCGGCGATTTGACCGCCGTCCTGCTCGACGCCACGCGCGGCGCGCTACGGCTGCCCGTCGAGAGTCGCAGTACCGCGCGCGGCAAGCCTGCCCGCCTGGGGCGGTCCTGGAGGACCGCTGGCCGGATCTGCCGTGGCAGGCGCTCAAAGCGGTCGGTGAAGGCATCAACTATTCGGGGATGAGGTGATGAAGGTGTTTCGCGTATGACCGAAGGCGTGAAGCTGGCGCAGGCGCCGATCATCGAAGCGGTGGTCGACATCAACTGCGATCTGCCGCCGGCACTCGATCTGGCCGCAATCCAGGATCGGGCGAAGCAGGCCTTCAGGGAGTCGTATCCGAAAGCGCGCCGGCAGATGACGCAACGGCCCGAGGTCCGCGGGGACGCCGAGGGACCGGTTGAGGTGGCGGTGCGGCAGCTGGTGACCGGCCTGCAATTCTCGAGCGCTGACGAGAGGCAGATCGTCCAGATCCGGCCGGAAGGCTATTCGTTCAATCGCCTGACGCCGTACGGCAGTCTCGATGAGTATCTGCCCGACATCGAGTGGAGCTGGGGACGCTTTCGCGAGCTCACCCGTCCCGTGCAGATCCGAGGCATTGGTCTGCGGTACATCAACCGCATTCTCCTTCCGATGGATGGCGGCGAGATCGATCTGCCGGCGTATCTCAACGTGGCCCCGCTCGTTCCGGACAGAGAGACGCTGGAGTTCGTCGGGTTTCTGAATCAGAGCTCGGCAGTCGAGATGGAAACGGGGAATCACGTTAATATCACTCTCGCGACGCAACCGGCCGAGGACGAGAGGCTGCCGATCATCTTCGATATCGAGGTTTCGAGTCCCAGCGTCCGGTCACCCGAAGAGTGGCAGGACGTACGGGAAGCGATCGAGTCGCTGCGCCGTTTGAAGAACCGGGTTTTCGAGAGGACGTTGACGGAACGATGCCTGAACCTGTTTCGACAGCCGTAGTCGCCGGCTACACGATGGCGCTCTACCTCGCCACGCGTACAGGCAGCGCGGTCTCGCGCGAAGCGGCGGCCGTGCGCGCATGCGCCTCGGCCATCGTAGCCTCGACCGAGCGCTCGATCGCTTTGTTCGGCGCCAAGAGCGCCGTCATCGATCGCATCCATGAGCTTGCGGCCGAATGTGAAGCCGATGGCTGGGACGGTGATGATGGCGTCGCCCTCGCGCAGGATGTCGTAGATCGCGCGGTCAGCTTCATCCGCGCTCTGCCCGATGACGCGCCGCTGCCGGAGGTTGCGCCCGAGCCGGATGGCTCGATCTCGTTCGACTGGACCGCCGCGCGGACGCGCATGTTTTCGGTGAGCGTCGGCGCGACGAACCGTCTGGCATACGCGTGGATCGACGGAACCGATCGCGGTCACGCGGTGGCTCGCTTCGACGGCGACATGGTCCCGGCGCGGGTTCTCGGCGGGATCCGGGAGCTCATGAATGGCCGAGCCGCTGCCCTCCGGGTTGCCTGAGTCGATCGCGGACGAAGAGGACCTGGCGAGGGTCCTGCGCTCATCCGGCCACTACAGCTCCACTTGCGTCAAGCCGGCGGCATTCCTGCCGGCGAAAGACGGCATGACATCCGTGATTCGTCACGGCGCCGACCCTGTCGACGATTTGTGGCGAGCCGCGGAAGCGGTTCTCGGCGGCGCGATCAGGCACGGTGCCGCGATCTGTAAAGCCGCGGTCATCCGAGCGGAGCGACTGGACGTCCTGGCGCACGAACCTCCGCCCCGCCACGCGAACATCGTCGGCTGGCCGACGAACGCCGATCCGGAATTGCAGAAAGCGCAACAGAAGGAGCTCGCTCTGGCGATCGCGTCGCAGTCGATGTTGATCACGGTGTCGTGACAGTCGCGCGAAACGACGGGCTCGCCATGAGTTCCGAAATCTGAGATCCGTTCACCGACGGCCTCGGAAGGCTCACTGCCGATGTGCAGAAGCTCGCGAGACCACCGCATTCGGGCACTGCGCCGATCTCCGCCGCTCTTGACGCGGTCAACCAAGATGTTCCACCGGCTGTCGTAACGCCAGGCATCCTGTACGCGGATCCATCTCGGAGTACTGCACCGAGGCCGGCAGTGCCGAGGTGATCCAGACCAGGATCAGAAAGATCAGAAACAGCGCGGCAGGATCGAGAAGGCGATTGCCGATCCGCTCGATGGTATCGAGGGCGCGACGCGCGGCGTTTTGTCCTCCTTTTCCGGCGCGGCATCGGCGCGAGCGCGGACGCCAGCCACTTCACTTTTCCTTCACATCCGCACTGCCACACTGCATGCGTGATCAAAAAGTACGTCAAACGGATCGCGGCAGCGCTCCTCGGCATGATTGCACTGGTGGTGGTCGTGTTCGCGGCGATGGTTTTCTGGCCGGAAGAGCGACTGGAGGTGGTGCGCACCGAGGGGGCGTTCGCCATCAGCGGCGTTTCGATCGTCGACGTGCGCCGCGGCGTGGTGTTATCGCCGCAGACGGTGGTCGTCGACGCGGGGCGGATTCGCTCGATCGGCACCGCGGCGCCGCGCGGCGTGCGGCAGATCGACGGGCGTGGGAAGTTTCTCGTCCCGGCGTTCTGGGACATGCACACGCACGTGCTCGCCGTGACGCCGCTGCTCGACCTGCCGCTGTACATCGCGTACGGCGTCACCAACGTACGCGACATGCAGGGGTGTCCGAAGGCGGGCGATCCGTTCGTGTCCTGTCCGGCAGAGAAGCGGCGGTGGACGGCGGAAGCGATTGCGGGGCAGCGGGTGGGGCCGCGCATCGTGGCCACGACGAGCTGGATGGCCAACGGGGCGGGGATGGTGGCGCGGCTCGGCGACGTGCCGGCGTATTTCGACACCGCCACCCCCGATCAGACACGCCAGTTCGTGCGGCATTTCGCGGGGGAGGTCGATGCGATCAAGGTCTACGACCGGCTGCCGCGCGACGCGTACTTTGCGCTCGTCGATGAGGCGCGGCGGCGGAACGTGGACGTGGTCGGGCATCGGCCGTACGGCGTCAGCGCGATCGAGGCGGCCGCGCATCAGAAGAGCATCGAGCACGCGCGCTTCATCCTTCACGAATCGTTCGCCGGCAGCGAGGAACTGCGCAAGCGCCCGGCCGCGCAATGGCGCGAGGAGCGGCAGCGGATGCTCGACCAGCACGACCCGCGCAGGGCCGACGCGATCTTCGCGGCCATGCGCGAGCACGGCACCTGGTACGTGCCGACGCATCTGACGCGCTGGTCCGACGCGTACGCGGATCATCCGTCGCTGCGCAACGATCCGCTGCTGCGCTACGTGCATCCGCTGCTGCAGCGGCAGTGGCTGGAAGACATCGACGAGACGCTGGCCGACGATCCGTCGCCGGCGGCGCGGGAGACGTACCGGCAGTTCTACCGCAAGGGGCTGGCGCTGACCGGCGCCGCGCACCGAGCCGGCGTGAAGGTGCTGGCCGGCAGCGACTATCTCGTGGCCGGCGCCGATCTGCACAGGGAACTGCAGCAGCTCGCGGCCGCCGGCCTGCCGCCCGCCGAGGTGCTGCGCGCCGCCACGCTGTACCCGGCGCAGTACTTTGGCCTGGAAGAGCATCACGGCAGCGTCGAGGCGGGAAGGGTCGCGGACCTCGTCCTGCTCGACGCCAATCCGTTACACGACATCCGCAATACAGAACGCATTGCCGCCGTCGTCTTCAACGGTCATTACCACGACCGCGACGCCCTGGACCGCATCGGCCGGCATGTCGAACGGCGCGCGCGCAGTTGGACGATCGGCAGCAAGATCATCTGGCGCTTCCTGAAGAATCCCGCCGGCTATTGACGGCGGGCGCGTGTGTGAGTCCGAGCTCGTCGCAGGCGCTTCACTTTTCCTTCACATACGCGCTGCCACACTGCGCCGCGATGAAGGAAGGTCTCTCAATGAAAATGATTCTCCGTCTGCTCTGCATCCTCACTCTTCTGTTCACGATCCCGCTCGCGGCCGCGGAGCGCGTTCTGCTCGTCGTTGGCAACGGTGCGAACGCGCAGCTCGGCTTCGACCTCGGCGAGCTGGCCCAGGCGTACGACATCTTCGAGCGCAACGGCTTCGCCGTCGACATCGCCTCGCCGGCCGGAGGCAAAGCGCATCCGAAGGAGTACGACGACGACGTGCCGTACACCGCGGCATTTCTCGCCGATCGCGCGGCCATGGAGCGCCTCGACCGCACGTTGAACATCGCCGAGATCGACGTTGCGCGATACGCGGCCATGTTCCTCATCGGCGGCAGCAGCGCCATGCATGATTTCCCGCTGCACGGCGCGTTACAGCAGCAGATCGCGCATCTGTACGAGCGCGGAGGGGTCATCGGCGCCGTCTGTCACGGTCCCGCCGCGCTGCTGCACGTGAAACTGAGCGACGGCCGCTACCTCATCGACGGCAAACGCATCAGCGCCTTCACCGAGGAAGAAGAAAACGTCTTCGGCGGCGAAGTCGCCGCGAGATATCCGTTCGTGCTCGAGCAAGCCCTGCGCGGCCGAAACGAAACCTTCGAAAAAGCGCCGATGATGCTCGTGCAGGCGGTGCGCGACGGCCGTCTCGTCACCGGCCAGAATCCCTTCTCCACGCCTCGCGCCGCCGAGGAAACGATCCGCGCCCTCGGCCGCACGCCGAAGCCACGGCAGCCGTATCGCGATGAGGCGACCGTGCTGCTGATCGCCGGCCTCCTTCGCGACGACACCGCGCCCGCCGCCCGCGCCGCCTTCGCGCGTGCGCCCGGCGACTACGACCCGAGGCTCGTGGCCATGTACGGCGCGCGCCTCCTCGGCACCGCCAGCGATGACGCGGGCATCCGCGGCGCGGTCACGCTCCTCGAGCTGGGCGGCCGGCACTTCGCGCATCCGAAGGTAAGATTGAGCCTCGCGCGCGCGTACCTTCGCCTCGGCGAGCGCCAGCAGGCCCGCGACCTCCTGCGTGCCGCCGCCACCGAGTTCCCCGCGGACACCGCGATCGCGACGCTGCTCGCGGAGCTCGACGAGAAGCATGACCATGACGTTCCCGAAGCTGCGCATCCTGCTGATCGAAGACGAGAGTGATCTCGCCGCGAACGTGGTCGACTACTTCGAGAGCCTCGGCCACACCGTCGATTACGCGGCCGACGGCGCGAGCGGCGTTTCGCTCGCGCTGTCGGAGAGCTTCGACGTCGTCGTCCTCGACGTCGGACTGCCGAAGCTCGACGGCTGGGAAGTGTGCGCGCGCATCCGTGCCGAGGCGTCGCGGCACGTCGCCGTGCTCATGCTCACCGCCCGCGACGCCCTGGCCGACAAGCTGCGCGGCTTCGACGCCGGCGCCGACGATTACCTGACAAAACCGTTCGCGCTCGACGAACTGCACGCGCGCTGTCAGGCGCTGGCGCGGCGGCGCGAGCTGCATCGCGGCCACGTCCTGGTCATCGGCTCGCTGCGCGTCGACACGCGCAAGCGCGAGGCGGTGCGCGCGGGAGTGCCGCTGCCGCTGACGAAAAAAGGCTTCGACATCCTGCACGCCCTGGCCGAGGCGTATCCGGCGGCGGTCACGCGCTCGGAGCTGATCGCGAGAATCTGGGGAGAGGATTGGCCGGACAGCGACGCGCTGCGCTCGCACGTCTACGCGCTGCGGCAGGAGCTCGATCGCGCGTTCGAGCGGCCGATGCTCAAGACCATCCACGGCATCGGCTTCCAGCTCGAGGCGGACGAGTGAGCGGCGTGCGGACGCTGCGGCGGCGCATCGTCATCGCGTTCGTCACGTTCACGGCGGCGGTCTGCGTCGCGTTCACCGCGCTCGCCTTTCTCTTCGTCTACGTCGTCGAAGACGAATTCTTCGCCACGCTCTTCGAAAACGAAGCCGCGTACGTCGCGCGCGAGCTCGCCGCCGGCCGCGAGGCGCGTCCGCGGCTGCCGTTCGTGACGCTGCACCGCCAGTGGTCCGGCGTTCCGCCCGAAGTCCGCGCCCGCGCCACGCCACGCGCGCGGGAAGTGGCCGGCGACGACGGCCGGCACTACCACATCCGGCGCATCGCGCTGGCCGGCGGAGATGCCTGGCTGGTCGGCGAAGTGAGCGCGCTGCTCGTGGTCCGTCCGATGCGCGGGACGCTGATGACCATCCTGCTGCCGGCCACCGCCATCGTGCTGCTGTGCAGCTCCCTCGTCGCGGCCTTGGTGGCGCGGCGCAGCGTCCGCCAATTGACCGCGCTCGTCGACGCCGTGCAGCGCGACGAGCTGCCCGAGCTGCGCGCCGACACGGCCGATCACGAGGTGCACGTCCTCGCCACCGCCCTCGAAGCCGCGTTCGAGCGCGTGCGCGCCGTGCTGCAACGCGAAAAAGCGTTCGTCGGCGACGTCAGCCACGAACTGCGCACCCCCATCGCCGTCATCCGCGGCGCGGCCGAGCTTCTCGAACGCCGCGACCTCGACCCCGCCGCCCGCGCCCAGCTCGCCCGCATCCGCGACGCCGCCCGTTCGGGCGAGGAGATCGTCGAGCTCCTCCTCGCCCTGGCCCGCGAAGAGACCGGCCGCGAGCCGCGCACCGAAGTCGCGCTCCTGCCGCTCGTCGAAAAGCTCGTCCTCCGCCACCGCCACCTCCTCGGCCGCGCCGACGTCGACGTCCACGTCGACATCCCCCCGCGCCTGCGCGTGCTCGCGCCGCCGACGGCGGTGGAAGTCGTGATCTCCAACCTCGTCACCAACGCCCTCCGCCACGGCGGCGGCAGCATCGAGATCACCGCCGGCGCCAGCTCCTTGTCCGTCCGCGACACCGGCCCCGGCCTCGCCGCCACGAACGCGCGCGGCATCGGGCTCAATCTCGTGCGGCGGCTGTGCGATGTCTGTGGATTTCAGCTCTCGCTGGAGTCGACCGGCAGCGGCACGACCGCGATGATTTCGTTTGGCCGGTGAGGCGTGACGGTTGCCGTGCGATTCTGCCGTGTTTTGCATGGCCACGACGTACGGATCACTCGATGCGGCGCCGGTGCGGCGATTCGACCGTGGGGCCGCGACTGCGCGGCGAGCGGCGTGGCCAGCAGAAGCAGGAGAGCGAGCGTTTCATCGAGCGCGGATCATGAACCCGCACCCGGCCGTTTCGTATCATTCGCTGATGCTCTCCGAACCGGCGGTGGCGCGTGCGCTCGAGACCGAGCGGCTCCTCTTTCGCGAAGTCGTGTATCCCGACGGATACGACATGCCGGCGCACGAGCACGACATCGACTGTTTCGTCCTCATCCTCGAAGGCACCCTCCGCGGCCGCGTCGGCACCGACGCGTTCGACGCGCGGAGCGCCAGCCTGCTCTTCATGCCGGCGTGGCGGCCGCACGAGAACGTCTCGTACGGCAGCGCGCGGACATTCGACGTCGTGCTGACTTCCGCGGCTTCGGAGGAGTACGGGGACTTTCTGCCGCGCGGTGCGAAGCCGGTCGTGTCGCATGCGACGATCGCGGCCACGCTCGCCGCGCGCATGCATCGCGAGCTCGAGCAGCCCGACCGCGCCACCTCCCTGATTCTCACCGGTCTCACCGCCGAGCTCCTCGGCCGTCTTTCGCGCGCATCGCTCGACGCACCGCGGCGCCCGCGCTGGCTACCGGCGGTGCTCGATTTTCTGCACGCGCACGACCACGCATCGCTCGATGACGTGGCCGCGGCGGCGCGCGTGCATCCCGCGCATCTCACGCGCGCGTTTCGCACGCATGTCGGACGCACGGTCGGCGAGTATTCGCGCCGCCTGCGGCTCGAGCGCGCGTGCACGGCACTGCGTCGAAGCGATCTGTCGCTGGCCGAGGTGGCGATGGAGGCAGGGTTTGCGGATCAGAGCCATTTCTCGCGCGCGTTCAAGGCGCACACCGGCATGACGCCGGGACAGTACCGCGCGCAGTTTTCGTGCAAGGCGATGCAACTTCGCGGCTAGACGCTCGCGACGGCGCGCCGTACGTTGCGAGGATGCGTGTCACCTCGCTGCTCGCGATCCTCACCTGCTCGCTCATCGCCCGCGCCGATGCGCTCGACGACCTCGTGCGCGCGCACATGGATTGGCAGCGCGTGCCCGGCCTCTCCGTCGCCGTCGTCAAGAACGGCAAGGCCGTCGCGGCACGCGGCTACGGTTTGGCGAACGTCGAAACGCAGACGCCCGCGCGCGCCGAGACCGTCTACAAAATCGGCTCGCTCAGCAAACCGTTCCTCGCCGCCGCCGTGATGCTGCTCGCGCAAGACGGCAAGCTGCAGCTCGACGATTCCGTGCGCACGTTCCTGCCCGATGCACCCGAATCGTGGAACGCCATCACGCTCCGCCATCTGCTTTCGCACACCTCCGGAGTCGTGCGCGAACCGCCGGGCTTCGATCCGTACAAAGTCCGTCCCGATGCCGAGGTGCTCGCGTCCGCATACGCGACTCCGTTGCAGTTCGCGCCGGGCACGAAGCGGGAGTACAGCAACACCGGCTACTACGCGCTCGCGGAAGTCATCCGCCGCGTGTCGAAGGAAGAGTGGTCGTCGTTCATCGCAAAACGTGTCTTCGCCCCCGCGGGCATGACCGCAACCCGAACCACCACACTGGACATCGTCCCGAACCGCGCACGCGGCTACGAAACGCGGCAAGGCCAACTGCGCAACGCCGAGGATTGGCTCGCGGTCCGGCCGAGCGGAGCATTTCTCTCGACGGCCGTCGATCTCGCCAGATGGCCCCTCACCCCCGCCAGCGACACCCTCGGCTGGTTCGTCGACACGATCGAAGGGCACCGCCACGTGCACCACGACGGCGGCGTCCCCGGCTTCGTCGCGGAGATGCATCGCTTCCCCGACGACGGCCTCACCGTGGCGGTGCTCGCCAACATCGGCAATCGCGATCTCAGCGACCTCGCGCTGCAGATCGCGGGAATGCACATCCCCGGCTTGATCGGACCACCGTCACCGGCGATCGCCGATCCCAACCCCCGCCTCACCGCGCGCTTGCGCACAGTTCTCCGCAATCTCCCAACGTTCGACGCGACGCTCTTCACCGAACAAGCCGCATCGTTCGTCCGCGAAGACCTCGCCCGCGGCATCGCCGACCGCATCCGCGAGCAGGGACCGCTGCGCGACTTCGTCTTGATCGAACGAACCGACCAGACACTCCGCTACCGCGCCACCTACGCCCACATGACCCTCTTCGCCACTTTCACGCTCGACGCCGATGGTCGCATCACGGCGTGGGCGCTGACGGACTGACTCATGACGAGAGGATCGAGTAGGGGCGGGGCCTCACAGGCCCCGCCTCTCCCTCACACCACCGGACGTACGGGTCCGTATCCGGCGGTTCAGGAAGCGCTTCTGAGTTGCAGGCGACGCATCGGCTGGCGCGACTTCTGTTCATTCACAATGGCGAGCTCGCACCACAAGTTCGCGTCTCGCATCACGGATAGGTGTACGGCGCCTGCAGTCCCAGCGGGATACCGAGCGCCCAGAGCAGCGTGAGGAACAGGCTCCAGGTGATCAGGAACGTGATCGAGTACGGGAGCATCATCGACACCACCGTGCCAATGCCGGCCGAGCGGACGTAGCGCTGGCAGAAGACGACCACCAGCGGAAAGTACGGCATCAGTGGCGTGAGGATGTTCGTCGTCGAATCGCCGACGCGGTAGGCCGCCTGGGTCAGCTCCGGCGAGAGGCCGAGCTGCATGAGCATCGGCACGAAGATCGGGGCCAGCAGCGCCCATTTCGCCGAGGCGGAGCCGATCAGGAGATTCACCGTCGCGCTCAGCACGATGATTCCGGCGATCGTCACCTGGCCGGGCAGGCCCATCGTCTTCAGCGCCTCGGCGCCTTTGAGGGCGAACAGCGCGCCGAGGTTCGACTCGCCGAACGCGGCGATGAAGAGCGAGGCGAAGAACGCCATGACGATGTAGTACGACATCGTCCCCATCGACTTGCTCATCCCCTTGATGATGTCGCGGTGCGACGCGATGGTCTTCGCCGCATAGCCGTAGACCACGCCGGGAATGAGGAAGAAGAGGAAGATCAGCGGCACGATCGACTGCATCAGCGGCGCGGTGCTGGTCGTGAGCGACCCTTCGGGAGATCGCAGCGGCGAGCCGGCGGGTGTCGCCGCCAGGGCGACGGCGATCATCGCCACCAGCGCCACCAGCAGCGCGACGATCAGCCCGCGCTTCTCCTGCGGCTGCAGCGGATCCATCTTCGGCATGTCGGCCGCGTCGCCGTCGACCGCCATCGCCTTCAGCCGCGGTTCGATCACCCGGTCGGTGAGGTACCAGCCGACCAGGATGATGAGGATGCTGGAGAGCGCAGTGAAGAGCCAGTTGCTGAGCGGGTTCACCATGCGATTCGGATCGATGATCTGCGCCGCTTCCTGCGTCAGGCCGGCCAGCAGCGGATCGATGCTCGACGGGACGAAGTTCGCGCTGAAGCCGCCCGACACGCCCGCGAACGCCGCCGCGATGCCGGCCAGCGGGTGCCGGCCGGCGGCGTAGAAGATCACCGCGCCGAGCGGGATCACCAGCACGTAGCCGGCATCGGCCGCGGTGTGGCTGACCACCGCCACCAGGATCAGCATCGGCGTCAGCAGCGCGCGCGAGGTGACGCTGAGCATCGCCTTGAGCCCGGCGTTGATGAAGCCGGTGTGCTCGGCCACGCCCACGCCGAGGAGCGCCACGAGCACGACCCCGAGCGGGTGGAAGCTCGTGAAGATCGTCACCATGCGCGAGAGGAAGCTGGCCATGTTCGGGCCGGCCAGCATGTTCTTCACCTGGATCGGCGCGTCGGTGCGCGGGTCCATCTCGGAGAACTGCACCGACGCCAGCAGTGCCGAGGTGATCCAGACCAGGATCAGAAAGATCAGAAACAGCGCGGCAGGATCGGGAAGGCGGTTACCGATCCGCTCGATGGTGTCGAGGGCGCGATCGACGAATCGCCGCGGTCGAATGGGCGGGACGTCAGGTTCAGTGCTCATCGCCCGCGAACATAGCGCGACGCGGGGCGTTTCGTCATCCATTTCCGGCGAGGCATCGGCGCGAGCGCAGACGCCAGCCACTTCACTTTTCCTTCACATCCGCTCTGCCACACTGCGCGCGTGATCAAAAGTACGTCAAACGGATCGCGGCAGCGCTCCTCGGCACGATTGCATTGGTGGTGGTCGTGTTCGCGGCGACGGTGCTCTGGCCGGAAGAGCGGCGGAGCGCGGCAACGACGAGGGGGAAATCGTCTTCTGCCGCATCGGCCCCGGAGGAAGGCGGAACCGCGACCGCACGGTCGTTGGCCGCGCGATGGTGAGCGCGGATACGCTGCGGCTCGAGACGAGCTCCGAGCGCCGGGCACGACATCGTCGATCCGGATGCGCACAGCAGCGCTTTCCGGCTGTACGATGATGCGGTGAGCGGGACGATCGTCTATCTCGACATCTGCGCCCTCAAGCGACCGTTCGATGACGCGAGGAACGAGAGGATCCGGCGCGAAGCCGAGGCGGTGGCGCGCATCTTCGAAGAGGCAGAGAACGGAAGGATTCAGTTCGTCGCCTCACCCGCTCATCGGTTCGAGAACGACCGCAATCCTCGTGAAGACCGGCGGCTCGCCACCGCTCTCTGGCTGCGGAATGCTGGTCGATCCGTCGCCATCACGTCCGCGGTCGATGAACGCGCCCGCTTTCTGAGCGGTCTCGGATTCGGCGCACTCGACGCGCTGCATTTGGCCTGCGCCGAAAACGCCCACGCGCGCTGGTTCGTGACGACGGACGACCGGCTGATCCGCAAGGCGCTGGAGCAGCGCGATCAGATCCAGCTCGAAGTGGTGCGGCCGGATCAAGTGGCGGTGGATGCCGAGGAGGACGGGAAATGAGCAAGTCGGCTTCGATGTCCGCGTATGAGATCCGGCTCGAGGGATGGAAAGCGCTCACCGAGCGTCTGGGACCCGCCGGAGCAATGCGATTCATGATGCAGTACGACCCCGGTCACGGTGACTACACGGAAGAGCGGCAGGAGATCTTCGCGGATCTCGACCTCGAGGAGCTGCTCGCGTCCGTGAGACGGCAGGAAGCGCGTCCGGCTGGCGACGAGCCGTAGCTGCCGCGGGCCGCCATTCCGAGACGCTTCGCCGGAGATCGGGCTCAGGCGGGAGCCGCGCGTCCACGCCCCTCGTTCGGCCCTCCCTGATCGATGGATAGGGCCGCTCGAAAAACGCAATTCCGGTCCACGCCGAGGCGTTCGTGAATGCGATCCAAACGGGTGCGGGAAATGACTCCCGCAGGAGATGCTGAGCGGTCGGGCCGCCGCTCGAACAGGAGTCGGGTCACGATCCCGACGTTCGGACCATGACCCGATCCCGCTCGCGGATTCTTGCACTGCTTACCGGTTCGCTGGCGGCCGCGGCCGTCGTCGCAACTTCACGCAACACCCCCCGCGTTGTTGCGGCGGCGCCGCGGTCGCCGGCGATGAGTGCCGGAATTCTGCCCCCACCGAACACGAGCGTGCCGGCAGGCGTCGTGCCGAAGTCTTCGCGCGAGCTGCCGCCGCTCTCGGTCGCCGGAGAACAGAAGGTCGATGCGCGCGTCCGCGCGCTGGCCGAAGAACTGCGGAGCCGCTGGACGCGCAATCCCGACCAGCTCGTCGCCGTCATCGACGACGCCTCGCGCTCCGCTGCCAGTTCTCCCCCCGTCACGCTGCTGCTCGCCATCGCCCACGCCGAGACGAACGGCAAGATCCTCGAAGTCTCGGAAGCGGGAGCGGTGGGGCTCGCGCAGGCGACACCGGTCGCCTACCTGCAGGAGCGGTTCGACGGCCGGCTCTTCGTCACCGCGGACTACCTCGACGGCGCGCGTGCGTACGTCACCAAGAAGCCTCTCGGCGACGCGTATCGGATTGCATCGCTCGCCTCGCGCAAGGACGTTGCGTCACGCAGACGCGCGGCCGAGCTGCTGCCTGCCGCGCGGCGGCTGCGGCGTGAGGGATACGAGGAACTGCAGGCGCTGCGGCCGCACGCCGATGCACGCTTCTATGCAACCGTCGAAGATGCGGACCTTCGCAATCAGGCGCTGCTCGAAGAGCTGGAGCGGCTGATCGCACGCGACGACCGGCCCGCGTTGAAAGCGTACGAACAGCGCGTCCGCATCGAATACAACCGCCTGCGCGAGCAGCAGGTCGTCTCCTGGCAGAGGTACTACAAAGAGCTGATCGCACGGCGCGATGCGCTGCTCGTCGCCCGCTTCGGCCTGCCCGCACGCGATCTCGGCGGCGAGGCGATCTACGAGGCGAGCGAGTACCTCGGCGCGCACCTCGATGACCGCTTCTCCGCAACGCACATGGCAGCGTTCCTCGTGCGCCACCTCGAGACCAAAAGCGTCGAGGCGCGGAGCCTCGCCGCGGCGGAGGAGCAGGTCGAGGAGATGACCGCCGCCCTCTACAACGGCGGCGCGCTCAACGTGAAACGGATCCTCGCCGGGCTGATGGCCTCGCTCCCCGAGACCGAGAAATACATGAAGAAAGTTCCGGCCACACGCCGCGATCTCGACGCGCGAGTGGCGGCCGTCACATCAGAGCCCGCGGAGCCCGCCGGCACACGCGAAGCCCGGCTCGCCCGATGAGGATGATGGAGGTAACGAGTGGGCATTTCTGAGCTTCTGATCGCACTGCTGGCGATCTTCGCCGCTGCCAAGATCTTCGGCGAACTGGCGGAGCGGATCGGGCAGCCCGCCGTGCTGGGCGAGATGATCGGCGGCATCGTCATCGGCGTTTCCGGTCTCCACCTGATCGACGCGCACGACCCGCTTCTTCACGTCCTGTCCGAGCTCGGCGTGCTCCTCCTGCTGTTCCTGATCGGCCTGGAGACCGACATCCGGCGGCTCCTGTCGGTCGGTGGAGCGTCGCTCGCCGTTGCGGCAGCGGGTGTCGCGCTCCCGTTCGCCGCCGGCTACGGCGTCGGCATGTGGCTCGATTATCCGACGACCGTTTCGGTCTTTCTCGGCGCCGCGCTCACCGCCACGTCGGTCGGCATCACCGCGCGCGTGCTGTCGGACCTCGGTCATCTGAAGAGCGACGAGTCGCAGGTCATCCTCGGCGCCGCCGTCGTCGACGACATCCTGGGGCTGGTCCTGCTGACCGTCATCAGTGCAGTGGCGGCCGGTGAGAGCCTCACCGTCGTCGGCGTCGGAAAGATCTTCGCGGTCGCCTTCGGCTTCGTCATTCTCGCCGTCGTCATCGGGTCGCTGCTCGCGCCGCGCCTCATCGCCGTCATCACGCGGCTGCGCGTCGGCAAGGCACTGTTCTTCGCCTCGATCATGTTCGCCTTCGGTCTGGCGTGGCTCGCGTCGGCGGTCGGATCGGCGCTGATCATCGGCGCCTTCGCGGCCGGTCTCGTGCTGGCCAGGACCGAGCGCGGCAAGGACATCGAGCACGAGGTCTACGACGTCGCCCAGTTCTTCATCCCCATCTTCTTCGTCTCGGTCGGTGCGGCCGTGGACCTCAAGGCGATCAATCCCTTCGTCGCCGACACGCGGCAGTTCTTCATCATCGGCATGCTGCTCACACTCGTTGCCATCGTCGGGAAGTTGCTCGCGGGCTACTTCGCGTTCGGCCGGCCGCTTCGCAAAACCGTGATCGGCGTGGGCATGATCCCCCGAGGCGAAGTCGGGTTGATCTTCGCGCAGCTCGGGCTCTCCGCGGGGCTCCTGTCGGCAGGGCTCTACAGCTCCGTCGCGCTGATGGTGATGATCACGACCTTCGTCGCACCGCCGGCGTTGCGGGTATTGCTGAAGAAGAGCCCGCAGCCGCCGGATGAGCACGACAGTGCCTTGAGCGACCTCGTGACCGAAGCGCTGGAAGACGACGACGAGCGGCGCCAGGGCGAACGGCGGCGCCCGGAAGCGGCGGTGCGGTAGCGGATGGCAGCGGAAGATCTGCCCACCCACATGGACGAGCCGTCCGGCGGCGACGGGTCGTGGCGCAACTGGCTCGCCGATCACATCGGCCTCGACGACGACCAGAAGCTTCAGGTCTATCGCAACGTCGCCGGCTCCGCGTCGATGCGCGATGCCACGTATTGGGCGGAGATCGTCTTCTCCGCCGGCATCGCCACGATGGGGCTGACGCTCGGCAGCCCGGCCGTGATCATCGGCGCGATGCTGATCTCGCCGCTCATGGGTCCGATCATGGCGGCCGGGCTCGCACTCGCGGCGGGTGATTTCATCCTGACGGTTCGTTCCATCGCGAACATTGCCGTCAGCTCGGTGGTCGCCATCGCCTTCGCCACGCTGCTCGTGGTCCTGCTGCCGTTCCGCGAGATGACCTCGGAGATCGCCGCGCGCACGCAGCCGAACACGCTCGATCTCGTGGTGGCGCTGTTCTCCGGCGCGGTCGGCGCGCTGGCCACGTCGAAGAGCCTGCGCGGCGTGGCCACGTCGATCCCCGGCGTGGCGATCGCGGTGGCGTTGATGCCGCCGCTCTGCGTCACCGGCTACGGCGTGGGCGTGCTGCTCACGGTCGAGCGCGCGCAGGGCATCGGCATTCTGCGCGGCGGAGCGCTGCTGTTCGTCACGAACCTCATCGCCATCACCTTCACGTCGATGCTGGTCTTCCTCGCGCTGCACGTCGACGCCGAATGCGTGCGCGCGTACATCCGGGAGTGGCGCCGCGGCGATCCGGGCAGCGCCGCCATCCGGCGGGCACTCGACCGGCTGCCGGTTCCGAAGGCGCTGGCGAGGATCGGCAGCCTCCCGGCACGGCTGGTGCTCCTGGTCGTGCTCGTCGCGGCGGTGTTCGTTCCGTTGAAGCGCTCCTTCGACGCACTGTCGCGCGAGATCGCACAGCGGCACGAGCTGAACGCCATCCAGCGCGAGGCATCCGCGGTATGGCAGGAGCGCTTTGCTTCGGGCGCCGGCGGCGAGGCGCGGTCATTCATCGACGTGCTGGAGGCGAAGCGCGACGAGGATGGGCGTACGGCGGTGACGATGCGCGTCTTCACGAGCCGCGCACTCTCGCCCGAGGAACGGATGGCGTACGTGAGCGCGCTCGCGCGGTCGCTGCGGCGCAAGCCCGAGACGATCGCGCTGACGCTGGTCGAGATCCCAACCTCGCGCTATGAGATCGCGACGAGGGCCAGACCGGAGCCGGTGGCGCCGGTGGAAGTCCCGCTCGCGCAGCAGCTCGATTCCGTGCGCGAGCGGACCGCGACCATCCTCGCGGCAACGCCGCTGCCTTCCGGTGCGACGCTGCTCGACGCGCCGGTGACGATCCGCGCGGGCGGTTCGGATGTGACGCTGACCTGTCTCGCGCCGTCGCCGTTCGGCGCTGACGCGCAATCGCTCATCGTGCGCGACGTGCGGTCGCGTCTCGGCGTGCCGAACGCGCGTGTGTCGCTGCGCTGGATTCCACAGACGACGTCCGTGGCGTTCACCGGCCGCTCGACCACGCCGGCCGGCATCGCGCAGCAGCAGCTCGTCATGCTCACGCAGCGTCTCAGCGAGTATCCCGAGCTGCTCGCCACGGTGAATGCTCCTGATGCCACGGCGCGTTCGGCCGCACGCGCGGCGGCCGTAGCCGGCATCCTCCGCGCGGGCGGGATGCCCGAGGCAAGAGTACGCACCGTCGTCGCGGACCCGCCGCGAGGGGACAGCAGCATCGTCACCGTCGCCGTGACGCGCGTGGAATCATCGCCGGGCCGCTCAGCGCCCGCTCGCTGAAGAATCGAGAGCTGCGCCGCAATCACCCGCCCCGCCGATCCGTTTCGAGATGCGATGACCAGATTCGACCTCACTCATGAAGCGATCGCCGAGGTGGCGGCGAAGCTGTTTCCTTCAGCGCCTGTGGTCAATCTCGTCCCGCTGCGCGGCGGGCTCGAAGCGGCAGTCGCTCGCATTACGCTGCGTGATGAGGCGCGGCGGGAACGCCATGTCGTCGTCAAGCGACTCACCAGCGATGCCCGCCGAGAGGCGGCGCGCTACCACGCCCTCGCTTCCTCTGGGGTGACACCGTCGCTACTCGGCGCGGTCGACCACGGGGACAGCACCTGGCTGTTCCTCGAACGCATCCGTCCGGTCAGCTCCTGGCCGTGGCGCGACTCGGCCAACACGCGTCTGGTGCTCGAGCAGCTCGCGCGCGTGCACCGCTTCGGTGATGACGCCGCGCAGTGCGACGACTGGAACTACGAGGCCGAGCTCGTCTCGTCCGCTGCGGAAACGATTGCGGTCGCTGTGGATTCCGTGACGTCGATTCCCGAGCTGGACATCCGGCGCGAGCTGCGGCCGCTGCGGCAGGTTGCGGCATCGCTCAGCAAGATGCGGCACCAGATGAATGCCTCCCTCGGCACGACGCTCATCCACGGAGACGTTCACACGGGCAACGTGATGCTCCGGACCCGCGCCGGCCGGCCGGACGTTGTCTTCCTCGACTGGGGACGCAGCCGGATCGGCTCGCCGCTCGAAGATGTCAGCTCGTGGCTGTTGTCGCTGCGCTCGTGGGAGCCGGCCGCGGCGCGCGATCACGACACCCTGTTCCGCGCCTACCTCGGCGCAGCGGACCGGCCGACGGCACTCACGCCGGAGCTGCGCGACGCCTACTGGTTCGGTGCGGCCAGCAACGTGCTGGCGGGCGCGCTGCGCTACCAGCTCGTCGTCGCGCGCGAAAGCAGCGGCAAGCAGCGCGCAACAGCCGTCGCGCAGGGACGCGCGGCGTTCCGCATCATCCGGCGCGCCGCCGAGCGCCTGCCGCGGCCGTGACGCCAGGGACGATGCGCCGGTCGAAGTCGAGGACGCGGATCGTGCCGTCCTCGTCGCACTCGACCGTGGTCACGCTGCAGTTCGCCGGCCGATAGCACTCCCATCGTGCGGCCGAAACGCCCTTGGCGTGCCCGACGACTTGCGCGATGGCACCGGCGTGTGTCGTGACGAGTACGCGCTCGCCGCAATGGCGCGCGGCGATCCCCCGCAAAGCGCGAAGCACACGCTGGCGGAACTTCCGGTACGACTCGCCACCCGGCCAGCCGAAGTCCGGATCGTCTTGCGCGAGGTTGCGGCGCCACAGATCGGGATGCCGGCGCGCGACGTCCGTGACGAGCCATCCCTCCACCTCACCGCAGGAGATCTCGCGCAACGACCGGAGCGGTACGATCCGTCGACCGCGCCCCGCCGCGGCAGCGGTGCGCGTCGCCCGAGGTGCTGTACTCGAGTAGATGAGCGGCGCCAGCTCGCCGAGCGACACGCGCCGCAGGGCATCGAGCTGCGCCTCTCCCCGGTCGCTCAGGGGAATGTCGCACCACCCCGCCATCCGCGGCGTCGAGCCATGCTCGTTTGCCTCCGTGTGCGCATGGCGCAGCAGGAGCAGCGTCGTCGTCATCGAGCGAGGAGAGGTGACAGCAGCATGCCAGGCCGCGGAACGGGTCTTGAACAGCTCAGCCGCGTGAAGATCTTCTGCGTCGCGCTCGCGCTCGCTGCCGGCTGCAGCCGTGAGCCGCAGGCGACGACCAACACCATCGCCCCCGCCGAGCCGCGTCCTTCGCCGACAGTCGTTTCGACGGCAGCCAGCCGCCCCGTCCTCGCCACATCCGGCAGTCCGCGCCCGGCATCGGCCGCCGCGCCCGGCACGACGTTCGTGGCCGTCGGCCGAGGTCGAATCGAGATCCAGCCTCTCCTTCCGCGTGCGCACACCGTCTTCCACATTAAAAACCAGACGGCGGTTGCCCATCAGATCGAGGTTCGAGGTGAGGCCGGCAGCGCCACTGCGTCGTTACCGGCGAATGGCAGGACGGTGCTGCAACTGCTCCTCGGCACCGGCGCTTACGACATCATCTGCACGACGCCCGGCCATCAGGAACGCGCGCGCTTCGAAACGTACGCTCCCGGTGTTCCCCTCAACGCGACAGCAAAGGGGCCGGTACGCCGATGACTTCGTCCATCCTCATCATCGAGCACCACGACGATCATCGAGCGTTGCTCGAATCCGCGCTCCGGGGCGAGAACGTGACGATCGAAAGCGTCGATACGGGCGAAGCGGCGCTCCTGCGCCTCGGCATGAGCAACTTCGCGTGCGTCGTGCTCGGCTCGCCGTGCCGGTGACGTTCGGAAGCGAGTCGTCGACGATCCTCGATCTCTTCGACCTCCTCGCGCCGAATCTCGCCTCGCGACTCGTCGTCGTCACCAGCGCGCACTCGGCAGAGATCGTCCGCCGCGCGCTGAAGATGCAGGTTCACGCGGTCTTTCTCGCTCCATTCGACCCGGCGGAGCTGGGGGCCGTGGTCGGCATGTGCCTGCGCGGCGACGTGCCGCCGCGACGCCTCTACGGCACGTCCGCGGAAATCGAACAGCTCGTCATGCAGGACGCCTGCGAACCGTGAGCCTGCGGCTGCCATGGAACAACACGGCCCGGAGAATGAATTGAACGTCGGCCGCCGCGAGGCGCTCAGTTGCGCGCCGGCCCGGTTCCGGCCGTTCACTTACGTTTGCGTGCTTCCGTCCGATCACGGAGTTCTCGCAGTTCCACCGGCGGGTACGTCGTTCTCCGGCCACGCCAGTGCCAGCTCGAACCCCCGCACCACCGCCGCCAGCTCTTCCGAGTGCGCGCACGCGACGTCTTCCAGCTCCCGCGTCAACACCTCATCGACGGTCGTGCCGTGCCTCTTCGCGAGATACCGCAACATCTCCCGCTGGTAGCGCGGCACCCGCGCCCGCAGCTCGACGAGCCGGATCGCCTCCGGCAACACGCTCGCCGCGTCCTCCCCGAGCGCCTCCTCGATCGTCGACTGCTCCCAACGCCGCATCGCAGCCGCGATCATCTCTTCGCGGGTGATGCGCTGCCCGAGACCCGTCGAAACCGCTACAATCGATCCGTCTTCGACCTCTCGTTTCAGGGCCCTGAGCGTCATCCCGAGCACTTCCGCTGCGGTCAGCAACGCGAAAGACGGACGAGGGGAGAGGAAGATGTGGCGGATGTTGCTGCGAGTGGTTTCGTCCATTGCCGTGACTCCGTGACGTATGCAAAAGCATATGCCTCGAACGGCGAAAAGTCAAGCGAATCCATTGCGGCATCAACCGGAACTCGGCAATGAGGGACCACTCTTCGGCGCACGCTTGAGAGAGATGCGCGCCGAGCGCGGCTTGACTCAGCCGGAGATCGCCGCCCGCATCGGAACGAGCGCGTCCAACATCAGCGATCTGGAGCGCGGCATCAAAGTTCCAACGTTGACGACCGTCGCAAGGCTAGCCGACGCGCTGGACTGCAATGTCACTGATCTTGTCCGCGTGCTCGATCGAAAGACGAAGAGCGCGCGACGCTCGTGAGAAACGGGGCGCAGCATCGAGCCGATGACGCGCGAGTCGTAGCTCACGGCGTAGACGGTAGCGAGGGCTGTGCAATGTTGCCGAAATCGCCGTGACAGAAGCGTTTAGCGCCGAAACTTATCCCCGACGACGCCGCGCGCGTTAAGATCCAGCGGGACCTACACGCACCCGCTACGCCTGCAATTGCAGACTCTCCGCTGGCCAGAAGGCGTGGACGCGACGGCGCAAGGTCGCGTAGATGCCATCGGCGCCATGGAACAACACGGCCCGGATGATGAATTGAACACAATGTAATGTCGCACCCTCTCCGCGTCACCATCAGGGCGCTGGCCGCCGGCGCGGGCCGTGCGCTCGGCGAGGGAGTGGCGCACGTTCAGGTCCTGGCAGCGCGCTTCCTGCTCGGGACGCTGGTGTTGATCGGCGCGCTCTGCGGCGTCATCGCGGTGATCTTTCATCGCTACGTCGAGTTTGCCCACGACCTGCTGATCGGCCGCGCTCTCGCGATGCCGGGTCCGTGGCGCATCGTGCTGGTGATCGTGACGCCGACCGTCACGTTTGCGCTGCTGGCGTGGCTGATCCGCCGTTTCGCACCGCGCGCGATCGGCGCCAACCTCGCCCGCGTACGGCGGGCCTACAACGAGAACCCGCGTCTGCTCGGCGCGAGGACGGTCGGCGCGACCTTCGTGGCCACGCCGCTCTCCCTCGGCGCCGGCGCGCCGCTCGGGCCGGAAGGTCCGATCACCGTCGTCGCCAGCGGCTTCTCCGTGGCCGTGGCGCGCCTGCTGCGGCTGCCGCAGAAAGCGGTTCGGGCGATGATTCCGATCGGCACCGCGGCCGGCATCTCCGCCATCTTCAACACACCGATCACCGGAGTCGTCTTCGCGCTCGAGGAAGTGATCGGCACCTCGCAGAAAGGCATCCTCGGCGGCGTTCTGGTCGGGTCCGTGGCCGCCCTCGAGGAGGCGTCGCGGCGCGGCGCGTACACGATCACGGATCGATCGACGTTCGAAGCCGCGCGAGCGACGAATAAGCTCGTCCCGATTCTCCAGCGCTCGCCGCTCCTGCACCACCACATCGAGATGCTGCTGGCGCGCGGTGAGCGCCGGCATCGGAATGCCGAATGGTTCGTGCAGTGGGTGATGTCCCATCGCGGCCGCGACATCGTCGAGCGCCACCGTTTCGATGGCGCCCGGCGGTGGTTCGTCACAGAGCGGTGAGGGTGAGTCACGGCGTCGTGGTCACATGGAACGAATCGAACATCCCGCTCACTGCCGGCGCGGCGCGCTGTTCCTCCGAGCGGCCGACGTACAGCAACTGATAGAGGCGGTCCTCGACGACGGTAAACCGCGCCCGGAAGAACGCGGCATCGCTGCGGAAGAGCATCCGCGTCGACGGCAGATCGCCCGGCCGCGGCTCCTCCGACTCCAGCGTCGCATTCAGGCTTTTCAGGAGCGATTCGCGGGTGCTCGTGATCAGCTTCTGCGGGTCGAGGATCTTTCCCGGCAGCCTGCTGGACGTCACGACCACCGCCTCGCCGGTCGGTGCCTTGGAGATCCAGTTCGTCGTCTCGATCTCCCCCTCGGGAGCCTTCGTCGTCTGGACCTGTTTCGTGAACGCGGCATAGCCGGACGGCAGCGCGACGGTGAATCCGTCGCCCGCAACCGGCGCGTTGTCGGCGTGCGCGCCCGCGCCGGCGAGCGTCAGAAGAACGGCAAAACCCATTGCTCGATACCTCATCGATCTGCTTCTCAACTCTCTCTCCTCCTTTTGATCAGGCAGCAGCAACAGCCGCCCGAGACGGCGGTTGCAGATAAAGCGTGCGCGTGGGGTACGCGAGCTCGATCCCTTCCTTTTCGAACGCATCGACGATGGCGAGATTGATCGTCTGCTGGATGTCCATGTAAACGTTGTAGTCGGCCGAGAGCACGTAATAGACGAACTCGAAGTCGTACGACGAGTCGCCGAACGCGGCAAAGTGCGCGCGGTCCATCCGGACGTCGCCCGCCGTTTCGATGATCTCGCGCACCATCGGCGCGATCCGCGCGAGCAGCGCCTTCGGCGTCTGGTACGTCACGCCGAGGCGAAAGGCGACGCGCCGCTCCTCCATCCGCTTGTAATTCTGGATGCGGCTCTGGAGCAGGTCGTTGTTCGAGAACACCAGTTGCTCGCCCGTCAGCGAACGGACGCGCGTCGTCTTGAGGCCGATCTGCTCGACCACGCCCATCTGGTCGCCGGAGCGGATGAAGTCGCCGACGACGAACGGCTTGTCGAGCACGATCGAGAGCGACGCGAAGAGGTCGCCGAGAATGTTCTGCGTCGCGAGAGCGATGGCCACACCGCCGATGCCGAGACCGGTCACGAGCGCGGTGATGTCAATGCCGAGATTGTCGAGCGCGACCAGCGTGGCCACGCACCAGACGGCGCTCAGCGCGGCGAGACGGAACGCCCGGATCGTGGTGACGGCGGCCGGATCGCTCTCCACGCGCCGGCGGTGATAACGCCGCAGGAAGAAGTCGACCACGGCGGCCGACCAGAGCGCGGCCTGCGCGATGAGCGACACGCGTGTGAGCGTACGCAGCAGCGACGCCGTCTCCGCCGGCGGTGAGAGCGCCCGGGAGCCCGCGTAAACGGCCGGGACGACGAGCAGGGCGATGCTCGTGCGCCGCACGACGTCGAGCAGAAAGTCATCGACGTCCCCCTCTGTTTCGGCCGCCCGGTGCAGTTTGCGGCGGGCGGAGCCCACCACCAGCGATACGAGCAGCAGCACGCCGCCGGAGATCGCGGCGGCGACCGCCAGGGCAGTCGGGGCAGTCTCGAAGATCCAGCTCAGCTTCACGGCAACCTCCGGCCGTCGCAACGAGCGGGGCGCGCGATCTCTTCCGATGAATTGAATTCAATGGATGACGAGTCACGTCCGGCGCTTCGGCCGCCGCGGCGGTGTCCGCCGCTTCGCGGGCTCGGGCTCGTCCTGAAAGAGCATCGGCGGGCGGTCGTCGCCGGCGGCCATGCCTGCCATCAGCTTGTCGAGCAGCGCCATGAGCTGTGCGCGCTCGCCGGGAGGCATGGCCTCGACGCTGTCCATGATCCGTTCCTGAGCGGCGGGCGGCGAGCGCTTCACGAGCGCGCGGCCTTTCGCGGTGAGGGACAGCCGCACCTGGCGGCGGTCTTCCTCGCTGACGTCGCGGCGGACGTACCCCTCCGTCACCAGCTTCCCCACCGCCAGCGAGGCGGAGCTCTGATCGGTGGCCGTGCGGTCGGCCAGCTCGTTCATCGAGAGCTCGTCGTGATGCTGCAGCACGTGCAGGATGAACATCTGCGCGGCGCCGAGCCCGAACCGCGTCTGCGCCTGTTTGTCGAACGCCCGCAACGCCCGGACGAGCTGGCGTACGCGATTCAGAATCGCTTTGGCGTCGTCCATGGCCGCCGGATCGCGGCGTGTGGTGGCCATCGACGGCATTCTTGCACAGGGGCGCGGCGTCGCGTGTCGCTCAGCGCGGGCGGATGCGGAACGCCTCCGCGAACGCTTCGATGGCGCCCGTGGCGGCGGCGTAAACCGCGTCGAGGACGGCGACGCGCTGGTGATCGTACGCGGATGCGAGCGCTTCGACGGCGCGGCGGTCCTCATCCTTTCGAGGGGAATAGCGAAACGCCACCGTCTCCTTGCGCCTGCTCGAGAAGACCGTTCCGATGGAGCGATTGCAGCGCCGCCGAAATGCGTTCCTCGGAGGCGCCGAGCGTCGCCGCGGCCGCCGTCGCCGTCCAGTACGTGTCGGGCGAACGGCGCAGCAGGAGCAGCAGCTCCAGCGCCGCTGCGGAGCTCAGGGAGCTGGCGATCAGGGCGTGGACGGAAGATGGAAGCATCGTGGTGCGCGCGGCGTCAGGTGAATTGAATTCAATGCGAGCATCTTCCCACACCGCAAACATGCGCCGCGAAGAGCGTCCGCCGACGGATCCGGTGAACTCCGCGCACGACCGGCGTTGTCAGGCCGGCGATGGCGCGAGCTGCTACAGCTCGCGCTTTACCGCCCGCCGCGAGACGACGCCGAGGCGATCGAGCGGCTCGAGAAAGTCGGCCGGACCCACGCCGCCATTTCCTGTGGGACGGCAGATCGCCGGCGCTGTCGCAGGACAGACTTCGGCCCGCGACGCCCACAGCGTCGGCGGCGAAGGGGCGGCGCTCCTCCGTAACCAGGAGGTGTTGCGGATGCGGCTGCAGGTGCGCTACGGCATCACCTTGCCGCCCGTGGGCGACTGAAGATCCCTCGCCGTGACGCCTTACTCGCGTTTCAGGCGATCGTCATCGTTTCGTTCGATGAAGAACGACGCCAGCGTGGCCGTGATGTAGCCGAAGACCGCGAACGAATAAAGCGCGATGACGAGCGTCAACGCCCGGCCGCCTCCGGTCTTCGGCCAGTACTCCGAGCCGAGTGAGGTCATGAGCATCGCCGTCCACCACAGCGAGGAGGAGTACGTGGCGAACACGTCCCGGTTCGGCCCCTCGCGCTCGAACGCCATCATTCCCGCCGCCGCGCTGAACATCACTATCAGCGTCAGCGTCACGACGTATCCGAATCCGTGGCGGCGCATGCTGCGGCGCAGAGCACGCATGCCGCGGTTGAGGGTGCCGAGCATCTTCGCGAAGCGGACGCCGCGGAGCACGCGGGCGGCACGGAACGCACGGCCGAGGCGCGCCAGACGAAAGGCGGGCAGCAGCAGCGACAGCGCGGTGATCCAGTTGCGGCGGACGAACAGCCACTTTTGCGGAGCGATCACCAGCTTGATCGCGAAGTCGAGCGCGAACAGCGCCCAGATCACCAGCCCGGCGATCTCGACCGGGCGCGTGAGGCCCTGCGCAAACTCGATCGCGACCAGCGCGACCCACACCAGGGAGAGCACGATCATCGGGCGCTCGAGCATCCGTTCGAGCTGCACGAGAAGGCGGACGCGCTGCGTTTCGACCGAATGCATGACGTCCCCAGCGGTCGCAGAAAGCGGGCCACGCCGCCTGTACGTCAGCGCCGCAACCGCGCCAGAACGGCCAGCGTGGCGGCCTCGGTCAGCACCAGCACCACCACCAGTCCCACCGCCAGCGCGAACAGCACCAGGTTGCGTTCGTCGCCCGTCCGGAAGGCAAAGGCCAGCGCCGTCGCCACGGCAGGCGGATGAACCGCGTCGACGACGATCATCAAAGCGATCG
>DASPMO010000041.1:0-12739 GCA_035627015.1 Thermoanaerobaculia bacterium | reverse complement strand
ACCGCACGCACGACATGCTGCCCATGCTCCCGGACCAGATCGCGATCTTCCGCGGCCCCATCCTGCGGGTCTCGCGCAACCGCCACGAGGCCATCCACGAAGTGCGCGACACGGTGATCCACGAGCTGGGTCACTACTTCGGCTTGCACGACGACGACATGGCGTATTAGCGCGCTGCGCGCGCTGTTGCTGATTGCTGGTTTTCCACCCTCCGCACACCCGTTGCTGCTCAGGCGCTGCATGAATGAGCAACGGATGGGCGGATGGTGGTAAACCAGCAACCAGCAACACTTTTTCGAACGCAAACCTCCACATTTCTCGATGTTTCGCCTCCGCAAACTTCCTTAGTCCATTCGTTCCACGGAAGTTACAGGTTGGCAGGGAGCGGCAGCGCCGCTGCACGTGTCCAACCGGCGAAGGAGGTTCCCGATGAAACGTCTGGCCGCAATCCTCGTCGTTCTCACTCTCGCCTGCACGCAGGCACGCGTCATCAGCAACGAGGCGCCGAAAGGCGTCGTCCAGGGCATCGTCACGGACAACACGGGTGCGGTGTTGCCCGGCGTTACGGTGTGGCTCTCCACCACGCCGCCGCGCAGCACCGTCACCGACGCCCAGGGGACGTTTCAGTTCATCGGCGTGCCGTACGGCCGATACGAGGTGCGCGGCGAGCTGGCCGGAGCGAATGCAAGCACGTACCGCATCGCCGTGGCGTCGGAGCGCGGCGCGTCCCTCCGGATGACGCTCCTCATGGGCGCGGTCTCGGAGGCGATCACCGTCACGGCGGAAGCACCTGTGCCGTGGTCGACGAAGTCGGTGCTGTCGACGGCGTCGGTGCCATCAACGCGCACGTCGTATCAATACGACTTCATGCAGGAGGTCGCGCCGCAGCCGAGCTACGGGCACTTCAACGACCACGCCTTCATCGACACGAAAAATGAGCGCACCACGACCTTCGCCATCGACGTGGACCGCGCCTCCTACGCGAACGTCCGGCGCATGATCACCTCGGGACTGCGCGTCCCGCCGGACGCGGTACGCATTGAGGAGCTGGTCAACTACTTCCCCTGGTCGTATCCGCAGCCGGACGGCGACGCGCCGTTCTCCGTCACCTCGGAAGTGGCGGGCTGCCCGTGGAAGCCGGAGCATCGCCTGCTGCGCGTCGGTATCCAGGGACGCGCGCTGGAGCAGTGGAAGATGGCCCCGAACAACCTCGTCTTCCTCATCGACGTCTCCGGCTCGATGGGGCCGCCGAACCGGCTGCCGCTGCTGCGCACCGCGTTCCGCGTGCTCGTCGACGAGCTGCGCGCCGAGGACAAGGTCTCGATCGTCGTCTACGCCGGCGCGCCCGGGCTCGTGCTGCCGCCGACGTCGGGCGCCGACAAGGCCGCCATCCTCGCCGCGCTGGACAACCTGGAGGCGGGCGGCTCGACCGCCGGCGGCGCGGGAATCGAGCTGGCCTACAACGTGGCGCAGCAGAACTTCATCCAGGACGGCAACAATCGCGTCATCCTGGCCACCGACGGCGACTTCAACGTCGGCGTGAGCGGTCCGCAGGCGCTGGAGAAGCTGATCGAGCAGAAGCGCAAGTCGGACATTTTCCTCTCCGTCCTCGGCGTCGGCGACGACAACTATCAGGAAGACGCGATGGAGACGCTGGCCGACAAAGGCAACGGCAACTTCTTCTATCTCGACTCCCTGGCCGAAGCGGAGAAGGTCTTCCGCCAGGAGCTGACCGGGACGCTGGTCACGATCGCCAAGGACGTGAAGGTGCAGCTCGAGTTCGATCCGGCGAAAGTCGCGTCGTACCGCCAGATCGGCTACGAGAACCGCGCCCTCGCGAACAAGGACTTCGACGACGACGAAAAGGACGCGGGGGAGCTCGGCGCCGGCCACTCCGTGACCGCGCTCTTCGAGATCGTCCCGGCGTCCTCCGACGTGCGCGGCGAGATCGCCACACTGCGCCTGCGCTACAAGGAGCCGCGCGGCGCGAAGAGCGTCCCGCTCACGGCGACCATCGTGGACGAGGGGAAGAGCGCGTACGAGGCCTCGCCCGACATGCAGTTCGCCGCCGCCATCGCCCAGTTCGGCATGCTCCTCCGCAACTCGCCGCACAAGGGAACGGCGAGCTGGGACGACGTGCTGTCGCTCGCGAAAGTGGCCACGGGCGCGGACCTCGACGGGACGCGGCGCGAGTTCGTGGCGATCGCGGAGCGGGCGCGAAGGATGAGATGAGGGTTGCTGGTTGCTGTGTTGCTGGTTCGTTGCGCTGCAGCGCCTAAAACCCATGCAGCGCCTTGAACCAGCAACCAGCCACCAGCAACTATTTAATGTCGATCAGCTCCACGTCGAACACCAGCATCCCCTGCGGCTTCGTGCGGTCGTTGCCGTACGCCAGCTTCGCGGGAATCCAGAAGCGCGTCTTCTCTCCTTCGACCATGAGCTGCAGCCCCTCGGTCCAGCCGCGGATGACGGCGTCGAGGGGGAACTCGGTCGGCTCGCCGCGCTCGACGGAACTATCGAACATCTGGCCGTCGGTCGTCCAGCCGCTGTAGTGGACGACCACGGTGTCGCGGCGGCGCGGGTGCAGCTTGCCGTTGCCCGCGCGGAGGACCTTGTACGCGAGGCCGGACTCGGTCACCGTCGCATCGGCGGGCGGCGCGGCGACGTCGGGCGGGGTCACGGGACGCTCGACGAGCTCGATCAGCTCCGTGTCGATGAGCATCGGCATGGTCGCCCGCGTACCGCCGAGCTCCTTCGGGATCCAGGCGCGGCGCACCTCGCCGACGACCATCTGCTCCACCGCCTGCCGCCAGCCGGGGATCATCTTGGCGAGCGCGAGCTGCACCGTCGTCGGCGCCGAGACGTGCTGCACCAGCGTGCCGTCGCTCTTCCAGACCGTGTAGCGCATCCGCAGGAGGTGTCCCTCGTTCGGCTTCACGGTTCCGGTGCCGGCAACGAGCTGCTTGGTGACCAGACCGTTATCGGCACGCACCCCGTCCGCGGGAGGCGTGGCGAGATCGGCCGGCGGGGCCGGCTTTTCGGCGGCAAAGAGAGGGAGGGCGGCGAGCGCGAGTGTCAGGAGTCGGCGAAGCATGGCGGCGGCAACGCCGCCGCCATGGAAACTAATCCCGCGGAATGTGGAACGGCACCTCGTCGTCGGCGCCGCTCGCGTTGAATTCGTTGCGCTCGTCGTCGCGAGTCTCTTCTTCGATCTGGTAGGTCCTGATGTCTTCCATGTCGTTCCTCCGAAACTAGAACTGGGCCGCTTCCGTCGATCCCGCGAGTGCCGTCGTGGACGACTCGCCGGAGCTGATCACTTTCGCCACCTCGTCGAAGTAGCCGGTGCCGACCTCGCGCTGGTGGCGCGTGGCGGTGTAGCCGTGCTGCTCGGCCGCGAACTCGGCCTGCTGCAGGCGCGAGTAGGCGGTCATGCCCTCCTGCGCGTACTCGCGGGCCAGCTCGAACATCGAGAAGTTGAGGGCGTGGAAACCGGCCAGCGTGACGAACTGGAACTTGTAGCCCATCTTTCCGAGCTCGCTCTGGAACGTCGCGATCTCGTCGGCCGACAGCTTCTTCGCCCAGTTGAACGACGGCGAGCAGTTGTACGCCAGCAGCTTGCCGGGGTACTTCGCGTGCACGCCCTCGGCGAACTCGCGCGCCTCGTCGATGTCCGGCGTCGAGGTCTCGCACCACAGCACGTCCGCGTATGGCGCGTACGCGATGGCGCGGGCGATGGCCATCTGCAGGCCGTTGTTGATGCGGAAGAAGCCTTCCGGCGTCCGCTCGCCGGTAATGAACTCGTGATCGCGCTCGTCGACGTCGCTGGTGAGCAGCGTCGCCGAGTGCGCGTCCGTGCGGGCCACGACCAGCGTCGGCACGCCCATCACGTCGGCGGCCAGCCTCGCGGAAGCGAGCGTGCGGATGAACTGCGACACCGGGACGAGCACCTTGCCGCCGAGGTGTCCGCACTTTTTCTCCGACGCCAGCTGGTCCTCGAAGTGCACCGCGGCCGCGCCGGCCTCGATCATCATCTTCATCAGCTCGAACGCGTTCAGCGCGCCGCCGAAGCCGGCCTCGGCGTCGGCGATGATCGGCGCGAACCAGTGCGTGCCGCTGCGCCCTTCCAGATGGTCGATCTGGTCGGCCCGCTGCAGCGCCTGGTTGATGCGCTTCACCACCTGCGGGACCGAGTTCGACGGGTAGAGACTCTGGTCGGGGTACATGTGCCCGGCCAGGTTCGCGTCGGCGGCCACCTGCCATCCGGAGAGATAGATCGCCTTCAGGCCGGCGCGCACCTGCTGGATGGCCTGATTGCCGGTCAACGCGCCGAGGGCGTTCACGTACGGCTCCGTGTTGAGCAGGTCCCAGAGGCGCTCGGCTCCCATCTCCGCAAGCGTGTACCTGACGTCGATCGAGCCGCGCAGCCGCAGAACGTCCTCCGCCGTGTACTCGCGCGTGATGCCGTCCCAGCGCGGATTGGTCTCCCAGTCCTTCTCGATCTGTTTCGGGTCTCGTGCTTCTTTCAATTTCATGCTTGCTCCTGTCGCAACAGTTCCGCGTATGCGGGGATGGTCAAAAAGTCGGCGAGCTCGTTCGCGAGAATGAGCTCGTCGAAAATCCGGGCTGCTGTTTCGAGATTCGGGCGCTCGCCGATCGACGCGAGCTCTTCGTCGCGGATGGCGCGATAGAGCTCCGCGTCGACCGTGCGGCCGTCGTCGAGCCTCGCGCCGTGATGGATCCACTGCCAGAGCTGCGTGCGCGAGATCTCGGCGGTCGCGGCGTCTTCCATGAGGTTGTAGAGCGGCACCGCGCCGGAGCCGCCGAGCCACGCCTCGAGATAGAGAATGCCGACGTTGATGTTCTGCCGCAGCCCCTTCTCGGTGATGACGCCCTGGGGCAGCTCCAGCAGCTTGTCCGCGGTGCGCGCCACGCCGGGCGCCTTGTCGATCTGATTCGGCTCCGGCATGTGCTCGTCGAACACTTCCTTCGCCAGCGCCACCATGCCGGGATGCGCGACCCAGGTGCCGTCGTGGCCGGCCTTCACCTCGCGCAGCTTGTCCGCGCGCACCTTGGCGAAGGCCGCGTCATTGGCCGCGTCGTCATTTTTGATCGGGATCTGCGCGGCCATCCCGCCCATGGCGTGGATGCCGCGCTTGTGGCAGGTCCGAATGAGCTCGTCGACGTACGCGGCCAGGAAGGCCTTGTCCATCGTGATCGAGCCGCGGTCGGGCGTGACGAAGTCGCGCCGCGCCCTGAATTTCTTGATGAACGAGAAGATGTAGTCCCAGCGCCCGCAGTTGAGTCCCGCCGAGTGCGCGCGCAGCTCCCAGAGGATCTCGTGCATCTCGAACGCGGCCAGGATCGTCTCGATGAGCACGGTCGCGCGGATCGTCCCCGCGGGGAGGCCGAGCTCCTGCTGCGCGCGGATGAAGACGTCGTTCCAGAGCCGCGCCTCGAGGTGCGACTCCATCTTCGGGAGATAAAAGTACGGCCCCGTGCCGCGGGCGATCAGCTCTTTGGCGTTATGGAAAAAGTAAATCGCGAAATCGAAGAGGCTGGCGCTGACGGCGACGCCGTCGACGGTCACGTGCTCTTCGACGAGGTGCCAGCCGCGCGGGCGGACCAGCAGCGTCGCGGTCTTCTCGTTGAGCTTGTATTGCTTGGCGCCGGTGTCGAGCGAGATCGTGCGGCGCACGGCGTCGATGAGGTTGAGCTGCCCCTGGATGCAGTTCTCCCAGGTCGGCGAGTTCGCGTCCTCGAAGTCGGCCATGAAGACGTTCGCGCCGGAGTTGAGGGCGTTGATGATCATCTTCCGGTCGACCGGGCCGGTGATCTCCACGCGGCGGTCGAGGAGGTCGGGCGGGATTGGGGCGACGGTCCACTCGCTCTCGCGGATCTCCCGCGTCTCGGGGAGAAAGTCGGGCAGTTCGCCGGCGTCGAGGCGTGCCTTGCGCTCCTCGCGCGCGGCCAGCAGCTCCAGGCGCCGCGGGTTGAACTCCTTGTGCAGCGTGGCCACGAAGCCGAGGGCCTCGTCCGAGAGAACGGCGTCCCACTCGGGGCGAACCTCCCCGCGCACGTCGATCTCGGTAATCACCATTACATCCGTCATCGTGTAACAATGTTGAGCACGCACCCTGCCAAAAGCAATAAGTGACGGACTGCGCGGCAGTTAGGGTGTGAAAGGTTGTAAATGTGAATTGGTAAAGCAGAAAATGTCTGTAAAAGAAGGCAGGAGGAGACAGTCGTCCATGACTCCACAACTCAAACTGGGTGCCAAAGTCCGCGGCATGCGCCGCCGCGAGCAGCTCACGCAGACCCAGCTCGCCGAGCGCCTCGGTATTTCGCCGAGCTACCTCAACCTCATCGAGCACAACCAGCGGCCCCTGCCGGCGCATCTGCTCGTGCAGATCGCGCAGATCTTCCAGGTCGAGCTGCAGGTCTTCGCCGACGACTCGCATTCGCGTCTGGCCGACTCGCTGCAGGAAGTCTTCGCCGATCCGCTGCTCGAGGAGCACGCGGTGACGACGAACGACCTGCGCGAGCTGGCCGAGCACCCCGGCGCGGCGCGCGGCATCATCGCCCTCTTTCACGCGTACAAGTCGAGCGTGTCGTCGATGCGCGACCTCGCCTCGCAGCTCTACGACGGCGGCTCGTTCCATGGCGTCGATCCCGCGCACCTGCCGAGCGAGGAATGCTCGGACGTGATCCAGGAGAACCTGAATTACTTCCCGGAGCTCGAGCGGGCGGCGGAGGAGCTCGCGGCGCGCGCGTCGTTCGACCGCCACGACATGTACCGCTCGCTCAGCGGCTATCTCCGCTCGCATCACGGAGTGGAAGTGGTGCTGGCGCCGGTGAGCCGCGACCGCGGCCTGGTGCGGCACTACGAGCCGGAGGCGCGGCGGCTGACGCTCTCCGAGGTGCTGCCGCCGTGGAGCCGGCAGTTCCAGCTCGCGCACCAGCTCGCGCTGCTCGACGCGGCGCCGGCCATCGACGCCATCGTGGAGCGCTCGCAGAAGAACCTGAACACGCCGGAGTCGGTGAAGCTGTGCCGCATCGCGCTGGCCAACTACTTCGGCGGCGCGCTGCTGATGCCGTACGACGACTTTTATCGGATGGCCGAGGAAGTGCGCTACGACATCGAGCTGCTGCAGCACCACTACACGGCGAGCTGGGAGCAGGTCTGCCACCGCCTGACCACGCTGCGCAAGCCGGGCTCGGTCGGCGTCTCGTTCCACTTCGTGCGCGTCGACATCGCCGGCAACATCTCCAAGCGCTTCAGCGGGACGGGCATCCGCTTCGCGCGCTTCTCCGGCTCCTGTCCGCGATGGGACGTGCACGCGGCGTTTCTCACGCCGGGACGCATCCGCACGCAGCTCTCGACGATGCCGGACAACACGGCCTACTTCTGCATCGCCCGCACGATCCGCAAGAGCTACGGCTATGCCTCGGGCGACGCGCTGATGGCGGTTGGCATCGGCTGCCCGGTGCGCGACGCGCGCAAGCTCGTCTACGCGGACGGCTACGACCTCGCCAACATCGAGGCGGCGGTGCCGATCGGCACGACCTGCCGCCTCTGCGAGCGCGTGAACTGCGAGCAGCGCGCGTTCCCGCCGCTGCAGCACGGGCTGAAGGTGGACGAGAACGTGCGCGGACGGTCGTTCTACGCGCCGGTGGACGTCACGAGCCAAACCGGTACTGCAGCGCGCGGCGAATCTCGTCCAGCTCCTGACTCTCGCCCGCGCCGAGGGGCTTCGAAACCTCGATCGGTTTCACCTCGGGATCGGTAAAGGAAATGACGCAGTAGTCGGCCCCCGGCGGCTCGGTCACGTCGGCGATCTCGCTGCCGTCGCGTCCCAGCTCCCCGATCGCCTCGCGGGCCATCCGGCGAATACGGTCCTCGAAGTCGGTCATGCCCGGCGACGACACAAGAAGCGCGCCATCTGGAGTGCGGCAGCGCCAGCTGCCGCTCTCGATGGCGGAGGCGCCAGCCTCCGCCCGCCGCGGCAGCTGGCGCTGCCGCATGGAGAGCGCGAGCTGGCGCTCGCGCACTCCAGGTCAAAACACGTAGAGCAGCACGGCGCCGAGTCCCGACACGATCGCCCCCGCCACCGTCAGCGCCCACGCGTGACCGCGGCGCAGGTTCGTCGTCACCGGCAGGAACAGCGCGCGGAACGGGCGCAGGAGCAGGGCGAACACGGCCGACAAGGCGACCCAGTATGCTCCCACCGCGATCGAGAGAATGCCGGTGAAGATGCGCATCCGCTCGGCGCGGCTGTCCCAATCCCACCCCAGCTCGCGGAGCCCGATCTCGCTCAGGATCGCACCGATCGCTCCCGCCGGGGCGAACAACGCCGCGCCGGCGAGCCCCACCATGAGGAGCACGATCGGCGGCAGCACCAGCCACTTGCGCGCGCCGAGCGGCTCGCCGCGGTCGCCGAGCAGCTCCACGTACGCGCGGCTGACCAGGTATCCCGGCAGGAGCAGCAGGATTCCGCCGACCGGCAGGAAGACGATCATCAGGATCGTGACGGCCAGCGAGATGTACGCGAGCCGCCAGTCCTCGGGGCCGGTCATGAAGCGGTGCGCCCAGCGGCGCCACGCCGGACGCTCGTCTTCCGGCAGCCAGCGCTCCGGTGGCCCGAGCTGCGTCAGCACTTCGCTGAGCCGCTCCTGTCCCACCGGCGACGGCACTCCCGCCAGCGCCGCCTGCACGTGCTCCACGACGTTCTGCTCCACCTCGTCCGTCTCGACCGAGCGCCGCCCCTGCATCGAGAACCGCATCCGCAGCAGGTACTCGTCGAATTTCCGTTTCGCCTCGGGCGTGAAGTCGATCATCGTCCGCGCTCCTTTCTGAGTTGGCCGATCGCCTCGTGCAGGCTCGTCCAGTGCGTGTTCATCCGCCGCAGCTCGTCGCGGCCGCGCTGCGTGAGCCGGTAGTACTTACGGGGCGGGCCGGAAGAAGATTCTTCGATGTAGCTCTCGACGTACTGCTCGTTTCGCAGGCGGCTGAGGATCGGGTAGACCGTCCCCTCATTGATGACCAGCGAGTCGACGTCGCCCAGGCGGCGGACGATGTCGTAGCCGTAGAGGGGGCCCGCGCCGAGCGTGTTGAGGATGGCCAGCTCGAGAAGGCCTTTGCGGAGCTGCGTCGTCCAGTTGTCGTAGAACGTGTCGCTCATCTACATGGCAATGTAGTGCCATGACAGGTACCTGTCAATGCTATGTAGTGTTACAAAAAGAAGGCGGGCCGAAGCCCGCCTCTCCACTCGAGCTACTGGACCGCGACTTGTCTGGCGCAGTGCTCGTTGAACGCCGCGGACAACTCGGCGGCGATGTCGTGCGCGTGGCGCCCTTCGATCTGCCACCGCTCGAGCATCTTCACCACCTGGCCGTCCTTCAGCAGGGCGATCGACGGCGATGACGGACGGAAGCCGACAAAGTACTCCCGCGCGCGCTGCGTGGCCTCGCGGTCGTTGCCCGCGAACACGGTGATCATGCGATCGGGCAGCGTCTCGTTCTCGAGGGCCATGGCCACGGCCGGGCGGGCCATGCCGGCCGCGCAACCGCAGACCGAGTTGACCACCACGAGCACGGTGCCTTTCTTCTCGCCGAGAACCGCGTCCACCTCTGCAGCCGTCCGCGTTTCCTGGATGCCGAGGCGCGTGAGCTCCTGCCGCATCGGCCCGACGATCATTTCATCGTACATCTGAGAGTCCTCCCGGTCGGATCATAACGCAGCGTGGAGGGCAGGCAATCCAGCCTGCCCTCCAGAGTTCACATCAGTGTCTCGCGTTCGACGCCACCTGCAGGGTGTTCGCCATCTGATTGAGCACGTTCGAATAGTTGGCCGCGTCCGCTTCCGGCGTCACGAACACCATGTACATCAGGTGCCCGTCCGGCAGCGCGCGCGTCACGACCGTCACCCGCTCATCGATCTTCGTGTTCGGGTTCCGGCCGCGCAGGCTGGCGGCCAGCGCGGTGCTGCCGCCGCTGGTGCGGAGCTGCTGCGTGGAGCCGCTGATCACGCGCAGATGCGGGCTGGCCTGGCGGATCTGGTTCAGCAGGTCGGTGGTCGCGCTCTGCATCGTCACGCGTCCGCCGCTCTGCGGCTCGTAGTGATTCACGATCGCGCCGTAGACGACTTCACTCCGGCCGCCGATCGTCCCCACGCCGCCCTCGGGCGCGAGCGTCACGCCGAAGCCGCCGCTCTCGTACACGCGCCAGTTCGACGGATACGACACGGCGTACGCGCCGTTGCGGTTCGTGTACTGCCGGAACGTCCGCGACGGAGCTTCGACGCGGCCGATGCTGCTGCTGTTGGTGGTACCGCTCGTCATCGGCGGGTTGTTTGCCGTTGCGCCCTGGGCGATCTGCGCCATCGTCGGCGCCGAGCCGTAGCCGCGCAGGCGCTGCTGCACGCTCGCCAGGCGGGTGGTGTTCTGCGTCGGCGTCGCGGGCTCTCTCAGGAGCTGGCGCTCCTTCTCGATGCGCGCGATACGGTCCGGCGGCGCCGGGTGATGCGACAGCCACGTGGTCTTCCGCGCGGTGTCGACCTTCGCCAGGGTGTTGAAGAAGCTGACCATGTCCGCCGGGGTGTAGCCGCTGGCGGCGAGGATCTGCGCGCCGCGCACGTCGGCCTGCGTCTCCAGCTCGCGGCTGAACTTGAGGAACAGCGCGTTCATGCCGACGCCGCCGACGGTGTTCAGGATCTGGGCGGTGTTATTGCCGACCTTGCCGCCGAGGAGCCCGCCGAGGATCTGCAGACCGGCCTGCGCGGCATAGGCCTTCGAGGCCTGGTGCGTACCGTGACGCAGCGCGGAGTGCGCGATCTCGTGCGCGAGCACGCCGGCCACTTCGCCTTCGTTCTTCGCGCTGTCGATGATGCCGCGGTTGAGATAGATGTAGCCGCCCGGCAGCGCGAACGCGTTGATGTCCGAGGCGTTCACGACGCGGAAGCGATACTGGAACTGCGGTCCGCCCGCGTTGGCCGCGAGCCTCTGACCGATGCTGTTGACATAGTTCTCGACCTCACGGTCGTTGAGCAAGGGGAGCTGACGCTCGGCCTCGGCCGCGGACTGCGCGCCGATCTCGACGTCCTGCTGCGGGCTGAACATGTTCCAGCCCGGATTGATCTTCGTCTGCGCCTCGGCCACACCCGCCGCCAGCGTGAGCGCCAGCATGAGGGCGAAGACCGGCCGCGAAATGTGCGGAGATCCGTTCATTGTGCTTTCCTCCTTCAAATAACCACAGGAGGACATTGCAGCCGGGGTGCCGAAACCCCTACTTCAGCCTCAGCAGCCAGCGAAACGTGTTGAGAACGAGCGTCTCGTTCTCCGACACGCCGAAAGAGGCTCCATTCTTTCTCTGGGCGGTGAAGAGGGCCGTGTCGCCGGAGACGACGACTCGGCCGCGGCCGTAGTCGAAGGCGAGGAGTTGCGATCTCAACAGTATGTCGCTGTCCTTGCGCACGACGGTTTGTCCACCGTACGTGACGACCTGGCGGACTCCGCCGGTGATCTCGTGCGGGGCAAGCTCGGTGAAGACCGTGCGCGACGGTGCGGGCGCACGCGGATCTGTCTTCACTCCGAACGCACCTGCCAGTGCCGCGTTGCCGAAAGGGGGGTGGTCGGTGAGGAGCAGGAGCGAGCCGCCGCCGCGCACCCACGCTTCGATCGCCTGGATCTCGCCCGCTGAATACGCAGCCGCGGCACCGGCCACGATGAGCAGGTTTCCTTCGACCTGCCGCGCGGCTCCGTACAGGCCGCGCACTTCCATCCCGGCGCGCTCGGCCGGCTCGATGATCCAGCGCAGCGTGCCGCCGTGCTCGCTCGTCCCGAGGCTGTGGCGATTGGCGTGGCCCTCATCGACGACGATGACTTTGCCTTTCGCCGCATTCAATGCGAACGCGTCTTCCGGAGCGCGATATGCCGGGTCGACTTCCTGCGCCGCGGGCTTCGCCAACCGCGTCATCACCACCGCGCCCGGATACGCGTACGGCAGCCACGGCTCGAGTCCCGGTGCGAACAGCAGCAGGTTCGAGAACGTGAGCGCGAGACCGATGCCGATCGGATAGAGGATGTTGCGCATCCGCGCCGACAGCACGAACTGCACGAGCGCCACCGGCAACAGCGCGGCGAACATCATCAGCACGAGCTTGGCCATCGTCGCGTACACATGAGCGTCCGGCGCGCCGAACATGCGCCGCATCTCGAACGGCAGCAGCATCCAGCCCAGGATGCCCGTGGTGAGGGCGGTGACGAGCGCGATGCCGATCACGACCTGCACGCCCACGAACTTGGCGGCGTAGATCTCCCCGATCGGACGCGGCGTGGCGCGCAACTGCTTCCACATGTCGTTGCGATGCTCGACGAAGAAGACCAGCGCGGTGACGAGGATGACGCGGCAGCGATAGCACGACCATCACGAAGGCGTCGCCGACGATGCCGTGCTGCCACGGCACTTCCGCGCGGCGCTCGCTGGCGAGCCGCGCCAGCGTGCTCCGCACACTCAGCAGCATCATGAGCGGCACGAGCACTCCCGCGCCCAGAGCGATCCAAACGAGCGGCAGCCGCCGCAGCTTGATCGCCTCCGCACGCAGGCTAGTGTTGTGTCTCACAAATAGCTATGCCGTTAGCGGTCGGGGGAGTATCCTTGTTTCATGGGTCGAACCGCGAATCGGCTGGATGTCGCCAACGACCAGCTGGCAGAACTGCGCAAGATCGTGCGACGGCCAACGGCA
>DASPMO010000040.1:0-71008 GCA_035627015.1 Thermoanaerobaculia bacterium | reverse complement strand
CGGACCGCCGGCGTCCTCGCCGGCTGTCGCGCAGGCGTCCCGCGCCTGCGCCCTGGGCGGGAGTGGCGGCGCGGGACGCCGCCACGACAGCCGGCGAGGACGCCGGCGGTCCGCATCCGTTGGCGAGCTCAGTGCGGTCTGCTTAGTAGAAGGCTTCGAAGACGACCCGGCCGCGATCACCGACGATCTGCTGGAAGCGCCGGCAGCCATCGCGCAGAAAGGCGACGACCGAATCGGCCTCGCGCGGATCCACGCGACGAGAGCAGTGGCGCATGCGGCGCGCGGCGAGGCTGCCGTCGAGCTCATCGCGGCAGCACGCGACGCGCTGCGCGCCGAAGGGGCGGTCTACGACGAGCTCACGTTCCTGCAGAAACTCTCGACGCCCTTCTTCGATCACGCGCGTCACGAAGACAACGAGGAGAACCTCGAGGAGGTCATCCGGTTGCGGCGGACGTCGCAGGCCACTTCGAAAGCCGGCTGTGGAGCGAAAGCAGCATGACGAAAGCGAGATTCCAGCAGGAGATCGGAGAGAGCGATGTCATTCACTTCGCCGGACATGCGCACTTCGACGTCGTTGATCCGATGGCTTCCGGTCTCGAGCTCAGTGACGGGCGGCTCACCGCACGCGAGATTTTCGAGCTCGATGCCGCAACGCTGCGGTTCGTCGTCCTCAGCGCGTGCAAGACGGGTTTCAACGATGTGCAGCCGGGCGACGAGCTCATTGGCCTCACGCGCGCATTCCTCTACCTGTCGAGCACGCGTTGCCGGCATTTGAACAGCCGTCACCTTCACCACGCCTCATCCGGCGTCGCCGCGCACGGCTCCTCGCCGCAGAAGAGATCCGTCGACGTCGACGCTTGCCCCAGGTAGTTCCGCGACGCGGTGCAGATCGCGCCGATCAGGTACGGCTCCAGACTCTCCACGTCCTCGGCGTGCAGGAAGTACGTCGCGAACACCGCCTGTACGAGCATTTCCGCATCCCCGGCCTCGATCCCGAACCTGCGGATGGCAATCCTCTGTAACCTCGGTGCGTATTGCCGGTACGTCTCCTTGAATGCGGCGGCCCTATCGAGTGTCATCGCTGGAATCCTCTTTTGAGCGCTCCAGCCTACACCTTCCCCGGAATGGCCGCGTTGAACGCCTCCGGCTGCTCGTAATTCGACAGGTGCGCCGCGTTGGCGATGCGCACCAGTCGTGCGCCGGGAATGGCCTTCGCCATCCGCTCCGCGTCGCTCGGCGGAGTGATCGTGTCTTCCTCTCCGACGAGGATCGTGGCCGGCACCCGGATCGACGGCAGCAGCGATGACGAGTCCGGCCGGTTGGCGATGGCCCGCAGCGCCGCCTTCACGAACTCGGGCGAGGCCGACATCATGATCTCCCGCACCGCCGGCTTCAGCGCCTCGGAGGTGACCATCTTTGGCAGCATCGCATCGGCCACCGCCGCGACGCCGTGCTGCTCCACCTTGGCGATGTTGTCGAAGCGTCCCTTGCGCGCCTCCTCGGTGTCCGGAGTCTCGCGGGTATCGATGAGGATCAGCCCCGAGATCCGCTCCGGGAAGAGCCGCAGCGCGGCGAAGCAGATGTAGCCGCCCATCGACAGCCCGGCGAACGTCGCCTTTTCGATCCCGCGCGCGTCGAGCTGCGAGACCGCGAAGCGCGCGTAGTCGTCCATCGACTCCAGCGGCGGCAGGTCGGGCATCACGTGCTCCACGCCGGCGATGGCGCGCTGCTTCTCGAAGATGCGGGAGGTGAGGGGGAAGCCGTGGATCCAGAGGATGGCGCTCATGCGCGGAGTCTATACAATCGGGCGCCTGCACCCGCTCGACGTCACCATCATCGTCGCCTACCTCGCCGCCGTCGTCGGCGCGGGCTTCGTCTTCGCGCGGCGGCAGAAGACGACGCGGCAGTACTTCACCGCCGGGCACGACGTCCCCTGGTGGGCCATCGCCGCCTCGATCGTGGCTACCGAGACGTCCACCGTCACCTTCATCTCCGTCCCCGGCATCGCCTGGGCGCAGGGCGGCGACTTCCGCTTCCTGCAGCTCGTCCTCGGCTACATCACCGCCCGGCTGATCATCGCGGCGTTCTTCATGCCCTGGTACTTTCGCGGCGAGCTGGTGACGGTCTACGAGCTGCTGCAGACGCGCTTCGCCCCCTCGGTGAAAGCGCTGGCGGCCTCGCTCTTCGTGATCATGCGTACCATCGCCGACGGCGTGCGCCTCCTGCTCACCGCCTACGTCCTGGCGGCGCTGCTGCCGCGCCTCGGCATCAGCGGCGCCATCATCGGCCTCGGCGTGGTGATGACCATCTTCACGCTGATGGGCGGCATCGAGGCCATCGTCTGGATCGAGGTCGTGCAACTCGTCATCTACATCGGCGGCGCCGTCGCGGCCATGGTGGTGCTGCTCGGCGACGTCGGGCTGTCCGAGGCGATGGCCGCGGGTGCCGCGGCGCAGAAGTTTCGCCTCTTCGACTTCGGGCTCGACCTGACCAGGACCTACACCTTCTGGTCGGGGCTCATCGGCGGGACGTTCCTGACCCTCTCCACCCACGGCACCGATCAGTACATGGTGCAGCGCTACCTCTGCACCGACCGCCCGCGCAGCGCGGGCAAAGCGGTGATCGCCTCGGGATTCGTGGTGCTGGTGCAGTTCGTCGGCTTTCTCTTCATCGGCGTGCTGCTGTACGCGTTCTACGGCGGGCTGAAGCCTGCCGCTCCACTCGCGCCCGACCAGATCTTCCCGCACTTCATCGCCAACGACCTGCCGCCGGGACTCTCCGGCCTGGTCGTGGCCGCCATCCTCGCCGCGGCCATGTCGTCGTCGCTGAGCGCCATCGCCGCGACGGTCGTGGCGGACCTCATGCGCCCGCGCGCCGAGGAGCGGGCCATGGCGCTGTCGCGCGTGGTCATCGTGCTGGCCGGCGCCGCCCAGATCGTCCTCGGCGTGGCGTTGCAGCACACCACGCGCTCCGCCCTCGGCACCACGCTCGCCGTGGCCGGTCTCATCAACGGCCCCATCCTCGGCGTCTTCTTCCTCGGCGCGACGAAGCGCGCGGGGACGACTTCCGCGCTGGCGGGGATGCTCGCCGGACTGGCGGCGGTGAGTGCCGTGGCCTTCCTGACGAAGGTGGCCTGGCCGTGGTACGCGGTGGTGGGAAGCGCGATCACGTTCGCCGTCGGGATGCTCGCCGGCAGACGGCTGACGTAGCGTTACGATGCCTGCGTGCCGCTGCCGGCGCATCCGCGGGAGCTGTTCGATGGGCATCGAGCGCGGTTTTCTCATGGCCCGCCGTGGCGGAGCTGCCGATGCCGGTCTACCACGTGCACGGCGATCGCGATCGCTTGATTCCTGTTCATCACGTACCCCCCGGATCGCGTTGTCGCCGGAGCCGGTCACCTTCTCAATCTCACGCATCCGGACGCCGTGAACGAGCTCATCGCGTGACAAAACAAGAAGGGCGGGGTTTCCCCCGCCCTTCGTTGGACTGCTGTGGATGATGCTTACCGCGGGCCGACCACGTTCCAGTTCGGGTCGCTGATCGTCGGGGAGACGACGACGACCGAGCTCCGCGTGTTCTGGTTCATGAGCCCGATCACCACGGTGCGGGTCGTCGACGCCTGCCAGAGCAGGTCGGAATCGCCGTCCGCATTCATGTCGGCCACGCCGACGAGCTCCCACGGGGCGCCGGTGGTCGGGGTGACGGTGCCGGTCGAGGCGCGCGTCAAGCCGCCCGGGGCCAGGTACCAGAGCGCCACGGTGCGGGTGCCGGAGTGGTGCCACACGATGTCGAGCTGGTTGTCGCGGTTGAAGTCGCCCAGACCCTTGACCGACCAGTTGGCGTCCGGGATCGAGGGGAGGGTGTAGACGGAGACGACGGCGTTGTTGCGCACGGTCCAGACGGCCATGGTGTACGTCGTGGCGTGGCGCCAGAGGAGGTCGGGGTAGCCGTCGCCGCTGATGTCGCCGACTGCCACGAGCTTCCAGTTCAGGTCCGACGTGCCGGGTACCGAGCCGGTGCCGAGGATGCTCGTCCCGGACATGTACCAGACCACGAGCGAGCCGTCGACGGCGTTGCGGTAGAGGATGTCGGCGTTGCCGTCGGCGTTGAAGTCGGCAGCCGCGGCGTAGCGCCAGTTGCCGCCGAACTGCAGCAGGTCCGACGACGAGTCGAACGTGGTGCCGTTCATCTTGTACACCTTCGTGTCACCGGTGGCCTCGTTGCGCCACACGATGTCGTTGGTGCCGTTGAGCGGCGAGCTGAAGTCGACGCGGCCGGCATCGTCGTCCATCACGTTGACCGTCGCAACCGCGGCGCCCAGGACGGCGGCGTTCGGGTTGGACAGCGTGACGGTGAAGGTCTGCTTCCCTTCGATGGCGGAGGTGTCGAGGAGCGTGATGGTGAGCAGCTTGGACGTCTCGCCGCCCGCGAAGTGGATGGTGCCGGAGTCGGCGGCGAAGCGGATGCCGCTCAGGGCGGTGCCGGAGGCCGTGGCGTACTGCACCGAGGCCGCGCCGGTGGTGTTGCCGCCGGTGCGGGTCACGGTGAGCGTCACCGTGCCGCCGTCCTCGAACTTCCAGTACTCGATCGGGTTGAAGGCGATCGTGGAGCCGGTGACGATGTTCTGCGACAGCGCGTTGGCCGAAGAGGCGTACGTCGACGTGCCGGCGTAGGTGGCGTTGATGGTGTGGCTGCCGCCCGCGAGGGCGCTGGTGGTGAACGTGGCCACGCCGCCGGTGAGGACGGACGAGCCGAGCGGCGTCGCGCCGTCGAGGAACGTGACCGAGCCGGTCGGCGTGCCGGTGGTGGCGGTCACCGTGGCGGTGAAGGTCACGGAGTCGCCGATGTTGGCCGGGTTGGCCGAGCTGATGAGGGCCAGGGCGGTGGCGATCTTGGAGATCGTCTGCGCCAGGGCCGCGGAGTTGGACGCCAGGAAGCCCGGGCCGCCGGCGTAGCTCGCGGTGAGCGAATGCGGGCCGACGGTGAGCGCGGAGGTGATGAGCGTGGCCACGCCGCTGCCGTTCAGCGCGACGGTGCCGAGGTTCGTGGCGCCGTCGAAGAACGTCACGTTGCCGGACGGCGTGCCCTGGGCCGCGGTGACCGTGGCGGTCAGCGTGAGCGCGGAGCCGAACGGGGAGGGGTTCGCGCTCGTGGTGAGCGCCGTGGCGGTCGGGAGCGAGCAGCCCGCGTCACCGGTGACCGTGCCGAACGGGGTCTCGATCACACCCGTGAAGGCGATGTTATCGATGAACCAGCCCGGGGCGCCGGCCGAGTTGTCGCTGCCGAAGCGGAAGCGGATACGGACCGTGCTGCCCGGCGCGACGGCCTGGGTGATGGAGGTGTGCGCGCTGCCGGTCTTGACGAACGCCGGACGCGTCTTGAGCGGGTTGAGGTTGCCGCTGTAGTTGATCAGCGTGCCGTTGTAGTTCGGACCGGCGGCGGGACCGCCGATGTCGGTCCAGGCGCCGCCGTCGACCTGCATCTCGATGACGCCGCCGTCGTAGTTGGCCGAGGCGTCGAATTCGAACGACCAGGTGTGGTCGAACTGGACGTTCACGCTGCCCGACCCGCCGACGGTGAAGACCGGCGAGACCAGGCGCTGGTCCGAGGCCGCGTTGGGATCGTCGACGTGCCACTCACGATCGAGCGGGACGACGATGGCGCGCGTCCAGGGATTGACCTGGCTGAGCGTCAGGTCGCTGTCGGTCGTCCACGGGGTGGCGTAGGCCTCGACCGAGTCGGTGGCCGAGGTGGCCGGGATCGACGTCACGTTGGCGCGGAAGCCGGGGGTCGCCGTGCGCGTGCCGCCGAGAGTCGGATCGTATACGTCGACCTGGAAGTCGATCTGCTGGATGCCGCTGATGCCCGCCGCGTAGGCGACGTTGATCGAGCCGGTGACCGTGGCCAGAGGATCGGAGGCGGGGAAGGTGATGATCGTGCCGGACGGGAACGTCACGCCCGGGGTGGTGCTGCTGACGGTGCCGATGGTGTTGGAGAGGGTGGCCGTACCGACGTTCTTGAAGGTGACGGTCAGCTTGCCGGTCTCGCCGCTGTCGAGCGTGCCGTCGGCGTCGCAGTTGGCGACGCTGTCGTCGAGCGAGGTGGAGACGAACCGGATCTCCGGCATGGCGTCGAAGTTCTCGACCGTGCCGACGTGGTTCGTCGAGAAGCGGTCGGCGGCGATGGCGTTCAGGCCGGCGCCGCGCTTGGCGAAGGCCTGCCAGAAGAGGAGGTAGTCGGTGATGTCGGTCGCGTAGGCGGCCGTCAGGACGGCGTCACGCGCCTCGAGGTAGGTCGGGGAGTTCGGGGTCATGGCCAGCGAGGCCACCAGGTACTGCTTCATACGGTCCTGGGCCTGCTGGAAGGTGAGGCGCGGCATCGGTCCCTGGGTGTCGCGCAGCAGCGCGGCGTAGCACTCCCAGAGCATGGTGGCCCACACCTCGCCGCTGTTGTGCACCTGCGAGTTGACGCCGCCGGTGGCGATGGGCGGCCCGGTGGGCAGCGGCTCGCCGTCGACGATGTGGCGCAGCGTCAGGGCGTTGTAGTTGGCCATGTCCGTCGAGTACGGCGTGCGACGGATGCCGAGGTAGTAGCCGTGGTTGAGCGAGCCGTCGAACGGCACGCCGCTGGTGGCGTAGGTGGCAATGGCGTAGGCGCCGCCCCAGGTGGAGTTGCTCGCGGTGAGCGTGTCCTCGGCGCGGACGGTGAGCATCATGGCGTTGAAGTCGCCCCACCCCTCGCCCATCGCGCCGCCCTGCTGGTTGTTCAGACCGAGGGCGTTGCCGATCAGGCGGTTGCTGATGAAGTGACCCCACTCGTGGAAGACGATCTGATTGTCGAACGCGCCGTCGCGGTCGGCCACGCGCAGCAGGCGCGCGGTGACGGTGTTCGCACCGGCCAGCTGCGTCTTGATCGGCGCGGCGGAGTTCCAGGAGATCACCGCGATCGGCTTGGTGTGCGTCGCGTTCAGGCCGGTGATGTTGGCCACCAGGTTCACGTTGGCCGGCGCGGAGCTGTAGACCATCAGCGCGGCCAGGGCGCCGGTGGCGTGGATGCGCGTGACGCGCGTTCCGAACGCGCAGCCCGTGCCGTCGGTGTTGTCGAAGTCGAACATCGCGATCTTGCCCGCCAGGGCCGCGGCGTTCGTGATCGTGCAGGCGCTCGGCGAGTTGCTGAACGTGGCGATGACGATGTCGCTGTTGATGTCGAAGTTCCGGACGCCCGTCTGCGAGATGCCGATGCGGAGCTTGCCCGCGATCCCGGCCGGGGCCTGCACGTGGAGCGTGTTGGCCAGGTTCGGGAAGTTGTACATGCGCATGCGCGGACGCGTGCCGTCCGACGGCGTGAGCATGTTCGCGTTGTTGAAGCTGGCCGTGTCCTGCACCTGCGACTTGATGTCGTCGTTCTGCAGGCCGCCGCGGCCGAAGTTGTTCTTCTGCCCGTTCCTGGCCGCCTCGGTGAAGCCCGAGTCGTAGTACCAGTCGTGCATGAAGTTGATGTTGTAGAAGAGCTGCGTGATCGAGCCCTGGCGGGCCGTCGAGCTGAAGGCGTCGACGTCCGGCTGGAAGTTGTGCAGGAACTGGTCGGTGCCGGTGGTCAGCGCGCGGTGGTCGCCGGTCGGCGGATCGACGATCGGGCTCATCACCGGACCGTAGCCGTTGTCGGCGTTGCCGGCCGCGTTCACCAGGTTGACGTACGCGTCGGCGTTGTTGCCGTTGGTCTCGGTGGCACCCGGCGCGAGCCAGGGGTCATTCATGCTGAAGGGATAGTTCGGAAGCTGCACGTCCTGCGACGGCACGAACGCGTGCTGCCCGCCGTCCGGCAGCGGGACGAGCTTCGGATGGACGCCGTTGCCGGCCGGGGTGTCGTACGGGATGCCCGTCACCGGATCGGCCCACACGCGGTACGTGAAGCCGCCCGGGGGGAGGGCGTTGGCCGGGGTGGAGTGGCCGGAGGCGTGGTCGATCAGGTTCTTGCGGAACAGGATCGAGCCGTCGACGGCCGAGATGGCGTAGGCGTACGCGCTCTCGTCGAACTGGTTGTCGAGCATCACCTCGCCGGTGGCGTTGTTGGTGATGACCTCGACGAAGTACGCCGGGATGAGGCCGTCCGGCACGTGGAACCACACGCGCTTCATGCGCACCGGCTCTTCGAGCACGACGCCCGGGACCGGGGAGCTGAAGGTGTAGAAGTCATGACCTTCGCGCGAGAACGACTTCACGAGCTGCGCGCCGTCGATGCTGTTCAGGGCGGCGTCGCGGAGGGCGTTGGTGGCCGCGGCGGCCGCGGGGATCGTCCAGTTGCTCTGTCCCGGCTGCGCGGCCGGGGTGGTCTGGCTGGTGATGTAGCCCGTCACGGCGATCGCGGCGAGCTGCTGGTTCATGACGACGTTGATCTCTTCGCGGAAGATATCCACGCCGTCGATCTGCTGCCGGAACTTGACGATGACCGGGCCGCGGCCGGTGTTCATCACCATGTCCACGACCGCGTTGGCGACGTCAGACGGGGCCAGGTTGTACACGTCCGCGAGCTCGGCCAGATGGCCGCGCGCGGCGGCGATCTCCGGACGCTCCGGTCCGTTCGGCTGCGGACGGCCGGACAGGGCGCCCTCATTGAGCCAGAGGAAGGTCGGCACGCCGAGGCGGGACTCTTCCTGGATTCGTGACCCGGACCTCAGCAGGTTCCCGGCTTTCTGGGCCAGGCTCTGGCCGCCGGGGGCCTTGTTTTTCCCTGCACCGAACGCATCGATGTTCTGCAGGTTTTTGCCGTACAGGCTGCCGGTGAGCAGCAGCATGACAGCGAACGACACCACTGATCGCATGCGAAAATTCATACACGTTTCCTCAGGACTATTGGTTGAGAGGGGAGATTGTTGGACGACGATTTTGGAGCGTGGATCGTAACCGCTCCGCCGTCCATTTGTTCCACAAATTTGCGGCAAGACTCGGGATACGGCGCGAATTCTTGACAATTCCTCCGGGCGCGACTTACCGTCGCCCCGGTTTCCGATGAACCTTTCCCCCTCCTCGATCGTCGTTGTTTCGAAAGACCAGATGGCCTCGGACATTGCCGGCGAGACGGTGATCCTCGGCCTGACCGCCGGCCGCTATTACGGCCTCGACGCGGTCGGCGCGCGCGTCTGGCAGCTCCTGCAGACGCCGATCGCCGTGGCCGACGTGGAGCGGACGATCGTCTCCGAGTACGACGTTTCTCCCGAGCGCTGCGAGGCCGATCTCCTCGCGCTGCTGCGGAAGATGGTGGAGGCGGGACTGGTCGAGGTGCAGCGTGCGGATACTCCGTGAGCTGGCCCGCTGCAGCCGTGCCGAGCGGCGGATGCTGGCCGGTGCGGCGGTGGCCGTCCCTCTGGTGCGGCTGGCGCTGTCGCTGCTTCCGTTCCGGACCGTGCATCGCGCCGTGGCGCGCGCCGTCCGGCGCGGGCGCCGCGCGGACGGGGTCTCCGCGGATCGCGTGATCTGGGGCGTACGCGCGGTCGCGGCGCGCGTGCCGGCGGCGACCTGCCTGACGCAGGCCCTGGCGGCGTCGGTGCTGCTGTCGCGCTACGGACACGAGGCCACGCTGCGCGTCGGCGTGGCCAAGGACGCCGGCGGACATCTGCGCGCGCACGCCTGGCTCGAAAGCCACGGCGAGATGATCCTCGGCGCGCCCGCGCCCGGCGCGTTCCACCCTCTGCCGCCGCTGGTCCTTTCATGAGCGGGATCGCCGGAGTGGTGCGGCTCGACGGTGCGGTGGCGGCGCCGGAGACGGTACGGCAGCTGGCGGGCGCCGTTGCGCATCGCGGTCCCGACGGGAGCGGCGCGTGGAGCGACGGCTCCGTCGCCTTCGTGCACGCGCTGCTGCGGACGACGCCGGGCGACGCCGTACAGCCGTTCGTCGACGGCACGCTGACCGTCGTTGCGGACGCCCGCATCGACACTCCCGTGCCCACCGAGGGCGACGCCGCGACGATCGCCGCCGCGTATCGCCAATGGGGCGCCGATTGCGTGCATCGCCTCGAGGGGGACTTCGCCTTCGCGGTGTGGGACGCTCCGGCGCGCACGCTCTTCTGCGCCCGCGACGCGCTGGGCGTGAAGCCGTTCGTCTACGCGCATCTGCCGGGGAAGCTCTTCGCGTTCGGCAGCGAGGCGCGCGCCCTGCTGGCGCTCCCCGAGGTCCCGCGCGATCTCGACGAACAACGGGTGGCGGACTTTCTCGCGGTGCACTTCGACGATCGCGAGCGGACGTTTCACCGCGCCCTGCGGCGGCTGCCCGCCGGGCACACGCTCACGTTGCGGGATGGCCGGGTCGCCATCGCCGAGTACTGGCATCCGGAGCGCGTGCGCCCGCTCCGTCTCCGCGGCGGCGATGCCGCGTACGCGGAGGGCTTTCGCGAGCACTTCGTGCGCGCGGTGCGCGAGCGCATGCGCACGAGCCGCGCCGGGGAAGTCGGGGCCATGCTCAGTGGAGGACTCGATTCGAGCTCCATCGCCTGCATTGCGCGGGACGAGCTCCGGACCGCCGGCGCGCCGCCGCTGCCGGTGTTCCCGTGGATCTTCTCCGATGCGCGTGAGGCGGACGAGCGCGAGTACCAGGAGGCGGTGCTGGCCGCGGGCGGCATGCGCGCGATCACGCTCGACAGCGCGGTCCTCGCGCCATCGCTGTGGCGCGATCTGGACGTCCTCCTGCCGGACGGCCCTCCGTACTCACCCAACTACTACCTCAACACCGAGGCGGCGTCGGCGGCGCGCGCCGCCGGCGTGCGCGTGATCCTCGACGGCCTGGGCGGGGACAGCACCATCTCCCGGGGCGCGCCGCGCTTCGTCGAGCTCTTCCTGCATGCGCGCTGGATGGTCATGACCCGCGAGCTGCGTGCCCTGGCGCACACCCGCGAGCGGGGCGAGTCGCTGCCCCGGGTCTTCCTGGGCAATGTGGCCACACGGCTCGCTCCGCGGCCGCTGGTGGCGCTGGCCATGCGGCTGCGGCACGGCTACGATCCCGGGCTGGCCCTCCTCCGGCCGCGCGCGGTCCGGCTCACCGCCGCGGCGCGCGCGCGGCGTCCGCGCCACCTGTCGGTGCAGGGGGAGCACCTGGCCGCGTTCCGTGCACCGTTCGCGGCCGAGGGCCTCGAGCTCTTCGACCGGGTCATGGCGGCATGGGGGGTCGAGGGGCGCTACCCGTTTTTCGACCGGCGCCTTGCGGAATACTGCCTGTCGCTACCGTCGGACCAGAAGCTCGCCGGCGGCTACTCGCGGATCGTCGCGCGGCGCGCCATGGCCGGCATCCTGCCGGATGCGGTCCGGTGGCGGGCGGGGAAAGGCGCGCCGGGGCTGCACGTGCTGACGTTGCTGCGCGCCAGCCGCGCGGAGCTCGAAGATCTCTTCGTGCGCGATCCGTCCGTCCTGGAGCCGTGGGTGAATCTCGACGCGGTCCGGGCGCTGCTGCGCGACGTGCTGGACGGCCGTCCGATGCAGTTCGGCGCCGCGGTCCGACTCTGGAGCGCGGCGGCGCTCGGGCGATGGCTGCGCACTCTTTCCTGAAGCTCTTGTGTTTCGCCTCGCAACGCAGTTAAGATCCGAATACTTCACAACCGCCCCGACAGGAGAGACGCGCGATGGATCAGAAAACCGCCCCGGTTCCGCAGGAAGCCCGCACCGCCGAGCGTAAGGTGTACACGTCCCCGACGCTCACGGACTTCGGCTCGTTCGCCGAGATCACCCAGGGTTCCGTCGGTACCTCGGGCGCCGATGGAGGCATTTACTCGTAGTCAGCAGCTCTTCGCCCGCGCCTCGATCGCGCTCGCGCTCCGCAGGGACGCGAGCGTTGTCGTTTTTACGGCTTCATAGCCTGCCTTCTCCAGCAGCTCCCGATACTCCCTCGCGGTCCGCTCGCGGCCGCCGGTGAGCAGCAGCATCTGCAGGTCGATCGTGAACGGATCGGCCAGGACTCCGGGACGCGGCTCCGCGATCCGCGCCTGTTCCGGCAGCAGCACCTCGACCACGACCACGCGCCCGCCCGCACGGCGGCAGTTTTCGAGGATGCGCAGCGCCCGCTCGTCGTCCCAGTCGTGCAGGATCCACGACAGCAGGTGCACGTCGCCTTGCGGAACGGACGCGAAAAAGTCGCCGGCCACGACTTCCACGCCGGCCCGCAACATCGCCTCGCGTGCGGCCTCGACCGTTCCCTCGCGATCGAAGAGAACGCCGCGCAGCTCCGGCCGCTTTGCCAGCAGACGCGCCAGGATCGCGCCGTGTCCTCCGCCGACGTCGACGACGCGCGTTGCCCCGGCGAACGATTCCAGCTGCGCGAGCGCCTCGCCCAGTCCCGCGGAGCTCGAGCTCATGCGCACCCCGAAGGCGAGCTCGCGCTCCGGCGTCCGGTCGAAGAACGACGCGCCGTGCACTTCTTCGTAGGGTGTGGCGCCGGTCTGCACGGCGTGCAGGAGGCGCGCGGCGACCTCCCACATCCCTTCGCCGGCGCGGATGGCGCTCGGACGCAGGGAGCGCGGATGCGCGGTCTGCAGGGATTCGGCGACGGCGTTCAGCGCGAACCGGCCGTCCTCGTTTTCGACGAAGACGCCGGAAGCGGCGAGGTAGCGCAGCACGCGCCGGAGGGTCGGCGCGTGCGCGCCGGTACGCCCGGCGAGGTCGTCCGCGCTGCGCGGGCCGAGCGAGAGGTGATCGGCGATGCCGAGCTTCGCGGCGACGTAGATCGCCTGCGTCCGGATCGCTCCCCCGATCAGGTTCCGCATCGTTGCCTCGGCAACGGGATCGAGCCTCTCGAGCAGCGTCGGCACGTTCTGCGTACAATTCTAGCCTCGTGTCCCCGCCACGCTTTTTCCACCGGGCTTTCGCTCTGACCATTGCCTCCGAGATCCCTCTCATCGAGCTGCCGCCGGGCGCCGGTACGCCGGACGTCGAGGTGACGATCGGTACGGTGGAGGTGGAGCGTCCCGCCGAGGGGAGCTGGAGCGTGGTGGCGGCGCCGGACGACGTGCGCGGCTGGATCCCGGACGGCGGCGGCTTCCGCGTGCGCGGCGGGCGGGAGATCGTGGTCGATCCCGCTTCCGGGGCGGACGAGCGCGCGCTGCGCCTGGGCATCGTCGGCCCGCTCCTCGGCGTGATCCTGACGCAGCGCGGACAGTTCGTGCTGCACGCCAGCAGCGTGGTCGTGGACGGCCGCGCCGTCGCCTTCGCCGGGCCGTCGGGCCGCGGCAAGTCGACGCTGGCCACGGCGCTCGCGCGCGCCGGGCATCCGCTCGTGGCCGACGACATCACCGTCATCGATACGGCCGGCCCGGAGCCGCTGGTGCTGCCCGGATTCGCGCGGGTGAAGCTGTGGCCCGATTCGGCGAACATGCTCGGCGAGGACGCGGAGGCGCTGCCGCTGCTGCATCCGGCGCGCACGAAGCGCTCGCTGCAGCTCGACGACTTCCATCGCCATCCCGTGCCGCTGGAGCGCTGCTATCTCCTCGAGGACGGCCCGGCCGAGGAGTCGCTCGAGCCGGCGGCGCGCGAGGCCGTGCTCGCGCTGATCGGCTGCACGTATCAGTCGCAGTGGCTCCACCAGACCGGTGCGTCGGGGAAGAACCTGCTGCACTGCACCGCGCTGGCACGCAGCGGCGTGGTGCGCCGCCTCCTCCGCCGCCGCGACTTCGATGCGCTGCCGGACGTGGTGCGTTTCGTCGAGGCGGACGTGCGGGCGTCAGTCGCGCGCTGACGGTTTCTCCATCATCGCGAAGAGCCGTTCGCGCCGGCGGAACAGCTCCACCTCGCGCGAGAAGACCCGCCGGGAGAGGCCGCCGCGCGCGCCCGACGTCGCCACGCGCCGCAGCAGCTCGAGGCCGCGCGCCACGCGGGCGCGGGCGCCGGCGATCCCCGGCGGCACCGGCGCGTGATGCGCGGGGACACCGGCGTGGACGGGGCTGAGCTCCGTGCCGGTGGCGATGAAGGTGAGCCGGGGCGGCACCGTTCCTTTCTCGACGATCCAGAGCTGCTCGGCGGCGAGCGCCAGCGCTTCCTCCGAGGCCGCGTGCGCCGCCAGAGCGGCGGGGACGGGCGCGTCGAGCAGCAGGTGCGCGAGCGAGACGGTGAGGACCATCCATTCCAGGATGCCCCGCCGTTCCCACGCGGCGGCGAGAACGCTCCAGTCGAGATCGCGCTCCGCGTGCAGCAGCAGCGCGACGTCGAGCAGCGAGCGGAGCTCCCCCTCGAAGCGATGATGTTTCGAGACGTGCAGGACCACGTGGGCGAAGAGCTCGCCGCGGTCGAGGGTGCGCAGCTCCAGCCCGTGTCCGATGGCCACGCGGCGCGACGACGGCAGCATGTTCGCCAGCGCGTCGCGGTCGTCCGGCAGCGAGTCGAGCATCGTGTGCAGCTCGATGCTCGGCCCTCCCGGCTCGTCGTGGATGAGCGGCGGCGCGTCGCCCGCCGCCAGCTCGGCCCCGGCGAACTGCGGCGGCATGCGATAGCCCGCCTCGCCGAGGACCGCCGTGGCGCGGGGGAGGTCGCTCTCGTGCAGCAGGAAGTCGAGGTCGGTCATGGTGCGGGAGGCGCGGTCGGGATAGACCGTCGCCGCGAGCACCGGTCCCTTGAGCACGAGATAGGGGATGCCGGCCGCGCCGAGGGCCGTGTCGATGCGGCGCAGCTCCGCGGCGCGCCGCAGCTCCTTCATGGCGTTGCGGCGATGGGCGGCGGACAGCGTCTCCCGCAGCGCCGGAGGGAGGGAGCGCTCGCGCAGCCGGGCATGGAGGAAGGGATGGAGCTTCGATGGCGCGATGGCGAGAAAGGCGTCCGCGTCGACGTCGAAGTCACGCTCGCGCCCCGCCAGTACGTCGAGCAGAAACAGCCGCTCGGCACGCTGCGCCGCGGGCACGAGATCGAGGCGATCCATCTCGGGTGATTGTACGATGCGGCCCCGCGATGGATCTCGCCCGCAAAGCCGGCCGTCTCTTCTCCGTCCCCGCGCGCGCTCTGACGGACGACGTCGTCCGCCACGTGCGCGACAACCACGTCGGCGGCGTGATCTGGTTCGAGTCGACGACCGAGGTCGCGCGCCGTGCGAACGCGGAGCTGCAATCCCTGGCCGGCGAGCCGCTGCTCATCAGCGCCGACCTCGAGTCGGGGATGGGGATGCGCTTCACCGACGCGGTCTGGTGGCCGCCGGCGATGGCCCTTGCCGCGACAGGCTCCGTCGAGCTCGCGGAAGAGCAGGCGCGCGTGACCGCCGAGGAGGCGCGCGCGATCGGCGTCAACCACGTGCTCGCGCCGGTGTGCGACGTGAACGTCGATCCGCTCAATCCGGTCATCAACACGCGCAGCTTCGGGGAGGACCCTCACGCCGTCGCACGCTTCGTGGAAGCGTACGTGCGCGGCATTCAGGATGGCGGCTGCCTGGCCACGGCGAAGCACTTTCCGGGACACGGCGACACGCACGTCGACTCGCACCGCGCGCTGCCGGTGCTCGACGTCGACCGGGCGCGGCTCGAGCGCGTGGAGCTGGTCCCCTTCCGCGCCGCGGTCGACGCGGGCGCGGCCTCGGTGATGCTGGGGCATCTGGCCGTGCCGTCGCTCGATCCGGCGCTCGTCCCCGTGCGAACGGCGTTCGAGAACGTCTGGGGGACCGCGCATCACGAAGTCACGCAGGGGGGGACCATGCCGGCCACGCTGTCCGCGCCGGTCGTGTCTCTCTTGCGCTCCCTCGGCTTCGAGGGGCTGGTGATGACTGACGCGATGGACATGGGCGGCCTGGCCGCGCACTTCGATCCCGGCGAGGCTGCCGTGCGCGCGCTGGAGGCGGGGGTGGATCAGGTGCTGTACTCCGCCGACACGGATGCGGCCATCGCGGGGGTGGTGGCCGCCGTAAAGAGCGGGCGTCTGGCCATGAGCCGCATCGACGAAGCGTACGAGCGGATACGTAGGGCGGGCTTCAGCCCGCCCCCCCCGTCCGGGAGGCGGGCTGAAGCCCGCCCTACGTTCATCGCGCGTCGCTCCATAACGCTGGTGCGGGACACGAGCGGCCTCCTGCCGTTGAAAGCAAAGAACGTCGCCATCCGCACCTTCAGCGAAGATCCGCTCGAGCTGCAGGACTCCGGGAATCCCGACATCGCCGACGTGCTCGTGCTGCTGCTGGGCATCCGGCCGCGCTCCGGCAAGGGCCACCTCGCGGTACCGGAAGAGGCCCGGCAGCTGGCGGAAAAGCACGTAAAGAAGACCATCGCCGTCTCGCTCGGCAGTCCGTACATCCTCCGCGACCTCGGCGACGTCTCGACGTTCGTCTGTGCCTGGGGCGTGCAGCCCATCCTGCAGCGGGCGGCGATGGAGGCGATCCGCGGCGAGTTCGCAATGACCGGAAAGTTGCCCGTCACGATATGAAACGTCTGCTGCCGCTGCTCTTCCTGCTCACCACCGCCTGCGCGACGGCGTTCCAGTCGCCGCGGTTGCCGCAGATCGACGCCGCGATCGAACAGGCCATCGCGGAGAAACGCATCCCCGGCGGCGTGCTCTGGGTCGAGCGCGACGGCCGCGTCTACACGCGCGCGTACGGCAACCGCGCCCTCGTGCCGGCCGTGGAGCGCATGACCGCCGACACGATCTTCGACGCCGCCTCGCTCACCAAGCCCGTGGCCACGGCGTCGTCGATCGGCGTGCTGCTGGAGCGGGGAAAGATCGCGCTGGACGAGACCGTGCGCACCTATCTCCCCGAGTACCACGACGGCGAGATCACCGTCCGCCATCTCCTCACGCACACCTCGGGGCTGCGCTCCGGCGGGGACCCCTGGACCGAGCGCCCGCTGAACCGCCCCGGCGCGGTCTTCCGCTACTCCGACCTGAACTACATGATCCTCGGCCAGGTCGTGGAGCGCGTCTCCGGCGAGCCGCTCGAGGTCTTCGCCGAAAAGCACGTCTTCGCGCCCCTCGGCATGCGCGACACCGGCTTCAAGCCCGCCCCGAATGATCGCATCGCACCGACCGAGAACGGCCTCCGCGCCGTCGTCCACGACCCTGCCGCGCGCCGGCTCGGCGGCGTGGCCGGACACGCCGGCATGTTCACCACCGCGAAAGACCTGGCCCGATTCGCGCGGCACGCGATGACGCATCCGCTGCTGAGCAGGGACGTCACGCCGCCGGAGGTGGCCATCCGCAGGACGGGCGGCTTCGACCTCGACTCCGCCTACTCCCGTCCCGGCGGCGACCGCTTTCCGCCCGGGTCGTTCGGACACACCGGCTGGACCGGCGGCTTCCTCTGGATCGAGCCCGCGTCGCGCTCCTTCTACATCTTCCTCTCCAACCGCGTGCATCCCGACGGCAAGGGGAGCGTGATCGCGCTGCAGAAGCAGCTCGGCAACCTCGTCGGCGAGGCCTTCGGCTTCGAGCCGTACGCGCGCCGCGTCAGCTATGCCGTCGGCGGCGGCGACGCGCAGAACGGCATCGACGTCCTGCACGCGGGCGGCTACGAAGCGCTGCGCGGGCTGCGCATCGGGCTGATCACGAACCAGAGCGGCATCGACCGCACCGGCAATCCGACGGTCGACTTATTGCGCAGCGCGCCCGGCGTCACGCTGGCCGCCATCTTCACGCCCGAGCACGGCCTGCGCGGCACGCTCGACGACAAAGTCGCGGACGAGCAGTACCGCGGCATCCCGGTCTTCAGCCTCTACGGCGAGCGGCGCAGGCCGGCGCCGGAGCAACTGGCGAACCTCAACGCGCTGGTCTTCGACATCCAGGACATCGGCACGCGCTTCTACACCTACATCTCGACGATGGGGATGGCCATGGAAGCCGCGGCCGAGGCGAAGATCCGGTTCATCGTGCTCGACCGCGTCAATCCGATCGGCGGCGACGTCGTGGAAGGGCCGGGGCTGGAAGGGACGACGAATTTCACCGCGTGGCATCCGATCCCGATCCGCCACGGAAAGACGGTCGGCGAGCTGGCGCAGCTCTTCCGCGACGAGCGCAACATCGGCGTCGACCTCACCGTCATCCCGGTGAAGAACTGGAAGCGCGAGCAGTGGCAGGACGAGGCGGGGCTGCCGTGGGTGAACACGTCGCCGAACATGCGCTCGCTGCACGCGGCGGCGCTCTATCCCGGCATCGGTATCCTGGAGCGCGCCGTCTCGGTGGGACGCGGCACGCCCACTCCCTTCGAGGTCCTCGGCGCGCCGTACATCGACGGCGAGGCGTTGATCCGCGAAGTGGGTCCGCTCCCCGGACTGGCCATGACCCCGATCCGCTTCACCCCCACGGCCAGCGTGCACAAAGGCGAAGAGTGCGGCGGCGTGCGCTTCACCATCACCGACCGCCGCGCGCTGCGCTCCGTGCACGCGGGCCTGACCATCGCCGCGGCGCTGGTGCGGTTGTACGGCGAGAAGTTCCCCGTCGATGAATTGCAGCCGCTGCTGCGGCACCCCGGAACATTGGACAAACTGCGAAGGGGCCAGACGTAGGGCGGGCTTCAGCCCGCCTCCCCCGTCGGGGGCGGGCTGAAGCCCGCCCTACGTTCACGCGTGCAGGGCGAGGGCGACGGCGGTTGTGATCTCGCACTCCACCGCCCCCACTGCCGCGAGATCGCGCTCCACCTGCGGGCGCTCGACCGGCGGCACGGGGGTGCCGAGGCGCGTGCGCAGCGCGGCGGCGGCGCCGAGGAGGCGCGGGTCGCGTTTCAGGCCGCCGAGGGCCTCGAGCACGGAGGCGCTGCGCCAGCGGTCGCCGAGCTCCCAGTGCAGCTGCAGGCTGTCCTGCAGGATATTGCGGGCGCGATCGTGCTCGCCGCGTCCGCGCAGCACGTAGCCGAGGAGATTCAGCGACCAGGCCACCCCCTCCTTGAACCCACCCGCGCGCGACCAGGAGAGGCATTCCTCCAGCCGCCGCTCCGCGAGATCGAGGTCACCCGCGTAGAGCGACGCCGCGGCCAGGTTCAGCAGCGACCAGGCCGCCCCCTCGGTGTCGCGGCGGTCGCGGAAGAGCTGCAGCGTCCCCTCGCACAACTCGACGGTGCGCGCCACGTCGCCTTTCAGCCACGAGGCGAAGCCGACGTAGTTCAATGCGCGGCCGACGTTGGCGCGGTCCTCGAGCTCCGCCCAGATCGTGCGCGAGAGCAGGTGCAGGTCGATGGCGTGCTCGTAGTCGCCGCGCTCGCGGGCGATCGAGCCGCGGAACTGCAACGAGCGGGCGAGGGAAGTCGGGTCGCCGTTCGCGCGGGCCAGCTCGATCGACGACTCCAGCATCTCCACGGCGCGGTCGTAGTCGCACTGCAGGAACGCCAGCGCGCCCGCGCCGGTCTGTGCCTTCGCCCGCACCGGCACCTGCTCGCCGTTGGGGACGCCGAGGATGGTCTCCAGCGCGCGCCGTCCCTCGGCGTAGTTCCCGCGCACGTACCACGACCACCAGAGCGCGGCGCCGAGGCGCAGCGCCAGCTCCGCGTCCCCGGCCGCGACCGCCCATTCGATCGCGGTGCGGAAGTTGTCGCCATCCTCGGTGAGGCGATGGAGCTCCAGCTCGTGCTCCTCGGCGATCGAGGCCATGAGCAGCGCGTGCGCCTGGCGCACGTCGCGGTCGCGTCCCTGTTCGGCGAGGATTTCCAGCCCGTACTCGCGGATCGTCTCCAGCATCACGAAGCGCGGACGCTCGTCGGACGACGCCGGATCGCGGCGGAGGAAGGCCTTGTCGACGAGGGAGATGATGCCGTCCAGAACGTTGTCGGTTGTCGGTTGTCGGTTGTCTGCGCCTGGTCGTCCAGGCGGAACATCACGGACAACTGACAACTGAGAACTGACAACATCGACGAGTCGTTCGGCAGCCGCCATACTGAAGCCGCCGCGAAACACGCTCAGCCACGCGAACAGCACCTTGTCGGTGTCGTCCAGCAACTGATATCCCCACGAGATTGCCGCCCGCATTGTCTGCTGCCGCTCGGGGAGATCGCGCGAGCCGCCGGAGAGCAGCTTGAGGCGATTCTCGACGCGGCTGAGCATGGCCTGCGGCGGGAGCACTTTCACCCGGGCGGCGGCGAGCTCGATGGCCAGCGGGAGGCCGTCGAGACGCACGCAGATCTCGGCGATGGCGGAGGCATTCTCGGCCGTGATCGTGAAGTCGCTCTTCACCGCCGAGGCGCGCTCGACGAACAGGGCCACCGAGGGATAGGCGCCGACCGCCTCGGGGTCGAGCGGCAGGTCGAGCGGCGGCGTCATGAGCGGCGGCAGCGCGTACTCGCGCTCGCCCGCCACGCGCAGCGGCGAGCGGCTGGTGACCAGCGCCTTCACGCGCGGCGCGGCGGAGAGGAGGCGTCCGATCAGCGGCGCGGCGTCGAGCACCTGCTCGAAATTGTCGAGGATGAGCAGCATGCTCTTCTCGCGCACCGCGGTGATCACCGTGTCGAGCAGCGGCGCCCCTCCCTCCACGATGCCGAGCACCGAGGCGATCTCGGAGATCACCAGGCGCGGGTCGCGGAGCGGCGCCAGCGACACGAACCAGACGCCGTCGTCCATCTCGCCGAGGAGCGCGGCGCCGGCGTCGACGCTCAGGCGCGACTTGCCCGTGCCGCCGGGGCCGGTCAGCGTGACCATGCGCACGTCGTCGCGGCGCAGGAGGGAGAGCACGTCGTCGCGCTCCGCCTCGCGGCCGACCAGCGGCGTGAGCTTGTGCGGCAGGTTCGACGGCGGCGGCTCGCTGATCGCGAACTGCTCCGTGGTGGCCACGCGCGACTCGGCGGTGCCGGCCACGCGCGCGGCGTCGTTCGTCACCTCGCCCTGCAGGCGGCGCAGGTCGGCCAGCAGCTCGTCGGCGTACTGATAGCGCTTGATGCGGTCCTTCATCAGCGCGCGGGAGATGATGACGGAGAGCGCCGGCGGTGCGGGCGTGCCGTCCCGGCGCAGCAGCGGCGGCGGCTCGCTGCGCAGGACGGCCGCGGCGACGTCGGAGGCGCTCTCGCCGTCGAACGGCAGCCGCCCGCTGACCAGCTCGTACAGCAGCACGCCGACGCTCCAGATGTCGCTGCGCGAGTCCAGCACCTTGCCGCGGAGCTGCTCGGGCGACATGTAGAAGACCGTGCCGCGCACCATGTGCGGGTCGGTCTTGTGCAGGTCGGGCTCGGCGTCGACGGCGCGGGCCAGGCCGAAGTCGAGCAGCTTCACATAGCCGTCGCGGCGCAGCATGATGTTGTCGGGCTTGATGTCGCGGTGCACCAGTCCCGCGGCCTCGGCCGCGCTGAGCGCGGAGGCCAGCTGCACGGCGATGTCCAGCACCTCGCGCAGCGGCGGCTCGGCCGAGCGGCTCATGCGCTGGCGCAGCGTCACGCCGTCCACGTACTCGGTGGCGATGAAGCGCTCGTCGCCGAGCTGGCCGATGTCGTAGACCGTGAGGATGTTCGGGTGGTTGAGCGCCGACGCCGCCCGCGCCTCGTGCTCGAGGCGCCGCCGCAGCTCTTCGTCGGCGCGGACCGCGTCGCCGAGGACCTTCAGCGCCACCGGCCGCTGCAGCTCCGGATCGTGGGCCAGGTAGACCTCCCCCATGCCGCCGGCTCCGATGAGCGAGCGGATCTCGTAACGCCCGAGGCGGGAGCCGGGTGCCAGCATTCGAGAGCGTGATTGTACGGAACCTCCCCGCGTCGGCGTCCGTGGAAAGCGACAGATGACGGGTTCGTGGACCGCCGGCGTCCCGCCGGCTGTCTGTGCGGGCGTCTCGCCCGCACAGTGGCGGCGGGACGCCGCCACAGACAGCCGGCGTGGACGCCAGCGGTCCACTGGCAGTGCCGGCGCACGTCGCGTCATTGATAATAGAGACATGCAACTCCCCGACGATGTCCGTCGCACGGTCGACTCGCTGGTCGATTCCGCACGCGCGTCGCTCGGGGATTCGCTGCGGGCGGTGATCCTTTACGGCTCGGCGGCCGAGGGGCGGATGCGGGCCACGTCGGACGTCAACCTGCTCTTCGTGCTGACGCGCTTCGACGGAGCGGTGGACGCGTTCCGCGAGCCGTTCCGCACCGCGCAGGCGGCGGCGAACGTCTCGGCGATGTTCCTCCTCGAGGAAGAGCTGCCCGCCGCGTCGAAGGCGTTCGCGCAGAAGTTCGCCGACATCGAGCGCCGCCACGCGGTGCTGTACGGCGACGACGTGCTGGCGAACATCGACATCCCGCGCGACGCGCTGGTGCGGCGGCTGCGGCAGGTGCTGCTGAACCTCACGCTGCGCCTGCGCGGCAGCTACGTCGAGTCGAGCCTGCGCGAGGAGCAGTGCGCGATCACGGTGGCCGAGGCGGCCGCGCCGCTGCGCACCTCGGCGGCCTCGATCCTGGAGCTCGACGGTCGCGGCACGCTCCCGCCGAAGGAGGCGCTGGAGACGCTGGTGCGCGAGCTCGGCCGGTTCGGCGACCTCCTGCCGCATCTCTCCGAGGCGCGCGAGCAGCGCGCGCTCCCCGCGGGGCAGGCGGCGAAGATCCTCTTCGACACGCTGCAACTGGCGCGCGCTCTCTACGAGCGCGCGGCGCGCCTTCAGCCATGAACCCGTTCGACTGGAGAGGCCCGCAGTTCCTCGTCTTCTTCGTCGTGCTGGCGATCGTGGTGCTGATCGTCACGCGCGTGCTGCGCAGGCGGCGTGAAATGGAGGAGCAGGGGTATCGCGGCACGCCGATCCACGACCCGTACGCGATTGCGTTTCTGCGCGGTGGAAAGCACGAGCTGGTGCGCGTGGGCGTCGTATCGCTCGTCGACCGCGGGCTGCTGTCGGTGCTCGGCGAACGGGTGGTGACGACGGAGGTCGGGCGCAGCACGAGGGTGCGGCGACGGATCGAGCAGGAGCTCCTGACGTTCTGCGAGACGCCGCGAGAGGCCACGGCGCTGTTCGCGCCCGGTGTGTTCGACGCGGTGGCGGGGGAGCTCGAGGGCGAGCTGACGGGGATGGGACTGCTGCCGGACGAGCGGACGAAGGCGGCGCGTTGGCAGCTGTGCCGGGGTGCCGCGGCCGTGCTGCTCTTCGTGTCGGTGACCAAGATCGTGGTGGCGCTGTCGCGCGGGCGGACGAACATCGGTCTGCTGATCCTGTTCACGGTCGCCGCGCTGCTCCTGCTGCGGCCGGTGGTGCTCCTGGGACGCACCGCGCGCGGGGACGCGTTTCTCGAGGAGCTGAAAAATCTCTTCCGCTCGCTGAAGCTGCGCGCGGGGCAGCTGCGTCCCGGCGGTGCGACCTCCGAGGTGGCCATGCTGGCCGCGGTGTGGGGCGTGGGCGCGCTGCCGGCGGAGGGGTTCGGCTGGAGAGACCATCTGTTCAAGAAGTCGGCCGCGAACAGCGGCAGCTCGTGCGGCAGCAGTTGCGGCAGCGGCTGCGGCGGGGGATGCGGCGGCGGCGGATGCGGAGGGTGCGGCGGATGAGACGTGCCGCAGTCCAGAGATGAAGTACGGACTCGGCTGGCGGCGCGAGCTCGGCGCGGGCATCCTCGCCAACCTCGACTCGATCGAGGTGCTGGAAGTGCTGGCCGAGGAGCTGTTCGACGCCGATGCGTCGCAGCGGCGCGCGTTCCGTTTTCTCCGCGCGCACGTCCCGATCGTGCTGCACGCGACGTCCCTCGGGCTGGCGTCCCCGGAGCGCGTCGACGCGCGCCTGCTCGACCGCATCGCCCGCGTCGTGGAGTGGCTCGAGCCGGAGCTCTGGTCCGAGCATCTCGCCTTCGTGCGCGCGGACGGGATCGAGGTCGGCCACCTGGCCGCGCCGCCGCGCAACGACGCCACGCTCGCGGGGCTCGTGCGCAACGTGGAGGAGGCGCGGCGGGTAGTCGGCTCGCTGCCAGTACTGGAAAACGTCGCCTCGCTGATCGACCCGCCGTGCAGCACGTACGACGAGCAGGCGTGGCTGCACGCCGTGCTCGGCGCGACGCCGTGTGACCTGCTGCTCGACCTGCACAACGTATACGCCAACGCCGAGAACTTCGGCTTCGACGCCGCCGCGCTCGTGGCCTCGCTGCCGATGGCGCGCGTGCGCCTCGTGCACCTCGCCGGCGGAAAGCGCATCGAGCGCGGCCGGGTGCTCGACGATCACCTGCACCGCGTGCCGGAGGAGGTCTTCGCGCTGCTCGCACTGGTGGAGGCGGATGCCTACGTGATTCTGGAGCGGGACGGCAACTATCCCGCGGTGGAAGAGCTGCTTGCGGAACTGCGCACCGCCCGGGGAGGCGGGCTGAAGCCCGCCCTACGTTTACCTCCTGCCGCGCCTGGGCCAAACGTAGGGTGGGCTTCAGCCCGCCCCGCCGAGACGGCGCTGCTCGCGAGGCTCTACACCGACGACTACGCCCTGAACGAATATCTCCAGGGCCCCAACCCCCTCCGCCTCGACCCGGACGACCTCCGTCTCGCGGCCCGCTCCTTCGCCCGCAAGCGGGCCATGCGTCACTGAAAGTTTCTTGCCACTGACCGCGAGTTCTGCTCAAATGACCGCCCGGTCAGCGGTATGAACACCAGGTCCAAAGAAGAAGTCGTCCACGAGTTCCGCGTCCAGACCATTCAGGACGCCACCATGCGCGTCATCGCCCGCAAGGGGATGGCCGCGGCCACGATCCAGGAGATCGCGGACGAGGCGGGCGTGGCCAAGGGGACGATCTACCTCTACTTCCGCGATCGCGAGGAGCTGGTCGAGAAAACGTTCGAGTGCGCGATGACGCAGCTCCTCGAGCGCATCGACGCCGCCATCGCCGCGAACGAGAAGTTCGAGGACAAGATCCGGGCGATCATGAGCGCGAAGCTGGCCTTCTTCGCCGCCAATCGCGAATTCTTCCGCCTGTATCTTTCGCTGCGCATGCCCGAGGGGCCGGCGGCCACGCAGCGCCGACAGCGCCAGCACTGCCAGCCGCGCTATCGCCTACGTACAGAACAGTTTGCGGCCGTCCTGCAGCAGGCCATGGACCGCGGCGAGATCCGCCGGGCCGATCCCTACAGGCTGGCTCTTTTCATCATGGAAGGCAGTACTGCCATCATTCTCCAACGTCTCGGGGAGTCTGCGTCGCCCGACGAACAGGCCGACGTCGACTTCATCGCCAGCTTCATCCTGGACGGGGTTCGGAAACGGAGTCGGAGTTGAAACGAGTGTTTCTTGCAGTTCTCCTCGCGGGGAGTGTCAGCGCGCAGACGCGCCTGACGTTCGACGGCGCGCTCACCCGCGCCATGGAAGTCAACAACACGGTCGAGCGCACGCGGGAGGACATCGGCATCGCCGCGGCCGCGCGCGACCAGTTGCTCTCGCTGGTCATGCCGCGCATCACGCTGAACGGCGACCTGACGCGCAACAGCATCCAGCAGACGTTCGGCGAGGGCGCTGAGTCGATCGCCATCCTGCCGCGCAACGACTGGGCGTACCGCGTGACGCTCGAGCAGCCGGTCTACGCCGGCCGGCGCGAGCTGCGCGCGTACTCGCAGGCGAAGCTCAACGTCGAGAACGCGCGTCTCGGCGTGCGCGGCACCGAGGACGCGGCGCTGCTGCGCGTGGCCTCGAACTACCTGGCCGTGGTCAACGCCGACCGCCGCGTGGACGTGGAGCGCCGCAACATCGAGCTCGCCCAGCGCCGCCTCACCCAGGCCCAGGCCTTCTACGAGGCGGGCGAGGTGACCAAGGTGGACGTGTTCCGCGCCGAGACGGCCATGAAGGCCGCCCAGCGGCTGCTGGCCGTGGCCGTGCAGCAGCGCGAGCACGCCGAGGGGCAGCTCCGCGTCGATCTCGACCTCGACGGCGCCATCGAGGTGGCGCCGCTCGACCGCGAGCTCCCGCCGCTGCCGGACGAGTCGACCCTCCTCGCGCGCGCCGAGGCCTCGCGCGCGGACGTGGACATGGCGGAGAACAACGTCCGCATCGCCAGCCTGGAAGTGGCCAAGCAGCGCGGCTTCTGGCTGCCCACCGTCCGCTTCGACGGCGGCTGGATCCAGCAGCGCACGCCCTTCCCCGCCAACCAGTACGCGTACGGCGCGCTGCGCTTCACCGTCCCGATCTTCCAGTCGGGCGAGGTGGTGGCGCGCGTGGCCGGCGCGAAGAGCCAGGAGCGGCAGGCCGGGTTCGCCCTCGACGAGGCGAAGAGCAACGCCCGCGAGGACGTGCGCCGCGCGCTGGCCGACCTCCGCTCCGCCGAGATCGGCCTGCAGCTCGCCGGCGAGCAGCTCCAGGCCGCGCAGGCGGAGTACGAGCAGGCCTTCGAGCTCTACCGCGCCCAGGAGGCGACGTCGCTCGACGTGGCCGCTTCCGAGGCCTCGCTGGCCGACGCGCGCCGCGCCGTGGCCGAAGAAACCCTCAATCGCGAGCTCGCCGAACTGCGCGTGTGGTTCGCCGCGGGCGACATCAAGCAGGCTGTTGGAGTGACGAAAGAATGAAGCGCTCTCTGATCCTTTTCTCCATCCTCACGCTCTCGTTGATGCTCGTCTCGTGCGGCGGCGACGAGTCGCAGGCCGCCACCGACACGACCGCCACCACGGCCACGTCGGCCACCGTGGCCGAGGCGCCGCCGCTGCCGCAGGACGTGCAGGCGGTCAGCACCGGCATCGCCGCCAGCTCCGCCACGGCCGAGACGACGACCGTCGATACCGGCTCGTACTCGGCGACGGGCGAGTTCGTCTCGCCGGTGCGCTCGGAGCTGTCGGCACGAATGCCGGGCCGCGTGGCGCGGATGTACGTCGACGAGGGGGCGCGCGTCTCGAAGGGGCAGCCGGTGCTGCTGCTCGAGACGGAGTACTCGCGCCTGAATCTGCAGGCCGCCGAGGCGGAAGTGGCGCGCGCGAAAGCGGCGCGCGACGAGGCCGCGCGCGACGTCGAGCGGAAGAAGGGGCTGGCCGCGAAGGACTCGATCCCGAAGGCGACGCTCGACCGCTCGCAGGCCGCCTACGAGCAGGCCAACGCGGCGCTGGCGTCCGCGAGCGCGCAGGCGGCGCTGCTCCGCCAGCAGATCGCCGACGCCACGCTGCGCGCCCCGGTGGACGGCATCGTGGCGGAGAAGCGCACCGAGGTCGGCGCGCGCCTCGGCGACGGCGGCGTGGCCTTCGTGGTCGTGCAGCTCTCCCCCCTCAAGCTCCGCTTCTCCGTCCCCGAGCGTTTCCTCGGGCGCATCAACAAGGGCGACCGCGTCATCGCGACCGTCGACCCGTACCCCAATGAGAAGTTCGAAGGCGTGGTGAAGACCGTGGGCGGCGTCATCGACCCGAAAACCCGCACCATGTTCGCCGAGGCCGAGTTCCCCAACCGCGACGGCAGGCTGCGGCCGGGGCTGTTCGCGAGGGTGGAGACCAAGTTGGACTGATGTTGCTGGTTACTGGTTGCTGGTTCGTGGTGGCTGGTCGTCTGACAGACGCCTCTTGCAAGACGTCACCCGGAACCAGCAACACAGCAACCAGCAACCGTCGTACGGAGAGGTGCCCTTATGCAAAAGTTAGCTGAAATCTGCGTCCGCCGCCCCGTCTTCGCGACGGTGATCATCCTGGCCCTGGTCGTCGTCGGCGCGTTCTCGTACGGGAAGCTCGGCGTGGACCGTTTCCCGAACGTCGAGTTCCCGTTCATCATCGTCACCACGGTGCTGCCGGGCGCCGCGCCGGAAGAGGTCGAGACCGAGGTCACGGACAAGGTCGAGGAAGCGGTCAACACGATCAGCGGCATCGACGAGCTGACCTCCTTCTCCTCGGAGAACGTCTCCGTGGTCATGATCTCGTTCACGCTCGAGAAGAACCGCGACGTGGCCGCGCAGGAAGTGCGCGACAAGGTCTCGACCATCCTCTCCGAGCTCCCCACCGACGCCGAGAACCCGATCATCCAGACCTTCGATCCGGGCGCCATTCCGGTCGTGACCATCGCCGTCTCCGGCCCCGGCTCGCAGCGCGACATTTCGGAGTACGTCGACAAGAACCTCCGCCGCCGCCTGGAGACGGTGTACGGCGTCGGCCAGGTGCTCGTCATCGGCGCGCGTCCGCGCCAGGTCAACGTCATCGTCGACAACGCTAAGCTCGCCGCGCAGGGGCTCACCGCCGCGCACGTCGTGCAGGCGCTGCAGTCGCAGAACATCCAGATCCCCGGCGGCAAGGTCGAGCAGGGGGTGCGTGACCTGACGCTGCGCACCTACGGCCGCGTCGGCTCGCCCGACGACTTCGGCGCCATCCCGCTCACGAACGTGGCCGGCACGCCGGTGCGCATCCGCGACGTGGCCCGCATCGAAGACAGCATGGCCGAGGTCGAGTCGGCGGCGACGGTCAGCGGCAAGTCCGCGGTCGTCGTCTCGATCCGCAAGCAGTCGGGCACGAACGCCATCGAGGTCGTCGACGGCATCAAGGCCCGCGTGGCCGAGGTCATGCCCACGCTGCCGAAGGGCTACAAGCTCGACGTCATCCGCGACCAGTCGACGTTCGTCCTGGCCGCCGTCGGCGCGGTGAAAGAGCACCTCATCCTCGGCTCCATCTTCGCCGCGCTCGTGGTCTGGCTGTTCCTCTCCAGCCCCCGCTTCTGGCACGTGCTGCTGATGCTCGCCGCGACCATGGCCTTCTACTTCCTGCTCTGGGGCCACGGCCTGCCGATCCCGCGCTCGATCGCGGTGCCGCTGGCCATTGCCATCGGCGTGGGCATGTTCTGGTACTTCACGAAGAAGTCGCGGCCGACGCTCATCGCCGCGGTGGCCATCCCCAGCTCGCTCATCGCCACCTTCGCGGCCATGCAGTACATGGGCTTCACGCTGAACGTCATCACGCTCCTGGCTCTGACGCTGGCGGTCGGCATCGTCATCGACGACGCGGTGGTCGTCCTCGAGAACATCTTCCGGCACATGGAGGAGAAGAATCAGACGCCGATGGAGGCCGCCGTCGCCGGCACGAAGGAGGTCGGCCTGGCCGTCATGGCCACGTCGCTCTCGCTGATCATCGTCTTCCTTCCCGTAGCCTTCATGGCCGGCGTGGTCGGCCGCTTCATGTACTCGTTCGGCGTGACCATGGCCTTCGCCATCGCCGTGTCGCTGCTGGTCTCCTTCACCCTCACGCCGATGATGGCCGCGCGCTATCTCCGCCGCGAGGACCTGAACCATAACGAGGGGCACGGCACGCGCGACAAGGGGCTGTACGCGCTGATCGAGCGCGCCTACATGACCATGCTCGACTGGTCGATGAGGCACCGCTGGGTGATCATCGGCCTGATGCTGGTGGTGCTCTTCTCCACCGGCCCGCTCTTCACCATCGTCGACAAGACCTTCCTCCCGTACGACGACGAGGGACAGTTCGCCGTCACCGTGCGCGCGCCCGAGGGGGCCAGCGTCAACGCCACGCAGACGATCGCCGAGTCGATCGCCGCGCGCGTGCGCCAGCTCAAGGGCGTGACCACCACCGTCGTCACCATCGGCGACGACCCGCAGCAGACGCTGAACCTGGCCACGGTCTACGTGAAGCTCGGCGACGCCACCGAGCGCGAGAACCAGTACACGATCATGGACCGCGTCCGCAACGAGATCCTGCCGCAGTACCGGCGCCTGAACCTGCGCACGCAGGTCGCGCCGGTGAACGAGTTCGGCGGCGGCACCGACGCCGAGGTCATGTTCTGGATCGGCGGCCCGGACCTCGTGCAGCTCGACAAGTACGCGCGCCAGCTCACCGACGCCATCAAGGATCCGAAGCTCGGCACGACCGACGTCGACACGAACTTCATCGTCGGCAAGCCGGAGCTGGCCGTGCGCATCGACCGCGATAAGGCCACCGACCTCGGCGTGCGCGTGCAGGACCTGGCCGCCACGCTGAACGTCCTCGTCGGCGGCCAGCAGGCCACCAGCTACTACGAGGGGGGGGAGGAGTACGAGGTGCACGTGCGCGCGGACGAGCAGTCGCGCAACACGGTCGCCGCCATCCAGCAGATCGAGGTGCCGTCCTCGACCGGCCGCAACGTGAAGCTCTCCGACCTGGTCACCCTCAGCGAGGGCACCGGCCCGTCGGTCATCAACCGCCTCAACCGCCGCCGCATGGTCATGGTCCTGGCGAACATGAAGCCCGGCCACTCCTCGCAGGCGGTCATGGACCTCCTCGAGCAGAAGGCCGCCGAGCTGAAGATGCCGGCCACCTTCTCGTACGGCTTCACCGGCCGAGCGCAGGAGCAGCAGAAGGCCGGCGTGAACTTCATGCTCGCCTTCGTGCTGTCGATCATCTTCATGTACCTCATCCTGGCAGCGCAGTTCGAGAGCTGGGTCCACCCCATCACCATCCTGCTGTCGCTGCCGATGACGGTGCCGTTCGCGCTCCTCTCTCTGGTGCTGCTCAATGAGTCGGTGAACATCTTCTCGGCCCTCGGCATCGTGGTGCTGTTCGGCATCGTGAAGAAGAACTCGATCCTGCAGGTCGACCACACGAACCAGCTCCGCGAGCGCGGCATGCACCGCGCCGAAGCGATCCGCGAGGCCAACCGCGACCGCCTGCGCCCCATCCTCATGACCACCATCGCCTTCGTGGCCGGCATGATCCCGCTCGTCGTCTCCAGCGGCGCCGGCGCCGCCACGAACCGCGCCATCGGCGCCACCATCATCGGCGGCCAGACCCTCGTGCTCCTCCTGACCCTCCTGGCCACCCCGGTCCTCTACTCCCTCTTCGACGACGTGCAGGAGTTCTTCCGCCGCCGCCGCAAGGCACGGGTGGAGGAGGACGTGATCGAGGGCGACACGGCGACGGCGTAACCGTTGGATACGAGCACGTTCGCTTCGCAAAGCGAACGTGCTCGTATCCGGAAGCGAAAGTTTCGCTTTCTGATGCGAACGTCTTCGCCGGACGCAGGTGTATCCTTCCCTCCGTCTATCCACATATTTCGGAGGTGTTGGGATGCGCCTGGCCGCGCTGGTCTCGTTGTTCGCGTTTGCCGCCCCCTTCGCGGCGGGGCAGAGCGCGCAGGTCGACGTCCTCCACTACGCGATCGAGCTGGCACTTCCCCGCGAAGGGACGGAGATCACCGCCGTCGCGGAGCTGACGCTCCTGCCGAAGGTCGCGCCGCTGGAGACGCTGACCCTCGACTTCGGCGCGCTGACCATCGACCACGTGGAGGCCGGCGGCGAAGAGGCGCCGTTCACGCGGGAAGGGGATCGTGTCACCGTGCGCGTCGCCCGGGAAGACCAGGAGCCCTTCCGCGTGCGCATCCGCTATCACGGCAGTCCCGCGGACGGCCTGGTGCTGCGCGCGAACAAGCATGGCGACTGGGGCGCGTTCGCCGACAACTGGCCCAACCGCGCGCACCACTGGTTCCCCTCCATCGACCACCCTTCCGACAAAGCCACTGTCGATTTCACCGTCACCGCGCCGGAGGCGTTCGACGTCGTGGCGAACGGCTCGCTGGTCGAGACCACCAGCCTGCAGAACGGCAACAAGCTCTGGCGGTGGCGCGAGTCGACCCCCATTCCCGTGCACTGCATGGTCGTCGGCGCCACACAGTTCGCGGTAGTGAGCGCGGGCGAAGACGACGGGGTGGAGATCTCCTACTACCTCTATCCGCGCGACCGCGGCCACGGCACGCAGTTCGGCCGGGCCGTGCAGATCCTCGACTTCTTCTCCGCGACCATCGGGCCGTATCCGTACGACAAGCTGGCCATCGTCGAGTCGTCGACGCGCTTCGGCGGGATGGAGAACGCCAGCGCGATCTTCCTCGATGAAAAGCGCATCCACGGCAAGGAAGACCTGGAGCGCCTCGTGGCGCACGAGATCGCCCATCAGTGGTTCGGCGACTCGGTCTCCCAGCGCGACTGGTACGACCTCTGGCTCAGCGAAGGCTTCGCCACCTACTTCGCCGCGCTCTTCGCCGAGCGCACCGGCGGCGTCCCCGCGTTCCGCGCCGCGATGGCCGACGCCCGCGCGCTCTACCTCGGCGCCGCCGGGGCCTCGGCCCGTCCCATCCACGACCCGTCCATCACCGACCTGACGAAGCTCCTCAATCGCCTGAACTATCAGAAGGGAGCGTGGGTGCTGCACATGCTCCGCGGCGTCGTCGGCGACGCCGCCTTCTTCGCCGGCATCCGCGAGTACTACGCCACCTACCGCAACGGCAACGCCTCCACCGCCGAGCTGCGCGCCATCATGGAGCGTCACGCCGGCCAGCCGCTGGAGTGGTTCTTCCGGCAATGGATCTACGAGCCGGGCCACCCCGTCTTCAGCACCAAATGGGCGTGGCGCGAAGGGAAGGTGCAGCTCGACGTCGCCCAGACCCAGCAGGGCACCGTCTTCCGCATGCCCGCCACCGTGGAGCTGCGCGACGCCGCCGGCAGCCGCCGCCAGCGCGTGGTCATCGACGAGCGCAGCGAGCGCTTCGAGCTCGAGAGCCCGCTGGAGCCGTCGGAGGTGGTGCTCGATCCCGACGAGTGGATTTTGCGCGAGTGATCTGGAGTGCGGCAGCGCCAGCTGCCGCTTTCCATGCGGAGGCGCCAGCCTCCGCCCCCCGCCGCAGCTTGCGCTGCGGCATGGAGAGCGGCAGCTCGCGCTGCCGCACTCCAGACCCTTGACAAAGCGTCGTCACCGACTTACTGTATTAGTCATCTAATACAGTGAATCGGAGACGCACGTGAACAAGACCATTCTCCTCGTCCTGACCCTCTTCACCGCTTCCTCGCTCTTCGCCGGCGGCGGCTACGCCCCCACCGACGGCGAGCGCGCCCGCTGGACGATGTCCGACATGACTTCCTGGCGCACGGCCCTGGAGGCCTATGCCAAGGACCACGGCGGCTATCCCGCCGCGACGAACATCGACGAGCTGCGCAAAGCCCTGGAGGGCAAGTACATGGCCGTGGCGCCGTTGCACGACGCCTGGGGCCGCGCGTACCGCTACGCCGGCAGCGGCGACGGCTTCCGCCTCGTCAGCGGCGGTGCCGACGGCAGGTTCGAGGAGGCCACATGGTCCGCGAAAGGCCGCACCGCCTCGCTGGACGACGACGCCGTGATGACGAACGAGAGCGGCTGGCTGACCCGTTTCTGGAGCCTGCAGTAGTGTTCGACATCCATCCCACCGATGCCTCGCCGATCTGGAAGCAGATCGAGGAGGGGATGCGCCGGATGATCTCGCTCGGGATCCTCGAGCCGGGCGCCGGCGTCCCCTCCGTCCGCGAGCTCGCCCAGTCGCTGCGCGTCAACCCGAACACGGTGGCGCGCGCGTACCAGCGGCTTACGGACGAGGGCGTGCTCGCCGTCCGGCGCGGCGAGGGGACCTTCGTCGCCGAAGCGCCGAAGCAGCTCAGGAAGTCGGAGAAGAACGAGGCGCTGCGCGACGCGGCCACCCGCTATGCCGGGACCGCCCTCGCCGTCGGCGCCACCATCGACGATGCCCGCGGGGAGCTCGAGCTCAGTTACGAGCGGCTCGTCCGCGAGCACAGGAGGAAGGCATGAGCGTCATTGCCGCGGACGGGGTGACCGTCCGCTATGGAAAGAAGACCGCCGTCGATGGGGTGACGCTCTCCGTCGCACCCGGCTCGGTCTACGCGCTCCTCGGCCGCAACGGCGCCGGCAAGTCGTCGCTCGTGCGCGCGCTGCTGGGGATGCTCCAGCCCGCGCGCGGCCGCGTGACGCTCTTCGGCGAAGACGTCTGGCAGCACCGCGCGCGGCTCATGGACCGCATCGGCGTGGTCTCGGAGGAAGCCGACGCGCCGCCCGACGCCCGCGTGCGCGACCTGGCCTGGCTGTCGGCGCGGATGTACTCGCGCTGGACGCAGGGCGCGTTCGACGGGCGCATCGACCGCTTCGGGATCTCCCGGAACGCCCGCTACGGCGATCTGTCGAAAGGACAGAAGAAGCAGGTCGCGCTCGCGCTGGCCCTGGCCACGTCGCCCGAGCTGCTGGTCCTCGACGACCCGACCCTCGGTCTGGATGTCGTCGCGCGCAAGTCGCTCTTCGAGGAAGTCATCGCCGACATGGCCGAGCGCGGACTGACGGTGCTCATCACCACGCACGACCTCTCCGCCATCGAGACGCTCGCCGACCGCATCGGCGTGATCAAGGACGGGAAGCTCGTGCTCGACGACGAGCTGGAGGCGCTGAAGTTGCGCTTCCGGCGCGTCCGCTACGCCGGCGCGCCGGCGGCGCTGGCCATGACCGCGGCATCGTCGCGGGCCTGGGGCAGCGGAACGGAGGCCATCGTGACCGATTACGACGACGTTGCATTCGAGCGTTTCCGCCGCGAGACGGAAACGTCCGAGTCGACGCCCATGACCCTGGAGGAGATCTTCATCAGCGTGGCGGGGGAGGAGCAGCGATGAACGCCGCCCTGGCCCTTTTCACCTACGAGCTGCGCGCGAAGTCGCGCCTCTTCATCGGCTGCGCGGTGCTGGCGGTGGTGCCCTTCCTGGCCACGCTGCTGCCCAGCGCGCGCGGGAATGCCCGCGACGTCGTGGCCATGGTCGGCGGCTTTCTGGCGATCATCATCGGCCTGACCATCGCCGCCATGATGAGCCGGGCCGCCATCGTGAACGAGCTCGTCGAACGGCGGATGTCGTTCTGGTTCGCAAAGCCGATCCGCCCGGCCGCGCTCTGGCTCGGCAAGGCCTCCGCGGCGCTCGTGACCTCCGTCCTCTGCTTCACCATGATTGCCGTGCCGGCGATGCTCTTCGCCGGTCCCGCGTGGAAGCATCTCTGGACGGACGGCCCGCCTGTTCTGGCCGCGGCCGCATTCGGGATGGTCTGGCTCTTCCTGCTCGGCCACACCGTGAACACCGTCACGCGCTCGCGCTCCCTGCTGCTCGCGCTCGACTTCTGCTTCCTCCTCATCGCCGCCGGCGCGCTGGTGCTGATCGCCAGGCCGGTGCTCCTCGGCGGCGGCACGGCGGTGCTGAAGCGGCTGGTCTTCGCCATCGTTGGAGGCCTCCTCGTCGTCGCGGCCATTGCGCCGGTATGGCAGCTCCGGCACGGCCGCGCCGACATCCGCCGCAGCCACGCCGCTTTCTCGCGCTTCTTCTGGCCGTGCATCGGCGTGATCCTGCTCCTCGCGGGCGGCTACGTGGCCTGGCTCGTCTCGGCGACGCCGGGCGATCTCCGGGAGATCCTCGAGGTGGCCCAGCCGCCGCGCGGACCGAAGGTGCTGGTCACCGGGAACCCGGCCAACCGCGGGGACTACCATGCGACGTTCATCATCGATACGGCCACCGGCAGGTACGACCGCGTGTCGACGCCGCCCTGGTGGGGGCTCGAGTCGTCGAAGGATGGCAAGACGTTCGCCTGGCTCCAGCCGTCGGGAGGCTTCCGTGCGCGGCAGCTCGAGCTGTATGTGAACGGCCGCGCCACCGGCATCCTCACCAGTCTCTCCTCGCGCATGGTGCTCTCGGACGACGGCACGCGCCTGGCCACCGACAGCGGCAGCACGGTCACGGTCTACGACGTGGCCACGGGACGGATCGCCGGCTCCGCGGCCGGCTTCGACCCACGCTCGCAGGCCAGCATGTACTTCGTGACCAGCGACCTGCTGCGCATCATCGAGACCACGCCGCTGCGGATCGCGGAGCTCGACCTGCGCACGCGCAGGCTGACCCGCACGGAAAGCCCGCTGCCGGCGGCGCCGCGCAATGGGCTCACCGTCTCCGGCGACGGCACGCGCATGTTCCTGCGCGGCAAGAACATGATCGTCGACGCGCGCAGCGGCACCATCCTCGCGGCGCTCGAGCCGGCGCGCTACAACGTCGCCTCGATGCTGCACGATGGCAGCGTCGTCGCCGCTGCATCCGCGAATGGCACGGCGCACGTGCACATCTACGGACCGGGCGGCGAGCACCGTCACGAGCTCACGCTCCCCGAAACGCCGGGACTCTGGATCACCGGAGAAGTGGAGGGAGGCAAAGTCCTCCTGGCCACGCGCCGGGGAATGCTCGTCGTCGACGTGAACCGCGGCACCATCGTGCGCAGGGTCGACGGCGTGCGTGGCCCGATGCCGCGCTTCTCCGCCGACCCGCGCCTGATCCGCTACGCCGCAGATCAGGAGCTCGTCGGACGCACGGAGGACGGCAAGCTCGTGGTCTGGAAACACGAAGGGCGAGCCGAAGCCCGCCCTCTGCTGTGATGTGGCGCGGCCTTCAGGCCGCGCTTTTTACGCGTTCTTCTGCTTCGCCAGTCCGGCTTTCGCGGCTTCGGCCAGAGCCGTGAAGCCGGCGGCGTCGCGGACGGCCATGTCGGCCAGGACCTTGCGGTCCATCGTGTTCCCGGCGGCCTTCAGGCCGGCGATGAACGTCGAGTACGACATGCCGTTCAGGCGGGCGGCAGCGTTGATGCGGGCGATCCACAGCTTGCGGAAGTCACCCTTGCGATCCTTGCGGCCGGTGAAGGCGGAGTTGAGCGCCTTGTCGACGGCCTGCTGCGCGATGCGGTGTCCGCGCGACCTCATCCCGTAGAAGCCCTTGGCGAGCTTCAGGATCTTGGCGCGGCGGTTCTTTCTTTTTGGACCTCGTTTGACTCTCGGCATCGTTCTCCTCGTTTTCCTTTCTTTCGAGCAGCCGGGTCAGGAGTAGGTGTGTTTACCCGGCGTGCTCCGTTAACGCCCCGTACTACTTGTACGGGATCATGCGGGCCACGGTCTTCGCATTCGCGGGGGAGACCTCGGCCTCGCCGGCGAGCTTGGACTTCCGCCCCGGCGACTTCTTGGTCAGGATGTGCGAATGGAAGGCGTGGTTCCGCTGGAGCTTGCCGCTGCCGGTCTTCTTGAACCGTTTGGCGGCACCACGGTGCGTCTTCATCTTAGGCATAGTTTCTCCCTAAAGCTTGGCTGGTAACCGGCTTGCGCTGGAGTTGATTCCAATCGATGTTGCTGGGTTGCCGGTTTTCCCCCGCCCGCACACCCGTTGCTCGTTCAGGCGGCGCCTGAGCAGCAACGGGTGGGTGGCCGGTGGGAAACTGACAACCGGCAACGCGCCGCCCGAGCGGCGCTCACTTGTTCGGCGCGATGACCACCGACATGCGGTTGCCCTGCACGTCCGGGTGCTGGTTTTCCGACGCGCCGTACTCCTTCACTTCCACGAGCAGGCGGTCGAGCACGGCCTTGCCGAGCTCCATGTGCGTCATCTCGCGGCCTCGGAAACGGACGATGGCCTTGACCTTGTCGCCGTGCTCGAGGAAGCGGATGACGTGGTTCTTCTTGAAGTCGAAGTCGTGCTCGTCGATGCGGGGGCGGAACTGCACCTCCTTGACGATGATCACCTTCTGCTTCTTCTTCGCTTCCGATTCCTTCTTCTTCTTCTCGAAGAGGAACTTGCCGTAATCCATGATCTTGCAGACGGGCGGGTTCGCCGTCGGCGAGATCTCGACGAGATCGAGGTCTTTCTCGCGGGCCATCTCCTGAGCCTGCGCGATGGGGACGATTCCGACCTGCTTTCCTTCGGAATCGATCAGGCGCACCTCGGGGTGGCGGATCAGGTCATTGATACGGTTTTCGGGCTCCGCCGGACGGCGGTCGAATCTCGGATTACGGCGTGGTGGAAAAATACGTGGTTCCTCCCAGGTTTTACGAAGTGGCCAAAAATACGGACAAAGCCGTCATAAAGTCAACGCGCGGCTGGCATTCAACTGCTCAGCCATGGCAATCAATTCCTCGATCGGGACGCTGCCCTGGTCCCCTCCGGTACGTTTGCGCAGGCTCACCGCGCCGCTCGACGCCTCCTTTTCTCCCACGATCAGCATCCACGGCAGCTTGCGGAGCTGGGCGTTGCGGATCTTCGCCCCGAGCTTGTCGTTCGACCCGTCGACCTCCACGCGCACGCCCGCCGCGCGCAGCTTCCCCGCGACCTCGTTCGCGTAGTCGACGAACTTCTCCGACAGCGGCAGCACCGCCGCCTGGACCGGATTGAGCCAGAACGGGAACGCGCCGGCGAAGTGCTCGATGAGGATGGCGATGAAGCGCTCGAACGAGCCGTAGATCGCGCGGTGCAGCACGGCCGGGCGATGCTCGCTGTTGTCGGCACCGACGTAGGTCAGGTCGAACCGCTCCGGCGCGTTGTAGTCGAGCTGGATGGTGCCGAGCTGCCACTTGCGGCCGATCGAGTCCGACACGTCGAAGTCGATCTTCGGACCGTAGAACGCCCCTTCCCCCTCCTTGATCTCGAACGGGCGGCCGAGGGACTCCAGGGCGCTGCGGAGCAGCGCCTCGGCGCGGTCCCAGAGGGCGTCGTCACCGATGCGCTGCGGCGGGCGGGTGGAGAACTTGGCGGTGTACTCGAGGCCGACGGTCGAGTAGACGCGGTCGAGCAGCGCCACGAAGCGGCGCACCTCGTCCGGCACGTCCTCCTCGACGCAGTAGATGTGCGCGTCGTCCTGCGCGAACTGCCGCACGCGGGTCAGGCCGCCCAGCGATCCGGTCAGCTCGTTGCGGTGCAGCACGTCCTGGGTGTGCAGCCGCAGCGGCAGGTCGCGGTAGCTGTGCTTCTTCATCCCGAAGTAGAGATGGTGCGACGGACAGTTCATCGGCTTCATCGAGAAGTCGTGCTCCTCCGTCTCGCTGTTGTAGACGAGGAACATGTTCTCTTTGTACTTGCCCCAGTGGCCGCTGATCTCCCAGAGACCCTTGTTGAAGAGCAGCGGGGTCTTGATCTCCACGTAGCCGTTCTCGAACACCACCTCACGCATGAAGTTCGCGAGCAGGTGATAGAGCGTGGTCCCGGCGGGAGTCCAGAACGCCGCGCCCGGCGCGAACGGGTGGAAGTGGAAGAGGTCGAGCTCCTTGCCGAGGCGGCGGTGGTCGCGGGCCTTCGCCTCCTCGACCTGCTTGAGGTGCGCCTCGAGCTGTTCCTTGTCCGCCCAGGCGGTGCCGTAGATGCGCTGCAGCATCGCGTTCTTCTCGTCGCCGCGCCAGTAGGCGCCGGCCACGTTCAGCAGCTTGAACGCGCCGAGCTTGCCGGTCGACGGAACGTGCGGGCCGCGGCAGAGATCGAACCAATCGCCCTGGCGATAGACCGAGAGCGGCTCATCGCCGGGGATCCCTTTGATGATCTCGACCTTGTACTTTTCGCCGATCCGGTCGAAGGTCTCGATGGCCTCGTCGCGCGACCACACCTCGCGGCGCACCGGCAGGTCGCGCTTCACGATCTCCTGCATCTTCTCTTCGATGCGGCGCAGGTCGTCCTCGGTGAACGGGCGGTCGGTGCCGAAGTCGTAGAAGAAGCCGTGCTCGATCACCGGGCCGATGGTCACCTGCGTCCCCGGATAGAGCTCCTGGACCGCATGGGCCATCAGGTGGGCGGTGGAGTGGCGGATGGTATCGATCCCCTCCTCGGTCTTCGGGGTCACGATCTCCACCTTCGCGCCGTCGGGGACGGGCGTGTAGACGTCGACCACCTTGCCGTCGATCTTGCCGGCCACGGCGTCTTTGGCCAGGCGCCTGCCGATGGCGGCCGCCACGTCGGCCACGGTGGCGTTCTCGGGGACTTCTCGTACGGAGCCGTCGGGGAGTGTCACGTTCATCAGAAACCTCGCAGAAAAACAAAAAGACAGGGCCGAAGCCCTGTCTTTGATCGATGGATGTTCAGTGGATCAACGACAGGGCGCGAGCGTGGGAGTGCTCGTCGTTCGCGTCTGTCCCGTCGTCGAGTTGCGCAGCATGAGGCCGCGGAGTATAGCACGCCGGCCGTACTTGTTATCGTTCCGATAGAGTCAAGATAACTGTTTTGGCCTTCGCGCTGGCCCTGCCGCTCTCCGCCGGCTTCATCGGGCCGAAGGGACGGGCTGAAGCCCGTCCTACGTTCAGCATGCGCGCGCGGGATGCGTGCTGAACGTAGGGCGGGCTTCAGCCCGCCGCGCCCGCCACGAACACGCGGTAGTGGCAAATAATACTTTTCAGCATCGCCGCTTCATGCGAAAATGCGCGCGGTCCAAACCACCCATAAACGATGTTCAGACTGGCGTGCCGGTGCATGCCGGCTGTGCGCCACGACGGGCGGTAACAAGCAATCAGGTTCAGCGTCATTACCTTCGTGCAAAAAGTTCCCAGGTCCACCCACCAATAGAAGAGAGAGAGAAGCTCATGCATCCATTCACGCGCAGTTTCTGTGCGCTGCTGCTGGTCCTCGTCTGTCTGCCCGTTTTCGCGGCGAACGGCGATTGCCCGGCCATCCGCGCGCTTCAGGCAAACGATGTCCAGACCGGGGAGCCGGTCACGATCGCCTGGTCGTACTCGGGCAATGGGGCGCCGCAGTCGCAGATGCTGACCGGCCACGATTTCGCCGAGCCGGTCCAGCTCGCGCCCGGCCAGACCAGCTACACCTACACGCCCACGAAGCCGGGGGAGAAGCACGTGACGCTCACCAGCGTCACCGCGTGCGGCACCTTCAGCGTGACGGCGAAGCACCACGTCAAGCAGTGCAACGTCGTGCCGCCGGCCATGACCGTCAGCGCCACCAGCGTGGCGCCGGGCGACGTGCTCCAGGCCTCGGTCGCCCTGCAGCCGGGACACACGGCGCGCTGGGAAGTGACCAACGGCACCGCGTCGGCCGCCACCGGCAGCGCCATCAGCGTCACCGCCGGCGGCGCGGGCACCGTGACCATCACCGCCTTCGTCTCGCGCGGCAACTCGTGCAGCGTCGGCGTGACCTCGACCGTGCAGGTCGTCGAAGCGTGCCCGATCGCCGAGCCGCAGATGTACCATCCGCCGCAGGCCACCGCGGGCGGGTCGTTCTACCTCTACTTCGAGCCGCTGCCGGCGCCGCTCACCTCCGAGATCCGTGTCACCGGCGCTCACGTGCTGTACCACGCTCCGAACGACATCTACGTGATGGTGCCGGAGAGCGGCACGATCGTGTTCGACGTGATCGTCTCGAACGGCACCTGCTCGCGCACGTTCACGAAGAGCTTCACCGTGCAGAACTGCACCTCCTCCGCGGTCGTCACCGCGGGCGAGACCGGCTCGTGCGGCGCCACGAGCGCCGTGGCCACCTTCACCGGCCTGCCGCCCTTCCAGGGCTCCTGGAGCGACGGCGAGTACTTCTTCACGTACGACTCGACCATCACCCGTCCCATCGCCAGCGGCACCTACACGCTGGGGTGGTTCATGGACGCCACCTGCGAAGGGCCGATCAGCGGCAGCGTCACCGGCGGCGCGAGCCTGCCGATGCCGCAGTACACCGTCGATCCGGTCGTGGGCGACTGGTATTACGGCAACGACACCTGCCCCGGCCTGGAGCGCGTCGCGCGCCTCGACGTGGCCGTGCCGGCCGATGCCACCATCGAGTGGAGCATCACCAACGGCACCATCCTCTCCGGGCAGGGCACGCCCGAGGTCCACTTCGCCGGCGAAGCCGCGGGCAACACGAACCTCACCGTCGTGCTGCGCGATGCGAACGGCTGTCCCTCCGCCTCGTACTCGTATCCGTACCTCCTGACCATGGGCAAGCCGGAGTTCACGGTCACGGTCGACCCGCCGGTCATCCCCGCGGGAGGCACGGCCATCATCACTGTGAACCACCTCTATCCCGAGTGGGTGCGCGGCATGGGCATCAACAGCTCGCTGGGCGACCCGATCCTTTACATCGGGAACAACCAGTGGGAGTACCGTTCCGGCAGCGGCCCCGGCACCGCCTCGATCAAGGTCGAGGTCCAGAATGCCTGCCACAGCACGATCCAGAACGTTCCGCTGACCATCGAGGACGGTGGCCCCGTCACCGCGCGGGCCGCGGTGCGGACCTTCGGCTCGACCTGCGAGAACTACTACGTCCACGCCGATCTCTCCGGCACGCCGCCGTTCACCGGCACGTGGAGCACCGGTGAGACCTTCACCACCGACTATCCGTCGGCGGGCTTCCGCCCGCCGTCGAGCGGCACGTACACGCTGGTCGCCTTCAGCGACGCGAATGGTCCCGGCACCATCAGCGGCTCGGCCACGTTCGACTTCACGACCCTTCCGCCGCCGGAGTTCACCGTGGACGCGGAGAAGGTCTGCATCGGCACGATCGTCACTGCCACGATGACCACGCCGGTGCCCCCGGGCGTGACGCCGCAGTGGTACGTCGGTTACGGCGACATCATCTCGGGACAGGGAACGCCGTCCATTCAGATCCGCCCCCGCGGGCCGTACGGCGGCGCGGACATCAACCTGTTCCTCATCAGCGAGACGGCGTGCAGCATGGTCACGTCGTACAAGTACGTCGACATCTATCGCGCGCCGCAGCAGCCGCTGTTCTACGCCTATTCGGTCTTCGAAGGCGGCTCGGTCACCTTCGACGTCACGCTCGATTCGAACACCGCCACGTGGGGCTTCGAGAACACGCTCGGCGACCTGATCGAGATCGTCGGCAACCCGCGGCCGAACGTCTATACGCTCCGCTACACCAGCTCGCATGGCGCGGGCAGCTCCACCATCCGCATCTACGGCACGAGTCACTGCGGCGAGACGTTCGAGGCTTCCAGCGTCATCCAGATCCTGCCGCCGGCGCCGACGGCCACGCTCACGGCGACCGTCTCCGAGACGTGCGGCAACGACGTGACCGTGACCTTTACCGGCACGCCGCCCTTCACCGCCACCTGGGGGATGGACGGGACGACGTTCACCACCAGCGACTACACCTACACGCGCCACTTTCCGAACACGCAGAGCTGGGCCTACCTGTACAACGTGTCGGATGCGAACAGCGGCGGCTACGCCAGCAACTTCATCGATCTGCAGTACACGCAGTTGCCCTACCAGATGGTCTACGGGCCGGCGTACATCTGCGTCGGCTCGACCGGCACCGTGACCACGGATCTCCCCGCCGGCTGGACCGTGCAGTGGGACGCCGGCCCCAACGCGCGCATCGTCTCCGGACAGGGGACGGGCACCGTCGAGGTGGAAGTGCTGAGCGAAGGCTTTCTCAGCGTCAACGGCTACTTCACCACGGCCGAAGGCTGCACCACGTTCGGCGGTTCGAGCATCTGGATTCCGCCGACCGACGCCGCCAACCCGGTGATCACGATGCCCGTCACGTCGATCCGGGCCGGTGAGTCGGTCGAGCTCATCGCCGCGTTCGACGGCATGGCGTATCAGTCGCTGAACTGGGAGAGCTCGAACGGCGATCCGATCTGGAACGCCGGACAGAACGGCATGACGTTCACGCTGCATTACCAGTCGCAGAACGGCCCGGGCCCGACGACCATCAAGGTCTACGGCACGACGATCTGCGGCAAGTACGTGGAGTCGACCGTCACGCTGAACATCACGGAGTAATCTGCAGGCCGGCACGGTGGCGCGCTGCGCGCCACCGTGCCGTGTATCCGTTGCGGCGGCTGAAGCCCCGCCGCCCACTTGAGGTGTATCCTTTCCTCATCACGACAATCTGCAGCATCGTGCCGGCGTACCTCCTGCGCGCCATTGCCGAGAACGGTAATGCGGACGATCGTGTCCACGCGCTGGCCGCACTCGCGCTGACGAACAGACTGCGGCACGACCGGCAGACGCGGACCGAGCTGGCGGGCGTGCTGGTGCTGCCGCCGCGCGCGAAGCGCCGCATCGTCTACGACGCCCGGCACCGGCACGAGCTTCCCGGCCGCAACGCCCGTACCGAGGGGGAGCGCCCCGTGCGCGACGCCATCGTGAACGAGGCCTACGAAGGCGCGGGGCAGGTGTACGACTTCTTCCGCCGCGTCTTCGGGCGCTCGTCCGTCGACGATCACGGCATCGGCATCCGCGGCACCGTGCACTACGGCCAGCGCTTCAGCAATGCGCACTGGGACGGGCGGCAACTGATCTACGGCGACGGCGACGGCCGGTACTTTCACCGCTTCACCTCGTCGCTCGACACGATCGCGCACGAGCTCACGCACGGCATCACGCAGTACACCGTGGCCCTCGGCGCGAGCGGCCAGTGCGGCGCGCTGGCCGAGCACTTCGCCGATGTCTTCGGCATCCTGGCCAGGCAATACACCTACGGCATCCGCGCCGTGCGCTCCGACTGGATGATCGGCGCGGATCTGCTCACGCGGCGCGTGAAGGGACGCGGCCTCCGCTCGCTGAAGGCGCCCGGCACGGCCTACGACGATCCGGTCCTCGGGCGCGACTCCCAGCCGGCGCACATGCGCGATTACGTGCACACGCACGCCGACGACCGGGGGGTACACATCAACTGCGGGATCCCCAATCACGCCTTCTACCGAGTGGCCATCGCCCTCGGGGGCAACGCGTGGGAGACGGCGGGACGGATCTGGTATCGCGCGCTGACGCGCGAGCTCGGCCCGCGCGCGCGTTTCCAGCAGGGCGCCGACGCCACCTGGCGCGCCGCGGGCGACCTCTACGGCCGCGGCAGCACGCCGCAGAACGCGGTGGCGGAGGCGTGGAAGGCGGTCGGCATCGAGGTGCGCGGCGAGCGCGCCCGCGAGCCGCAGCGCTTCCTCCTCCCCGTCGCCGGCGCCGAGATGCCGTTCCTGGCCTAGGCCTCCGCGTCCGCCGGGGTGCTCTTGCGCACGCGTCCCGTCGACCGCGTGGGGCGCGGCGCATCGTCGTCGTCCTCGCCGCCGCGGCGCTCCGTGCCGTCCCATTCGCGGCGCGAGTTGAGATAGACCAGCAGTCCCGTGGCCACGGTCAGCGCGCCGAGCGACACCACCAGCACTTCCGGATTGCGCTTGAGATAGTCCGCGATCTCGTCGAAGAGGTCGTCGATGTCGGTCTCCTCCATCTTCGACTTCAGCCGCCCGATCACGATGTCGACGAGGCCGAGGCGCGACACGAGGTCGATGATCGTCTCCGTCGCCGCCGCCGACGTCACCACGTTGCGCAGTGTGTTGCTTCCCCCGCCTCCACCCGTTTTCTTCTTCGTACTGGCCATAGTTCCTCCCGCATCAGCCATTTACAACTTTCGGACCAGACGCGAGTGTCGGCGCTTTCCGCGCCTTCGTGGCCTGCTCGAACGCGTATGCGTACTTCAGCAGCGCCGGCTCGCTCCACGCGCCCGCGAAGAACGACAGCCCCACCGGCAGGCCGAACGCGTGGCCCGCGGGAACGGTCACGTGCGGGTAGCCGGAGACGGCGGAGGCGCTGGAGTAGCCGCCGCCGTAGTGGTCGCCGTTGACGAGGTCCGTCGTCCAGACCGGGCCGCCTGTCGGCGCGATCAGCGCGTCGAGCCTGTGCTTCTTCATCACCGCGTCGATGCCCATCGTGCGCGAGAGGCGGTGGTTCTTCGCCAGCGCCTTTTTGTACGCGGGAGTGGTGAGCGGACCCTTCTCCTGGGCCTGGAGGAAGAGCTCCTGGCCGAAGTAGGGCATCTCCTGCTCGCGATGCTCCTCGTTGAACTTGATGAGGTCCGCGAGCGTGCGCGTCTGCACGTTCGGCGGGAGCTGCGCCAGATACGCATTGAGGTCGTGCTTGAACTCGTACAGCAGGACCTCGAGCTCCGTGGCGCCGTACTCGTCGTGGTGCTCCATGTTCGCGGGATCGACCAGCGTCGCGCCGAGCTTGGCCAGCACGTCCAAGGCGTCCTTCATCACGCGGTCGACGTGGTCGCTGAAGCCGAAGTACTGCCGGGCCACGCCGATGCGCGCGCCGCGCAGGCCGTTCGGATCGAGGAACTGCGTGTAGTCGGCGTGCACGTGGCCGCGGCTCGCGGCGGTCGCGGCGTCGAGCGAGTCGAGGCCGGCCATGGCGCCGAGGAGGAGGGCCGCGTCCGTGACGGTGCGCGTCATCGGGCCGGCCGTGTCCTGGCTGTGCGCGATGGGAATGATGCCGCTCCGGCTGACCAGGCCGAGGGTCGGCTTCATGCCGACGAGGCCGCACGACGACGAGGGGCAGACGATCGAGCCGTCGGTCTCCGTCCCGACGCCGATCGCGGCCAGGCTGGCCGCGATGGCCGCGCCGGTGCCGGAGCTCGAGCCGCAGCAGTTGCGGTCGAGCGCGTACGGATTCCGCGTCAGGCCGCCGCGCCCGCTCCAGCCGCTCGTCGAGCGCGTCGAGCGGAAGTTCGCCCACTCGCTCAGGTTCGTCTTGCCGAGGAGCACCGTGCCCGCCTCGCGCAGCCGGCGGACGATGTGCGCGTCGTTCTTCGCGATCGACTCGGCCAGCGCCAGCGAGCCCGCGGACGTGCGCACCCGATCCGCGGTGTCGATGTTGTCCTTGATCAGGATGGGGATGCCGTGCAGAGGCCCGCGCGTGCGTCCCGCGGCACGCTCGCGATCGAGCTGGTCGGCGATGGCCAGGGCGTCGGGATTCAGCTCGATGATGGAGTTGAGGCTCTCATCGAGTTTCGCGATGCGCGCCAGGTATGCCTCGGTGAGCTGCCGCGCCGAATACCGGCCCATGCCGGCGATGGTCAGCTCCTCGAGCGGGATCTCCTGCGCGAACGCGAGCTCCGGAAAGGCGAGGGCCGCGGCGCCGGCGCCCGCGAGGCGGAGAAAGTCGCGGCGATGAAGGTCGTTCATCGCCGCAGTATATGGAACGCGTCAGCGTCTGGACTGCGGCAGCTGCGCTGCCGCAGTCCAGAAGTCTTAACGCGAGCGCCGGTCCGCCTGCGACAGTACGCCGTCCCCGTTCCGGTCGAGCTGCTGGAACGACCTGTCGTTCCCCCGCCACTCGCTGCGCGAGATCACACCGTCGCGGTTCGTGTCCAGTCGCCGCGCCTCCTGCTCGAGGTTCCCACGCTTCGCGAACTGCCGCGCCTCGCTCTGCGACAAGACGTTGTCGCGGTTCGCGTCGAGACGGTCGAAGAGCAGCGGATCGGCCGGGAACTCGCTCCGCGAGATGAGGCCGTCACGGTTCGCGTCGAAGCGGGCGAAGCCCTGCGCGATCTGCGTGTCGTGCTTGCCGTGCTTTTCCTTCTGCTTCTGCTTGTCATTCTTGGCGAGCGCGGCCGGCGCGGTCGCCAGGACCACGGCGAGCGCGGCCGCGGCAATCGTTTTCGTGTTTTTCATGTGTCCTCCGGACGCTCTCTATTGCGGTACGGGTGCCACTCCTGAATCACTGAAAACAGGCCGCTTACACTGCTGAGCGAGTGCGGGATTGTCCATACGGGAGGGCGTGTTGTCCCGGGTCCGTGAGCGACAACACCCAGATCGAATGGACCGACGCCACCTGGAACCCTCTTCGCGGCTGCACGAAGATCAGCCCGGGGTGCGCGAACTGTTACGCGGAGACGTTTGCCGAGCGCTTCCGCGGCGTTCCCGGCCATCCGTACGAGCAGGGCTTCGACCTCCGCCTCGTGCCGGAGAAGCTCGCCGCGCCGCTGGAGTGGCGCCGCCCGCGCCGCATCTTCGTCAACTCGATGAGCGACCTCTTTCACGAGGACGCGCCGCTCGACTACATCCGCCGCGTCTGCGACACGATGCGCGAGGCGCCGTGGCACACGTATCAGGTGCTGACCAAGCGCGCCGATCGCCTGCACGCCTTTCTCAACGGCGAGCTGCGCGAGTACGCGTCGCTGCCACAGGTGTGGTGGGGCGTGAGCGTGGAGAACCGGAAGCACGGCCTCCCGCGCATCGACCTCCTCCGCGACACGCCGGCGCGCACGCGCTTCCTCTCCGTCGAGCCGCTCCTCGAGGACCTCGGCACGATCGACCTGACGGGCATCCACTGGGTCATCCTCGGCGGCGAGTCAGGCCACCGCGCCCGTCCCCTGAAGCCGGAGTGGGTGACGTCCCTGCGCGATCAGTGCGCCGCCGCGGGCGTGCCGTTCTTCTTCAAGCAGTGGGGCGGACGGCAGAAGAAGAAGAACGGACGTTTGTTCGAAGGGCGAACCTGGGACGACATGCCGAATGTGCTCAGGGCGGGCTGAACGTAGGACGGGCTTCAGCCCGTCCAGGCGTGCAACGAAGCGAAGAACGTGCGGCCGCGCGAAGAGGGCGGGCTGAAGCCGCGCCCTACGTTGAGCGCGTTCCTCGCGAGATCACAAATGCGTGATCGTCACGCCGCCCCACGCGTCGCGCAGATACTCCGCCGCGATGCGGCGGTGACAGTGTATGGCCTTGGCCTCGCTGCACAGCAGCACCACACGGCGATCGAATAAAGAACGGGAGAGCGTCGACTCCACGCGCCACTCGCGCAGCAGCGCGGCGTAGGCCTGCTCGTACGCCTCCCACGACATCTTCCCGCCGCGCACAGCCTTGAGGTCCTCGTCGCGCGGCGCGAGCAGCAGCTCGTGCACATAGTCCGCGTCGCAGAGCTCGCGAAGAAAGAACGCCAGGTCGTTCTTCTTCGCGAAGCCGGCCAGCTGCGAGACGTTGTTCAGCCGCACGTCGATCAGCCGCTCGATCTTCGCCTTGCGCAGGCGGCCGAAGAAGTTCGCGGCGGACGTGCCCGTGAATCCGATCGTGTAGAGCTCGATCATCGCGCGATCAGCCTCCCACAGCGCCAGTGCAGATAGTTGACGAGGATCCAGAAGCGCCTGAAGGCCGGGTTGCGCGTCTGCTTGTGGTGATAGCGGTAGTAGATCTGCTGCGCGATCACGGAGAGGCGGAACAGTCCGTAGACCTCGTAGAAGGTCCAGCTCTCCGGCCGGATGCCGCGTTTGGATGAGTAGTACTCCACGACCTCGGCGCGCGTGAGCATGCCGGGCGTGTGCGTCGGCTGGCGCCGTGTGGAGCGGCGGAGGAAATCGTCGTCGGCCTGTACCCAGTACGCGAGCGCGTTGCCGAGGTCCATCCACGGGTCGCCGAGCGTGGCCAGCTCCCAGTCCAGCACGCCGATGATGCGCGTCGGGTCGTCCCGGTCGAGGACCACGTTGTCGAAGCGGAAGTCGTTGTGCGTGATGCAGATCGTTTCCGTGGCCGGGATGTGCTCCGCGAGCCACTGCATCACCCGCGTCCCGCGCGGCACGTTCCACGTGCGCGCGTTGCGATAGCGCTCGTTCCACCCCTCGATCTGCCGCCGCACGTAGCCCGCCCCCTTGGCGAGATTCGTCAGACCGGCGGAGACGTAGTCGACTTCGTGCAGGGCGATGAGCGTGTCGAGGAAGCGGAAGCAGAGAGCGCGCACCCGCTCCGGCGCCATCGCCACGCCGAGCTCGCGCCGCGGGATGATGCCGTCCAGGCGCTGCATCACGTAGTACTCGTCCTCGGCGTTGTACGCGATCATCTCCGGCACGTACGGGAACACCGGCCGCAGCGCCTGCTGCAGGCGGAACTCGCGTCCCATGTCGTGCGCCGACTTTGCCTTCGTGCCGGCGGGCGGGCGGCGGAGGATCAGGTCGTGCGAGTCGTACTGCAGGCGATAGGTCCAGTTCGACGCACCGCCGGAGTACTGCGTCACGCGCGGCGTCCCGCGCAGGCCGGGAAGCTGCGACTGCAGCCACGCATCGACGCGCGGCAGGTCGAGCTCTTCGCCGGGGCGCTGCGCGCCCTCGTTGCTGGTTGCTGGTGGCTGGCTCAAGGCGCTTTTGCGTGTCACGGGCACCGCCCTGCCCGGCCATGAGCCGCCTTGAACCAGCAACCAGCCACCAGCAACCTCATTGGTATTTGCGCACCTCGTTGCGCGCGATCACACCGAGGTGCACCTCGTCCGGGCCGTCGGCGATGCGCAATGCGCGGGCCAGGGAGAAGATCGACGTCAGCGGCACGTCCTGCGACACGCCGGCGCCGCCGAAGAGCTGCACGGCATCGTCGACCACGCGCTGCAGCACGTTCGGCGCGACGACCTTGATCGCGGAGATTTCGGTCATCGCCTTCGCCGCGCCGCCGTGGTCGATGCGCCACGCGGCGTACAGCGTCAGCAGCCGCGCCTGGTCGATGGCGATGCGGTGATGGGCGATGCGCTCGCGGTTCCCGCCGAGGTCGAGGAGCGGCTTGCCGAAGGCGACGCGGGAGAGACCGCGCGTGACCATCAGCTTCAGCGTGCGCTCCGCGGCGCCGATGGCGCGCATGCAGTGATGGATGCGGCCCGGGCCGAGGCGTCCCTGGGCGATCTCGAAGCCGCGGCCCAGGCCGGCGATGAGGTTCGACTTCGGCACGCGCACGTTGGTGAAGGAGATCTCGCCGTGGCCGTACGGCTCGTCGTACTCGCCGAAGGCGGGGAGCATGCGCTCGATCTTCACGCCCGGCGTGTCCAGCGGTACCAGAACCATGCTCTGCTGATGGTGCCGGTCGTTCTCCGGATTCGACCGCCCCATGAAGATGGCGATCCGGGCGCGCGGATGCCCGAGGCCCGTCGACCACCACTTGCGCCCGTTCAGCACGAGCTCGTCGCCGTCCTGCTCGATGGAGGCGCTGATGTTCGTCGCGTCGCTGGAGGCCACGTCCGGCTCGGTCATGCAGAAGACGGAGCGGATCTCGCCGCGCAGCAGCGGCATCAGCCACGCCTGTTTCTGCGCCTCGCTGCCGTAGTGGTGGAGCACTTCCATGTTGCCCGTGTCGGGGGCGTTGCAGTTGAAGATCTCCGGCGCCAGCGCGCTGTGCCCCATCGCCTCGGCCAGAGGTGCGTACTCGAGCACGGGAAGCTCGAGGAAAAAGTTCCACAGCCCTTCTTCGCGAGCGCGCGACTTCAGCTCTTCGACGACCGGCGACTCGCTCCACGTGGTCCAGTCCGGCCCGCGCCGCGCGGCGCGGAGGACGTCCGCCTCGACGGGGGCGATACGCTCGGCGATGAAGGTCCGGACGCGGCGGAGAAGCTCGTCGGTACGAGGGGACAGTGCGAAGTGCATTTTTTCTGGTGCTCCGTTTGCGAAAGCAAGGGCAGCTGTGATCCCGATTCTGGAGGCTAACGTGAGGAAGAACAAGCATTTGGCTTCAACTGTCGCCGCGGCAATGGCCGTGGCGATGCTGGCGGGAACGTCCGCTTTTGCGGAAACCCGTCATCGCGAGGGGACGCGAAGCCGCGCCGAGGGGCGCGCCACGGTCCGGCGCGAGCGCTCCGCGCAGACGCAGGAGCGCCAGCGGAGTGACGAATCGCGAAACTACCGCCGCCGCGAGAGCAGCGAGCGGAGCGAGGCGTCGCGCCGTCCGTCCAATTTCCGCCCGGAGACGTCGTCGGGCGAAACCTACCGCCGCCGCGACACGACCTCGCGCGGTGAGCCCTATCGCCGCAACGACTCGTCCTCGCGTGGCGAATCTTATCGGCGCAACGACTCGTCGTCTCGCGGAGAGTCCTACCGCCGCGGCGACTCGTCCTCCTCGCGTGGCGAGTCCTACCGCCGCGGCGACCGCAACCGCGGCTCGTACGATCGCGACCGCTCGTACGGCAACCGCTCGTACGGCAACCGTTCGTACGGCAACCGTTCCTACGGCAGCGCGCGGCCTTACTATCACCGCGGTCCGGTGACACGTTACTCGCGCTACGGCGGCGGCTATCGCGTCTGGATCGGCGGCGCGCCGTATCCCTTCTACGTCCCGCTCTCGCACTGGCACCGCGACCGGTTCCGCGTCGGCCTGGTGGTCAACCTCGGCGGTTGGTACCGCGACGGCTATTACGACTACTACGACGGCTATGACTACCGCGCCACCTCGCGCGGCGACCTGCAGGGCGTCGTGGAGAGCGTCGACTACAGCCGCGACACGTTCGTCGTGCGCAACGAGGCCACGGGCAGCTTCGTGACCGTCGTCGCCCGCGACCGCCGCGCCCGCGACGTCCGCCCCGGCGACTACGTCGAGCTCTCCGGCTCGTGGACGCGCTCGGGTGTGTTCAGCGCGTACGACGTCGACTACATCGACCGCGATCGTCGCGATCGCTACTAAAGCTTCAGCTCGCGAAACTCCCGCGGCATATCCGCCACGAATCGCATCTTCTCGCCGGTCCTCGGGTGTAAAAACCCGAGGACCTTCGCGTGCAGCGCCAGCCGCCGCAGCTCCGGGTCGTTCCCCTTCCCGTACATCGTGTCGCCGACGATCGGATGTCCGGCGTGCGCGAGCTGCACGCGGATCTGGTTGCGGCGTCCGGTCTCCAGTGTCACCTCGAGCATCGAGTAGCGGCGCCCCGACGCGACGGTGCGGTAGTGCGTGATGGCCTCTTTCCCCTGCGACGCGCTCTCGACCACGCGCACGCGCAGGTCGCGATCCTCGGAGAGATACGAGCGGAACGTCCCCGCCGGCGGCGCGAGCTTGCCGTACACGACGGCCACGTACACGCGCTCGATGTCGTGCTTGGCGAGCAGCTCCTGCAGCCGGTCGCGCACGTGCGCGTTCTTGGCGAAGACCAGCACCCCCGAGGTGTCGCGGTCGAGGCGGTGCACGTGCATGACGCGCGTGTACGCGTTCAGCAGCGCCTCCGCGTTCTCGTGGCGCACCTCGTCCGTCGGCACGCTGAGGAGGTGCGCGGCCTTGTCGACCACGATCAGGTCGGCGTCCTCGTAAACGATGCGGATGCGCGGGTCGAGGCGGACGTTGTGTCCGGCCACGTTCACGTCATCCGCCGGCGTGATCTCCCGTTTGGCGTCGCGCTCCGGCTGGCCGTTCACGCGCACGCGGTCACTCTTGAGCATGCCTCGCAGCGTCGTCTTCGAAGAGTCGGGAAAGAGCTCCTGCAGTTTGTCGAGCAGTGTCGGCATGGTGCGCGCAGGATAAACTTTCCGCCATGACGCTGCCTCCCTGCTACGTCCCTCTCGATGACGAAGACTCCCCATTCGAACCGACGAGACGCGGCTTCCTGATCGGCTCGGCGGTCGTCACCGCCAGCGCGTTCGTCACGCCGCTCCTCTCCGAGGAGCCGAAGCCGGTGAAGGACGAGAACGCGGTCAAGTTCGCGCTCGACATCAACGGCAAGATTCGGGAGCTCGAGCTCGACCCGCGCACCACGCTCCTCGACGCGCTGCGCGAGCATCTCGACCTCACCGGCGCGAAGAAAGGGTGCGACCAGGGCGCGTGCGGCGCGTGCACGGTGCTCGTCGACGGCCGCCGCGTGAACTCCTGCCTCACGCTCGCGGTCATGCACAGCGGGAAGAAGATCGTTACCATCGAGGGCCTCTCGAACGGCAACGCCTTGCACCCCGTGCAGGCCGCGTTCATCAAGCACGACGGCTTCCAGTGCGGCTACTGCACGCCGGGGCAGATCTGTTCCGCCGTGGCGTTGATCCGCGAAGGCCACACAAAGTCCGACGACGAGATCCGCGAGTGGATGAGCGGCAACATCTGCCGCTGCGGCGCCTACGTGAACATCGTCGAGGCGGTGAAGGAGGCGGCCAATGCACGCCTGTCCTGAGTCCTGTCATCCTGAGCCGCGTAGACGGCGAAGGATCCCCTGCTGGAACCCCATGCTCGCTCCGTCCGGAGGGGATCCTTCGGCGTCTACGCGCCTCAGGATGACAGGAGACGACCATGCGACCGTTTGATTACGCCCGCGCCTCCAGCGAAGCCGCCGCGATCAAGGCCGGCGCAGCCGCCAGAACGAAGTTCATCGCCGGCGGCACGAACCTCGTCGACCTGATGAAGAACGACGTCGAGCAGCCGGCCCACGTCGTCGACATCAACGGCCTCGGCATGAGCGCCATCGAGCGCGTCTCCGGCGGCGTCCGCATCGGGGCGCTGGTGCGCATGAGCGACGCCGCCGCGCATCCGGAGGTCGCGCAGAACTTCCCCGTCATCGCCCAGGCGCTCCTCCTCAGCGCCTCGCCGCAGCTCCGCAACGCCGCCTCGCTCGGCGGCAATCTCATGCAGCGCGTGCGCTGCCCCTACTTCCGCGAGCTGACCTGGACGCCGTGCAACAAGCGCGATCCCGGCAGCGGCTGTTCTGCCAGGGACGGCGACAACCGCATGCAGGCCATCCTCGGCACTTCCGAGGCGTGCATCGCCACGCATCCGAGCGACTTTGCGGTGGCGCTGGCGGCGCTCGACGGCGTGCTCACGCTGCGCGGCCCGAAAGGGGAGCGGCAGGTCATGGCCACCGAGTTCCATCTCCTCCCGCGCGACACGCCGCACCTCGAGCACGACCTCAAGGCGGGTGAGCTCATCACCTCCATCTACATCCCCGACGCGCCGCACGCGAAGCGTTCGGCCTATCTCAAGGTGCGCGACCGCGCCTCGTACGAGTTCGCCCTCACCTCGGCCGCGGTGGGACTCGACGTCAGCGGCGGAACCATTCGCTCCGCGCGCGTCGCCCTCGGCGGCGTCGGCACCAAGCCGTGGCGCTCGCGCGACGCGGAGTCGGTGCTGCAAGGCAAGCCCGCGAACGAGGAGACCTTCCGCGCCGCCGCGGAGGAGGCCATGCGCGGCGCGCGCGGCCAGGGACACAACGATTTCAAGATCGAGCTCGGGAAGCGCACCCTCGTGCGCGCGCTGACCGACCTCGCGGCTCCACTCGTTGCGGGAGGTGCGGCATGATCGGCGAAGGCCGCGATCGCGTCGACGGCCGCCCAAAAGTGACGGGCCAGGCGCGGTACGCCGCGGAGAACAACCTCGACCACCTCGTGCACGCCGTGGTGGTCATGTCGACCATCCCGGCCGGCACCATCAAGGCCATCGACACGGCCGCCGCGAAGAAGGTGCCGGGCGTGCTCACGGTGATGTCGCACCTCAACGCGCCGAAGCTCAACTTCCCGGGCAGCGCCGGCGGCGGCCGCAACGAGACCGGCGGCCCGACGCGCAGCCCGAGCGGCGGCGGCGCGGCGCCGGGGGGTCCGCCCGCGGGCAACTACGCCGAGCCGAAGCTGATCCCCTTCCAGAGCAACGCCGTGCACTACACGGGACAGCAGATCGCCGTCGTCGTGGCCGACACGCTCGAGCACGCGACGCATGCCGCGTCGCTCGTGAAGGTGACGTACGACGCGGCCACGCCGCGCACCGACATGCAGGCGCTGCGCGCCGAGGCCATCGTCAAGCCGCCCGGTCCGCAGAGCCAGCCGTTCACCAAAGGCGATCCGCAGGCCGCGTTCGCGAGCGCGCCGGTCAAGCTCGATCAGGTCTACCGCACGCCCTACCAGCACCACAACATGCTGGAGGCCCACTCGCTCGTCGCCGCCTGGGACGGCGAGCAGCTCACGCTGCACGACTCCGCGCAGAACATCTTCGCCACGCGCCAGACACTGTCGCGCGCGTTCGAGGTGCCGCTGCAGAACGTGCGCGTGCTCTCGCCGTACGTCGGCGGCGCGTTCGGCGCCAAAGGCTCCGCGTGGCCGCACGTGTTCATCGGCGTCATGGCCGCGCGCGCGGTGAAGCGTCCGGTCAAGCTCTGGCTTCCGCGGCGCCAGCTCTTCTTCACGAACGGCCACCGCCCGGAGACCGAGCAGCGGGTGGCCCTCGGCGCAACGCAGGAGGGGAAGCTCGTCTCGATCATCCACGACTGCATCTGCCAGGGGAACGCGGTCAACGACTACAACGAGCGCTCCACGCGCCCCACGCGCACGCTCTACGCCACGCCGAACATGTACGCCGTGCACAAGGTCGTGGAGCTGAACGTCTCCAGCGGCACGTACATGCGCGCGCCGGGCGAGAACCCGGGCGGCTTCGCGCTGGAGTCGGCGCTCGACGAGCTCGCGTGGAAGCTGAACGTCGATCCCGTCGAGCTGCGGCTGATCAACCACGCCGACGTGAATCCGAGCGACGGCAAGCCGTGGTCGTCGAAGTCGCTCAAGGAGTGCTACGCGCGCGCTGCGGAGCGCTTCGGCTGGGCGAACCGGAAACGCGAGCCGCGCTCGATGCGCGATGGACGCACGCTCATCGGCTACGGCATGGCCACCGCCACGTATCCGGCGCACCGCGCCCCCGCCTCGGCGAAGGGGGTGCTGAACGCCGACGGCACGGTGGTGATCTCCAGCGGCTCGCACGAGATGGGCTGCGGCACGGCCACGATCATGGCCCAGGTGGCCGCCGACGCCCTCGGCATCCCCGCCAGCCGCGTGCAGTTCCTCTACGGCGACACGACGCTCCCGACCGCGCCGATCTCCGCCGGCTCCATGACCGCGTCGAGCGTCGGCGCGGCCGTGCACGAGGTGGCCCTGGCGCTGAAGAAGCGGATGGCCGAGAGCAGCGAGCGTCCGCTCGAGGTGCGCGTCGACTCCAAGCCCGAGGAGAGCGCGCAGCAGTACTCCATGCATGCCTTCGGCGCGCACTTCGCCGAGGTCGGCGTCGACCAGGACCTGGGGATCGTGCGCGTGCGGCGCATGGTCAGCGCCTTTGCCGCCGGCAAGGTGCTGAACGCCAAGACCGCGCGCAGCCAGTACCTCGGCGGCATCGTGCAGGGCATCTCCGCCGCGCTGATGGAGCAGACGCACTTCGACAAGCGCCCCTCCATCGCCTCGTTCACCAACGTGAACTTCGGCGAGTACCTCGTGCCCGTCAATGCGGACATCCGCAACCTCGACATCCTCTTCGTCGAGGAAAACGACCCGTACATCAATCCGATCGGCGCGAAGGGTATCGGCGAGATCGGCATCGTCGGCGTCATGCCGGCCATCGCCAACGCGGTGTATCACGCGACGGGCAAGAGAATCCGCGACCTCCCCATCACCATCGAGAAGCTGCTCTGATCTGGAGTGCGCGAGCGCCAGCTCGCGCTCTCAATGCGGCAGCACCAGCTGCCGCGGGCGGGCGGAGGCTGGCGCCTCCGCATGGAGAGCGGCAGCTGGCGCTGCCGCACTCCAGATCAGGTACAACCACACACTCTCCGGCACTCGTGATCCACGATGCTGCCGCGGTGATCCCTCTCGATCGTGCAGCACTCGAGCACCATGTCCTGCAACTTCGCCCGCGCGCGCTGCACGCGCGACTTGGCCCCGGACAGCGAGATCCCCAGCCGCCGCGCCGTTTCCTGCTGCGTCACTCCCTGCACCTCGGAGAGCTCGAACGCCTCGCGATAGTGCTCCGGCAGGCGCTCGATGAACGGCGTCAGGCACTCCGCCAGCTCGCGCAGCGCCTGCGGCTCCGGCTCCGGGGCCGCGAGCTCTTCCGGCAGCTCCTCGGACGGCCGCGCGCCGCGATGATGGTCGGCGATGGCATTGCGCGTCATCTGATACAGCCACGGCGCGAGCTTCGTCTCGTCGCGGAGCTGCGTCTGTTTTTCGACGACGCGCAGCAGCACGTCGTGCACGATGTCCTCCGCCGCCGCGCGGTCGCGGACGCGTCCCTCCACGAAGCGGACGAGCGCGGCGCGATAGTCGGCGGCGGCGGAGGTCAGCTCGGTCATGCGATCAGCAGCAGCCGCCGCCGCAGCAGGTCGAGCCACAGCCGCATCCACAGGTTTCGTTCTTCATGGTGTGCGTCTCCTTTCACCAGGGGAGACGGCGCAACCGGAAAAAGGACGCAAAGTCATTCCAGACCCTCGATGTCTTCCGCCATCATCAGCCCCGAGGCCTCGTCGATCAGCGACAGGACCGCCTTCGTGCCGTCGGGCGAGATGGCGAACGTCTCCGCCTCCGCAACGATGAGCGGGCGGCGCGTATTCGTCGTGTCGGCGCCGGGACGGAACTCCTGGGCGAACACGGCCACGTGCCCGCTCGGATCGAGCGCCCGGAAGGCGACTGTGTGTGACGTTCCGATCCACTGCGCGCGCAGCGCGTTCACGCCGGAGAGACCGCCGGCGAGGGTGAAGACCTGCCGGTCAGCGACGCGCACGACGCGGACCTCGCTGGTCTCGCCGGGGAGCTGATAGACCACGTACTGGCCGTCCGCGGAGACCACGGGATGCACGGTCTCGCCGGCCACGATCAGCTCGGCGTTCCCGCCATTGCGGCCGATGCGCCACAGCCCGTCGTGCTTCGGGTTGGTGGAGTCGTAGTAGATCCAGTCGCCGGCGGCGGGGAGCGACGGATTCTCCGCGTCGACGCCGTCCTTTGTCACCTGATGCGGGCTGGCGCCGTCCATGGTGGCGGTCCAGATCTCGAAGTGGCCGCCGCGGTTGGAGCTCCACACCAGCGCGTCGGACGCGGGCTGCGGATCCCAGTCCACCGAGGCGTGGTCGGTGAGGCGGCGCACGCGTCCGCTGTCGAGCGTCACTTCCCACAGGTCGACGTTGCCGCCGCGGTCCGAGGCGAAGACGATGCTCGTGCCGCCGCGGGCGTACGCCGGCTGGCGGTCGACGCTCATGCCGCGCGAGAGCCAGCGCGTGACGTTCCCGCCCAGCGTCACTTCCTGCAGGCTCTGCCGGGTCACGTCCTCGGTGAAGACGATGCGGCCGCCCGGGGCGATGTCCACCGTGTCGGCGGCGCTGTGCGGATTGCGCAGCAGCACGCGCGTGCCGCCGCCGAGCTCGTGGCGCACGATGACGCTGCTGCCGCGGCGGCGCGGCAGTCCAACCGCGGCCAGCCCTTCCAGCTCCGCGTACACGAGCGCGTCGCCGCTCTTCGTCCACGCCGCGCCGGAGAGGAGTCCGTGCGGCGCCTCGCGCGAGAGCGTGCGCCGCTCCCCCGACTCCGCGTCCACGAGCAGGATCGATCCGGGGGTCGTGCCGCGCGGCCGTACGTTCACGGCGATCCAGCGCTGGTCGGGCGACCAGCGCGGCGCCGTCAGCTCGGCCTCGGACGAGGTGGCGATCTCGCGCACCGCGCCGCCGTCGACGGGCGCGATGCAGACGGTCGACGCGCGGCCTCCGGAGCGCGAGACATCGCGGATGAAGGCGATGCGCCGGCCGTCCGGCGACCAGTCGCCGTCGAACGCGTTGTCGACCAGCTTGCGCGGGTCGCCGCCCACCACCCCCACGCGGTACAGCGCATTCGCGCGCGTGAACAGCAACGCCGAGCCGTCGGGGCTGAAGCGCGGCGCGGAGTCGTCCGGGCCCGCGGTCACGGGCGCTTCCGTGCCGTCGGCGAGCTGCTTGAGCCAGATGCGGCGCGTGCCGTCGCGCGCCGAGACGTACGCGATCAGCTTCCCGTCCGGCGACGCGGCGGGGGAGCTGTCGCGGCCGGACCACGTCAGCGTGCGCAGGCGCGGCGGCTCGGGCTCCTGCGTGTCTCGCGACAGCCAGGCGGCGGTGCCGATGGCGGCGGCCATGAGGACGAGGAGCACGACTTTGGCTTTGCGCCCTTCGCCCGGGCTCTCGCCATGCCTCACGGGGACCGTGGCCTTGGCGGAGGTGTGTACGTTCTTCGCGGCCGTCTCCAGCGCGAAGGCGAGGTCTTTCGCCGAGGCGAAGCGCTGCGCCGGATCCTTCTCCAGGCAGCGGCGGACGAGGTCCTGCACGGCGTCGGGGACGCCGGGAAGATCGGGAGGGTCGTCGACGAGGATGGAATTCATCGTCTCGACCGCCGACCGCGCGCGGAACGGCACGCTGCCGGTGAGCATCTCGAACAGCACGATGCCGAGGGAGAAGATGTCGGAGCGCGCGTCGAGGTTCGTGCCGCGCACCTGCTCGGGCGACATGTAGTGCGCGGTGCCCATGACGATGCCCGGCTCGGTGCGCACGGCCGTCGACGAGTCGCCGCCCATCGGCGGAGTGGTGGCCAGCCCGAAGTCGAGGATCTTCAGCAGCTCTCCCTCGGTGATGAAGACGTTCTCCGGCTTGAGGTCGCGATGGATGACGCCTTTCGCGTGCGCGGCGGCGAGGCCTTCCGCGATCTGCGCGCCCCACAGCAGCGCCTTGCGGATGCTCAGGCGGTTCTCGAGGCGCTCCCGCAGCGTCTCCCCTTCGAGGAGCTCCATCACCAGGTATGGCGACGTGGCGCCGCCCTGCGTCAGCTCGCCGACGTCGTAGAGCGCGCAGAGGTGCGGGTGGCTGAGCGACGACAGCGCGCGGGCCTCGCGCTCGAAGCGGAGCCGCACCTGCGGGTCGGTCCAGCGATGCTGAGGCAGGACCTTGATGGCCACCTTGCGGTCGAGGCGGGTGTCGGTGGCGCGGAAGACGTGGCCCATCCCGCCCGCGCCGATCTCGGCGTCGATGCGATACGGACCCAGTCGCGCTCCCGGTTGCAGGGGCATGTCAGCGCGGCTCGTCCCACCACTTCGAGAGGTTCTGCGTCGGCACGCGCGGGCGCTCGGAGTAATGCGAGGTGTCATTGAAGAGCATGAGCCGGACGTGCGCGGGACTGCGGAAGTCGAGGACGTTCAGGCACGCCGGCGCCTGATCGAGCCGGTCGCGGTAGCCGCGCTCGTCGAAGCCGATCAGGCTGCTCAGCAGCAGCCGGATGGTGGCCTTGTGCGAGACGACCAGGACGCGCTGCCCCTCATGCGACGTGACGATGCGCCGCAGCACCGGCAGCGCCCGCGCCAGCACCGCCACCCCCGACTCGCCCCCTTCCGGCGCGAAGGTGAACGGGTCTTCTTCCCACGACGCGTACTCCTCGGCGTAGCGCTCTTCCACCTCGCGCCGCGTCAGCCCCTCCCACCGCCCGTGACTGATCTCCTCCAGCCCGTGCGTGGTGACGGGCGCAATGCCGCACCGCCCGCCGATGATCTCCGCCGTCTCGATCGCGCGCGACAGCGTCGAGCAATACGCCGCATCGATCCCCTGCCGCTGCAGCCGCTCCCCCAGCCGCGCCGCCTGCCACCGCCCATCCTCGGACAGGTCGACCCCCACCGCCCCGGAAAAGCGGTCTTCTGCTGTCAATTGCGTCGCCCCGTGACGGACGAGGTAGATGCGGGTAGGCTGCATGGAGCGCGCTCATTGTAGATCGCGCGATCCGTCTCCAATCTCCCTCGTCTGGAGTGCGGCAGCGCCAGCTGCCGCTCTCAATGCCGCAGCGCCAGCTGCGGCGGGGGGCGGAGGCTGGCGCCTCCCGCATTGAGAGCGCGAGCTGGCGCTCGCGCACTCCAGAACTCCCGCACGACCTCTGCCACCTCGCGCTTCTTCCCATCCACCTCGTAATTCAGCCGCCGCATGGCGGCGTCGTCGATCGTGTTGCGGAGGGACTCGAGCGCGGCGGAGGCACCGCTGCAGCGCTGGTCGAGATCGCGGCGGCGGACGACGACGGCGTCGTACGGAGGGAAGTAGCGGCGATCGTCTTCGAGGATCGCCAGCCCGAGCGGCTCGATGAGGCCGTCCGTGGAGTTGCCGGCGATGAGGTCGACCTCGCCGTTGGCGACGGCCTTGTAGGTCAGGCCGAGGTCCATGGTGCGCGGCTGGGTAGCCACGCGGAGACCGTACGCCTGCTGCAACCCCGTCCAGCCGTCGGGGCGCTCGGTGAACTCGTAGCCGAAGCCGGGGCGCACGGTCGCCGCGATCTTCGCCAGGTCGGAGATGGTCCGCAGTCCACTGTCCTTGCGCACGATCATGGCGAAGGTGTTGTTGAAGCCGAGCGGCGGCGACCATTCCAGGCCGCGCTTCGCGTACTCGCCCTGGACGGTGGCGTTCACGCGGGCGCGGTCGTTGATCGATGGCTGCTTGAGGATGGCCGTGAGTGCCGTTCCGGAGTACTCGACGTAAGCGTCGATGGCGCCGGAGCGGATCGCGGAGTCGCAGACGAACGTCCCCCCCATGTTCAGGCGCCGTTCGACCTTGCACCCCGCCTGCTCGAGCTTCTGCGCGAGCAGCTCTCCGAGGATCACGGACTCGGTGAAATTCTTCGAGCCGACCACGATGGGGCGCTGCTCGTTCTCGCCACATGAAGTCAGGAGAAGGAGTGCGACGAACCAGGCCAACGGATGTTGCTGGTTGCTGGTTGCTGGTTGCTGTGGGGGCTCGGGCCTGTGGTGCGATTTGCGCGAACCCACAAGGAACCAGCAACCAGCAACCAGCAACAGCCTCATGCTTCTCCCCGGCGGCGCGCGAGACGCCGTTCCAGCAGCGTGAGCGCGAAGTCGGCCACGAGTGCGAGCAGCGCGGCGGGGAGGGCGCCGGAGAGGATCAGGCGCGTGTCCACCATGGCCACGCCGCGGAAGATGAGCGTCCCCAGTCCGCCGCCGCCCACCGCCGCGGCGATGGTGGCCACGCCGATGGCCGTCACCGCGGCGATGCGGATGCCGGCCACGATGGCCGGCGTCGCCAGCGGCAGCTCGACCTGCCAGAGCAGCTGGCGGCCGGTCATGCCGAGGGCCGTGGCGGCCTCGCGCACGTGCGGGTCGACCCGCTGCAGGCCGACCAGTGTCGAGCGCACGATCGGCAGGAGCGAGTAGAGGACCAGCGCCACGATGGCCGGGCGCATGCCGATCCCGCCGATGAACGGCAGCGGGATCAGGAAGCCGAACATGGCCAGCGAGGGGATGGTCTGCACGGCGTCGGTGACGCGCAACGCCACGCCGCCCGCGCCGCGGCGGCGATGGGCGAAGGTGCCCAGGGGGACACCCGCGGCGATGGCGATCGTCACGGCGATGACGACGATCAGCAGGTGCTCGCCGGTGAGTCGCAGCAGGTTCATGATGTGGGGCGGGCTTCAGCCCGCCGACGCCACGAATCTTCTCACGAGCGGATGCTCGTGCCGGGCGAGCGCGCCGGACGCCGTGTCGGCGACGACGCGGCCGGCGTCGAAGACGACGATCCGCCCGGCGATGCGCAGCGCCTCGCGCACGTCGTGCGTGACGAAGACGAGCGTGGTCTCCCTGGCCGTCTCGATGAGCAGCGACTGCAGCTCCGTGCGGATGAGCGGATCGAGCGCGGAGAACGGCTCGTCGCAGAGCAGCAGCCGCGGCGCGACGATCATGGCCCGGGCGATGGCCACGCGCTGCTGCTCGCCGCCGGAGAGCATGCGCGGATGGCGCGTGCCGAAGCGCTCCACCGGCAGCTCGAGCTGCCGCAGCAGCGCCGCGGCGGCGTCGCGCGTCCGCGCCTCGTCCCAGCCGAGGAGGCGCGGCACGGTGGCGATGTTGTCGAAGACGGTGCGGTGCGGAAAGAGCGCGGGATGCTGCATGACGTAGCCGATGCCGCGGCGCAGCGCGACCAGGTCCTGCTCGCCGAGCGGCGCGTCATCGATCAGCATCGTGCCGGAGGACGGCGCGACCAGGCCGTTGATCAGCTTCAGCGCCGTGGTCTTCCCCGCGCCGCTGCGGCCGAGGTACGCCACGCGCTCGCCGCGGGCGATGGTGAGGGAGACGCGGTCGAGGAGGACTCCGCCGTTCGGGGCCGTGACGGAGACGTCGCGGTATTCGACGGCGCTCACGCGGCGAGAGTATCAGTGTTGGGCGAGCGCGCGGGCGGCGGGGAGGCGGAAGAGCGCGAGCGTCTCCTCGAAGTAGCCTGGATCGGGGAACTGCTTCAGCGCGCGGGTGATGGCCGGTAGCGCCGTCTCGTCCTGCTGCGTGGCCAGGTCGAGCAGGGCGGTGAAGACCAGGTTTCGGTGGCCCGTGTCGAGCGCCTCCAGGAGCATGGGACGGGAGCGTGGATCGTCCGACGCGAGGGCGAATGCCTGCTGGACGACGATCCATGCCATCCGCGGCTCCACGTTCCGCCGCTGACTCCAGGCCTCGAATGCCGGCGGCGGGCCGCCGTCGACCTCCGGATGCTGTACCGCGACCTCGGCGTAGCCGGCCAGCTCGTGCCAGACGGCGTCGTCCGCTGCGCCACGCCGCACGAGCGCGCCGGCGATGTGGTTTCGCATCGGGATCGACGTCGTGACGAGGTACCGCGCGCGCAGGGATGCGAGGTCGTTCTTCTCGATTAGCGCGTTGATTTCGTCGAGCTCGGAACAGAGCGGCTCGTCCCAGAGCGAAACCGGCGGCATGTCGCGGCACATCTTGATGGTCATGGTGCAGCGCGTCCCGGCGACTTCGAGGGCGTGTGCAGGCAGGACGACGTCGCGGCCTTGCATCGTGATGTGCAGGCGGCTCGGAGTGAGACCGGCCAGATCGAAGTGGAGGTCGTAGCGTCCGGGTGCCACGTCGAAGAAGGCGTAGCGGCCGTCGACGTCCGTGATCGCTTCGGCCTGTCCGAGGCGGACGACGCAGCCGGGCAGCGCCTGGTCATCCAAGACGACGGTGCCCTGCACGGTGGCGGCGACGATCAGCAGCGCGGCCAGCATCATGGCTCCTCTTCGTCGAGGTACTTCCTCGCGATCTCGTCAGCGGCGGGGGAGCCGCACGACGCCATCCCGGGCAACGCCGGCGGCCACTACCGCACGAGCGAGGACGTCGACATCTACACGCCGGCCTCCGGCACGAATGCCACCAGCCACGCGGTCAACAACATCGAGACCGGCGAGTGGCTCGAGTACACGATCGACGTGCCGTCGACGGTCCCGAGCACGGGCTGGTGGGGGACCTACGCCTGGTACGGCACGAGCGGCGTGACGCTCGCGGCAGGGCAGCACGTCCTGCGCGTGCACTCCGAGCAGGAGTACTTCAACCTGAACGCCATCCGCATCACGCAGTAGCGCAAACGAAAAACGCCGTCCCTCGCGAGGGGGACGGCGTCAATGCTTGCGCGATGGTAGTCCCCAGCGGACTCGAACCGCTGACCTCTACCGTGTCAAGGTAGCGCTCTAACCAACTGAGCTAGGGGACTGTGTTTCGATCGTTGGTAGGCGCTAGCGGACTCGAACCGCTGACCCCCACCGTGTGAAGGTGATGCTCTACCGACTGAGCTAAGCGCCTACGATCTTTCATCGTGAAACGATCGGAAACCTGTCAACGAACCGGCCGTGGAGGCTATTCCGCGGCGGGGGGATGAAGATAGCCGACCGGGGCGGGCGCGTCAACCGCGGCCAGTTGCCGGTCGTGCAGGCGCCCGAGGGTGAGCTGCGCGACGATGCTGCCGAGGAAGGCCAGGGCCATGTCTTTCTGCGTGTCCCAGATGTCGCCCTGCGTGCCGAGGAAGGAGTCGCCCGCGGAGCCGGACAGCGCGGAGACGGCCCATTCCAGCAGCTCGTACGCGGCGCTGATGGCCAGGCAGAACGCGACCACGATGGAGAAGAGCCAGCCGCGCCCGCGGACCACGTTCGCACGGATGAGGATCTCTCTCGCCACGATGGCCGGCACGAAGCCCTGCGCGAAGTGGCCGACGCGGTCGTAGTGGTTGCGCGCGAAGCCGAAGGCGTCGCGCATCCAGAAGCCGAACGGCACGAGCGCGTAGGTGTAGTGGCCGCCGACGACGAGGATCAGCGCGTGGATGAAGAGGAGGATGTAGAGCAGCGGCGTGAGCGCGAAGCGTTTCCGCGTGGCGATGAGGAGCACCGCGCCGATGACCGCAGGAAAGACCTCCAGCACCCAGGTAAACCAGTCGTGCGGGCGGACGGCGGACCAGGCCAGCGCGATGGCGAAGAGGAGGAGGAGCGTGGTGCGGAGGCTCACAGGCTCATAGTGGCACAGGCTCACAGGCGGACCCTATGAGCCTATGAGCCTATGAGCCTATGAGCCTGTGGGCCTACTTCTTCTTCGACGACTTCTTCGACGAGCTGCTCTTCTTCGACGAAGAGGACTTCTTCGAGGAGCTCGACGCCTTCTTCGAAGACGACGAAGCTTTCTTCGAAGACGACGACGAGGCCTTCTTCGCTCCGCCCTTCTTCGACGACGAAGACGACGACGACGCCTTCTTCGACGGCACCTTGCCGCCTTCGCGGCGGGCTTCCGACAGGCCGATGGCGATGGCCTGCTTGCGGCTCGTCACCTTCTTGCCGGAGCCGCTCTTGAGCGTCCCGCGTTTGTACTTGTGCATCTCGGTCTCGACTTTGTCCGACGCTTTCTTCCCGTACTTGGCTGCCATGCAGAAACCTCCTGCACAGGAAGTTGTGCAAGCAGCGGGCCCGTGCGTTAGCGGATCGCGACGGACATCGGCGCGAGCACGCGCGCGCCGCGGCGCTTCACGCGCACGTCGAGCGAGTGCGTGTCGCGCTGCAGCGACTCCGACGCGCGCAGCGTGAGCTCGTAATGGCCGCTCAACGTGCGCTGCAGGCGCTCCACGGCGATGCCGGGGAAGAGGTGCGTCTTCGCGTAGAAGCCGCCCGTCTCCTCGGCCGCGGTCTGCAGGCCGATCTCGAGGTCGTGGTAGTCGGCGTACGAGGTATCGAGCGCGAAGATGCTCACGCGCGCGGCGTCGAGCGCGTGGCGCGCGGGCTTCCAGTCGCGCTTCATGCGCACGCCGGTGATGCCCCGCTCCCCCAGTCCCCAGCCGAGGAGAAGCAGCGACTTCGTCCCCGGCACCTGCCGCAGCGCGTGCGCGACGAGGAGCAGCGCCGTCTCGGAATGCGCGGCGCGGCGCATGGCGTCGCGGCTGAGATGCGGCGCCAGCGACGGCTCCGGCACGGCCGGCGGCGGGGGAGGGTGGTCGATGGAGATCGTGTCGATGAGCGCCTCGACGGCGGCCTCCTTGTCGGTGGTGAGGTCGAGGCGGAACTTGAGGTGCGAGTCGAAGGAGAAGACGGCGATGCGGTCTTCCGGCGCGAACGCGCGGATCATGTCGTCCGCGTAGCGGAGGAAGTTGAGCTGGCCGTGCGTGCGGGTGGGGTGGCGGGCGAAGTCGGTCTGGACGAACAACACGATGGTTCTGCCGGACGTAGGGCGGGCTTCAGCCCGCCTCTCCGGTGCGGCGGGCTCGGGACGGGCTGAAGCCCGTCCTACGTCCGGCACCCATTCGGCCGATTCGACGACCGCGCGTTTCCCCGCGATCCGCACGTTGAAGTCTTCCGGCCCCAGATCCACCACGGGCTCGCCGGCATCCGTCGTCACCCGCACGTCCACCAGCACGCGCTCGACGGTGATGGTTTCCTGCACCTGCGCGGCGAGAGCGGCGGACAGCAGGAGCGCGAGCATCGTCCGAGAATACAATCCGCCGTATGCGTCTGAAAGCTCTCCTGCTGATTGTCATCGCTTCGTTGCCGCTCGCCGCGGCGGACTTCGACTTCGGCCGCACCATGCGCGTCGACTACTTCCACACCTCCACGCCGAAGGGCGACGAGATCGTGGCGCTGCAGGGGGTGCTCAACGACGGCCCGTGGCCGGGCTCGCGCACGCGCCTCATTGATACTTCGAATCTCGGCAAGTACTACTTCGAGGTCGTCGACCGCGAGACCAACCAGGTGATCTACTCCCGCGGCTTCGCCTCGGTGTACGGCGAGTTCGAGACCACTCCCGAGGCGAAAGAGCGCGCGGCCACGTTCCACGAGTCGCTCCGTTTCCCGTGGCCGTCAAAGCCGGTGCAGGTGCGCCTCAGCAAGCGCGACGCGCAGAACGCCTTTCAGCAGGTCTGGTCGACGGTCGTCGATCCCGGCTCGCGCTTCGTGAATCCGTCGGCAGGACGCCCGGCCGGCAAGGTGTGGTCGTACATCGACAACGGGCCACCGTCGCAGAAGGTCGACCTCCTGGTCATCGGCGAGGGCTACACCGAGGCGGAGATGCCGAAGCTGCGGCGCGACGTGGAGCGCCTGGCCGGCAAGCTGTTCGCCACCGAGCCGTTCAAGTCGCGCAGGAGCGATTTCAACGTGCGTGTGCTGGAGCTGCCCGCGTCGAAGAGCGGCGTGCACCGCCCGCGCACGCGCGACGACCGCCGCACCGTGACCGGCGTCGAGTACAACATCTTCGACTCCGAGCGCTACGTCCTGACGCTCGACAACAAGGCGCTGCGCGACGCCGCCTCCTCCGCGCCCTATGACTTCATCGAGATCCTGGTGAACGAGAAGCAGTACGGCGGCGGCGGGATCTTCAACGACCAGGCGACGTCGTCGGTCGACAGCGCGTTCTCCGAGTACGTGTTCGTCCATGAGTTCGGCCATCACTTCGCCGGCCTCGGCGACGAGTACTACACGTCGCAGGTGGCCTACACGACCGGCGGGACGGACCACCCGGAGCCGTGGGAGCCGAACATCACCGCCAACGGCGCGCGTCCGAAGTGGATGGAGCTGGTCACGCCGGGGACGCCGCTGCCGACGCCGTGGAACAAGGAGGCGTTCGAGAAGCAGCAGCGCGAGTACCAGGCCGAGCGCGCGAAGCTGCGTGCCGAGAACCGTCCGGAGTCGGAGATGGACGCGCTCTTCCGCCGCGAGCAGGTCATCGAGACGCGCATGCTCTCCGAGGAAAAGTACGCCGACAAAGTGGGGGCGTTCGAGGGGGCGGCGTACGAGGCCACGGGGCTGTACCGGCCGGAGGCGGACTGCATCATGTTCACGCGGAACGAGGTCGGCTTCTGCGACGTCTGCACGCGCGCCATCCACCGCGTCATCGACATGCACACGAAGTAGATGGCACTGACGTTCGTAGTCGGCACCGCCAGGGACGTCTTCGGAGCGGGACTGGGCGCGGCCATCGACGCCGTGCTCCCGACCCCCGGCGGCACGGAGCCGTACCGCTCCGATCCCGTCGACGCCGGCGGCTGGCGCGCGCTGCAGGCGCGCGTGATGCGCACGCTGGATTCTTCGCCGCAGCTGACGACGGTGGATGCCTACCAGGCGGTGTACGTGCCGGGCTTCGAGGGGGTGTCGCACGTCGGGGTGGCAAACCTCGCGGATCCGTTGCAGGTGGGGAGCCTCGATGCGCTGCTGCTCGAGCTGCAGCGCTTCGCCGCCGCGTCATCGCTGCCTGTGGATGATGTGGAGCTGATGTCGCTCGCCGCGCAGTTGCTGGAAAGTGACGAGGTGAACCTCGAGCTCGAGACGTACGTGCAGTTGATGCTTTCCGCCAGGCAGGCACTGGCCAGACGCCAGGCGTTGTGGGTGGTGGTCTGATCTGGAGTGCGGCAGCGGCCAGCTGCCGCTTTCAATTGCGCCAGCCGCAGCTGGCGCGGGCGGGCGGAGGCTGCGGCCTTAGCGATTGAGAGCGGCAGCTGGCCGCTGCCGCACTCCAGATCAGACCTGTCTCGCGGGGGGGAGGAGCGATTTGTTGATGGCGATGGCGGCGATGGCGCCATCCGCGGCGGCGGTGATGGCGAGCTGCGCGCCCTCGACGAGGTCCCCCACCGCCCACACGCCCTCGACGCTCGTCTGGCGGTGCTCGTCCACGACCACATTCGGTGCGTCCTCGGCCACCTTGCAACCGAGAGACTCGGCGAGGTCGCAGGAGCGCTCGACGCGGATGTTGAAGAAGAGGCGCTGCACGGGGACGCGCTCGCCGGTCTCCAGCACGGCGGCCTGCAGGGGCGAGCCGTCGAGCGCGACGATCTTCTCGTCCTTGATGTCGATCCGTTCCGCGAGGAGCTTGCTGTGCTCTTCCTCGTCCCACTCGCGCCCGTGGCCGTGCGTGAAGACCACCACGTCGTCGCTCCACTGCAGGAGCTTGAGCGCCAGGCCGACCACCTTCTTCCCCCAGCCGATGACGCCGATGCGCTGGTCGCTGCACTCGAAGCCGTCGCAGTCGGGGCAGTGGTGCACGGACCGGCCATAGTGCGACTCGATCTCCGGGATGTCGGGGAGCGTGTCGCGCACGCCGTAGGCGAGGACGAGGCGCCGGCCGCGATGCACGGCATCGCCCGCGGTGACCTCGAACGTGTCGCCGACCTGCTCGACCTTCGTCACCCGCGCGGAGAGGAATTCGGCCCCGCTGTGCTCCGCCTCGGCGCGCCCGCGCTCGAGCAGCTCGCGCGGGGCGATGCTGTGATGGCCGAGGAAGCCGTGGATGCCGGTCGTGGCGTAGTTGCGCGGATGCCCCTCGTCGACCACGAGCACCGGACGGCGGTAGCGGGCCAGGAAGATGGCGCAGGTGAGGCCGGCGGGGCCGCCGCCGATGATAATCGCGTCGTAAATCACTTCAGTGCCGATGCCCGCGCGGTGCTCTGCAAGCTACCTTCCACGCGGATCGACACGTTGCTGGCCGGGAACGCCGTGCGCTGCCCGTCCTTCTTCACCCACACCACCACCGTGTACAGCCCCGGCCCGTCGGCGAACGGCACGATGAAGGAGAAGGCCCCGTCGCCGCGGATCGAGAAATCGCCGCGCCGCGCGAGCGAGATCCCCTGCCCGCGGACGCGCGGCACGTACTCGCGGCGCTTCTCCGGGAGCGAATACGTCGCGATGGCGCTGGCCGTCGTCGCCGCGATCGGCACCGGCAGCGGCTCGTGGTGCACGGTGATCCCCTCGACGGTCACACCGGGCAGCGGCTTGCCGCCGAACATCACGTTCTGGTCGACGCGCGCGTGGCGCGGCAGCTCGCGCGTCCAGTCGACGTAGCGGCGGACGAACTCCTGCACCAGGCGGAACTCCCCCCCTTCCCACGCCAGGCCGATGCCGACGTGCGTGGCGTGCGGGTCGAGCATGGTCCGCTTGTGGCCGTCGTTCGGCGGCATCTCGGCCATCATCGCGTCCTGGGAGCGGCGGGCCATCTCGTACAGCGCGCGGTCGCTGAAGTCGTAGGTCGCCGACCATGCCGCCGCGTTCTCGCTCACCGCGTCGTTGCCGCCGGCCAGGGAGTAGCGCGCGTACGGCGCGATGCCGTCCGTCGTGTAGTGGCCGGTGGTGCCGTTCTCGAGCTGCGTGCGGCAATACGCGTCGCCGATGGCGGAGGCCTGCGGGTCGAGCTGGACGGGCGGCAGGTTGTAGAGGGCGCGATCGCGGTTGATGAGGCGGAGCACGTGCTCCCGCAGCGTGGCGCGGGTGGTCTCCATGTCGCTGTGCGCGAGCGGGGTCGCGAACAGGATCACGGCAATGCTGACGGCCAGTTTTCTCATCGGAGCGGCAATTCGATCACAACGCGCAATCCGGGATGCACATTCTCTGCACGGATGACGCCGCCGTGCTCCTCGATCGCTTTCCGGGCGATGGCCAGGCCGAGTCCGGTGCCCGTCGACTTGGTCGAAAAGTACGGATCGAAGATCTTCGGCAGCAGCTCCGGGGCCACGCCGGGACCGTCGTCCTCGACGCCGATGACGACCTTGGAGTCGACGCCGTGCGCGGCCAGGCGCACCCGTCCGCCGGCCGCGGCCTGGAAGGCATTCTCGATGAGGTTGGTCACCGCGCCGCGCAGCAGGCGCTCGTCGCCGTGGAAATTGCGCGGCGTCGAGGGGGCGATCTCGGTCTCGAACGCGATGCCGCGCTCGTGGCTCTCCTCGTACCCCGCGGCCAGGTCGCCCAGCAGCTTCTGCAGGTCGAGCGGCTTGCGCTGCACCTGTCTCAGGGAGGCGTAGTCGCTGAACTCGCGCGACGTCTCCCGCAGCGTGACCACCTGGCGGAGGATGTTCTCCACCGCGTGCTCGACGACCTGCGGCAGGTTCGGGTCGCCGCGCTCCGCGACGGCGCGCAGGTGCTCGGCGGTGAGCTGGATGGGGGTGAGCGGGTTCTTGATCTCGTGCGCCACCTGCCGCGCCATCTCCCCCCACGCCTCGAGCCGGTTGCTGCGCAGGATCTCGGTGACGTCCTCGGCGATGAGCATCTCTTCGTCCGTGTCGGGGAGCGGGACGATGGAGACGCGCAGCGTGCGCTCGTTGCCGTCGATCGTGACCGCCACCTCGCGCGACTCGAGCCGCCCGCGGCGATGCTCGGCGAGGAAGTCGCGGACGGGCTCGAACTCTGTCATCCTGAGCGCGGC
>DASPMO010000039.1:0-77459 GCA_035627015.1 Thermoanaerobaculia bacterium | reverse complement strand
ACATCGGGCCCTCGGATGTCACGCATCGGACCCTCGGTGTCGTGCGTCATGACGTTCGTCATCCCGTGCCGGTGACAGCGTCCACTCCTGCCGCTTCCCCCGGCGACCTACATTGCCCGGCATGATGAAAAAGTTGCTGGTCGTCCTGTTTCTCGCAGTGCCCGTGTTCGCCGCCGACGAAATGCGCAAGCTCGACTGGTGGGTAGGGGAGTGGAGCGGTCCCGCCACCATCCGCATGGGGCCGGGCGAGCCGCAGCAGGTGATGCAGAGTGAGAAAGTGCAGTCGAAGCTCGGCGGCCGCGCGCTTCTCGTCGAAGGCCTCGGCAAGACGGGCGACCAGGTCGTCCATCAGGCCCTCGGCGTCGTCTCCTTCAACGAACAGACGAAAAAGTACGAATTCCACGCCTGGACCGCCCACGACGGCCACGTCGAAGCCTGGTTCGAGGCCGGCGAGAAAGACTCCGCCTCCTGGGGCTTCACCACCCCCCAGGGCGCGAAGATCCGCTACACCATCAACCGCACCGAGAAAGGGGAGTGGCACGAAGTCGGTGAGTACTCCCCCAACGGCACCCAGTGGATGAAGTTCTTCGACATGACCCTGACGAAGAAGTAACTATGGAGTGCGGCAGCGCCAGCTGCCGCTTTCCAGGCCGCAGCGCCAGCTGCGGCGGACCGGGCGGGAGGCTGGCGCCTCCCGCATCCAAAGCGTCGCCGCACTCCACACCTGCACCCGTTTCCCGAATCCTGCGTATATAGCCACAGGATGACGGCAATCGTGCCAGAGGCGCTCCACCAGTTCCCCACCGCGTTCACCCGGGCGCGCGAGGGCGACCACGACGCCTTCGCGGAGCTCATCGAGCAGCACGAGGCCATGGTCTACAGCCTGGCCTGGAACTTCTTCGGCGACCGCTCGCGTGCCGAGGAAGTGGCCCAGGACGTCTTCCTCCAGCTCTACCGCCACCTCGACAACCTGGAGTCGGACGCGCACGTGCTCTTCTGGCTCCGCCAGGTCACCACGCGCCGCTGCATCGACCTGACCCGGCGCTCGAAGCTCAAAGCCGTCAGCCTCGACGATGCCGGCGACCTGCCGGCCGCGCACAAGCCCGCCGACCCGCTCCTCGACCGGCGCCTCAAGCGCCTCGTGCAGGAGCTGCCCGACGCGCAGCGCGCCATCGTCACCCTCCGCTATCAGGAAGACCTCGATCCGTCGGAGATCTGCCGGATCGTCGGCATGCCCGTCAACACCGTGAAGAGTCACCTGCACCGCGCCCTCCAGTCGCTGCGCAGGAAACTGGAGAAACACCCATGAGTCTCGAAAACGATCTGAGAAACGCACTGCGACGGGAGTCGCCGCCGGCCGGCTTCGCCTCCCGCGTGCTGCAGCGGATCGAGCACGAACGTGCGCCCAAGCGGAACCGCTGGTGGCGCGCCGTGGCCGCGTCCGTGACCCTGACCGCCATCCTCGGCGGCTGGGCCGCGCACACCATCCACGAGCGCCGCGAGGGAGAACGCGCCCGCGAGCAGGTCCTCCTGGCCCTGAAGATCGCCGGCGAAAAAGTCCGCTACGCGCAGCAGGAAGTCCGCACCATCGGAACGAACGAATGACCATGTTGTCAGTTCTCGGTTGTCGGTTGTCTGTGCCTCGGAGCCAGACCTCACAGACAACTGACAACTGACAACCGACAACGAAACAAGGAGCCACCATGCGCAAAGTCTTCATTGCCCTCACTCTTCTCTGCCTCCTCGCCGTCCCGGCGTCGGCGCAGAGCATCAAGCTCGACTTCCCCGCCCTGGCCGACCGCGCCGACGAGATCGTCGACGTCACCCTCGACGCCAACATGATCCGCCTGGCCGCCAAGTTCCTCTCCGGCAACGACGCCGACGAGCGCGAGATCCGCGCCATGCTCGGCGGCCTCAAAGGGATCTACGTCCGCAGCTACTCCTTCGCCAAAGAAGGGGAGTACGACCGGAACATGATCGACCGCCTCAAGTCGCAGCTCGGCGCCAACTGGAAGCCGCTGGTCACCGTGCGCAGCAAGCACAAAGAGAACGTGAACATCATGGCCGACATGCGCGGCGACAAGATCGACGGCCTGGTCATCATCTCCGCCGAGCCGCGCGAGTTCACGGTGGTGAACATCGTCGGCGACATCGACATCGACCGCCTCTCCAAGCTCGAAGGGGAGTTCGGCATCCCCCGCATCACCAAGAAGGACGGCGACCATGACTAAGAGAATCGCGGCCGTACTCGCACTCGTCCTCACGCTCCCGCTCCACGCCGACTTCGCCTCCGTGGCCCGGGCCATCGACTCGCAGCACGGGGTGAAGCGGATCTGGATCCCGTTCCTCGGCCTGGCGCGCTTCGTCGTCCGGGTCGTGGCTCCCGAGGGAGTGCACGACTTCCAGCTGGCCACGTTCGAAGGGGCGCAGGACGTCGACCCGAAGAAGCTCGGCGACATCATCCGCACGCAGGCCGGTCCCGGGTTCCAGCCGCTCGTGCAGGTGTGGTCGCGGCGCTCGAACGACTGGAGCTTCATCTACGCGCGGCCGTCGAAACAGGCCGACCGCCTGGAGCTGATGGTCCTCGCGCACGACGGCGCCGACACGGTGCTGGTGCGGGTGGACGTCGATGCCGACATGATCGCGCGAGAGCTGAAGGATCGTCCGCGTCACGTCTCCCGCGTCGCCCGCCGCTGAGGTGTAGAATGACCGTTCCGCAACATGGCCCGGTACGAAGAACGAGACGACTCATACGATCTCCTCAATCAATACCTGCAGGAAATCGCCAAGGTTCCCCGGCTGACTCCCGAACGGGAGCGTGAGCTCGCGCGCCGGATTCAGGAAAACGACAAGGAAGCGCTGGAGGAGCTGGTCAAGGCCAACCTGCGCTTCGTCGTCTCGTACGCGAAGCGGTACCGCAATGCCCACGTCCTCTTTCTCGACCTGATCAACGAAGGCAACATCGGTCTCATTCACGCCGCGAAAAAGTACGACCCCGACAAGAACGTCAAGTTCATCACCTACGCGGTGTGGTGGATCCGCCAGGCCATCCTGCACGCGCTGTCCGAACAGGCCGGCGCGTTCCGCCTGCCCCCCAAGCGCGCCAACCTGATGTACCGGCTGGAGAAGGCCATCGCCACGGCCATGACCGAGGGGAACCACATCCCCACGCCGGACGAACTGGCGCAGAACCTCGGCGTGAGCGTGAAGGAGATCCAGACCCTCCTGCAGGCCAGCGCCGACAACTACTCGCTCAACGCCGAGCTGGACGACGAGTCGCACACCGAGCTGGCGGACGTGGTCGAGCAGACCATGATGCCGTCGGCCGAGAACGAGATGCAGGAGCAGTCGCGCCGCGCCGAGCTCCTGGCGCACATGTCCGAGCTCTCCCCGAAAGAGCGCCTCGTGCTCACCCTGCGCCACGGCGTCTCCGACAACATCCCCAAGAGCATCCGCGAGCTGGCCTCGTTCCTCAACCGCGAGGTCGAGAACGTGCGCGGAGTGCTCGACAGCGCCAAACGCAAGATCTGCGAGAAGCTCACCATCAACGAGAGCGAGCTGGCCGTGCTGCTCCTGTATACCAACCCGAACCCCAAGGCCTCGTTCCGCTACTGGTACGAGCTCGACGACCGCGTCGAAGGCACCAGCCCCCAACTCGCCGACGACCGCCTCCCGTACCTCCAGACCATCCGCCAGCAAGGCTCCGTGCAGACCGCCGTGGACGAGCTGACTTTAGAGGAGAAGACGATCCTCAAGCTCCGCTACGGCGTGCTGCAGGATGATGAGCTGACCCTGCGGGATATCGGGGAAATCCTCGGGCTGTCGCGGGAGAGGGTGCGGCAGATCGAGTCGAGGGCGGAGGCGAAGTGCAGGAGGAGCGTCAGGCGGGAGCGGTAGGGCGGGCCTCCTCGAGGATGTCAGCCGCTATTTTTCCAATCAGCGGTTCCCGGCCGTTCTGCGCGATACGCAGCAGCGTGCGCTGAACTTCTGGCGCGGTAAGGTGATGCTGCAACCCATGTACTGCCATTGCTCGCGAAGTTGATGAACTGTCGTTGACCTCGCGCAGGAGGTGCGGCAACGCTCGGGAGTCTTCCGGGAAGGTATGTACGACCACCCAATCGGGCAGATCTGGTTGTGAAAACAGTTGGTCGATCACTCCGGGTATCGCTTTGAGATGGCGCGCGGCCAAGGGCAGTGCGCGAACCCTGAATTCAGGATCTCGACGCCGCCCGGGGTCGATCAGAATGGTTGCGGTGGTCGGGTCTGGCCAACCCACCGCGAGTGCAGTGAGCGTTACTTCTAACAGACCGCCGCGACTATCGAGCCGACGAAGGATACTTTCTCGCACATCAGGCAGGTCATGCCCCAGAGCGGCTACAGTGCGCCCGAGATCGAACTCAAGAGATCCGTTTCCTGGCGCGTCCGTGACGCGCGACAACCACTCCACGAGCACTTCGCGTCCCGGCCACCGCACTCCGATTTGCGCGGCAGTGTCAAGGGCCGACCACATTACCCACCACGCACCCTCCCATACTCCGTCGAGGAGGGCCACGAGCAGATCGCGTCCTATTGCCTGCAGCCGTTCAGGCCGACGCACCTCCTGCAGGCACTCCACTGCCAGTTGGATGTTTTCTTTCCGGCCAAGCGACCGCAGGTGATCGATCATCTCTCCGGCGAATTCCTCCCCGATCATTCCGCAAACAAGGCGCAGCACTTCGTGCCACTCTTCTTTCTTCCAACAGGTATCGAAAATCGTTCTTAGTGCGTCGAGTGGAAGCTCCTTCGTCTTCTCGAACCGCATCCGGATCGAGTCGGCGCAGAAGAATTCGAGGAACGCCCTGTGCACGAACCCGTACAGATTCGCGCCGTAGGAGGAGAGGATGAAGTTGCGCGTGCGGAACTGCGTGATGATCTCCCGCGCGGTGATCTTGGCGCGTGCCGGATCGAAGCTGTAGCGCTCGCGGAGGTAACCTTCGAACATCGCCTGTAGCTCCTCGGCGTGGATGTAGTTGCCGGTCAGGCCACCATCGCCGGCCTGCATGGCGTAGGCGAGGCGGCGCAGCAACTCCTTCTTGTCCTCCTCGTCCATCAGGTCGTTGCCGAGCTGCTTCTCGGCGAGATGCTTTCTCACGTCCCAGTGCTGCACGAGCACACTCGCGGCGCGGTTGTAGAGCCTCCAGCGCTCGCGGGGGAGCTCCTGATGCTTGCCGATGATGACCATGATGGTCAGCAGCATCGGGTTCCCGGCCAGCTGGCGGATGGACGGCGAGGCCGCGAACGATTGGCGGAGCCGCGCGATGCGAGCTTCCGTTTCCCCGGCCCGCTCGCCGAGGGTGAGCGTGTACCACTGCCGCACGAACGCGGTGACCTGTCGCTCGTTCAGGTCCTGCAGGGTGAAATGGCGGAACCCCGCGTTCGTGAGCAGCGTCCGGCGATAGCCGATGATGCGGCTGGTGACGATGATTCTCGTCTCCGAATATGCATCGGCCAGCGCGATGATCTGCCTCGTCACTGCCTCCTGCTCGGCCGGATCGAAGATCTCGTCGATGCCGTCGAACATGACCACCGCGGGCCTGCCGGATCGGAGATGCTCCCGCAGTGTGTCGCCGGTCACGGGACACCCCTCCTGCTTCGCCAGCACGTCGAAGTAGCTGAAGAACGTGTCGCAGCGGTTTTGTGTCCGAAGACCGGTGTAGCTCTTCAGGTCGACGAGAAACGGCACCCGTCCGGCGAGTGCCGGCTGCAGCCGGGGATTGGGAGTAGCTTCCAAGAGCGACAGCGCGATGTACCGGAGTAGGGTCGATTTCCCGGCCCCCGGATCGCCGACGATGATCGCGCAGCGATGGTTGGGGTTGGCGAGGATCTTCATCACCGGCCGCGAGGGCTTGCTGCCATAGGAGCTTTTGAGCTCGGCCAGCATCTCCGCCGTGATTCCTTGCGGCAGGTCGTCGGAGTGCACGTCGGCGCGTGAGACGAGGCGCTCCCACGTCTCCTTCGGCAGCTCGAGCGGAGGCGAGTCTTCCTTCGCGTTCTGCTCGACGAACACGGACTGGACGCGCAACGCCAGGAGCTCGTCGCGCTCCGGGTCCATCAGCGCATCGAGATCGAGCACGTTGTATTGGCGCCGCAGGAAGCGCGCGTACGCTTCCATGTCGATGCCCGGTGCCTCCAGCAGCTTCGCCCCCCGTTGCTCCAGCGCGGCCGACAGCCGTGCTTCCAACGTGTCGTGCGTGGAGAACTTGCTGACCATCCGGTCCTGCTTCACGCGCTCGTGAAACGCCTCGATGCGCGACCGGTCGCGATCAATCAGCTTCGGCGACCAGGCGGCGTCCTCGTCGACGACAAACAGAATCCGCGGCTTCTTCGTCTCCACCGCGCGCTGGTATTCCAACTCGGTGATCGAGCGCGTCTCGCCGTCCGGAACGAACCCATAGCGCCAGGCGAAGATCCCGACGTAGAGATCGCACGCGGAGACGTCGGCCAGACAGCGGTCCAGCGGACGCTCGTCCGCGGCCACGTAAGACTCCATCGCCTCGACCTCGTACCCGAACCGCCTCAGCACGACCTGCACGATCGCCCGATGCTCGCGCAGATCGTCGAACGTGGAGGAGACATACGCTTTCGGCATCGGAATACACTACGGGTCCGGCCGGCGATCCGCAATCCGCCGGCGGACACACTCGATCAGGCCGTGCAACTCCACGGCCACCAGACGTGCGCGCTTCTGCAGATAGTCGGCGACGCTCAGCTCCAGAAACTGCAGCTTGTGCGCGGCGATGACCTGGGCCCGCACTTCGTGCAGCGACCCCCGCGCTTCGCTGAGCTGTTGCCGCCACTCGCCGTACGTCAGCCGCCCTTGTCCCTCCGCGATCTTGCTGACCACCACACAGGATGCACGGCGAAGCTGGGCGGTGAGTCCCTGCAGCTCCGTCTTCGGAAAACGGTCCGTCACCGTATACACGTCCACCATCAGATCGAGTGCACACTGAACGCACGAAGATCCTCGAATGTCTTGGCCATGAATGTTTCATGGTGCGAGGAGACGCGTGAGGAACGCGGTGTGGAGCGGCCATTCTACCCCGGGGATGTTGCTGGTTGTTGGTGGCTGGTTCGTGGCGGTGTTACGCCTGAGGGGCGTTTCGCGGCGAGCTCACGCTTTTGAACCCAGGTGATGAGGCCTTGCAGTTCCACCGCGGCCAGTCGGGCCCGTTTCTTCAGATGTTCTACGGCCCCACTTCCCAGAAACTGGAGTTTGTGCGCAGCGATGACTTGGGCTTGTACTTCGTAGAGCGACCCGCGTGCGTCGCTGAGACGCTGTCGCCATTCGCCGTACGTCAGCCGCCCCTGACCCTCGGCGATGTTGCTCACGACCGAGCATGCTGCCCGGCGGAGCTGCGATGTCAATCCATACAGCTCCGTCTTCGGAAACCGCTCGGTCGCGGTGTACACGTCGACCATGAGATCGAGCGCACGCTGAAACGCACGAAGATCCTCGAATGTCTTTTTCGGCATAGCATCGTTGCAGTGCGGAGGGAGCATCAACGCGCGAACGAATCGTGCGGACGGTGTGGAGTGTCTATTCTACGAAACACCACCACGAACCAGCAACACAGCAACCAGCAACAACGTTAGACTGACACCCGCATGCAAGACCCCATGGGCCGCCTCGACGCCATCGACGTCGGCGCCAAGAAGCTCACCATCCAGACCGAGTTTTTCCCGCGGCCGCATCCGCGCATCGAGACGAAGGTCTATCTCGGGGGGGCGTTGAAAAAGGTGTACACCGAAGAAGTGACCGACGAGGCGGGGGTGCAGGGGCGGATCGACGCCTTCCATCAGGCGAAGTTCGACGAGATCGTCGAGGGGCTGCGCGCGCGCAAGGCATGAGCGTCCGGGTCCGTGCGCTGCGCAAGGCGTTTGGTGCTCACGAAGTGCTGCGGGGCATCGATCTCGACATCGCCCCGGGCGAGGTGGTCGGCCTCATCGGGCCGAACGGGGCCGGGAAGACGACCCTCATGTCGTGTCTCCTCGGCTTCCTGCGGCCGAACGCGGGGGAGATCGCCATCGCCGGCCGGCCGAACGACGATCTCGACGTCCGGCGCCGCACCGGGTTCGTGCCGGAGCGGATGAACTTCGACCGCGGCGCCACAGGGTGGAACTTCCTCCGCTACATGGCCCGCCTGGCCGAGGTCAAAGACGCCGACGCCAAGAGCCGGGCCATGCTCGAGCGCATCGGCCTGGCCGGCGCGGCGGACAAGCGGCTCTCGCAGTACTCGCGCGGCATGCTCCAGCGCATCGGCATGAGCCAGGCGCTGATCCACGAGCCCGACTATCTCTTCCTCGACGAGCCGACCTCGGGGCTCGACCCGAACGGCGTGCTGCTCGTGCGCGACCTGATCGCCGAGCAGAAGGCGCGCGGCGCGGCGGTGCTCCTCAACTCCCACCAGCTCGCGGAGATCGAGAAAGTCTGCGACCGCGTGCTCTTCCTCCACCGCGGCGTCATCGAGCGCGCGGAAACGCTCCGCCAGGTGGACCGCATCGTCGTGGCCATCACCATGCTGCCGGGCTTCGACGTCCAGCACATCCCCAACGCTCAGCTGCGCGACAACGTCCTCATCGCCACCGTGGAGAGCGAGCAGGACATCGCTCGGCTGGTGAAAGAGCTGGTGGACGGCGGCGCCGGAATCGTCGACGTGAGAAAGCACACCACCGATCTCGAGAGCATCTTCCGAGGTGCGGCGTGAGTCCGGTCGTGATCCTGGAGACCGTGCGGCGGCACGTGACGCACATCGGCTACCTCACGTTCCTGGCGTTGCTCGTCCTGGCGGCGTTCGCTACCTCGGTATTCGACAGGCCCGCAGCAGCGTGGCCCGGGCTGCTGGTGCTGCTCGCGTTCGTCACCGGCTGTGGCGTGGTCGGTCCGGAGTTCTCGTCGGGGACGCTGCAGCTCATCCTCGTCAAGCCGGTGAACCGCGCCGTTTATCTCGTGTCGCGCGTGACCGGCGTGGTGCTCGTGGTCTGGCTCGCGGGAATCGTGGCCGCGCTGTGTGAGCTGGCCGGCCGCGCGCTGTGGGGCGACAGCGGACTGCAGGCGCGCGCCATCGGCACGGCGCTCCTCAACTGCGCGACGGACACGATCCTCACGGTCTCGTTCCTGGCGCTCCTCGGCAGTCTCACGCGCGCGTACTTCAACATCGGCATTTACCTCGTGGGGTTGATCGGGCTGGGCCTGAGCAGCGTCGTCTTCGCGTTCATCCGCCAGACGGACAACGCCGTCGGCCGCTTCCTCAAGGCGCACACCGGGATCGAGCGCGGGCTGATGGTCATCGACCGCAATCTCTACCCCGACCTGCCGGTGCCGCCGCGCTTCGACACCGGCTGGACGCTGATGGTGCTGTCCAACGCCGCGATCGCGCTGCTGCTGGCGTGTCTCGCGTTCCGCCGCAGGGAGGTGCCGTATGGTGCGGACTAGCCAGCGCTATGTCCCAATCGCGCTGTTCATCCTGGCCGCGCTCCTCCTCGGCGCGCGCGTCCTCCATCAGACGACGAAGAGTGACGCGCCGGCGAAGAGCTCCCTCGTGCGCTGGCACACGCCGAAGGAAGGGCTGCGCCTCGCCGCCGCGACCGGCAGGCCGCTCCTCTTCGACTTCACCGCCGACTGGTGCGGGCCGTGTCACATGCTGGACGGCGAAGTCTTCCAGGACCCCGCCATCGCCAGGGCCATCAACGAGCGCTTCATCCCCGTGCGGGTCGTCGACCGGCAGCGGGAGGAGGGGAGCAATCCGCCGGAGGTCGCGGAGCTGCAGCGGACTTACAACGTGCGCGGCTTCCCGACCGTCGTCTTCGCAGCCAGCGCCGGGGCGGAGCGCCAGCGGATGGAAGGTTTTCGCGGGCGCGCCGAGTTCGAGCGGATCATGGAGCGCGCCCGCTGATGCGGCTGGAGCACCTGACCGGGGAAGAAGAGGATTTCTGGCGCGGCGAGTTCGCGCAGGAGAACTGGATCTTCGGCTCGCTCAGCCTCAGCGTCACGCTCCCCGAGTTCGCGGGAGGAATGCCCGCGCTGCGCGACATGCACTTCGGCTACTACCTCCAGCCGCTGCACCTCAACGTCGACGACCGGGAAGACCTCCCGCGCAAGCTCGTGTACGTGCTCGCGCGCCGCAAGCCGCCCCTCGATTTCCTCGAGCTCTCGGGCGCCGGCCTGCGCATCCCGCACTGCTTTCCGACCGGCTTCACGCTTGGATCGGTGCTGCGGATCACGCTGCAGGAGATGAAGAGGCTGCCGCTGAAGGAGGCGTTGGAGCGATGAACGATGAACGATGAGCGATGAGCGATGAACGATGAGCGATGAACGATGAGCGATGAACCGGCGCCCTCTGCTCATCGCTCATCTCTCATCGCTCATCGCTCGATAGAATGCGCCACGTATGACCCCGCTCCGCCGCCTCCTCCACTACTTCGGCACCTACAAAGCACGACTGACCATCGGCGCGGTGTGTGTGATCGGCTCGGCCGCCTTCTCGCTGGCCAAGCCGTACATCGTCGGGAGCGCGGTGAACGAGCTGGGGAGCGGGTTCACGCGGGCGACGCTGCTGCGCTACGGGCTGCTGCTCATCGGCGCCTCGATCATGGAGGGGGTGTTCCTCTACCTGCAGCGCTCGATCATCATCGGCGTGTCGCGCCACATGGAATACGACATGCGGAACGACTTCTACAGGCACCTGCAGAAGCTTCCGCTGCGGTTCTACCAGGAGCAGCGCACGGGCGACCTGATGTCGCGGGCTACGAACGACTTGGCCAACGTGCGCATGCTCATCGGCCCGGCGGTCATGCACTCGCTGTCGTCGCTGCTCGTGGTCGCCGGCGCGTTCGCGATGATGCTGCGCACCGAGGCCTCCATGGCGCTGCTGTCGCTCGCGGCCGTGCCGCTCGTGGCGGGGATGGTCACCATCTTCGGGCGGCGCATCCACAACCGCACCCGCGCGGTGCAGGACGCCTTCGGCGAGATCTCCGCGCGCGTGCAGGAGAACCTCTCCGGCGTGCGCGTCGTGCGCGCGTTCACGCGCGAGGAGAACGAGATCGACCTCTTCAAGCGGATGAACCGCGACTACGTGGAGCGCAACCGCTCGCTGATCCGCCTCACCGCCACGTTCTATCCCGCCCTGCACGTGCTCATCGGGCTGATGTTCGTCTTCGTCTTCTTCCTCGGCAGCCGGAAGATCCTGGCCGGCACGATGTCCCTCGGCGCCTTCGTGGCCTTTCAGTTCTACCTCGGCCGGATGATCTGGCCGCTCATCGCCCTCGGCTGGGTGATCAACCTCTTCCAGCGCGGCATGGCCGCCATGGCCCGGCTGCACGAAGTGTGGAGCGTCGCGCCGGCGGCCGACGTCGCCGGGCGGGTGGAGATGGTGCCGGAGGGGAACCTCGAGATCCGCGACCTCACGTTCGCGTACGACACGCGTCCCGTGCTGCGCGACATCAACCTGAGCATCCGCCACGGCGAGACAGTGGGCATCGTCGGCCGCACCGGCAGCGGCAAGTCGACGCTGCTCTCGCTGCTCACGCATTCGTTCGAGCCGCCGCCCGGGACGATCTTTCTCAACGGGCGCCCCATCGAGGCCATCCCGGTCAAACAGTTGCGCGAGTGGATCGGCATGGTGCCGCAGGAGACCTTCCTCTTCTCCGAGTCGATCGCCGAGAACATCCGCTTCGGCAACGCCGCGGCGGACGATGAGGCAGTCGAGCAGTCGGCGCAGCAGGCCGGCCTCTCGACCGACGTGGCCGGCTTCCCGCAGGGGATCAAGACCGTCATCGGCGAGCGCGGTATCACCCTGTCGGGAGGGCAGAAGCAGCGCACCGCCATCGCCCGCGCCCTCGTCCGCGATCCGCTGATCCTGATCCTCGACGACTCGCTGAGCGCCGTCGATACCCACACCGAGGAGAAGATCCTGCAGGCGCTGCGGAGCATCCGGAAGGGGAGGACCGTGCTGATCGTCTCGCATCGCGTCTCCTCGGTGAAAGACGCCGATCACATCGTCGTGCTGGACGAAGGACGCATCGTCGAGCGCGGCACGCACGACACCCTCGTGGAGCGCGGCGGCTACTACGCCGACCTGTACCGGCGGCAGACCATCGAGGATGAGCTGGAGGACATCGCGTGAGCGCCCGCGGCGCTCGTTGCTGGTTACTGGTTGCTGGTTCATTGCGATGCCTGGGTTTCAGGCGCAGCACCGCAACGAACCAGGAACCAGCAACCAGCAACACCGAATGAACCATGAGTGACACGGTCATCGAAAAGCACGAAGACGAAGGCGCCAAGGCCTTCGACGCGCATCTCACGCGGCGGCTGCTGCGGTACCTCCGGCCGTACCGCGTCCGCGCCGCGTTCTCGGTCTTCCTGGTCATCATCTCGTCGATCCTCGAGCTGGCCGGGCCGGCCATCACCGCCATCGGCATCGACCTCTTCGTCAGGCCGCAGGGGAACGCGCCGATCGGCGTGAGCGCGCGCGTCGCGGAATGGCTGGCGGCGAACGGGATCGTCCTCGACCCCGTCACCGGCATCAACATCGCGGCCGGGCTCTATCTCTTCGCGCTCTGCGGCGGCTTCGTCGTGCTCTACACGCAGATGGTCCTGATGAACCTCATGGGCCAGTACATCATGTACGACCTGCGCAAGCAGATCTTCGCGCACCTGCAGAAGCTCGACGTGCAGTTCTTCGACCGCAACCCGGTCGGGCGCCTGATGACCCGCGTCACCACCGACGTCGACGCGCTGAACGAGATGTTCACGGCCGGCTTCGTGGCCATCTTCGGCGATCTCTTCGTGCTGGCGGGCATCGTCGGCGTGCTGTTCTGGATGAACTGGCGCATGGCGCTGGTGCTCTTCTCCATCACCCCGTTCATCATCCTCGTCTCCATCTGGTTCCGCCGCGGCGCGCGCGTCACCTACCGGCAGGTGCGGGCGCGCATCGCCGCCATCAACGCCTTCCTGCAGGAGCACATCTCCGGCATGTCCACGGTGCAGCTCTTCAACCGGGAAGAGCAGGAGGGGGAGAAGTTCGACCAGTTGAACAAGCGCCACCGCGACGCGAACATCGACTCGATCTTCTACTACGCCGTCTTCTACCCGATGATCGAGCTGATCGAGACCGTGGGACTGGCACTCATCGTCTGGTACGGCGGCGGGAAGGTCATCCAGGGGACGCTCTCCATCGGCGCACTGATCGCCTTCTTCCAGTACTCGCAGCGTTTCTACCAGCCGATCTCCGACCTTTCGGAAAAGTACAACATCCTCCAGGCGGCCATGGCCGCGAGCGAGCGCGTGTTCAAGCTGCTCGACACACCGGTGCAGATCCCCGATTCGGGGAAGCGCGAGATCCGCGAGCTGCAGTCGATCGAGTTCCGCAACGTCTGGTTCGCCTATAACGAGCCGGACTGGGTGCTGAAGAACGTCTCCTTCCGCGTCGAGCGGGGGGCGCGCGTGGCGCTGGTCGGGCACACCGGCGCGGGGAAGACCACCGTGACCGCGCTGCTGCTGCGCTTCTACGAGATCCAGCGCGGCGAGATCCTGCTCAACGGCGTCCCGCTGCGGGAGTACTCGCTCCAGTCGCTGCGGCGCCTCTTCGCCATCGTCCAGCAGGACTTTTTCCTCTTCACCGGCACGATCGCCGACAACATCTCCCTCGGCGACCCGGACCTCGGCGAGGAGCGGATCCGCACCGCCGCCGTGCGCGTGCAGGCCGACCGCTTCATCGCCCGGCTGCCCGAGGGGTATGCATCGGCGGTCAAGGAGCGGGGGGCGGGGCTGTCGGTGGGGGAGAAGCAGCTCCTCTCGTTTGCGCGGGCGCTTGCCTTCGACCCGCCGGTGCTCATCCTCGACGAGGCCACCTCGTCGATCGACACCGAGACGGAGCTGCTCATCCAGGACGCCATCCAGACCCTCCTCCAGGGGCGCACCTCCATCGTCATCGCCCACCGCCTCTCCACCATCCGCTCCGCCGACACCATCCTCGTCTTCCACCACGGGGAGATCCGGGAGCGGGGAACGCACGAGGAGCTGATGGCCCTCGGCGGGCTGTATCGGCGGCTGTACGAGATCCAGTACCGGGAAGCGGTCGTGGCGTGAGGTTGCCGGGTGGTTGTCGGTTGTCAGTTGTCAGTTGTCTGCACCGCATGGCCTGAACTCCAGGCATCGCAGGCAACCGACAACCGATAACCGACAACAAAAAGTGTCACCTCCCCGCCAACCACCCCCAACCAGCAACCAACAACCAGCAACCCCGTATTTGACAGGCGGACAAAACAGGCCTAAGGTCTGCAAATCCGTTCAATCGGGCCGTTTTACTACGTGAAGGGAGGGGAGGCGATGACCGTAAGGTTCTTCCCCGGGACACAGAGACATAAATCCAGTTTGATCCAAGGGTTTCTCCGGCAGTTCCGCGTCGAGCACGAGCTCGTACGCGTCGACGAGAACAAGAAGTCGTACACGCACCACGCCGGGTCCGACCCCGCGCTCGAAGTCGATGGGCGCCTGTTCGTCGATCCGAATGTCGACGCGCTGAAGAAAATCTTCAACGTGAACTAAAGAGTGGAGCGGCGGGCTTCGCCCGCCGCTTGCCCCGATCCCTAGGCTGTCCGGAACATCGAGTCCGCTTCCCGCTGGACTGCTTCCCGGATACGCCCCTCGAACGGCATCGCCAGCAGCGGCAGCTTCGCGTCGATGATGATGGCCGCGTCCGTGACCTCGGCCGTCCCCTGCAGCGCCAGCCCCTTCGCCTTCCCCTTGAACTGCAGCGTGTCGCCCACCCACTCATGGGAAACGTCGTTGGCGTGGCCGCCGAACTGCGACAGAAGCTGCCCCAGCCGTTGCTCCACCTTCTGGCGGGCGTTCTCTTTGGTCGTGTTGTGCGGTACCGCGATACGCATGAAAGCTCTCCTCCATGGAGAAGTCTTGCGACTCTCTTGCCTCCGAGGGATACTCCCCGCCGGGGAAGGATTTCCGTGGCGGGTCGCACACCATGCTATCCAAAGTATGGAGCGCGGCGACGCTCGGAATCGAAGCAGTACGCATCATCATCGAGGTGGACGCCCGGCAGGCGCAGCAGCCGGGGTTCACGCTGGTCGGCCTGCCCGACCCGGCCGTGCGCGAGTCGTACTCGCGCGTGCGCTCGGCCATGGTCAATTGCGGGTTCTACCCGCCGAGGCGCTCGGTCACCGTCAACCTCTCTCCGGCCGACGTGCGGAAAGAGGGCTCCGGCTTCGACCTCCCGATCGCCGTGGGGATGCTCCAGGCGTTCGAGATGCTGCACGAGGCCGACAGCGCCGGGCGCGTGTTCGTCGGCGAGCTCTCGCTCGACGGCACCCTGACCCCGATCCGCGGCACGCTCGCCATCTCCGCCGCTCTGGCCACCGAGCCGGGCATCCGCGAGCTGATCGTCCCGGCGGCCAATGCGAACGAAGCCGCGGCCGTGCACAGCGTGCGTGTGATCGGCGTACCGCACCTGCCGGCCTTGCTGCGGCACCTGCGCGGCGAGACGATCATCGCCCCGACGATCTCCACCGCCGGCGCGGAGCATACCGACGACGCCGACTTCGCGGAAGTGCGCGGCCAGGCCCAGGCCAAGCGCGCCCTGGAGGTGGCCGCGGCGGGCGGCCACAACGTGATGATGATCGGCCCGCCGGGATCGGGGAAGACGATGCTCGCGCGGCGTCTCCCCACCATCCTGCCGAGGCTCTCGCCGGAGGAGGCCATCGTCACGACGAAGATCCACTCCGTCGCCGGCGTGCTCCCCACGGGCGCGGGACTCCTCGCGCGGCGCCCCTTCCGGGCGCCGCACCACACCATCTCCACCGCCGGCATGGCCGGCGGCGGCACGCCGCTGCGGCCGGGGGAGGTGAGCCTCGCGCACCACGGTGTGCTCTTCCTCGACGAGCTCCCCGAGTTCCGCCGCGAGACGCTGGAAGCGATGCGCCAGCCGCTGGAAGACGGCCACGTGACCATCGCCCGCGCCGCGCGCACGCTCACCTTCCCGGCGCGTTTCACGCTCGCCGCCGCGCTGAATCCCTGCCCCTGCGGCTTCTTCAACGACGCCCGCCGCGAGTGCATCTGCACTCCGACGCGGATCGCGCGCTATCTGGCCAAGATCTCCGGCCCGCTCCTCGACCGCGTCGACCTGCAGGTGGAGGTCGCCGCACTCAGCACCGACGAAATTGCGTCCGTCGAGCCGGGCGAGCCGTCCGCGGCCATCCGCGCGCGCGTCGAAGCGGCGCGGCAGATCCAGCGCGAGCGCTTCCGCAAAGCCAACGCGGACATGACCACGCGCCAGCTCCGCAAGCACTGCGAGCTCGACCCTTCCTCGAAACGCCTCCTCCTCACCGCCATCGAGCGCCTCGGCCTCTCCGCCCGCGCCCACGACCGCATCCTCAAGGTGGCCCGCACGATCGCCGACCTGGCCGGGTGCGAGCGCATCGAGTCGGCGCACCTCGCCGAGGCGGTACAGTACCGGGCGCTGGATCGGGGGTACTTCCGATGAGGGGCGGGGTGCTGCGTGATAATCTTTCGAGGGACCAGAGATGAGGATCTTCGTCAGCCATAGTGGAGGACGGAAGTCCTTCATTGAGCAGATTCGGCAAAGGCTGCCGCCGTTCGTCGAGTTACGGCTCGACGACCACGAACTGCGCATCGGCGACTCAGTCGAAGCGCGGCTTGAGGAAGCAATCAAGAGCGGCTGCGATCTCGTCATGCTGATCGTCGACCGCAGCGCGGCCAAGTCGGATTGGGTGCGCAAGGAGGTCTCCTGGGCGCTGCAGCAGGAAAAGACGCTCGCGCGTCCCTATCTCCTTCCGATCGTCGTCGAGCCAGCGGGCAAAAAACTCATCGACGAGATGTTGCCGGACCGTAAGTATCTTTCCTGCTACAAGTTCCATGACACAGCGGTCAAAGGCTTCGTTGACGAACTGACGATGGAGCTCTTCGGGTTGCTCGCTCGCGACGGCTTTCGCAGCCCTACATCGCGATCGCGGTTTGCCGCGTTCGATGCCGCGACGGCACTCGCCGTCTCGATGGCCGAACACGTGCGGACTGTCGTTCACTCGCACAGGCTCGAGAACCCGCTCACGATCGAGCAACTCGCAACGGAACTGCGGCAGTATCCGGAGCTCGCCTGGATCGATGCTGCGGCCACGCTCGATCTGCTGCAGCGGCTGCGGAGCAGTCACGTGCTCGGCGGCATCTACTTCGATGCCGAGCATGTGTATCTCGCAAAGGAGAGCAATTTCTACAAGCGGACGCTCTTCGCGCGTGAAAAACGGGCGATCGCCAAAGCGGCGGCACGGCTTGTACGATCCGGACATCGCATCGGGATCGACGGCGGCTCGACGACGCTCGCGCTTGCGGCGTATCTCAGCGACGAGATCCGTGCCGGATCCATCAATGATCTGGAGATCTTCACCAACTCGGTTCCGGTCGCGTACCACCTTCTGGAGACCTTGAGCGAACTCGAAGCCGGCGGCAGCAGCGTTCGTTGCCGAGTCATTCTGATGGGCGGCTGGTGCAGACCCAGGTCCTTGACGGTGATTCCCTGGAGAGAATCGGATGTATCGGTGATCTCTCCTCCCCCCGGGCGGCTCGATATTTCGTTTCTCGGTACAAATGGGCTGTATGAACGTGAAGGCTTCGCCATCACGCACGACCACGAAGTGCCGGCGAAACGTGCTCTGCTGGAAGCCGCTGAACGAAAGGTCTTTCTCGTCGACCCTTCCAAGTTCGAGGTGCAGCAGAAGGTGCTCTTTGCCCGGTTTTCCGAGAGGCTGGAAATTCTAACCGCTGGACCCGCCTCCAAGCCGATTCTGGACTTGGTTAGAAATATGCTTTCCGACACGCCCAGCAGGCTGGTAGTCGTGTGAGGACTCATGATGGCTTTCGACCTGATCGTGGCTGATATCGATGGTACGCTCCTGAACGATGAGAAGGAGCTGTCGGAAGTAACGATCGAAACGATCCGACGCGTCAGGTGTGACTTCGGGGTGGATGTGCTGCTGGCCTCCTCCCGGATGCCCTGTGCCATTCGACCGCTTCAGAAGCAACTCGGGTGTCTGAACACCATCGTGGCGCTCGACGGCGCGCTGGTACTCGACGGTGATGCCACATTGGTCGACCAGTGTCTGTCCTGCGAAACCAGTTCCGGGATCGTGCATCTCGCTTTGGCCGCCGGAGCGCACGTCGGGATCTTTCGAGAAGACGAATGGGTAGTGAACCGGATCGACTACTGGGCGCGTCGCGAGATCCGGGGTAATAAGGTATGGCCCACGGTCGGCTCACCGCTCCGCCATCTCGAGAGCTGGGCCGGGGCCGGCCTCGCCGCGCACAAAATCATGATCCGTGGAGAAAAAGACGAGCTGGACCCGGTCCGGGATGCGTTGTACGAGCGCTACGGAACCGACGTGCGGCTGTCCTGTGGCCGTCCAACGGCGATCGAGCTCGTGAGTGTGGCTGCGGGTAAATGGGCAGGAGTGGACTGTGTCCTGAGCCGCCTCGGCATCGCAGCGCATCGCGTCTTGGCCTTTGGAGACTCCGACAACGATCTGGACCTGTTGCGCTCCGTCGGCCACAGCGTAGTCCCGACGAATGCCTCGGACGCTGCGTTGGACGTCGCGCGCGAGGTCACTCTCTCGAATACCGAAAACGGGGTCGCTGTCGCACTGCGGAAATACTTCCCTGAAACGGCGAGCGTCGCGGCGGAGAAGTTCGCCGGCAGCTTCTGAACACGGCGCGGCGTCCTCGAAGCGCCTGCTCCTCACCGCCATCGAGCGCCTCGGCCTCTCCGCCCGCGCCCACGATCACATCCTCAAGGTGGCCCCACACCATCGCGGACCGCGCGGGGGCGGGGCTTCGAGCTTCCGCCACCGCTGGTCGTTGATGTGGCTACGGCCGGTGCCCCTGGCCACCGCCCTCTGCCGGACCGAGGTCCTCCTCGCCGCCGGGGTACACGAACGAGTCGCGCGGGGCGTAGAAGGACGAGCCGGCGATCACCTGGAGCGGGCTGGCCGGGCGGAGGGCGTATACCGGGTGGTCGGGGGCGAGGAACTCGATGGACTGCACCTCGAACGTGCCTGCCAGCTCGCCGATGTAGGGGTAGTTCCCGGCGATCAGCCGGTTGCCGACCCGGGTCACGTAGCGGAGGTGGCCGGCCAGCACGAGGTCGGCCGTCTCGCCCACCCGGGCCCGGGTGCGGATGATGGGGGTGCCGTCCACGCTGGTGGTCGCCGTGGCGATTCCGCCTTCCACCTCCAGCACGGTCGAGCCGGGGGACGCCGGGACGCCGCGCTCCGTCACGTACTCCCGCACGGTCTCCGACGAGTTGAAGTAGTGCGTGAAGAAGCGCGCCGGGGTCACCCCGTCGGGCGCGAACAGGTCCGCCAGGTCGAGTCCCAGGTAGGTGAGCGAGTACGCCCCGAAGCCGGTGGTCTGCTCCGCCCGGTCCACTACGTACTGATTCATGTAGACGGCCCGGTTGGCCGCCGGCCGCAGGGCGGGCGGAAGGAGGCGCGCGCAGGCGTCCGGATCCTCGGGGATCCAACTGGTATAGATCATCCGGCTGTGCAGGACGAGCTGGGGTGCCGCAAGCTTGCTGTTTGCCACGATGGGTCCTTTCGAGCGCGTATTCTGCCGTCGTGCGTTTCCTGTCGCAAGCAGGACGCGCGGCTTCAGGGGCGCGGCGGAACCATCCCGCTGAGTGGGCGCCCGAGGGGGACGTAGGGGGAGACGTTGATGTCGAGCGGAATCGTCGCGTTCAGCAGGAAGGGGGCGGCGGGATCGGCCCACATCCGCGCGACCGCGGCCGGGACGTCGTCCTGGCGGTCGACGGCCGCGGAGCGGATTCCGTAGGCGGCGGCGACGGCGGTGAAGTCGGGAGGGCTATAGCCCCAGACGGTCGACGGGCGCCGGCGGTCGAAGAACTCGTCCTGGAACTGGCGCACCATGCCGTGGCAGTGGTTGTTGATCACCACGATCTTGACCGGCAGCTGGTAGCGGATGAGGGCGTGGAGCTCCTGGAGGTTGAGCTGGATGCCGGCGTCGCCCGCGATGGCGACGACGGGGCGGCCCGTGTGCAGGGCGACGCCGATCGCGGCCGGGAGCGACGATCCCATGGCCCACAAGCCCGTGGCGCCGAGGTACCGCTGCGACCCGGTGAGCTGCAGCGACTGCGCGGACCACCAGGTGTGTTGCCCGGCATCCACGACGTAGGCGACGGCGTCGCCGGACCCCGCGGACAACTGATGCATGAACAGGTTCGGATTGATGTCTGCTCCGGTCGCATGCTCGGCGGTGTCGGGGTGCTCGCTTTTCAACTGCTGGACGCGCGCGCGCCACTCGGCGTGGACCCCGTTCGGCGCGCTCGCGAGCGCCGCGGCGAGGAACGCTCCGGCGTCGGCGTGGAACTGCTTCGCATTGCGCAGGCGGGCCGACAGCTCGCCCGCGTCGCAGTCCACGCGCACGATCGTTTTGTGACGCTCCCACGCGCTCGTGTCGGCCCCGATCAGTCCCGCGTCGAGGCGGCTGCCGACGACCAGGATGGCGTCGCTTTCGGCCATGACCAGGTTTCCCGCGCGCGTGCCGTACATCCCCACCAGTCCGACGCGCAGCGGGTGACCGGCCGGCACGACGTCCAGCGCGGCAATGGACGTCGCCAGCGGCACTCCTGTCTTCTCGGCGAAGCGCCGCAGCGCGTCGCTGGCCGCGGGAGAGCGCACGCCGCCACCGGCGAGGATCAGCGGACGCTGCGCGGAGGCGAGGATCTCGTTGGCCACCGTCACCGCGTCATCGGCGGGAGGCTGCGGGGGAGGCAGCGCCACCGCCGCCGCCTGCGCATTCAGCGGTTGTCCCTGCACGTCGAAGGGAAGCTCGATGACCACCGGGCCGGGACGGCCGCTGACGGCCGTGAGGAGCGCCTGCTCGAAGGCGGCGGGGACGTCGGCCGCACGCTTGACCGAGACCGCGGATTTGGCGATCGGCGCGGCGACGGCGGGGAATGGGCATTCCTGCAGCCCGAACTGGCGCAGCGGCTTCTGTCCCGCTTCCATGTAGGTCTGCACGTCGCCGGTGATGAAGAGGGCGGGGACGGAATCGTAGTAGCAGCTGGCGATGCCGCTGACGAGGTTCAGCGCGCCCGGTCCGGACGTCCCGAGGGCGACGGCGGGGCGGCCGGTCAGCCGTCCCACCGCCTCGGCGGCAAACGACGCCGACTGCTCGTGGTGCATGGAGATCACGCGGATGTCCGGATGCGCCGCGAACGAGTCGAGCAAATGGGAAATCATCCCGCCCGACAGCTCGAAGGCGAGATGAATTCCGTTGATGGCCAGGAAATCGGCTACGTAGTCACTGACTTTCGGCATGAACGGGTGATCGCCGGCCCGTCATTGCCCCGGACCCGCAGGCGACAGCGTGCGGATGACTTCCACCGGCCCGATCGCGGGAGAGAGCTGGCGAATGAGCTCCGCAACGTCGGTTGGCCGCGTCGCCGGATCGTGCGCCGGCGAGAGCGCGCGAACCAGCCCGCCCCACTCGGTCGGTGCCGCGGGACAGAGCGCCCGCACGAGCTGCGCGACGTTGTCGGTGCGCCTCGCCTCCAGATCGGCGGCGGGGGAGAGTGCGCGGACAATCTGCGCGACGTCGGTGGCCGGTACGTCCCCGGCGGGGCAGAGCGCGCGAATGAACGCGACCGCCTCGTCGGGAGAGCCGGCGGTCTTGTCGGCGGCCGGCGAGAGCGCGGCGATGAGGCCCGCCACTTCGTCCGGCGGACGGTCCGCCGGGCAGAGCGCACGCAGGAAGTCGACCGCGGTTTTGACGTCGGTCCGCGGCTGCTGGTCGACCGGCGAGAGTACGCGGAAGACGTCGGCCGCCAGGCGCTGCTGCGGGGTGAGCGTTGCGGCGGAAACGGTGGCATCAGCCTCGGCGCCGCTCTGGACGGCCTCCGCCATCGCCGCGGTGTCGCCGGCTGCGAACTGTTCGGCGAATCGCGAGACGTTCGAGCCCGGCTCGATCGGGCAGAGCGCGGCGATGAGCTGCTGCATGCGCTCGCGTCCTCCCGTCTCGACCGCCGGCGAGAGCGCCTGAATCAGGCGCGCGGTGGCGGTCGGATTGGCGCGGGTGTCGCCCACCGGGCAGAGCGCGCGGATCAGCTCCGCGACGTCGGTCGGGCGCGTGGCCGTGGACGTGGCGGGGCAGAGTGCGCGGATCAGGGAGGCCACGCTCTCCGGATCGCGCGTCGCGGCCGCGGCCGCACCGCCGCCGCGACCACCGCGCTCCTTGGCCTCGTCCTGTCCTCCTTCGGGGGTCAGGGTCTGCGCGATCTGGATCAGTGCCTGGGCGATGATTTGAGCTCTCGAGTCAGCCATGGCCGTTTTCCTCCTGTCGGGAGTCTGTAAGCAGTGCCAGGCCTTCGGTCACCCGGCCCAGCAGCATCAATGCAGCGCGATCGCCCAGCTCCGCTCCGTAATGAATGTAGAGTTGCAGGCAATCCCAGGTCTCGCGGAACGATACGGTGATGCCGGCCGGCCACGGCCGGTCGGAAGTGGAATACCAGGGGGCGTTCAGGCCCGTCCCGAGCCGCTGCGGGCTCCATGCCGCCGATTCGTGGATCTCGACGCCGGGGAGAGAGAGCCCGAGGAACGGGTGCTGATCGAAGTTGATCATGACGCGGAGGAACGCGTCGGAGGGGAGCGTCCCGGCCAGCACCTGCCGCGCCGTGGCGAACGGCAGCGACTGCCGCTGCAGTGCGCGCAGCGAGGCCTGCTTCGCCGAGGCAACCCATCCTTCGAGATCGTCGCCGCTCCTGGCGGAGATGCGCAGAGGGACGGTGTTGTAGAGCGCGCAGACGACCTGCTCGCTCTGCGGGACGGAGCGGTTGGCGACATGCGTGGAGACGACCAGGTCGGTCACCCCATGCTCGGCCGCCAGCGCGCGGCCGAGGGCGGCCAGCGCGAGAGCGAACGGCGTCGAGCGGTCGCGGGTGGCGCGGGCGCGGAGACCGCCGGCGATGTCGAGCGGCAGGTCGACGTGCAGGAGCGCCCATCCGCTCTGCGATGGAGGCAGCGGAAACGGCTGTGCGCCCGCGAGCTCCTCGGCAAGGTTCCGGACGGCGATGCCGTGGGCGCGAACGCGCTCAGGCTCGTCGTATCGGGCGATGACGCTGCTCGGGTCCACGACGGCGCCCGCGCCCGGCGTGCGATAGAGCTCGCCCCACTGCCGCGCCATGAGGCCGAACGACCAGCCATCGGTGGCGAGATGGTCGACGCTGCAGATCAGCAGTCCCGCCTCGGGGCCGGTGCGGATCCACGCCGCGTCCGCCGGACCTTCCGTGGCCAGGTCGCGGGGCCGCGCCGCCGCCGCGAGCACTTGCGCCGCGTCCGTGCGGAAGCCCGGGCTGCTCCCCGGAATGTTCGCGCGCAGCAGCGGACGCACTTCCGGCGCTGCGAACGGGCCGTCGGGGCCGAGACGCACGCGGAGGAACGGGTGCCGCCACTGGAGCTCCTGCCAAGCCTGGTCGAGACGCGCGGCATCGACCGGTCCGTCGAGCTCGATCGCGGTCACGAGGGGCGCCGGCCCGGATCCTTCCGCGCGCTCGCGCAGCAACCGTGTCTGCGTCGCGCTCCAGCGCAGTGGAAACGGCTCTTCAGCCGCCCGTCCGCTATCGGGAACTCGCGCTGGCGTACTCAGGGCGGTCAATCGTGTCCTCGAAGGAAGGAATACTGCCATCAAAACGGAGCGACTTCAAGGTGCGGGCGCGCCCACCAGTCTCGGAATGAAGTGCGCCATGCGTTGCAGTTGGCCGTACGCGTAATCGTGCGCGGCGCTGACCGGCTGACTCGCAAAATGGGGCATCTGGCCGTTCCACGGATTCAGCTCGATGGTCTCGGGAAGGTCGTGCCAGCGGGCGTGCAGCAGCTTCCGCGCGCGGTCGGAAACGCGCGCGTGGAGACGCCGCTGTTCCGGCTGGACCGAGATGTCGCTGCCGTGCCACGGCGCGAGCCGCGTATTGGAGAAGAGGTAGGGGAGCAGCAGGCGGTCCACTTCGATGCTGGCGCGCGTCTCTTCGTCCCACCACGGCTGCTGCCGGCAGAACTCTTCGACGATCGCCACGAACCGCTCGCGCTCCGCGTGCAGTGCCTCGAACGCGATCGAGCCCCAGTACGCCCACGACGCGTGCTCGACGCTGGCGGACGCGCTGGCGTGGCGCGCGAACAGCGGCAGGTCCTGCTCCTTCGCCCATTGCGCGAACGGCGCGAGCACGTCGATGTGGCGGATGCCGCGCTGCCGGAGCACGTCGAACGTGCCGGCCAGCACGCGCGTGTTGTACAGGAGGTTCACGGCCAGGGTCAGCCATAACCCTTCGCGATACTCCTCCGCGGAGACCTCGCGCGTGGCCGTGACGTACATGTAGTCGCCGGCGCCCTGGTCGGCGCTGGGGGTGATGGTCAGGCCGAGAGCCTCGCGCTGCTCGGTGATCCGGGTGTTGGGCAGCGCGAGCAACGGGTAGACGACGAAGCTCTGCGCGCCGATGGCACAGAGCGAGTCGATCCCCGCCGCGAACGACTGGACCGTCTCTCCCGGCAAGGGCCAGATCAACTCGACGTAGGTCGTGAACCCGTCGCGATTGAGCTCGTCCAGCGCGGCCGTGTAGGCGGAGGTGCGGATCGTGCCGCGGCCGCTCTCGCGCAGCGTGACTTCATCCATCGACTGGATGGCCATCGACTGCGTGGCCACCAGCCCCGCCTCCCCGACGATCCGGCTGATGCGGGACATCGTCTCCGGCCGGTTCTTCATGGTGTTGAACGACACGACCAGCGGCGTCCCGTGCTGCCGGCGGTTGCCGGCCAGCGCGTTGGCGATGTCGATGTCGCGGGGGTACATGCCGAAGTTCGCGTCCGCCACGAAGACGGAGAGGATCTTCTCGCGGAAGATCCATTCAAGCTCGGCGCGGGTACGGTCGTCGGAGAACCTGCGCACGCGTTTGGACCCGAGGCCCCAGAAACAGAAGCTGCAGGCGAAGGGGCAGCCGCGGTTCGTCTCGAGGATGGCCTGCGTGTAGACGCCCGGAGGAAAGAGTCCCATGAGGAACGGCGAGGGGATCTGCTCGAGGTCCGCGACCGGCATGTGCCCCGACGGCGGCAGCGCCGCGCCTTCCCAGAAGCCGGACACGCCCACACTCTCGGCCAGCGGCCGGCCGCCGAGGAAGCGCTCGGCGAGGTCGACGAGGATCGGCTCTCCCTCGCCGTCGGCGATGAGCAGGTTCGGGGCGACGCCGCGCCAGCGCTCCGCGCCGTGCACGACGTGCGGCCCGCCGAGCAGGATCGGCAGCTGCGGCCGCTCGCGGGCGAGCAGCGCGGCCACGCGCCGGACCAGGCCGGCGTTCCAGACGTACGTGCTGAAGCCGACGAGATCGCAGGGCTCCGCGAGCAGCGCGGCGGCGATCGTCTCCGCGCTCGCGGCGACGTTCCACGTCCGCAGGGCGATGCGGCACGAGGCCGCGCGCGCGGAATCGCCGAGCACCGCCGCCGCCATCAGTCCCGAGGCGAGCGGCGTCAGACGTTCGTACACCTGAATGTCCACGAGCTGAATGTTCATCATGGCCGCACCCGCGTATCCTTCGGTTCCGAACGATTGATGCCGGACTGGTCCCATCTCGATCCCGTCGAGCGCTCCGCGGCCATGACGCTGTCCTGGCGAGCGGCGGAGTCGCGGCGGAACGACCGGTTGTTCGCCGACCCCGCGGCGGAAGAAGCGGCGGCGCGGTTGCCGCCGTGGCCGGGCAGCGCGGAGTCGCCGCTCTTCGCCGACATCGTGGCGCTGCGGACGCTGCAACTGGACGAGGAGACCGCGGCCGCGCTGGCCGCGGGGATCGACCAAGTCGTGGTCCTCGGCGCGGGACTCGACACGCGCTTCCGGCGCGTGCCGCTGCCGCCGGGCGCACGCGCGATCGCCGTCGACTCGGCCGCCGTCAATGCGCTGGCCCGGACGCTGCTCCCGGCCGACGGCAGGGGAGAGCGCATCGACGCGCGCCTCCCCGGCGGACTGGCCGAGGGGTTGCGCAGGGCGTCATTCGATCCCGAGCGCGCGACGTTGTGGATTGCCGAGGGGCTGCTGGAGTACCTGCCCGGGCGTGCTTGGGAGCGCCTGGTGGCGGAGCTGAGCGGCCATTCCGCCGCCGGCAGCCGCGCGCTGATCACCATCCTCGGCGACGCGCTTCCTGTGCGCTTCGCGCACGATCCGGCGTTCCCCTTCCCGCGGTTGCCGTCCATCCCGCAGATCGTGGCCGCGGTTCCAGAGGGATGGCGCGTCGCGGTCGTGGCCGCGCGCCGCCTGCGTGAAGTCCCGCCGGATGCATTCGCGATCATGGTCATGGACCGAGCAGAGGCTCGAGCTGGCCGAGCTCGAGATTGAAGATGTCCATCACATCGAGCCGCGTCCCGAACTCGTCTTCCATGCGGTTGGCGAGAATGACCGCGAGCAGCGAGTTCCCTCCGAGCTCGATGAAGTTGTCCTGCGGCCGCGCGGAGTCGATCTGCAGGATCTCGGCGACGGCTGTGTAGAGGGCTGCCACTGCAGCCTCAGATGAACGGTTCATACGGCTCCTCTCGCCACAATTCGGGACAGACGTCGGGGTCGCGGTAGTCGGGTGTGCCGTCCGGGGTCTTCCGGCACAGCAGGTCATTCATGTGCGGCGTCATCGTGCCGTCGGGGTTGGTCGCGGGCTGCCACCGGTTGTCTTCGTCCTGGAAATGGACCGCCCAGGCGATGCGCGGCACGTCCGACATGTTCTGCCGGCTGCCGTGGATCGTCCTGCAGTGGTGGAACGCGACCTGTCCGGCGCGCATGCGGTACGGTACCTCGATCCAGGCACCGGAGGGGGTGATCTCGCGCTGCACGGCGTCGACGTCGCGCTCGTGGAAGCGGCGCAGCTTCTCGGCGTCCGGCCAGAGATGGCTCCCGTCGATGACCGTCATCGTGCCGGAGCGCTCGTCGACATCGGCCAGCGGAATCCAGGCGGTGAGCATGCGCGCCGACGTGCAGGTCCTCCAGTACGAACGGTCCGTGTGCCAGCCGACGCCCGTCTCCTGCAGCGAACGGCCGGCGGGTTTGTAGACGATCTGGTCGTGGAACAGGCGGACCGACGGGCTGCGCGCGAGCCGCGCGGCCATGGCCGCGATGACGGGCTGGCGCAGCAGAAAGGCGCGGAACTCCTCCAGTTGCAGCGAGGCGAAGTCGTTCTGCCGCACGACGTCGCCGTCGGCGGGCGTCCAGTCCGAGGCGGAAACGATGGGCAGGCGCCAATCGCGCTCGCCGGAGTAATAGCGCTCGATGCCGAACCGCAGCTCCTCCAGCGCCTCCTCGCCGATGCACGGCGGGGAGATCCACCAGCCGTGTGCCTCGTACTCCGCGACCTGCTCCGGCGTTGGCAGCAGCGCGCGCTCCCCGGCGCTCATGACGCTCGCTGCCATGGCGGCACCCCCCATTCGTGCAGTGTTCGTTCGGCATCGCGCGCGAATGCGCGTAGCGTGTCGTCGCGGACGCGGAACACGGGCGACACCGCGTCCACCAGCGGCGCCTCGCACAAGGCAGGCTCGGGCCAGGCCACCGGCGCCGGCGAGGTCGCGCCGTCGGGCGGGAAGTCGAGGCGCTCGACCGGTTGCTGATCGTCCGCGCTCAGCACGTGCAGCGTGTCGAGAATCGAATCGAACAGCAGCGCCGCGGTCTGCTCGGGAACGCGCGCCGTCTTGGTGAACAGCGACATGCCGAGCGTCCCCGCCTGTTCGCGGAAGAACACGACGATGTCCGCTTCCGTGGCCACGAGGTACTCGCGCGGACCGTCCGCCCGCTCCGGCTGCCGCTGCACCGCCACCGGCGTGACGCGGCAGCCGGGGATGGCCATGCTCGACAGCGGAAAGCGGTCGTAGACCACGAGCAGCTCGGGACACGGCTCCTCGTGGCGCGCGGCGGCCCACAAGCCCTCCGTGGTGAGGCTCGTCACGACCCGTTTGCCGACGTCGAGCAGGAGCGCGCGCAACGGCTCGCCCGGCGTAACGGGGAAGGTGAGGTTGGCGTGGTCGTACCACGGGCCCGGTGCGCGCAGGGCGGCGTTCGAGTTGCGGCCGGCGACCTGGATGGTGACGCCGACTTCGGTCTGGCCGGTCCATCCTGCGACCGCGGCCACGACGCAGGCGATCGCCCCCGCGAACGGGGTGGTGCGCCAGCCGCGCATCGTGCCGCGGAACTGCTCCGCCAGCTCGGCCGGAAGCGTGGTCGCGCGGCAGCTCGCCCGCACGCTGGGGGGAGCCGGCGCGAGGGGCAGCCGCGGCGCCGTATACGGCGCGGGCGCGGAGAGCGCCCGTTGCGGTGCGAACTCGACCGGCGGCAGCTCTTTCCCCTGCAGTCGCCGCGTGAGGTCGGCGGCCAGCCGGTCGAGCACCACGCCGTCGGCGACGAGATGGTGGATGGCCAGCAGGAACAGGTGGCTGTCCGGTCCGCCGGACCACAACGCGGCGCTGAACGGGGCCTCGGGATCGAGCGGCGTCGCGAGATGCCGGGCGGCCAGGAAGGCAAAGTCCTCGCGTGCGGCGGCGCCGTCACGCCACAGCCACGGGCCGGCGAGCAGTGGATCCGCGGCCAGGACCTCGCTGACGGCACGCTGCATGGCCGCGGCGGTCAACGGCCCTTCCACCAGCAGCGCATAGCCGAGATTCATCACGTCGCAGCGCGGGAGCGAATCAGCCAGGCGGCCCAGGGCGGCGGCGGAGCTCGTGTTCACTTGGTTCCGACCAGGAAGCGCACGGGCGTCCCGGCGTGGATCGGCAGATCCTTGGCCGACGTCGAGAAGCCCTTCCGGCGCAGGAATCCGTCGATGCGATCGAACGCGCCGTCCTCGTCGTGGACTTCCACGACCACCTGCCGGACGCGGTCCCAGGCGTTGCCCACGCCGTGGAGCACCGGCTCTTCGTAGCGCTGCACGTCGATCTTGAGGACGTCGATCCGCTCCGGCGCGGCCTCGTCCAGGATGCTCTCCAGCCGGCGCACGGTGCACTCGAACGTCTGCGCCTCGAGCCGCTCGGCGACGAGCTCGTCCAGCTCGCCGAGGAGCGTATCGGCCTCGGGCCGCCGCTCCAGGAGATTGTGCATGATGCGGCGCAGCAGCGAGGCGTCGGCCGCCGGACTGGCGCGCAGGGAGCTCATCCCCGACAGCTTCGGGTAGTACGTCATCGACGCGCTCGCGTCGTGGTCCCCGACGGCAGTGGAGTAATAGGCGATGCGGCTGCCGTGGCTTTCGGTGTTCCGCTTGAGCGCCTCGACCAGCACCGGCACCGGCTCGATGGCCACGACGCGTCCCTCCGGCGCGGCGGCGAGGGCGTACAGCGAGAAGAGGCCGACGTGCGCGCCGACGTCGACGACGACCGCGTCGCGGTCGTACACGACCGGCGCGCCGTAGCTGTCGAGCGCGAAGACGTCCTGCCAGAGATACTGCGCCTCGCCCGCGGACGGTGCGATGACGATCTTGCCGTCGGGCAGCGGGCAGCGCACGAGCGCCCCGTTCTCCGGTTGCGCCGCGCTGTTGTCGACGAGACGGCTGGCCACCGTGGCCACGGTTCCGCCGCGCAGCAGCAGGCGCAGGGGGAGGTTGACGCCGAAGCGCTCGTTCAGTTGCGACACGATGCGGATGGCGACCAGCGAATGGCCGCCGATCTCCACGAAGTCGTCGTGAATGCCGACGCGCTCGAGCCCCAGCTCGCGGCGCCAGATCTCCGCGACGGCCGCCTCCACGTCGTTCCGCGAGGGAGCGTAGTGGAGGGCCGGATCGGTCTCGCCCTGTCCGGGCGGCTTGAGCGCGGAGAGATCGACTTTCCCTGTCCGCGTCAGCGGCAACCGATCGATGACCGCGAAGCCGCTCAGCGCCGGGACCATGTACTCGGGCAGGACGTCCAGCAGCCGTTTGCGGATGGCGGCCACGCCGGGGAACATGGTGTCGGGCACGATCCAGGCGACGAGGCGCGTCGAGCCGCCGTCGTCGAGCGCCGCGGCGACGGCGGCGCGGACGCCCGGCTGCGCCTGCAGCGCGAGCTCGATCTCGCCCGGCTCGATGCGATACCCGCGCACTTTCACCTGGCGGTCTTTGCGGCCGAGGAACTCGAGATCGCCCGTGGCGGTCCAGCGTCCCAGGTCGCCGGTGGCGTAGGCGGGCGTGCCGTCCTCCGCGATGAACGGAACGCCGAGGAGATAGCCGTCCGCGACCTGTCGGCCGCGGACGATGATCTCGCCGGCAATACCGAGGGGGGCGCGCCTGGCGCGTCCGTCGAGGATGCGCACCTCGAGGCCGGGAACGGGACGCCCGATCGGGGGGCGCGTGCTCCAGCGCAGCGGCGACTCTTCGAGGCGGTACGTCGTGGCGACGTGCGTCTCGGTCGGACCGTAGTGGTTCTCCAGGATCGCGTCGACGCTCCGGAACATCCGCACCACCGCCGGCTCGAGCTTCAGCGCCTCGCCGGCGACGTAGACCTCGCGCAGCGACGGCAGCGGCTGCGGACGCGCATCGAGCGCGGCCGCGATCTGGTACAGCGACACCGGCGGCACGAACGCACGCTCGATGCGGTGCTCGGCGATGAAATCGGGCAGCCGGGAAGGATCGCCGCGGACCTCGTCGTCGGCGACCACGAGACAGCCGCCCGCGCACAACGTGGAGAAGATCTCCTGCATCGAGACGTCGAAGGCGAGCGAGGTGCGGTGCAGCGTGCGCGGCGCGGGCGCGCTGCGGGCCATCTGCCAGCTGGTGACGTTGCTCAGCCCCCGGTGCGGCATGCGGATACCTTTCGGCGTCCCGGTCGAGCCGGAGGTATAAAGAATGTAGGCGGGCGACTCGTCCGTCACCGGCGGGTCGATGAGGCCGGCCTCGGCGTTCCAGTCGAGAGCGTCGAGCGTGACCACCTGCTCGACCGGCACGAGAGGGCGGTGGCGCTCGTCGACGACCGCCCACTGCACGTTCGCCTGCTCGACGTGCGACCGGAGACGCGCCGGCGGGAGCGTGCCGTCGAGCGGTACGGCCGCGGCGCCCGCGCGAAGGATACCCACCAGCGCCGTGACCCCCTCGGCCGCCGAGACGCAGAGCGCCACCGCCTCGCCGGCGGCCACCCCGCGCGAGGTGAGGGCGCCGGCGATGACCGCCGACCGCCGCTCCATCTCCGCGTAGGAGATCGTGACCGCGCCGATCTGCAGGGCCGGCTGCTCCGGCGTGCGCCGCGCCTGCGCCACGAAGGCGGCGTGCACGGGCGGCATCGCCTCGGCCGGCGGTCCGACTTCGAACTGTCGCAGGAACTCCTTCTCGTCGCCGGAAACGATGTCGATGCCGTCGGCCGGCTGCCCGTCATCCGCCGCGAGCACGGCGCGGACGTGCGTCAGGAAGCGCTCGACCATCTTCACGTCGAGCAGGCGCGCGCGCCACAGCGCTTCCACGCGCTCCTCGAGCGGGTAGAGGACCACGTCCTCGCGCCAGTCTCCCGCGGGCTCCGACGCGAGCACGCTCACATCGAATTCCGGATTGCGGTTTCCTTCCTGCGCCGGCGCGGCTCCGCGCAAGGCTTCGAAGGCGCCGGCCATGCGCGCGCGCAGCGCGCCGATGGTCGCGGAGGGATCGATCTCCACCTCGACCAGCTGGGGAGCGGACGTTCCGAGGCCGACCGGGACCGGGGCGTGGCCGTGATAGCGGAAGAGCACCACAGCCACGGCCGCCGCGAGCTGCGGCGGCGTCGCGGTCATGTGGATGGCTGTGCGCTCGCGGCGCGGGGAGAAGACGCCCGACCGCTGCCGTGACAGGGGCAGCCCTCGATTCGGATGCGCGATGGCCATCGTGGTCATGTTCGTGGTCACACGGGCCAGAGCGTCGGGCAGATGTCCGGGTCGCTGTAATCCGGACTGCCGTCCGGTCGCCGCCGGCAAAGAAGATCGTTGATGTGCACGGGCACGCGTCCGTCGACCGCCTCGGGCCGCGTATAGACGTTGTCCTCATCCTGAAGATGCACGGCCAGCGCGGTGCGGAAGCCGTTGCTGCGATTGGCGAAACTGCCGTGGATCGTCCGGGCGTGATGGAAGCTGACCTGCCCCCGTTTCAGCAGCAGCGGGCGCGGCCGGATGGGACGCTCCAGCCGCTCCTCGATGGAGGCGAAATCCTGGACGACGAACGTCGACATCCAGTCCGTGTCCTGCCATTTGTGGCTCCCGTCGACGACGGCCAGCGGGCCGGCCTCCTCCGAGCAATCCTGGAACGGGATCCAGGCGGTCAGCATCTTCTCGGACGAGCAGGTCTTCCAGTATGACTTGTCGGTGTGCCAGCCGACCCGGGTGTCCACGCCGGCGGCGGGTGGTTTGGTGATGAGCTGATCGTGGAAGAGGCGCACGCGCTCCACGCCGATCAGCATGGCCGCCGCCCGTGCAATCTCCGGCAGGCAGACCAGCCTGCGCAGGGTGTCGGACTGTAGGGAGACGTAGTCGTTGAGGCGCAGCCCTTCGCCGTGCTCGGGATGCCAGTCGAGAAACCCCTGCACCGGCAGATGGTGATCGCGCTCGCCGAGGTAGTAGGCCTCGACTGTCTCGGCAGCCTCGTCCAGGAGGTCTTCCGGCACGATCGGGGGCGACGTGACCCAGCCGTGCTGGTGGAAATGCGCAACGTCGCCGGCGGTTGGCCAACTCGGCACGTAAGGACACATAGAAGTCAGGAGTTCCGGCCCGATGATAAACCGCGTTCAGCAGCGGAGCAACGACGCGGTGACTGCCCGTCCGGCGCGCGCGGCCAGGGCCACGATGGTCTGTGAAGGATGCGTCGAGACCGGCTCCGGCAGCGCGGCCGCGCCCGCGATCCAGACATTCTCGAGCCCGTGCAGCCGTCCGGATGGATCGGCGACGGCGAGCGGGTCGTCCGCGCTGCCGATGCGCGCGCCGCCCGAGAGGTGCTGGTCCGCTCCCGCCGGCAGGACGCGTGGCCGGCCGGACGGCAGGATCGTCCCGAGCCGAGCCGCCCACGTCTTCGCGCGCTCGAGCACGCGCGCGTCACAGGCGCGCACCGCCGGCGTGCGCGGGACGATGAATCGCGGCAGCGGCAGCCCGTCCGGCCCGGGCATTTCGGGGTCGAATGTCAGCCGGCGCTCGGAATCGTCTTCGAGCGTGGCGTACGCGTAGACCGAAAGCACGGCACGCGCATCGACCCGGGCGTCCGCCATCCAGGGCGCCTCGGCCACGACCAGCGTGTGTCCCCCCTCCGGCGCGGGAAGCTCGCGGACCGCCGCCGGACGTCCGATCCACGGGTCCTGCGACATGCGCGACCAAGCCTCCGCCGGCATGGCCACTTGCGCGAGCGCCACGGGATGATGCGCGATGCCGCGCCCGAGGGCGGGGAGGTCGCGATCGAGTCCCGATGCCCACAACAGGCGGATGGTGCCGACCACGCCGGCGCAGACGACGACGTGCCGCGCGGCGATCAGCCGGTCGCCCGTCTCGACCCCGGTGGCCCGGCCGCCGCGATGCACGATGCGTCGCGCGGCGTGCATCGGCCACGGAGCGAATCGCGGTCCGGCGAGCTCTCCCGCCCCGTGCCAGCCGCGCTCGGGCGACCACGCCAGCGGCACCGGCGCCAGCCCGTGGGCCTCCTGCAGCCAATCCTGTCGCGGGGAGCCGGTCACGACCCGCGCCGCCAGCCAGGCCGATGCCTCGTCGAGCTCCTCCATCGAAGCGGTTGAGACGGTGCCGCTCGGCGGCTCGGGCGGCAACACGATGCCGCTCCAGACGAGCGCGTTGCCGCCGGTCGCGCTGCAGTTGCCGAGGGCGGGCAGCACTTCGTCGGCGTGCTGGTCGGGACGGACCCGGTCCGCCGTGCCCGCCGCCGGCACTCCCTGCAGCGGTTCCGCACCGGCGCGCACCGGCGGGACGAGCATGGCCGAGAGGAGCGCGCGCCATTGCGCATCGTCGGGCAGGAGGTTGCGCAGGTGCGTCTGGCCGGCGGCGAGGGCCGGTCCGGCCTCCAGGACCACGACCCGGAGGCCGCTGGCCTCGAGGCTCCGGAACACGGCCGCACCGGCCATGCCGGAGCCGACGATGATCACGTCCGCGTCGTCGATCATGGATTCCGCGTGTGGAATAATGACAGATGGAGGGCAGGCATGAATCCCGAGCTCCAGAAGAAACGGGTGATGATTCTGGACGACTTTCTCCCGCCCGAGCGCGTGCAGCGGGTGACTCGCGAGCTGTGCACCTATTTCGATTCCGTCCCGCTCTTCACCGATGGGCAGTGCCCCAGCTCGCCGGCGGTCTACAACTTCCTTCCGGTGGTCGAACTGCTCGTCGAGAAACTGCCGCAGGTCTCCGAACGGGCCGGGACGTCGCTGCTCCCCACGTTCTGCTATGCGCGCTCGTACACGCACGGCGAGCGGCTCGCACCGCACTGCGACCGGCCGTCGGGGGAGATCAGCGTGAGCGTCCATCTGGAGGGCGACCACCCCTGGCCGATCTACTTCGGTCATCCGCTCACCGGCACCGCCGAAGTCTATCTGCGTCCCGGACAGGCAGTCCTCTACCTCGGGTGCGACGTCACGCACTGGCGCGAGGAGTTCCCCGGGCAGTTCCATCGCCAGGTGACGCTTCATTACGTGCGCAGCCGCGGCAAGTACGCCTCGGCGTGTTTCGACAACCGCACGCCCGAGATCAACGGCATCCGCTACTGAGCGGTCATTCGTCCCAGCGCCGCGTGAGATTCCGGAGCGCCGGCTCCACTTGCGCCGCGAGACCGGCCATGCCGTCGACGTCGGGAGCATGCTCCACGACGCTCCACAAGGCCTTGATGGCGCCGCGCAAGGCGCGCATCAGCTCCTCGCGATCCAGCGACGCGGCGAGCGCCCGCGCGAACGGCGCGCTCACCTCGCGCGGGAGATCGTCGTAGCCTCGGCCGTAATGCGCGGGAAGGTCGCGCAGGCGGCAGGCGAGACTGAGACCGTAATGCCGTACGCCGCTGATCCAGTACTCGGCGTGAAAGACGCGGCCGCGCTCGATGCAGAAGCGCGCGCGTAACGCGTGATGGACCGCGTAGCCGAGCAGGTCGTGGGCCGAGGGAGGGCTCGGATACGGTTTCTCCACGGAGCTGCCGAAGAGCAGCCGGAACTTCGGACCGGCGGCGGCGAAGTCGGACGCGGGGGCGAACGAAAGGTCGAACTGCAGGCAGTCCGGGAGCAGGAACACGCGGTAGATCGCGGCGCCGCTGCCCACGTCGAACAGATGCACGGCTCCGAGCTCGCGGAAATGCCGGGTCCAGTCGTCGAGCACGGCGCGGAGGGGGATGGCGTCGGCCACGGCGAAGGTGAGATCGAGGTCCGACCAGCGGTCGCCGTCGCCGTGGGCCAGCGAGCCGACGACGGCCCCGGCCACGATGCGCGGATCCGATTCCGCGAGCCGCAGCGCTTCGTCACGGACACGGTTGCGGTAGTCCTCGCTGAACATGCGCCCGTCGACCGCGTATACTACGAATCCACCTCATGACCAAGTCTTTTCGGCGCGAGTTCGGCTCCGTCGACAACACGACCGACCCGAGCGATTTCGTTCAATATCTCGACACCATTCGTACGACCGATTTCTTCCAGGAGATCAAGCGCCGCACCCTCGCCCTGATGGACCCGCAGCCCGGCCAGGCGGTGGTCGACGTCGGCTGCGGGACCGGGGAGGACGTCCGCGCGATGGAGTCGCGCGTCGGGCCGGAGGGACGTGCCGTCGGCGTCGACCTCAGCGCGACCATGATCGCCTCCGCCTCCGAGAGGTCGCGCGCCCAGCAGTCGCAGGCGCGCTTCGTCCTCGGGGCTGTGCATCGCCTGCCGTTCGCCGACGCCTCGTTCGACGGCGTCCGCGCGGAGCGCCTGCTGCAGCACACGCCCGATGCCGGCGCGGGGCTTCGCGAGATGATCCGCATCGCCAGGCCGGGAGGGCGGATCGTGATCTGGGAAGGCGACCTCGATCTCTTCGTCATCGACGCGCCCGACTACGACACCAGCCGCATCATGCAGCGCCTGATCTGCGATCACTTTCACAACGGCGCGATCGGTCACCATCTCTACGGCATGTTCCACGAGGGGGGCGTCACGGACGTGGAGTCGACTCCGCTCATCCGAAACCTCACCGATCTGCCGCTGGTCGAGAGCGCGTTCGATCTCACCGCCTCGGTGAAACTGGCCGTGGACCGCGGCCTGCTCGAGGCGGAGCGCGCCGCCCGCTGGCTCGAATCGCTCCACGCCGCCGCCGGCGCCGGCCGCTTCTTCTGTTCGATCGGCGGCTACATCACCTCGGGCCGCAAGGCGTGAGTCACGCGCGCAGGTAGACGGTCTTGTGGCGCAGGTAGTGGCGGAGGCCGAGCATCCCGTCGTCGCCGCCGACGCCGCTCTGCTTCCACCCGCTGTGAAAGCCGTGCACCGATTCGCCGGGAGGGCGGTTGACGTAGACCTCGCCGCACTCGAGCTCGCGTAAGGCGCGCATGACCCGGCGCACGTCGCTGGTGAACACGCACGCGGCCAGCCCATAGGGGGAGTCATTCGCCACGGCCAGCGCTTCATCGAAGCTCTCGACCTCCATCACCGGCAGGACCGGACCGAAGATCTCCTCCTGCATGATCTCCATCCGCGCCGTGACGCCGGTGAGCAGCGTCGGGGCGTACCAGTACCCGCGATCGAAGGCGCCGCCGCGCAACCGGCTGCCTCCGCACACGACCTGGCCGCCGGCCGCGCGCGCGCGGTCGACGAGCCCCTCGATCCGTGCCAGCTCGGCCTTGCTGACTTTCGGCCCCACCTGCACCGCGCGCTCGAGCGGGTCGCCGACCTTCAAGGCCGCGAAGCGGTCGGTGAGCCGCTGGAGGAATTCCGCCGCGACGGAGCGGTGGACGAGGACACGCTCGTTGGCGACGCAGGTCTGCCCGCAATTGCGGATCTTCGCCGCGACCGTGGCCGCCGCGGCTTCGTCGAGATTGCAGTCGTCGAGGATGAGGAACGGCGCCTTGCCTCCCATCTCCAGCGACAGCGCCGGCAGATGCTCGGCTGCCTGCGCGGCGATCGCCTTTCCGGCGTTGCGGCCGCCGGTGAAGGTCACCAGGCCGGGGATGGGACTCGACACGAGCGCGACTCCCGCCGGCGCACCCGGCCCCACGACGACGTTGACGACGCCCTTGGGAATCCCGCTGCCCAGGCCGAGCCGGACCACGTCCAGTACGGCGAACGAGGCCAGTTCGTGCGGCTTCAGCACCACGGCGTTCCCGGCGATGAGCGCCGGGGCGAGCTTCCGCATGGCCAGCGCGATCGGCGCGTTCCAGGTGATGATCGCCGCCACCACGCCGACCGGTTCCGGGGCGATCCACATCTGCTCGTCCCGCCGTTCCGGCTGCAGCAGCACACCGTCGAGGCGGCGGTCGAACTCGGCCGAGTACTGGAGGGTCGCCGCCGCGAAGTCGATTTCCCCGTAGGCCTCCAGGATCGGCTTGCCGATCTCCCGGCTGAGGAGCCGCGCCAGGCGTTGCCGTTCGGCGGAAAGCGCGGCTGCCCATTTGCGCAGCACCATCCCGCGCTCGATGCTGCTCCTGCGCGCCCATCCACGCTGCGCCCGCTGCGCCGACTCGAGCGCCTGGCCGACGATCGTGGCGTCGCTCGTACTGAGGACCCCGAGCGGCTCCTCGTCCACGGGCGACAGGCGCGGAATCGCGGCGCCCCCCTCGACCGCCGCCCCGTCGATCAGTGCCGTTGCCCTGAGCAGATCGAGATCGTTCACGCGCGGACAGCATACGTGGATCGGGGGGTATTTCCGATGAGCGGACGTGCAGGGCGGGCTGAAGCCCGCCCTGCGTTGAGCATGCGTCCGGCCATTAATTTGGCCCGTACGTGACACCGTTGCCCATGTCTGCCTGGATGCGATCGAGGTTGCTGAGGATCAACCCGCCTGTACCGGTTTTGCCCCAGACGATGCCTGCGAACGCGCCGGTTGTCTGTCCCGTCCACTGGTAAACCGGCGATCCGCTGTCACCGCCGTCTGCATACGCTTCGACCTGATCCTGGCAGAGCAAGCCGTAACCGCCCGCGATGAAGTAGTCGGCGCATGTGCGGGAGACCCGTCCCGTGGTTCGTCCCGTCGTGCGGCCGACCTTCTCCAGGTAGTTGCCCACGACCGGGAGGGACGTCTGGTTCAACACCCGTTCCGGCTGGTTCGGATGGATGTCGATCGAGCCCGGGTTCCAGACGCCGGAACCTGCATAGTACGTGTGGGCGATGTACCCCTGGTGGCGGTTCACTCCGGCGTCGTATTGCGCGAAGGCCACGTCGCTCCAGCGGCAGTTCCATCCGGCCGGGCAGCGTGTATTCGTCGCATTCGTGAAGAATGGAGGATCCCATCGCTCGTATCCGATCCGGGCCCCGCCTTGCGAGAACACGGTGCCGTCGGTGCCGCCATACGTCGAACTGCAGTGGGAGCACGTGTAGAAGCCGGGGGTGCCGACGCCGATGCCCTGCGACCAGTTCGTGTACCAGACGTTCACCCCGAGCGTACACACGCCGGCGCTGAACCCGATCTCCAGGCCTCCCACCAGCGGCCGGATGGAATCGCGCAGGGTAGCGATGAGGGATGGGGCCGGGGCAATCTCGACGAGCACCGCGTCTCGTGGCACACCCAGCGTGCCGATTCTCGTCAGCACGCGCTGCCTGGTGTCCTCGTCCGCCACGGCGATAAAGATCCGGTTGGCCGCTTCGTCGGAGTCGAGCAGATGCACACCATTGACCGCGAGGGCGGCAGTGAGACGACCTCGCCATCTGTCGAGTTGCGCGAAATCGAACTGGCCGTGGCGGACGATGATTTCGGCCGGACGACTCCACAGCTGGTGCGAGCGCTCCGGCCGCGTACGCGCCACTTCGGCGAGTGCGGCACGAGCGGCCGGTTCATGGAGAAGATCTGTCAGGTAGACATTCAGATCCCCGTTCTGATCGAAGAAATACCCACCGAAACCCGGCACCTGGCGAGTGAGCTCGATCCATCGCCCGTCCAGACCCGGTGCAGTGAAGCGTTCGTGCCGCTGTGACTGTGCAAATCCTGGAAGCGCGGCGAACAGTACGAGAACAAAGACATAGAGCCGTTGCATGGAAAACCTCCTGTGAGAGTCGTGGAATCGGTCCGTGTCGACCACGTGGTGTAAGCCAGTGCACTTGATGATCAAAGTGCACTCGACCGCGCGGACAGATGTTGGGGTCTTGTGGAAATTCATGGAGGCGGCGGCATTTGCCCCGGCACGCCCCGCACCCGCCCCCTTGACTTCAGGAAGTCCGGACCGCACGTTGTATGGAGTTAATCTCGGAAAATCCGGCGCAGGAGGACCCTATGGAGCATGCCTCGCTCTTTCAGGACGTCGTTCGCTATATCGGGGAGTACCTCGAACAGGACGTGTCGCACCTTCGCCCCGAATCGCGCGTGGCGACGGCGATCCCGGGCCTCGACTCCATCAAGCTGTTCGAGATGACGCTCTATCTCGAGGACCGCCTGGGCGTGGAGTTCGACGAGACGGTCATGGAGCACATCGAGACGATGCAGGACCTCGTGGATTACGTCGCCACGCGCACTTCCGGCGTGGCAGAAACGACCTGACGCTCCGTGTCCTGCCGCGTCGTCATCACCGGTCTCGGTCTGCTCACTCCTCTCGGCGCGTCGCCCGGCGCGTTCTGGGAGCAGCTCCTGAACGGCGTCTCGGGGATCGGGCCGCTGACCCGCTTTCCGAGCGAGCGCTTTGCCTGCCGCCGCGCGGCGCAGATCGACGACGACGCCCTGCCGGCGGCCACCGGCCCCTACGCGCACGAGCTGAAGCGGATGGATCGCTTCGTCCGCTACGCCGTCGCGGCCGCGGGCGGTGCGCTCGAGCAGAGCGGCATCGCCGGTCACGACGGCGGCGGCGTGTTCATGGGCGTCGGCATGGGAGGCCTGCCGAACATGGAGGCGGGCGTGGTCCGCCAGGACTCACGCGGGCCGCGCAAGATCACGCCGTACCTCATCCCCTCCCTGATCCCGAACATGGCCGCGAGCATGACCGCGCTCACGTACGGTCTGCACGGCCCGCAATACACGGTGGCCGGCGCCTGCGCGAGCGGGCTGCAGGCCATCGGGGTGGCCGTGGCGCACATCCGGGCGGGGATGTTGTCCTGGGCCGTCGCCGGCGGCACCGAGGGAGTGGTGACGCCGATCGCCTTCTCGGGCTTCGAGGCGCTGCGTGTCCTCAGCACGGCCACCAACGGGCCCCCCTCTCCGCGGCCGTTCGATGCCGGCGCGGAAGGGATGATCGTCGGGGAAGGGGCGGCGGCGTTCGTGCTCGAGAAGCGGGAGCACGCGCTGGCACGCGGCGCCACCATCCTCGGCGAGCTCACCGGCTTCGCCACCACCACCGGCGGCGAGCAGATCGCGCTGCAGTCCGTGGCGGGCATCGTCTCGTCGATGGCCGGCGCGCTCCGAGACGCCCGCATGGACCCGCACGACATCGACTGTCTCTACTCCCACGCCTCGGGAGTCCCGCGCGGCGACGCGTGCGAGCTCGAGGCCGTGCGCACCGTGTTCGGCGGCAACGGCCACGCGCCGACGCTCACCTCCATCAAGGGCCACGTCGGCCACACCTTCGGGGCCAGCGGCCCCCTCAATCTCGCCGCCGCGATCGCGGCGCTGCAGCACCAGACCGTCTCTCCCGTGCTGAACCTGCGCACGCCGCGGACGGAGTGCGACGGCTTCGACGTCGCCTCCGAGGCACGTCCGCGCGCGTTGCGCAACGTCCTCATCAACGCCGTCGGCTTCGGCGGCATCAACTCGAGCCTGATCGTGTCACGCGCATCGTGACCGGAAAGGAGTCCGCGCATGAGTGCTTCGAACGTTCCCCGCCGCGTCCTGCTGTCGACGGCGCCAAAGGAGGCGCTCATCGAGCCGGACGGCGTCGGCGGGCACTGGTACGACAAGACCGATACGTACATGGCCTGGACGTGCGCGGTCGACGTCGATGACCGCCTCTCCGTCACCTGCCCCCCCACGGGACTGCGCTTCATCAAGCACAACGTCCCCGACGTGGAGATGCTCGAGTATCCGACCTGGCAGGAGTACCTCGACAAGCTGCACTCCGAGCGCTGGGACATGGTCGGCATCAGCTTCTACACCTGGTCCACGCCCGTGGCCATCGAGATGGCCACCGCCGCGCGCGAGGCCGGCGTGCAGGAGATCTGGGGCGGCAACTACGGCTCGATCGGCCCGGGACTGGAGAAGCACTTCACCCGCCTGATCAAAGGCCCGGGCGAGGCCGCGGTCCATCAGTACGTCTACGGCCGTCCGCTGCCGTTCGTGCGTCACCCGGCCATGCTCGGGCGGAGCGGCTTCCGCGGCGTGAGCTCGCCGGTCGGCTACCTCTACTCGAAGCGCGGCTGCAACGTCGGCTGCACGTTCTGCTCGACCCCGATCTTCAACCCGCGCGAAGAAGCGATCGCCATGGAGAACATCACCGACGCGCTGGACGCGTACCGCGAGGCGCGCGTGGCGCACGTGATCATCTACGACGAGAGCTTTTTCCTCGACAACCCGCTGGCGGAGAAGGTGGTCGACGCGCTGGCCGAGCGCAGCCTCCCCTGGATCTGCCTCACGCGTGCGGACCTGATCCGTGGCCGCATCGGCGAGCTGACCGACCGGGCCATGGACGGCGCCATCATCGGGATCGAGTCGTACAAGGACGCGAACCACGCCGACGTGCACAAGCGCGACGACGTCTATCGCGTGCGCGACACGGTCCGCGAGCTCAATCAATACGGCCGCCGCGCCCTCGGCACGTTCATGGTCGGCTTCGAGCGCGACACGATCGAAGACATGCAGTTCGACGTGCGCCAGCTCGCGAACGAGGGGCTCTTCGCCTGCCAGCTCACGCTGCTCACGCCGTTCCACGGCACGAAGCTGTGGCGGGACATGGCCCCGCTGATCAATGAGACGGACCTGAGCAAATTCGATCTCTATCACCTCGTCTGGGACCACCCGCACATGTCCGCCTCCGAGGCGCGGGACGTGCTGGCGTGGGCGCAGCGCCACGTCAACGATCCGGAGCGGATCCAGCGCCGCATCAAGAACGAGATGAAGGACGTGATGCGGCGGAAGATGGCCGCACGCGGAGGCCCGCCCGGCGCCGGCCCGCTGCTGCAGCCCACCCTCGAACAAGGAGACGGATCATGCGGCCACTGAAGATCCTGCTGCTGCAGCTCGGCAACCATCACTCGCGCCGCGACAAGAGCGAGCTCACGCACCGCGGCTTCCGCACCCGCGACTCGATGTCGTGGGCGTACGTCTCGTACGAGCCGGGCACGTACAGCGACGGGCTGTATTACGTCGGCTCGTTCCTCATGCAGCACCTGCCGGACGCGCAATTCGACGTCTGCAGATGCTCTGGGGCGAAGACCCGGCGGAGTATCCGATCGAGTCGTACGACTACATCCTCGTGTCCGGCCTGGGGACGCATTTCTGGTCGAACCTCGCCGCGATGCGGGTGGTGAAGAAGCGCAAGCGCCGTGACGCGAAGGCCATCATGGGAGGGCCGCACGCCACGTTCGCGCCGTACGAGGCGCTGAAGTACGTCGACTTCGTGATCTTCAATGAGGGAGAGGTCCCGGCGCTGCAGCTCATCGAGACGCTGGAGAGCGGCGGCGATCTCTCCACGGTGCACAACCTCGGCTACGTCGACGACGAAGGGCTCCTGGTCACCACCGACCTGCACCGCTACGGCAATCTCGACGTGGCCATCCAGCCAGCGCTCCTCCGCAACGCGCCGACGCTGCCGTGGGCGCCCGTGTCGATGTCGCGCGGCTGTCCGTTCAATTGTTCGTTCTGCTATGCCGTGCGGCTCCTCGGGCGGCAGTTCCGGCCGAAGGACGTGGCCGCCATTCGCGCCGAGGTCGATGCGCTGCACGCGGCCAACGGCGTCACGCGCTTCCTCGTCACCGACCTGAACTTCGGGACGTCCCGGGACTTCTGCCAGGAGGTTGCCCGCGCCTTCCGCGGCGCGCCGTACAAGTTCATCGGCCTCACCCGCGTGAGCATCGCCGATGACGACGAGCTGGTGGAAGACCTCAGGGCCGCCGGGTTCGAGGACTACTACTTCGGCGTGGAGTCGGAGGACCCGGACGTGCTCCGCGCCTTCAACAAGAACGTCGAGGCGGGGGAGCAGAGGACGCGGCTGCTGAAGATGGCGGAGCACGACATCTTCATCCACGGCGGCCTGATCTTCGGCACGGACGCGCAGGACCGCGGCGCCGTCGAACGGACCGCGCAGTGGTGCGCCGAGGCGCGCATGATCCACCCGAACTTCTACTGCATCACCGACTACCCGTTCCAGGGCGTCCTCCACGGCGCGCGGCAGGACGTCGAGGACCACCGCATCATCATGGAGCACATCAACTATCAGCACTTCTCGTTCGTCGGCATCTTCCCGCGCAACATGCGCCCGAGCGAGCTGCAGCGCATCCTGGCCAAATGCTCGGACGATTTCTTCGTCCGCGCCTTCGAGATCGAGAAACGGCCCAAGCGCCTGGTGCGGCTCAAGGCCGTGGCCCGGCTGAAGGCGGCCGAGAAGCAGGAGGTCGAGCGCCACACCGCGTTCCTGGAGAAGCTGGAAGCGCCGTACTACACGGCCGCGGGCGAGTTGAAGGAGGAGCTGCTCAAGGCCGATTTCGACGGCAAGTACGGGCACATCGCCGATTGGCTGGAGCGCTCGCGCAACCGCCGCGGCGCCGGCCGCGCCGCGCTGGCGATGGCCCCGGCATGATGCGCCACGCCACGGTGCTCGATGCGTTCGCGGACAGCCTGGCGCGTGCGCCGGAGCAGACCGCGATCCGCATCGTGGCCGGAGCGGGGGAGGAAGAGGCGCTCTCGTACGAGGCGCTCTACCGCGAGGCCTCGCGCGCCGCGGCGGGGCTCGCCGCGCGCGGACTCCGCCGCGGCGACCGCTTCCTTGGCGCCCTGCCGACGTCGCGCGAGTTCTTCGCCGTCTACTTCGGGGCGCTCTTCTCGGGCGTGGTGCCGATCGTCGTCGCCGCTCCGCGCCCCGAGCGGCCGAATCGCCCCTCCGTGCCGTACGCGCCGCCACTCGACCAGCTCGCGCAGGTCGCGGGCGCACGGTGGATCGTCGGCAAGTCGTGGCCGCCGGCGCCGCAGTTCTCAGTGCTGCAGTGCGTGACGGCACACGAGCTTTGCGAGAGCGACGGTGCGCCGCTCCCACTCACCGCCGATCCGCACGCCATCGCGCATCTCCAAGCGACGTCCGGCTCGACGCGCACGCCGCGGCTGGCGATCGTCCGGCACCGCAACATCGCCGCGAACGTGGACGCGATCGGACGGGCAATCCGCCATCGCGACGGCGACGTCCTGGTCACGTGGCTGCCGTTCTTTCACGACATGGGCATCATCGGCATCTCCTACGCCCTCGGCTGGCAGTGTCCGCTCGTGGCCAGCGATCCCGCGACGTTCGTGCGCAATCAGCTCTCGTGGCTGCGCACGATCAGCCGCCACCGCGGCACCTTGTCGCCCGCGCCGAATTCGGCCTACGAGGTCTGCGCGCGCGTCGCGGCGCGGCGCGCGGTCGAAGACCTCGACCTCTCGTCGTGGCGGGTGGCGTTGTGCGGCGCGGAGCCGGTGCGCCGGTCGACGCTGGCGCGCTTCATCGAGGCCTTCGGCCGTCACGGGTTCCGCCCCGAGACCATGCTGCCGGTGTATGGGCTGGCCGAGGCCACGCTGGCGGTGACGATCCCCGATCCCGATGCGCTGTACGGCGTCGATGAGAACGAGGGGGTGGTCTCGGTCGGCAGCGCGGTTCCGGGACATGAAGTACGGATCGTCGACCGCGAGGCCCGGCCGCTGCCCGAGCGGCAGGTCGGCGAGATCGAGGTGCGCGGACCGAGCGTGATCGACGGCTACTGGGGCGAGGGCGACGGCGAGCTGAAACGGGAGGATGGCTTTCTCCGCACCGGCGACCTCGGGTATCTCTCCGGCGGGGAGCTGTACGTCACCGGCCGGATCAAGGACATCATCATCATCGGAGGGCGCAACATCAGTCCCGTGCAGGTTGAGGCTCTCGTGGAGCCGATCGTCGGAGGAGGGATCGCCGGCGGCGTGGCGGCGTGCGGCGTGCCGGACCCACACTCGCAGACGGAGATGCTCCACGTACTGGTCGAATCGGAATCGGTGCCGCGCGCCGACGCGGCCGCGGTCGAGGAGCACGCGCGCGCGGTGCTGGCCGAGGCCTACGGGATCTCCGGCGTGACCATCCACTGGCTGCCCCGCGGCTCCATCGCCCGGACCACCAGCGGAAAAATCCAGCGCTACCGCTGCCGCGAATGGGTAGAGTCGGCGCGATGACGCCCCGCGATCCCGGCTTCGAAGCCCGCGTGCGCGAGAGCTTCGCGCGCCAGGCCGTGATGGACTACCTCGGCGCGACGATGACGCGCGTCGAGCCGGGCCTCGTCGAGATCGAGCTCCCGTTCCGCCCCGAGCTCACGCAGCAGCACGGCTACTTTCACGGAGGCGTCGTGGCCATCATCGCCGACAGCGCGGCCGGCTACGCCGGCTACTCGATGATGCCCACGGACAGCTCAGTCCTCAGCGTCGAGTACAAGATCAACATGGTCGCTCCCGCCGACGGCGACCGCCTCCGCGCCACCGGCCAGGTGGTGCGCTCCGGCCGCACCCTCACCGTCTGCGAGTTCCGTGTGACGGTGACGAAGGACGGCGCCGAAACGGTGTGCGCGATCGGGACCGAGACGGTGATGTGCCTGATGGGACGGCCGGACCGGTAGGGTGCGGCCGGCGCTCTTCTTGAACCGTAAGGTGAATGGCGTTGTTGACGGTTTCCCGCCAACAACGCCCACTCGGAATGCCTCAGGAAATCTGACAGCCGGAGCAGAGAGCCCTGCAGGAGCACGTGGTCGGGTTCCACGTGCCGCCCTTGATCTCACACTGCTGCTGGGTGGTCGAGGAGCAGACCACCGGCGGGGGCGAGGCCTCGTACGCGGGGCGGTCGTCGAAGAGCTGGACCCAGCGTCCGTCGGATCCACCGTTGGCGGCCGTGTACCACGCGCCGCGGAGCCACATCCCTTCCTCGCGCGTGTCGGCGGAGTTGATCACGGTCCCAGTTGCTCTCGTCGGTCTGCCGGAGCAGCACGTGCTTGCCGGTGGCCGTCTGCATGGGTCTCCGTTTTTGGTGGGATGGATGGAAGTCCGGAGAACGTCATCGGGGGAGACACGCCTTCCGACCGTACGTTGCGGTCCGCAGACGCGCCGTGAATGATCCATCAACGCGAAGCAGAAGGAAACATATAGTTATGGCCTTGTGTTAGTGTGCGTATCGACCTATACTGCACAGTCAAGGTTCAATAGTAGACAGCTATTTTCACTATAAGTGCCACGGCAGACGAGGGGCAGATGTGTGCCTGCTCGTCACGGGAGACGTGTGGAATCAGCACTCTGTGCGGGGGAGCGCACGACGTAACACCATGAACACCATCGCCCTAAACCCGATCATCGTCATCGCGCAGGACGTGCGTGTCCGTGTCCCCGGGCTGTTCGTCGAAAGCGTCACGGCGGACGGCGTTTCGGCGTCAAAGGACTCTCCCTGGCTCGATGATGCGGTCCGCGACCTCCTGGCCCGCTGGAGCGGGCGCACGGCCGCCGACGTCGCCGGCGCACCGGAGATCCCCCTCTACCGCGAACTGAGTCGCCGCTTCTCCGAGCAATTCGGCGCCGCGGTCCCCGCCGTGGAGAATGTGGTCACCCGCTACGTGATGAAGGGGAAGTTCCCCCGCATCAACTCCCTCGTCGACGCCGCGAACGTGGCCTCGCTGCGCAACCTGATTCCGGTCGGCCTCTTCGACCTTCATGCGATCGATGGCGACCTCACGCTCGACATCGCGAATGGCGATGAGCAGATCGTCCCCCTCGGCAAGACCAAGAGCGAAGCCGTCCCCAAAGGGTTCCCGGTGCTCCGCGACCGGGAGCGCGTCATCTCCATCGTCGGCGTACGCGACTCCGCGCACACCATGATCGTGCCCACCACCACGGCGGTCCTGGCCTTCAGTTGGGGCATCGAGGGCGTGCCGCGGGAGAGAGTTCAAGCCACCCTGACCGATTGCCTCGAGCTGTGCAGGACTGGAGGTCCTTCCGCATGACCGTTCGCCAGAGCGCGCGCATCCTGATCGTCAACCCGGCGTTCATGCTGCCGCCCGTATTTCCCGTGGGCCTCGAATACAACGCCGAGGCGCTGGTGCGGGATGGCCACGACATCGAGATCGTCGACCTGGCCAACCTGGCCGACGGTGCGGCGGCACCGTATCCGGACGGCTATGGGATCGACCTGATCTTCGTCGTGGTGCGCAACCTCGACATCGGCCCGGGCAACGTGGATTCGGCCCTGCCGCAGACCAGACGTCTCGTCTCCGAGCTGCGCGAGCGCTATCCGCTGGTGCCGATCGCCATCGCCGGCGCCGCCATCAACGCCGTGCCCGACCCGATGCGCCGCTACCTCGGCGCCGACTACGCCATCGCCAGCAAGGGCCACAACGCGGCGCGCATGCTCGTGCGCCACGTCCTGAACGGCGAGGCCGCGGCGGCGCCGGTCTTCGAGGACTACTCGGACACGATCAACGGCGTGTACGAGCGGCCGTACGTCGAGAAGAGCAAATACCGGGACCACCCTATCGGCATCGCCACGCACTTCGGCTGCCCGTTCCGCTGTCAGTACTGCAACTACCCGGCGGTGGAGGGGTTCCGCATCACGCACCGCTCGCCGGCCGACGTCGTGGCCGAGATCCGCAACCTCAAGCGCCAGGGCGTGAAGCGCGTCTTCTTCTGCGACTCGGTCTTCAACGTACCGGTCAAGGCGGCGACGGCGCTGCTGCGCGAGATCATCAACAGCGGCGTCGAGATCGAGTGGGACGGCTTCTTCAACCCGCACCCGAATGCCTTCACCCCCGAGTTCATCGACGTGGCCATGGCCTCCGGGCGGAAGCGCTTCCACTTCGGCGTGGACAGCCTGGCCGACCCGGTGCTGTTCGCCATCCACAAGGGCTACACGGTGGCGGACGTGCAGCGCGCCGTCGACATGTGCCACGAGCGCGGCGCTCCCGTCTCCTGCAGCCTGCTGTTCGGCCATCCGAGCGAGACCGTCGACACGGTGCGCCGCTCGTTCGAGGCCTGCGACGTCATGGGCTTCGACGCCGTTGACGTCACCGAGCGCGTGCGCATCTATCCGCGCACGGAGCTCGCGCGCATCGCCGTCAAACAGGGAGTCATCACCGACTCTCCCGACGAACTGCTGTTCCCGACGTTTTACCCGGTCTCGGACGCCGTGCTCGCGGAAGTGGTCGAACAGACCGAGAAGCGGGCGGGCGTGGCGCGCGAGCCGGGAGTCGATCAATACATTTACTCGACGTAGAGGGGAAGGGGATTGTCATGCAATACAGCCACGGAACGAATGTGCTGCAAATCGCCGATGTCGCTCAGACCGCCGACGTCCAGAGGGTGGGAGACGCCGTGCGCACCGCTCTCTGCGAGCTGATGCCGCAGGGGCGGGATCCGGAGACGATCTCCGACTGCGAAACGCTCTTCGTCGAGCTGGGCCTCAACTCGCTGGAGTATCTCGAGCTGTGGACGTCGATCGAGTCGCGCCTCGGCTGCCGCTTCGATGACGAAGACCTCCTGGGGGACATCCGGACGGTGGGCGACGTCGTGAACCGCACCCTCGCTGTCTGCCGTGCCGAGGAGATGGAATGACCTCGCGCGTCGAGACCTGGTGCAACATCCTCCACGACTTTCCGGCGTACGCGCGGCGCGATCCCGCGCCGCGGCGCCTGGAGATCGCGGCCGGCGGCCGCACCACCGACGTCCGCCCGCAGCTGACGCTGGAGCTGTTCCGCCAGGCCAATTCGGCCGACCGCGCCGAGGTCCCCATTCCCGACGACGTGCTCGAGCTCTACTCGATGTACCGCCCGACGCCGCTCATCCGCGCCAAGGCGTTCGAGCAGGCCCTCGGCACGAAGTCGCGCATCTACGTGAAGTTCGAAGGGCAGAACGCCGCCGGCAGCCACAAGCTGAACAGCGCCATCGCCCAGGCCTACTACTTCAAGAAGGCCGGCGTCGAACGGATCGTCACCGGCACCGGCGCCGGCCAGTGGGGCGCCGCGATCTCGTGGGCCTGCGGCCGCGCGGGCCTCGGCGCGACCGTGTTCATGGTCGGCGTCAGCTATCGCCAGAAGCCGCTGCGCCCCGTGATGATGCGTGTCTACGGCGGCGAGGTGCACGAGAGCCCCAGCGAGGTGACCGAGGTCGGGCGCGCGGGACGGATCAAGGACCCGCAGCGCATCGGCAGCCTCTCCATCGCCAACGGCGAGGCGATCGAGATCGCCCGCAGCGTCGCCGGCGCGCGCTTCGCCGTCGGCAGCGGCGAGAACCATGTCCTCCTGCACCAGACGATCATCGGGCAGGAGGCGGTCAACCAGATGGAGGAGATCGGCGACTATCCGAATGTCGTCACGGCCTGCGTCGGCGCGGGGAGCAACTTCGCCGGCATCTCCTTCCCCTTCATCCGCAACAGCCGCAAGTCGGGGCGGAACGTGCGCATCATCGCCGCGGAGCCGGTGGCCTGCCCGAAGCTCACGCGCGGCCTCTACGCGTACGACATGAGCGATGCCTCCAGCACGACGCCGTACGTGCGCATGATGACCCTCGGCCGCGACGTCAGCGTGCCGGGAATTCACGCCGGCGGCCTGCGCTATCACGGCACCTCGCCGCTGCTCAGCGCGATGTACCAGGACGGTCTCTTCGAGGCGCGCTCGTTCCCGCAGCGCAAGGTCTTCGAGACGGCCGTCCTGTTCGCGCGCAGCACGGGGATGATCGTGGCGCCGGAGTCGGCGCACGCCCTGGCCGCGGCGGCGGACGCCGCGCGCGAGGCGACCACGCCCATCTCCGTCCTGGCCAACGTCAGCGGCCACGGCCTGCTCGACCTCTCGTCGTACGACGCGTACCTCAACTCGGAGATCGACGACGGTCTCCCCGACGAAGCGAACATCGCCCGCAGCCTCACGCTGCTCCGCCAGCGGAACGAACAGCTGGAGGAGGCGATCTGACCGCGGCCTGGCCCGCCATGTCGCCGTTGCAGGAGTCCGCTCGAGAGTTCGCCAGGAAGCTTCCGGCGGCTCCTGCACCGGCCGCCGATCCGCACGAGAAACAGCGCCGTCTCCGCGAAGCGTGGAAGCTCTGCGCGGAGTTCGGCCTGTTCAGCATGGCCGTGCCGCGCGAGCTCGGCGGCGACGGCTTCACCAACGTCGAGATCCTCGAGGTGCTCGAAGGTCTCGGCGAGGGTTGCTCGAATGACGGCCTCCTCTTCGCCCTCGGCGCGCATCTCTGGGCCGTGATCCAGCCGATCGTGCACTTCGCCACCCCGGAGCAGCGCCAGCGCTACCTCCCGCCGCTGATGAACGGCCAGTGGATCGGCGCGCACGCCATGACGGAGTCGGAGAACAACTCCGGCGCGGCCTCGACGCGCTACGCGGAGACGGGGAAGGGCTACACGATCGACGGGCTGAAGCTGTTCATCACGAACGCCCCGGCCGCGGACCTGTTCCTCCTCTTCGCCACGCGCGATCCGCTCCTCGGCTCCCGCGGCGCGAGCGCCTTTCTCATCGAGGCGGGCGATACGGGGATCACCACGGGCCCGGACGAGCGGAAGCTCGGCCTGGACGGCTCGATGCTGTCGTCGGTGGCGCTGCGGGACGCGGTCGTGCCGCGCGACCGGATGCTCGGCGCGAGGGACGGCGGGCGGGACGTCTTCACCTGCGCGATGCAGTGGGAGCGGCTGTTCATCCTGGCCCCGCTCCTCGGCGCGATGAAGCGGCAGACGCAGCGCGCCGTCGAGTACGCCCGCGAGCGCCGCGTGAACGGGCGTCCCATCGGCAAGCTGCAGATGGTCTCGTCGCGCATCGCCGACATGTACGTCCGCTACATCACGGTGCGCGCCTTCCTGCGCGAGAACGCGCTGATGCGCGATTCCGAGGAGCTGACCGTGGCCCGCATCTCGGCCGCGAAGCTGATGCTCGCCGAGGCGGGCGTGCAGCAGCACATGGACGCGCTGCGCGTGCACGGCGGCTACGGGTACATGGCCGAGGCGGGAATCGAGAGCGAGCTGCGCGGGGCCATCGGAGGACTGATCTACTCCGGGACGGCGGAGGTGCAGCGGGTCATGATCGCGCACGAGCTGGGACTATGAAGAGCCTTGCCGCCAGATTCGCCGACGTCGCCGGCAGGCAGCCGGAGCGCGTCGCTTTGATCGACGGGAGCACGACGGTCACGTACGGGGAGCTGCTGCAGCGCGCCTGCAGCGTGGCCGCCTTTCTCCACGGCGGGGGCATCGGGCCGGGAAGCCGCGTGGCCATCGACATCGAAAAGTCGGCCGACGCGGTGGCGGCGCTCCTCGGGACGCAGTGGGCGGGCGCGGCGTGCGTGCCGATCGACCCCGTCACCCCGGGACCGCGCCTGGAGCTGATGCTGCGCGACTGCGAGCCGGCCGCCTTCTTCAGGACCGGCGACCTCGCCAACCTGTCCGCCGGCGCCGACGTCCCGCTGGCAAACGTGGCCTCGACGGACCTCCTCAACATCCTCTATACGTCGGGCTCCACGGGGAAGCCGAAGGGCGTGGCCATCAGCCTCGGCGCCACGGCGGCGTTCGTCGACTGGGCCGCGGAGTACACGGGGCTGACGGAGCACGACCGCGTTTCCAGCCACGCCTCGTTCGCCTTTGACCTCTCCATCTTCGACATCTACTCGTCGCTCGTGAGTGGCGCGACGATCGTGCTCGTGCCGGAACTGCAGCGCGGGATGGCCCCGTTCCTGGCGCATCTCGTCGAGAGCCAGGGCATCACGGTCTGGTACTCCGTCCCCTCCATCGTGACCAAGATGGCCGAGGTCTGCGCGCGCGACGGGCGCCAGCTGACCTCCGTGCGCCAGCTCATCGTGGCGGGGGAGGCCTTCCGCGGCGGCGCGCTGCCGGTGATCCGCAAGTCCTTCCCCGCGGCGCGCATCCACAACTGGTACGGGCCGACGGAGACGAACGTGGTCACGGCGCACGAGGTGCAGCCCTCCGATCCGCCCGAGGGGTCGGTGCCGATCGGGCGGGCCTGTCCGTACGCGTCGCTGTTCATCCGCGACGGCGTGCTCTACGCCGGAGGCGGGAGCCTGATGTCCGGCTACTGGGGCGATCCCGAGCGCACGCGGGAGTGTCTCGTCGAAGAGGAGGGGCAGACGTTCTACCGCACGAACGACTCGGTGCAGGCCGAGGCGGACGGCACCCTCCGTTTCGTCGGCCGCACCGACGCCATGGTCAAGGTCGGCGGCTACCGCGTCGAGCCGGGGGAGATCGAGACCGTCGTGGCGGGGCTCCCGGGCGTGCAGGAAGTGGCGGTGGTGCCGTACACGATGGCCGGCGAAACGTCGCTGGCCGCCTTCGTCATCGGCGACGTGCCGACATCGCAGCTCAACGCGGAATGCCGCCGCGCGCTGCCGGCGTACATGACGCCCTCGGTCTGGATTCACGTGGAGGCGATGCCCCGCAACGACCGCGGCAAGATCGACCGCAAGGCGCTGCAGTCCCTCGACAGCACGGACCGCTCGTCCCGCAGCGCGCTCCTCGGCCGCGACAAGTACGTCCGCCTGCTCATGCCGCGCGACGGCAGGATCGAGGGCGTCTGCTACCTCCTGCACGGCTACGCCGGCAATTTCAAGGCGTGGTCGGAGCGTACGCCGCTGGCGTTCCTGGCGTCCCATCTGCCGCTGCTGTTCGTGATGCCGGAGAGCGGGCGGCGCTGGTTCATCGACGACGAGGAGGGACGCCGCTACGGGAGCTATCTCCTCGACGAGCTGCTGCCCGCGATCGAGGCGGAATTCGCGCCGGCCACGACGCGGGCCACGCGCTTCATCGGCGGCTTCTCGATGGGAGGCGCGGCCGCAGTCTTCCACGCGCTGCGGCGCCCGGACCTCTTCGGCGCCGCCTTCGCGCACGCGGGCGCCTTTTACGCCGCGCGCCGCGAGGGCGATCCGTACGCGGCGGAGCGCGGCTCGCGCGACCTGCTCATGCCCGACGTGGCGGCGCACGAGGCGGTGTGGGGCCCGCCCGGCAGCAGGACGCGCGCGGAGTACGATCCGCTTTCCGTCGTGGAACGGTTCGCCGCCGGCGGACAGCCGGCGCCGCGCCTCCACCTCGACGTCGGTGCGGGCGACTACCCGCGCGTGGTGGAGACGGTGCGCGACTTCCACGGGCTCCTGACCGGTTTCGGCGTCCGCCACGACTACCGCGAGCTGCGCGGCGGGCACACGTGGGACTACGTGAGCGCCGCGCTCCCGGGAGCGCTGGCGTTTTTGGAGAGTTGTCTCGCGGAGAGCTCTCACCCCGCCGAGTGCTCGGCCGTCTGAAGCCCGCCGGACAGGACCCCGGCCAGCCATTCGTTGACCGTGCGGGCCAGCTCGCGCCCGATCACGCTCTCGTGATCGCCCGGCAGGACCACGCGCTCGGTCTCCTTCTGCAGGAGCTGCGTCCAGGCCGCGTCCAGGCCGTGCTGCATGGCGCCGTGCTCGGCCCAGACCTCCAGCACGTCCGCCTCCGGCCGGTACGGCGCCGGGACGTACACCTCGGCGTAGCGCGTGGCGACGGTGCGTACCCATTGCTCCATGTGCGTGCTGTCGCCGCCGTAGCGCGCGATGTACTCCACGGCAAAGGCCTCCGGCGGCAGCGTCTTGGTCTTCAGCACCAGCGGATCGACGTCGACCAGGATCAGTGAGCCGGGGCGGTGTCCCTGCGCCTCGAGCTGCCGCAGCATCTCGAAGGCCACCAGGCCGCCGTAGGAGTGGCCGAGGAGATGGAAGCGGTCGTACCGCTCTAGTAAAGCCGAAACATAGAGGCGGGCGATGCTCTCCACCGTGTGGCACTCCGCGATCTCGCGCGCGCTGGCCGCCTGCAGGCCGAGCACGGGGCGCTGCTCGCCGAGGGCCTGCGCCAGGCCGTAATAGGCGGGGAGGGCGCCGACGACGCCGGGGATGATCACCAGCGGCGTGCCGCTGTCGCGCGCGGAGAGCTCGATCAGCGGTGAGGTCGACGACTCGCCGAGATGCGCGGCCAGCGTGGCCACCGTCGGGTGCTTGTACAGCTCGATGATCGGCACCTGGAACTGCAGGACCTGCTCGATGCGCGTCATCACCTGGACGACCAGCAGCGAGTGCCCGCCGATCTCGAAGAAGTTGTCGTGCACGCCGACGCGGGGAAGAGTGAGCACCTGCTGCCAGATCGCGGCGATGCTTTCCTCGACGGCCGTGCGCGGGGCCACCCATGCTTCGCCCACCGCCACGGGCGCGGGCAGGGCCGCGCGATCGATCTTGTCGTTGGGCGTGAGCGGGAAGGCCTCCAGCGCGACGAAGAAGCTCGGCACCATGTGCTCGGGGAGCGACTCCCGGAGGAATTCGCGCAGCTCGGCGACCGCCGGCGGCTCATCCTTGCTGGTGAAATAAGCCACCAGCCGCCCGTCGCGCGCCAGCACGATGGCTTGGTGGACGGCGGGATGGCGCTCCAGCGCCGCCTCGACCTCGCCGAGCTCGATGCGGAAGCCGCGGATCTTGACCTGATGATCGGCGCGCCCGAGGAACTCGACCTTGCCGTCCGAGCGATAGCGGACCAGATCGCCCGTGCGGTACATGCGGCTCCCCGCCGGCCCGAAGGGGTTGGGGAGGAAGCGCTCCGCGGTCAGGTCGGGACGCTCGAAGTAGCCGCGGGCCAGGCCGGCGCCGCCGACGTACAGCTCTCCCGCCACGCCGACCGGCACCGGCTGCAGCGCGCGGTCGAGCACGTAGAGCGTGATGTTGGGGAAGGGACGGCCGAGGGTGATCGGCTCGTCCGCGGCGATCGGGCCGATGGCCGCGCCGACGGTGTTCTCGGTCGGGCCGTAGCCGTTGAAGACGGTGCGGCCTTGCAGCCACGGCGTGACCTGCGCCAGCGACAGCGCTTCGCCCGCGCTGACCAGCGTCTTCAGTCCCGGCACCGATTCCGGCGGGAGCGCGGCCAGCGCGGAGGGCGGCAGCGTGGCGATGTCGACCCGCGCCTCATTGATCAAGGCGCTGAGGTCGGGGCCGGGGAGGAGGCGCTCCTTCGGCGCCAGCACGAGCGCCGCGCCGCGGCCCCAGGCCATCACGATCTCCCAGACCGAGGTGTCGAAGCTCAGCGACGCGAACTGCAGCACGCGCGTGCCGGGCAGACCCTCCAGCCGCTTCTGCTGCGCGTAGGTGAGATTGACCACGCCCTGGTGCCGGACCATCACGCCTTTCGGGCGGCCGGTCGAGCCGGAGGTGTAGATGAGATAGGCGAGGTTCTGCGGCAGCACCTGCACGGCCGGGGAGTGCTCGGGCCACGCGGAGAGGTCGCGCAACGACTCCTCGGTGAGGACGCAGCGGGCATTGGCGTCGGCGGCGATGTAGTCGATGCGCGCCTGCGGATAGCTCGGGTCGATCGGGACGTAGGCGCCGCCGGCCTTGAGGATGCCGAGGAGGCCGACGATCAGCTCGGGGGAACGGTCGAGGCTCAGGCCGACGCGCGTTTCGGGCTTCACGCCGAGGGCGATCAGGGAGTGTGCGACCTGATTGGCCCGCGCGTTCACCTGGCGATAGGTCAGCTCCTCTCCCTCGTAGACGATCGACACGGCGTCGGGCGTGCGCTCCGCCTGCGCCTCGAACAGTCCGTGCAGCGTCAGCTCCTGCGGGTACGGGAGGTCGTGGCGGTTCCACTCCACGAGAATCTGCTCGCGCTCGGCCTCGCTCAGCAGCTCGTAGCGGCTGATGCGCTCCCGCGGGTTGGCCACGATCGCCTCCAGCAGCCGCGTGTAATGCGCGAGCAGCCGCTCGATCGTGGCATGGTCGAAGAGGTCGGTGCTGTATTCGAGGATGCCGCGGATTCCCTCGTCTGATTCGCTCAGGGAGAAGGTCAGGTCGAGCTTCGTGGCCCGCTGCTCGAACGGGACCCGCTCGACCTCCAGCCCCGGCAGCCGCAGTCCGGAGAAGAGTCCTTTCTGCAGCGAGAGCATGACCTGGAAGAGCGGCGCGTAGCTGAGCGAGCGCGCCGGATTCAGTTGCTCGACCAGCACCTCGAACGGCACGTCGGGATGCGCGTAGGCCTGCAGCGCCGTCTCCCGGACCCTGGCCAGCAGCTCGGTGAAGGTCGGGTCGCCGCTGAGGTCCGCGCGCAGCACGAGGTTGTTGATGAAGAAGCCGATCAGCGGCTCGAGCTCGGGACGGGTGCGGTTTGCCACCGGCGTGCCGACGGCGAGGTCGGTCTGGCCGCTGTAGCGGCTGAGGAGCACGTCCAGCGCGGCCAGCAGCGTCATGAAGAGCGTGGCGCCCGACTTGCGGCTCAGGGCGTTGAGCTTTTCGGTCAGCTCGGCGGAGAGCCGGAACGGCTCGTGCGCGCCGCGGTAGCTCTGCACCGGCGGCCGGGGACGGTCGGTGGGCAGCTCCAGCAGCGGCGGCAGGTTGGCCAGCGCGGTCTTCCAGTAATCCGTCTCCGCCGCCAGCACCTCGCCGCTCAGCCACTCCCGCTGCCAGTGCGCGAAGTCGGCGTACTGGATGGTGAGGGGCGGCAGCGCGGCACCGGTGTAGAACGCGCGCAGCTCGTCCATCAGCACCCCCATCGACCAGCCGTCGGCGATGCTGTGGTGGAGGTTGAGCACGAGGACGTGCGACTCCGGCTCCTCCTCGATGAGCAGCGCGCGGAAGAGCACGTCCCCGCTCAGGTCGAATCGATGGTGCAGCTCTTCGTCGATGAGCGGATCGTGGTGGACCGCCGGCGTCCCGCCGGCTGTCTGTGCGGGCGTCCCGCCCGCACTGTGGCGGCGGGACGCCGCCACGGACAGCCGGCGGGGACGCCGGCGGTGACGCCGGCGGTCCACTACGAACGCGCTGCCGTCGCCGATGACTTGCATGGGCACGCCGTCGACTTCCCCGAAGCGCGTGCGCAGCACTTCGTGGCGCTGCACGATGGCGTGCAGCGCCGCCACCAGCGCGTCCGCGTCGAGCGCGCCGCGCAGGCGGAAGACGGCCGGGATGTTGTACGTGTAGCTCGGTCCCTCGAGCTTGTTCAGGAACCAGAGGCGCTGTTGGGCGAAGGAGAGCGGCAGCGGCCGGTCGCGGTCGATTGGCACGAGCGGGAGCGTGCGCCGGCCCGGCGCCTCCGTCTCTTCGATCAGGCGGGCCAGGCTCTCGATGTCCGGCGCCTCGAAGAGCGCGCGCACCGGCAGCGCCAGCGCGAAGGCGTCGTTGACGCGGGCGATGGTCTGCGTGGCCAGGAGCGAGTGGCCGCCGATCTCGAAGAAGTTGTCGTTCACGCCGACGCGCGGCACGCGCAGGACTTGTTGCCAGATCGCGGCGAGCGTCTCCTCGGCCGGGGTCCGCGGCGCGATCGACTCTTCGCTCCCGACCTCGGGCGCGGGCAGCGCGGCGCGGTCGATCTTGTCGTTCGGCGTGAGCGGGAAGGCGTCGAGGGCGACGAAGAAGCCCGGCACCATGTGCTCGGGGAGCGTCTCCTTGAGGAAGCTCCGCAGGTCGGCGGCGGACGGCTTCTCTCCCTTGAGCGTGAAGTAGGCGACGAGGTGGCGCGTCGTGTCGTCGCCGCGCGCCAGCACGATGGCCTGAGCGATGGCGGGATGGCGCTCCAGCGCCGCCTCGACCTCGCCGAGCTCGATGCGGAAGCCGCGGATCTTGACTTGATGGTCGGTGCGGCCGAGGAACTCCACCTTGCCGTTGGGGCGATGGCGCACCAGGTCGCCGGTGCGGTACATGCGGCTCCCCGCCGGTCCGAACGGATTGGGGAGGAAGCGCTCCGCGGTCAGGTCGGGACGCTCGAAGTAGCCGCGCGCGAGACCGGCGCCGCCGACGTACAGCTCTCCCGCCACGCCGACCGGCACCGGCTGCAGGGCACGGTCAAGCACGTACAGCCAGATGTTCGGGAAGGGGCGGCCGAGGGTGATCGGCTCGTCGGGGGTGATCGGGCCGATGGCCGCGCCGACGGTGTTCTCGGTCGGGCCGTAGCCGTTGAAGACGGTGCGCCCCTTCAGCCACGGCGTGACCTGTGCCAGCGACAGCGCCTCGCCCGCGCTGACCAGCGTCTTCAGTCCCGGCACCGAATCAGGGGAGAGTCCCGCTAGGGCGGACGGCGGCAGTGTGGCGATGTCGACGCTTCCCTCGTTCATGACCGCGGCCAGGTCGGGGCCGGGAAGGAGGCGTTCCTTCGGCGCGAGCACGAGCGCCGCGCCGCGGCCCCAGGCCATCACGATCTCCCACACCGAGGTGTCGAAGCTCAGCGAGGCGAACTGCAGCACGCGCGTGCCGGTCAGACCCTCCAGCCGCTTCTGCTGCGCCCAGGTGAGGTTGACCACGCTGCGATGCATGATCATCACGCCCTTGGGGCGTCCGGTCGAGCCGGAGGTGTAGATCAGGTAGGCGAGGTTCTGCGGCAGCACGCCGACGGCGGGGGAGTGATCGGGATACGCGTCCAGATCGCGGAACGATTCCCTCGTGATGACGCAGCGCGCGTTTGCGTCGGCGGCGATGTAGTCGATGCGCGCCTTCGGATAGCTCGGGTCGATCGGCACGTAGGCGCCGCCGGCCTTGAGGATGCCCAGGAGGCCGATGATCAGCTCGGGAGAGCGATCGAGGCTCAGACCCACGCGCGTCTCCGGCCCCACGCCGAGCGCGATCAGCGAGTGCGCGACCTGATTGGCCCGCGCGTTCACCTCGCGATAGGTCAGCTCCTGGCCTTCGTAGACGATGGACACGGCCTCGGGCGTCCGCTCCGCCTGCGCCTCGAACATCCCGTGCAGCGTGAGGTCCTGCGGGTAGGGAATGTCGTGGCGATTCCACTCCACGAGGACCTGCTCGCGCTCCGCCTCGCTCAGCAGCTCGTAGCGGCTGACGCGCTCCCCGGGGTTGGCGACGATGCCGTCCAGGAGTCGCGTAAAGTGCGCGAGGAAGCGCGCGATCGTGGAGCGGTCGAAGAGGTCGGTGCTGTATTCGAGGACGCCGTCGAGGCCGCGCTCCGTCTCGGTGAGCGACAGCGTCAGGTCGACCTTCGTGGCCCGCTGCTCGAGCTCGATCGGCGTGATCTCCAGGCCGGGCAGGCGCAGGCCGGAAAACGGCGCGTTCTGCAGGACCAGCATCACCTGGAAGAGCGGCGCGTAGCTGAGCGAGCGGGCCGGGTTCAGTTGCTCGACCAGCACCTCGAACGGGACGTCCTGGTGCGCGTACGCGTGCAGGGCGCGCTCGCGGACCTGGGCCAGCAGCGCGGCGAAGGTTGGGTCGCCGCCGAGGTCCGCGCGCATCACGAGGTTGTTGATGAAGAAGCCGATCAGCGGCTCGAGCTCGGGACGGGTGCGATTCGCCACCGGCGTGCCGACGGCGATGTCGGTCTGGCCGCTGTAGCGGCTGAGGAGCACGTCGAACGCGGCCAGCAGCGTCATGAAGAGCGTGGCGCCCGACTTGCGGCTCAGGGCGTTGAGCCGCGCGGCCAGCTCGTCCGAAAGGTGGAACGGCTCGCGCGCGCCGCGGTAGCTCTGCACCGGCGGGCGCGGACGGTCGGTGGGCAGCTCCAGCAGCGGCGGCAGATTCGCCAGCGCTTCCTTCCAGTAGCCCGTCTCGGCTTCGAGCACGTCGCCGCTGAGCCACCGGCGCTGCCACTGCGCGTAATCGGCGTACTGGATCGGCAACGGTTTCAGTGCCCTGCCGGTGTAGAGCGCGAGCAGCTCGTCCATCAGCACGCCCATCGACCAGCCGTCGGCGATGCTGTGATGGAGGACGAGCACGAGGATGTGTGCGTCGGGCGCTTCTTCGACGAGCAGGGCGCGGAAGAGCGCATCGCGGCTCAGGTCGAAGCGGTAGTGCACCTCTTCGTCGATCGACGTAGGGCGGGCTTCAGCCCGCCGCCCCCGGGGGAGGCGGGCTGAAGCCCGCCCTACGTTTCCGATCGAAGTGGAGCGTTCTCGATGAACGAGGAACGCGCGGCCTTCGTCAATGACTTGCACGGGCATGCCGTCGACTTCCTCGAAGCGCGTGCGCAGTACTTCGTGGCGTTGCACGATCGCGTGCAGCGCGCCCACCAGCGCGTCCGCGTCGAGCGGCCCATGCAGACGGACGGCGAAGCGGATGTTGTACGTGTCGCTCGCCCCTTCGAGCTGGTGCAGGAACCAGAGGCGCTGCTGGGCGAAGGAGAGGGGCAGCGGGCCGGTGCGGTCGACGGGGACCAGCGGGAGGCGGACGGTGTGCCCCGAGGTTTCCTCGATGCGCCTGGCGAGCTGCTCGATCTGCGGCGCCTCGAAGATGGCCACGATGGGCAGGGGGATCTCGAACGCGTCGCGGATGCGCGCGATGACCTGCGTGGCCAGCAGCGAGTGCCCGCCGATCTCGAAGAAGTTGTCGGTCACGCCGACGCGGGGGAGGCGAAGGACCTGCTGGAAGATGTCCGCCAACGTGGCTTCCGTGGGCGTCCGCGGCGGGACGTAGTCCTCGGAGATGGCGCCGGGATCGGGGGCGGGGAGCGCGGCCCGGTCGATCTTGTCGTTCGGTGTGAGCGGGAAGGCCTGGAGGCCGACGAAGAAGCTCGGCACCATGTGCTCGGGGAGCGACTGCCGCAGCAGCTCGCGGAGCTCCGCGGCCGTGGCCTTGCCCGTGTAGTAGGCGACCAGGCGTCCGTCGCGCGCGGCCACGAGCGCCTGCGTCACCGCCGGATGCCGCTCCAGGGCCGCCTCGATCTCGCCGAGCTCGATGCGGAAGCCGCGGATCTTGACCTGATGATCGGCGCGGCCGAGGAACTCGGCCCGGCCGTCGGGGCGATAGCGCACCACGTCGCCGGTGCGGTACATGCGGCTGCCCGGCGGGCCGAACGGATTCGGCAGGAAGCGCTCCGCGGTCAGGTCGGGGCGCTCGAAATAGCCGCGGGCCAGGCTGGCGCCGCCGACGTACAGCTCTCCCGCCACGCCGACCGGCACCGGCTGCAGCGCGCCATCGAGCACGTACAGCTTGACGTTGGGGAAGGGGCGGCCGATGGTGATCGGCTCGCCGGTGTGGATCGGGCCGAGGGTCGAGCAGACGGTGTTCTCCGTCGGGCCGTAGCCGTTGAGGACCGTGCGCCCCTCCAGCCACGGCGTGATCTGCGCCAGCGAGATCGCCTCGCCCGCGCTGACCACCGTCTTCAGGCCGGGGACCGACTCGGGCGGCAGCGCGGCCAGCACCGAGGGGGCCAGCGTGGCGATGTCCGCCCCGGACTCGTTGATCACCGCGGCCAGGTCGGGGCCGGGGAGCAGGCGCTCTTTCGGCGCCAGCACGAGCGCCGCGCCGTGGCCCCAGGCCATGAGGATCTCCCAGACCGAGGTGTCGAAGCTGAGCGACGCGAACTGCAGGACCCGCGTCACGGCCAGCCCCTGCAGCCGGTTCCGGAGCGCGCAGGTGAGATTGACGGCGGTGCGATGCATCACCATCACGCCTTTCGGGCGTCCCGTCGACCCCGAGGTGTAGATCACGTAGGCGAGGTGCTGCGGCAGCACGCGCACGGCCGGCGGCTCCGCGGGATACGCGGAGAGGTCGCGGAAGTCGGCCCGGGTGATGACGCACTGCACCTGCGCGTCGGAGGCGATGTAGTCGATGCGCGCCTGCGGATAGGTCGGGTCGAGCGGCACGTACGCGCCGCCGGCCTTCATGATGCCGAGGATGGCGACGATCATCTCCGGGGAGCGCTCGATGCACAGCCCGACCCGCGACTCGGGGCCGACGCCGCGTGCGACCAGCGCGTGCGCGAAGCGATTCGCGCGCGCGTCCAGCTCGCGGTACGTCAGCTCCTCTCCTTCATAGATGATGGCGACGGCCTCGGGAGCACGCTCCGCCTGCTCCTCGAAGAGGCGGTGCAGCGTGAGCTCCTCGGGATAGGGAAGGTCGTAGCGGTTCCACTCCACCAGGATCTGCTCGCGCTCCGCTTCGCTGAGGAGCTCGTAGCGGCCGACGCGCTCGTCGGGATCGGCGACGATCCCCTCGATGAGGCGCGTGAAGTGCGCGAGCATGCGCTCGATCGTGGCGCGGTCGAAGAGGTCCGTGCTGTACTCGCACGTGCCGCTGATCTCCTCGGGCGTCTCGTACACCGAGAGGGCCACGTCGAAGCGCGCCGCGGCGTTGTCCTGCTCCAGCCGCCGCGTTGCGATCCCTTCCAGTTGCAGCAGCCCGAGCGCCTTGCGCTGCAGGGCGAACACCACCTGCACGATCGGGTTGTGGCCCGGCGCGCGCTGCGGACTGAGCTCCCGGACCAGGTAGTCGAACGGAATCTCGCGGTGCTCCTGCGCCTCGACCACGCTGGCCGCCACGCGCCGGAGCAGCTCGGAGAAGCGCTCCTCGGGATCGATCTGAATGCGCAGCGGGAGGGTGTTGATGAAGAAGCCCATCAGCCCTTCCAGCGCCGGATCCTTGCGCACGTTCACCGGCACGCCGACCACCACGTCGGTCTGCTGGCTGTAGCGCCACATCAGCAACTGGAACGCGGTCAGGAGCGCCTTGAACGACGTCGTTCCCTCGCGCTCGCGAAGTTTTTTCAAGCCGGCGATGAGCTCCGCCGACAGCCGGAACGGCACGAACGACCCGTGGTGCGTGGCGGTGGCGGGGCGCGGGCGGTCGGTCGGCAGTGCCAGCAGCTCCGGCGCGCCGCGCAGGCGCTCGCGCCAGTAGTCGAGATCGGGCTCGAGCAGCCCCTCCTCGATGCGCTGCCGCTGCTCGCGCGCGTAGTCGGTGTACCGCAGCGGCGGCTCCGGCAGGGCGACCGTGCGGCCGTGAATGAACGCGTTGTACAGCGCCGTCAGCTCCTTGAAGAGGATCTGGAACGACGAGCCGTCGCACAGGGTGTGGTGCATGGTCACGAGAAGCACATGCTCGTGCGCGCCGAGGCAGAGGAGGTCTGCCTGCCACGGCGGGCGCGTCTCCAGGTCGAACACGGTGCGCGCGTGCGCGTCGATCCGCGCCTGCAGCTCCTCCCGCGCGATCTCCGTCACCGGCAGCGCGACGTCGACGGACGGATCGACGACCTGATAGGGGACGCCGTCCTGCTGCCCGAAGCGCGTGCGCAGCGAGGCGTGCCGCCGCGCGATGTCCCGGAACGCCGCGCGCAGCGCGTCGACGTCCAGCGTCCCGGCCAGCTCGATGGCGTAGAAAACGTTGTTCTGGACGTCCCCTTCCGTATCGAACTGGTTGAGGAACCACATCCGCTGCTGCGCGAACGACAGCGGTTCGAGGGGAAGGGCATTGGGCATGCGGCTGCTCACGATTTTCCGACGGAGATCCTGTTGGACGGCAGGAAGGATGGTACTGCCCTTCGCAGGAGCGGACAAGCCGGACTCCTCAAAGCGTCCGCCGGAACAGCAGGGTCGCCGCGGTCATGGCGATGGCCGAGAAGGCGAGCAGGAACAGCAGGTCGCCGCTGATGGCGGCCAGGCCGCTGTCCTTGAGCAGCAGGCTGCGGAGCGCGTGCACGGCGTACGTGAACGGGTCGACGATCGCGATCGCGCGCAGCCAGGCCGGAAAGCCCTCCTGCGGATAGACCGCGCCGCTGGGGAAATAGAGCACGGTGCTCAGCACCCCGAACATCGCCCGCGGCACCATCGGGTTCGACATGCGCACCATCAGCAGGAACATCAGGCTGATGAGGGCGAAGGCGGTGATGACCACCACCACGCCGAGCTTCAGCAGCCGCACCGGCTCGAGGGCGTTGGGGATGCCGGCGATGACCGTCCCCACCAGGATCAGCGCCGTGCCGGCAATGACGGCCTTCAGCGTGCCGGCGATGTTGAAGCCGGCGATCAGTTCCAGCTTCGTGATCGGCGTGACCAGGTAGCCCTCGTGCAGCCCGTGCGCCTTGTCGTCGACGAAGTTGATGCCGCCGCCGATCATGACCATGGTGAAGATCGACATCACGATCGAGCCGGGCAGCAGGTACTGCACGTAGGGGATATAGGGATAGACCTCGACCACCTGCAGCGTGGCCTCGTCGACGACGCGCGGCGGCGCCGCGGGAGTGTTGAACGCGGCCAGCAGACCGTTCATCTGCGCCACCAGCGCGGCCGAGACGAAGTTGTCGGTGTTGTCCTCGACCAGTGCGATGCGCGGCTGGTTGCCCTGGTGCACGCGGCGCGAGAAATCGGGGGGGATGATCAGCACCGCGTGCAGCCGCCCGTCGCGGAGGTCCTCCAGGGCCCGGCCGGAATCGGAGTATTCGATCGTGTCGAACGTCCGGGCGCCGGAGGTCACCGCGCCGGCCAGCTCGCGGAGCCTCACCGCCGGCAGGCCGTGATCCTGGTCGACGATGCCGACCTTGAGATGCTTGACGTTGCCGCCGATGGCGTGGCCGAGGATGCAGAGCTGGATGACCGGCAGCAGCATCGACAGGACGATCATCGTCGGATTGCGCCGGAAGCGGCGCAGCTCGCGTTCGATGATGGCCCAGGTCCGATGCATCTCAGGCTCTCCGCACCAGGAACGGGCTCTCCATCACGCTCGGTTTCTGCAGCTCGTCGCGCAGGGCGCGGCCGGTGCAGTGCATGAACACATCGTCGAGCGAGGTGCTGTGCACGGCCAGCGACAGCACCGGAACCCCCGCGCGTCCGGCCGCCTCCATGATGCGCATGGTCGTCCCCGGTCCGTCCTGCGAGCGGACCCGGAACACGCCGTCGTCGCCTTCCACGTCGTCGACATTCGGCAGCGCGCGCAGCGTCTGCGCCCACGTCTGCGGCGGCGTGGCGAAGCTCACCTCGATGACGTTCTTCCCCGGCACCGAAGCCTTGAGCTTCAGCGGCGAGTCGAGCGCCTTCAGCTCGCCGTGGTCGACGATGGCGATGCGGTCGCAGAGCTGGTCCGCCTCGTCCATGTAGTGCGTGGTCAGGAGGATGGTCAGGTCGCGCTCCGACTTGATGCGCCGCAGCATCTCCCACACGGCCACGCGCGAGGCCGGATCGAGCCCGGTGGTCGGCTCGTCCAGGAAGAGGACGCGCGGCTCGGAGACGAGGCCGCGGGCGATCTCCACGCGCCGGCGCATGCCGCCGGAGAGGAACTTGACCGGCTTGCCGGCCCACTGCAGCAGGTCGACCGCCTCCAGCAGCTCGTGGATGAGGCGCGTGCGCCTGGCGCGCGGCACGCCGTACAGCTTGGAGAAGATGATCAGGTTCTCCTCGACGCTGAGGTCGAGGTCACTGGTCATGGCCTGCGGGATGACGCCGATGGCGCCGCGCACGGCGTGCGACTCGGTGACGATGTCGAAGCCGCCGACCTTCGCGCTCCCCCCGGTGGGGGGGAGGAGGGTGGTGAGGATGCGGATCAGCGTCGACTTCCCCGCGCCGTTGGGGCCGAGGAGGCCGAAGAACTCGCCCGCCGCCACGTCGAAGCTCACGCCGTTGACGGCAGTGAATTGCCCGAACCGCTTGACGATGCTCCGCACCTCGATGGCGTTCATTGCACCGGGAGCAGCACGTACGCGGTCATCCCGACGGCCAGCCGGCGGTCGGCGTTGTCGACGCGCAGGCGGATCTCGAAGGTCTTGATGTCGCGCTTGGTGCGGCTGACGTCGCGCTGCGTGGCGAAGGCCGCGTTCACGCCGCGGTAGAAGACGGTGCCCAGGCGCTCCTCGCCCGAGGGGAGTCGCACGGTGCGCTTGTCGCCGATGCGCACGCGGTCGATGTACGTTTCCTCGACGTCGGCGCGCACCCAGAGGTCGTCGGGATCGATGAGCGTGACCACCGGCTGGCCGGCCTCGACGAACTCCCCCGCGCGGGCGGCCAGCACGTCGACGATGCCGCTGATGGGGGCGTGGAGAGAGGTGTAGGCGAGGCGGACGTCGGCTTTCACGCGCTGCGCGTCGGCGGCGGCCTGCTGGCGCTCGTGAGCCTCGAGCTGGCTGCGCCGCACGGCGATCTGTTCGGCGTTCGACTTGGCCAGCGCGACCCGCGAGCGCTGCGCGTCGACCTGCCGCTCCAGCGAGGCCACGCGCGCCCGCGCGGCATCATGCGCCGTGCGCGCCTGGTCGAACTGCTCGACCGGCACGACGCCCTGCGTCGACATTTTCTGCAGCCGCTCCGCGGTCAGCCGCGCGCTCTCGAGCTCGGCCTCGGCGGCCTTCAACTGCGACTCCACCGACGCCAGCGTGGCCTCGGCCTGCCGGATCTCGTCCGCGGTCTGCCGCTCCTGGAGACGCAGCGCCGCGGCGCTCTCCTGCACCTGCGACGTCGCTCCCTGCGCACTGTGAGTGTAGAAGGCGCTCTCCTGCTGCAGCTCGTCCGGCACCAGCACGGCCGCGAGCTGTCCCTGCTTGACGTGGTCCCCTTCGCGGACGAGCAGTTTCCCGATCCGCCCGTCGATCTGCGGGCTGACGATCACGTCCTTGGTGGTCACGATTCCGGTGAGGGTGAGCCGGTCCGGCGCCCTCTGGGCGTAGTAGTAGGCGCCGCCTCCCACTCCGAGGAGGAGGAGCACCACGAGGAGCCGTAGGTGTTTCATGTGTAAAGAAGTGTATAGGGAAAAAGGGGCGCGCGCTGCATGTCCCGAAGCGGACTTCGGAACGGCCGCACCTGCGTAGTAAACTCCAGGCGTCACTCCACTCCTTCGGTCCGGAGGCAATTCGGGAATGCAGGATTCACCGGTGGCACCAGCCACCATGAGGACGGTCCGTGTCGGCGTGCTGAGCGCCATCAGCAAGCTCGATCTGCGCGAGGCGTTCGACAGCATCAGCGGCCTGGTCCTCGGACAGATCTACGAGACTCCGTACACGATCGTCTCCGGCACGGGCGGCGAGCAGCAGGTCCAGCCGCTGCTCTTCGAGCCGCTGAAAGCCGAGGGAAAGCTGCGCTACTCCGCGGCGGTGCGTCCGGGCTTGAAGTTCTCGGACGGCACGCCGCTGACGGCGGAGCTGGCGGCGCGCTCGATCCGCGGCGCGAAGGTGCTGGCCAGCAAGGCCAAGGTGGAAGTGCAGGGGGAGCGGATCGTCTTCTCGCTCACCGAGCCGAATCCGCGCTTCGACCTGACGCTGACGCAGGTCATCACCTCGATCGTGCTCGATCGCGGCACGCAGCTCCTCGGCACGGGCGCGTTCATGTTCGAGCAGCGCCCGAATCTCCGCCTGCTGCAGGCGGCCAAGAGCTTCCGTCTCGTGCGCAATCCGTATCACGCCGGCAAGAGCGGCGTGGACGAGATCGAGTTCCGCGTCTACCCGGCCGCCGAGGACGGCACGCCGCGCGCGCTGATCGATGCGCTGCGCAACGGGGAGGTGGACCTGACCACGTCGCTGACGATGGCGGATGTGTCGGCGAACCAGATCCCCGGCATGACCCTCGGGCTGCAGCCGGGCAACTCGACGGGCATTCTCTTCTTCAACTGCGAGCGGGCCGCGCTGTCGAATCCGAAGGTGCGGCGCGGCCTGGCCATGGGCATCGATCTGCACGAGCTGGCGGCGCGGTCGTACGACAAGAATCCGGCGGCGTTCCTGGCGCCGAATCTCCTCCCGCCGCTGATGGGCCGCCCCAGCGGCGTGCCGGTGCTCGACCGCGCGGAGGCGAAACGCCTCCTCGACGCCAGCGGCGTGAGGCCGAAGCGGCTGTCGATGCTCGTCCCCTGGGCGCCGCGTCCGTACATGCCCAAGCCGCTGCCGCTCGCGCAGGCGGTGCAGCGGCAACTGGCGGAGCTGGACGTGTCGGTGGAGCTGCGCGAGACGAAGACGAGCGACGAGTTCTTCGACAACCTCCTGCGCGGTAACTACGACCTGGCCCTGGCCGGCTGGATCGCCGACACGCCCGACCCGGCGGATTTCTTCGAGACGCTGCTCTGGTCGAAGATGTGCGAGGGGGAGCGCCACTCGAATCTCAGCCGCTGGAAGAGCCCGGTCATGGACGCCGCCCTGTCGCGCTTCCGCGAGCAGCCGACCGAGGAGCACAAGAAAGAGATCAACCGCATCATCCGCGACGAAGCCCCGCTCGTGCCGCTGATCTACGGCCAGGCGGTGGTGGTGCACTCGCGCAAGATCCGCAACGTGTCGATGAACGCCACGGGCGTGCTGACGCTGAGCGGGGTGACGGTGACGTAGGGTGAAGAGGGGCGAGGGGTGAGGGGCGAGAGGGGCCTAAACCCTCGCCCCTCACCCCTTACCCTCACTGAGCCACTCATGAAGGCAATTCAAGTCAGCGAGCCTGGCGGCCCGGAACGTCTCGAGTACCGCGATCTCTCCCGTCCCGAGCCGGGCTCGGGGCAGGTGCTGGTCCGGATCGAAGCGATCGGCGTCAATTTCATCGACGTCTATCACCGCACCGGGACGTATCCCCTGCCAGGACCCTTCACTCCGGGGTCGGAGGCGGCGGGTGTCGTTGAATCCGTCGGGGAGGGTGTCGAGGAATTCAAGCCCGGCGATCGTGTCGGATACACGATGGTGATCGGCGCGTACGCGGAGCTCGCGGTCGTTCCCGCCGAGAAACTCGTGCCGCTGCCGGAGAGCGTCGATGCTCGAATGGCCGCGGCGGCGCTGTTGCAGGGGATGACCGCGCACTACCTGACCACGAGCACCCACGCACTCGCTGCAGGGCAGAGCGCTCTCGTTCACGCGGCCGCCGGGGGCGTTGGCGGGCTCCTCGTGCAGATGGCTCACGGCAAAGGTGCCCGCGTCTTCGCCACGGCCTCCACGAAGAAAAGGTCGCTCGTCCCTCCCGGAGCCGAGGCGATCATCGACTACACCACCGCGGACTTCGAGTCGGAAGTGATGCGGCTGACCGAGGGCGCAGGCGTCGAGGTGGTCTACGACTCTGTGGGTCGCACGACCTTTGACAAGAGTCTGAACTGTGTCGGCGTTCGCGGGGTGCTCGCCCTGTTCGGTCAGTCGAGTGGGGCCGCCCCTCCTGTCGATCCGTCACGTCTGGCCAGGCGCGGGATCTTCCTGACCCGTCCCAGCCTCGGGCATTACACACGCACCCGCGATGAGCTGCTGTGGCGGGCCGGGGAGATCTTCGAGCAAGTGGCCGCGGGCCGGCTGAACGTGAGAATCGACCGCGAGCTCCCTCTCTCCAGGGCAGCCGAGGCGCATCGGCTTCTGGAGAGCCGCCAGACGACCGGCAAACTGCTGCTGATCCCGGGGGAATGACTCGCCCCTACAGCCCGCGCGACAACCAGTGCATCGTGTTCAGTAGAAACTGCCGGTTGCCCGTGCCCGGTACATTGAAGCCGATGGGCCGGCCGCCGTCTTCCTGCGCGGTGACCATCGCCGCCTCGGCCAAGACGACCACCCGCCCTCTGCCATGGGAGCGCGACCGCCTGAGCCCACCCTCGGGCCGGGGTCGGCGGGCCGAATTCCACATTGACCCTGGTCGTGCTCCCCTCCCGTACCACCCGCGGATGCGCCGCGCGGTGGACGGCCGTATCGCTCAGCCGCAGCAGCGCGGTGCCGCGCGCGGCGCGCACGGATTGCCCCGTGAAGGTCATGACGCGATCGACCCGTTCGGCCGCCCCTCGGCCGTCGCGGATCGGATGCGCGCCGAGCAGGCCGCCGACGCGGGTGAACAGGAGCCGCGAGTCGTCTCCCGCGTCATGGTGCACGGGATCGAAGGTCATCCCGCCGCTCATCTCCACGCCGAACTTCGCGGCCAGGTCGCGGACCGCATGGCCGAACGGAAAGTGATCGGTGATGAGCAGCAGCGATCCGCCGCCGCGCACCCACGCCTGAACGGCCTCGGCCTCGGCCGCGGTGAACGCGGGCGTTGTGTTCTGCTCGTCGCGTCCGAGCGCCGAGGGGATGACGAAGATCCGGACCTGCGCGAGCCGCGCCGCACTGACTGTTTTGTCGAGCACGTCGACCTCGTAGCCGTCATGGCGCAGGAGCTCGGCGAAGGGGCGGTAGGTGCCGCGCACGGTGTGCCGGTTGTGATGCCCCTGATCGATCAGGACGCGCGGAGCCGCGCCCGTGTACGCGGGATTCGCGACCGAGGTGTTGTAGCGTTCGCCGCACGAGGCGGCGAGCAGCGCGAGGAGCGGGACGAGACGTTTCATGGCTCCGGCCATCGCATGCCCGGTGCCGCCATCAAGTCGTTGATTCCATTGGCGGGCGTGCGCAGGATTCGTTCGGAAGCGAACAGCATCTGTACGGGCTCGAACAGCCCGGCCATCTCGTATGGTGGACGTGCCCACCAACGGTCCCCGAAAATCCACCATTGATGGAGGCCCCGCCTTCTGCCGTGGGGCGGGCGGCCACCTTTTACAACCCCTCCACCTCCACGCGATCCCGCCCGCCCGACTTGGCGCGGTAGAGTGCCGCGTCGGCGGCGGCGACGAGGGAGAGGGGAGTGGCGTTGGCGGCGCCGGCGGAGACGCCGAGGCTGGCCGTGACGACGCCCGAGGCCCGCACCCGGATGCGCAGCGTCTCCGCTTCCGCCCGCGCGGTGTCGAGCGGTACGCCAGGGAGGAGCCACGCGAACTCCTCGCCGCCGAAGCGCGCCGCCAGTCCGCCGCGCGACTCCGTGCGCTCGGTGAGGAGTGCGGCCACGGCGCGCAGCGCCTCGTCTCCCTGCTGGTGGCCGTGCGAGTCGTTGAGCTGCTTGAAATGATCGAGGTCGATGAGGACGAGCGAAAGGGGCGTGTTCTCGCTCCGCGCGGCGCTGCACGCTTCCTCGAGCGCCTCGTCGAAGCGCCGGCGGTTGGCGACGCCGGTCAGGCCGTCGACATACGACAGCGCGCGCAGGCGCTCGTTGGCGATGGCCAGCTGGCGGTTGGCCTCCTCGAGCTGTCCGGCCAGGCGCAGCCGCACGGCGCCGAAGATCGCCGCGGCGATGAGGGCCACGCCCAGCAGGCGCGCCCACCAGGTCTCGAACCACCGCGGGTCGACGGTCACGCCGAGGCGTGCCTCGGACGCGCCGCGCACCCCGTCCTCGTTCGCCGCCGTCACGCGCAGCGTGTAATCGCCCGGCGCGAGCCTCGTGTAGTGCGCCACGCGGCTCGTGCCGGCGTCCACCCAGTCGCGGTCGTAGCCCTCCAGAAGATAGCGGAACGTCACGCGCTCCGGCGCGCGCAGGCTCAGGGCCGTGTAGCGCAGGTCGAGGCGCTGCGTGCCGGAGCGGATGCGCACCGGCCGCTGCGGCGCGGGCACGCCGTCGATGAGCACGTCCTCGACGTACACCGGCGGCGCGACGCTGTTGCGGAAGCTGGCCCGCGGATCGACGGCGGCGATCCCTCGCGCGGTGGCGATCCAGAGGCGCCCGTCGCGCGCGCGCAGCACGGACGGGGAGCCGGCGTTGCACTCCGCGGACGGCATGCCGTCGGTCGTGCCGTAGACGGTGCCCGACAGGTCGCTCCGCGCGCCGCGCATCGCGGCCAGCACGCGCTCCCGTGGCACGCGATACAGGCCGCGATTGCTGGTCATCCAGAGATCGCGGCCGTCGTCGACGATCTGGAACACGACGTCGTCGTGCAGGCCGTCGCGGCGGGTGAGGGAGCGCACGGCACCGCTGGCGAGGTCGAGACGGGCCAGGCCGCCGCCGGAGGTGCCGATCCAGACGCCGCCGCCCGCTGCATCCAGGGCCAGGCTGAAGACGCGATCGCTCTGCAGGCCGCGGCCCACGCTGGCGATTCGCGTGGCGTGCAGGCCGCGCACGCGCCACAGTCCCGCGCCGTCGGTGCCGGCGAGGAGGCTGCCGTCCGGCAGCGGCAGGAGCGGCCGGAGCAGGCGGTCGTCGAGCTCCTGCACGCGCGTCACCGTGCCGCCGCGCACGAGCGCCAGTCCGCCGGTCGTGCTGACCCACAACCCCTCTGGCGTCTCCACGAGCGCGCGGATGCGGTCGGCGGGGAGGCCGTCGACCGTCTCGACGAGCCGGCCGTCGCGCAGGCGGGCCAGGCCGCCGCCGTCCGTGCCGATCCACACGCTGCCGTCGCGGCTCGCGGCCAGCGCGTAGACGGTCTCGTGAGGGATGCCGAGGCACGGCGTCTTCCCGAGCTCGCACAGTCCGCCGCCCTCGGTGCCGACCCACATGCGTCCGTCCCGGTCTTCCAGGATGGCCCGGACGCCGTTGGCGGAGAGCCCTTCCTTCCGGGTGAAGGAGAGGAAGCGGGTGTCGCTGAGGCGGACCAGGCCCGCCGTGGTGCCGACCCAGAGCGATCCCTCCCGGTCCTCGGCGATGCTGCGGATGATGGGGTTGGGGAGGCCCTGGGCGATGCCGAGGCTGTCGACGCGGGCGTGGTCGGCCCGCCACCGCGCCAGGCCGGCGTCAGTGCCGATCCAGAGGTTGCCGTGGCGGTCGCGCTTCAGCGCGCGGATGTGATTGCTCGGCAGGCCGTCGCGCGTGGTGACGGTGCGGACGATCGCGCCGCCGCGCCACGCGGCCAGGCCGCCGCCGTCGGTGCCGATCCAGAGCGTGCCGTCGGCCTCGCGCAGGAGGGCGCGCGCGAATTCATTCGGCAGCCCGCCCATGCGCTCCTGCACGCGCGAGCCGCGCCAGCGCACCACGCCGCCGCCGTGGGTGGCCACCCACAACCCGCCCGCGCCGTCGTCCTCCATGGCCCAGATGCGATCGGTGGGGAGGCTGTGCGCGGTGGTGAAGCGAGTCACGGTCTCACCGTCGATGCGCAGCAGCCCGCCGCCGGCGGTAGCGATGAAGAGCGCGCCGCCGGGAGCGGCGTGCATCTCGCGGATGCGGTCGGAGCCGAGGAGGTCGGGGCGGAAGGCCTCGATGCGCCCGCCGCGCAGGCGCGCCAGGCCGCCGCCGTACGTGCCGATCCACAGCGTGCGGTCGGGCCCCTCGAAGAGGGAGGAGATGAAGGCGCTGCGCAGCGCGGGAGCGCTCTGCCGGTCGCTGACGACGAAGCGCGCCCCGTCGAAGCGCGCCACTCCCTCTTCCGTGCCCAGCCAGAGGTAGCCGTCCCGCGTCTGGACGATGCTCTCGATGGTGTTCTGCGGCAGCCCCTCCTCGGTGGTCCAGAGGGAAAGCCGCGCCTGCGTCAGCGCCCGCGCCGGGTCGAGCGCGAGCGCGGACGCCCCCGCGAGGAGCGCGGCCAGGAATGCGAAGGTGCGATGCACGGTATGCGAAGCATTCTAATTCGGCGGATGCGCGGTTCCTTCGTCCTGCCGCCGGTATACTGGCGTGACGTCGCATGGTCTCGCTCGACACCACTCCGGATGCCGCGTTGCTCCACGAACAATCGTATCGGGAGCTCGGCATGGCGGGTCGCCTGCGGATCGCGATGGAACTGAGTGACTTCACGCACGCGCTGGCCGTAGCCGGCATCAGGCGACGCACCCCGAATTGCAGTGAGGAAGAAGCCAGGCACCGCCTGGCGGAAGTGCTCTACGGTTCGGGGGATCTTCCTCGCGAATGATCGGCGCGTTTCTTCGCCAGATCACGACCGCGCTCGAGATGCATGGTGTGCCGTACATGTTGACCGGTTCGTTGGCAAGCTCGATGTACGGCATCCCACGAGCCACAAACGATATCGACATCGTTATTGCGCCGACGCGCGATCAGCTCCTGAACGTCGTGCAGATGTTCCAGCGGGTGGGGCTTACGGTTCACCCGGAGTCAGCCCTGAATGCCTACCGCAACCGCACTCAGTTCAATGTCATCGACTTTCCGAAGAGCTTCAAAGTCGACCTGATCCTGCGGCAGGATCGCGAGTTCAGCGTCCGTGAATTTGAACGGCGCGAAACCCACGAAGTCGACGGGATGCGCCTGACCCTCGCTACCCCTGAAGATGTGCTCATTGCCAAATTGGAGTGGGCGAAGATGGGCGACAGCGAGCGGCAGCTTCAGGACGCAGCCGGCATCATCAAGATGCAGCACACGACGCTCGACTTCCGGTATGTCGAAGAGTGGGTGGAGACGCTCCAGCTTCACTCACAGTGGGCTGCCGTGCGAGAGCTGGCGGGCTGACTTGGCGCTGGAGCTGTTCGCGTCCGGGCCGCGCGAGCGCCGCGGTAGATAGAAGTGGTACCGCGCGGGCGTATGATCGTCCAAATAAAACCATGAAGACGTTCCTCGCCGTGGCGTCCGTGCTGGTGATGCTCTCGTCCGGGGCGGCGGAGACGCCGGAGGGGGCGGTACGGGAGTTTTACGCTGCCTTCGCCGACGGGGACGCGGCGCGCGCGGTGGCGGTGCTGCGGGATGGCGATCGCACGCAGGTTCTCCGCGTCGAGACGAGGAACGAGATCTATCTCCGCTGCATCGAGGTCCGTTCGCTGCGTCTGCGTCTCCTTGCCCGCGAGGAGAAGACGGCCGTCGTGGAGAGCACGGCCCACGTCGTCCGGCGGTCGCGGACCGGCCCCTGGACTTCGGAGGAAGTGGAGCGCCGCACGGTGTCGCTCGTCCATCAGGAGGGAGCGTGGCGGATCGAGGCCATGCCGCTCGCCGAAGAGGCGCTGATCGACGCCATCCTCCGCACGACGAAAGAGGAGGAAGTGAGCGCCCTCCTGACCGCGCAGCCGGAGCTCGTCACGTCCGCGCTGGTCCGGCGCCTCGTCACGCGCGTCATCGACCTCGGCCGCGCCGGCGCGGGACGGCCGGACAGGCGTCTGGCCGAGCTGGCCGAGCGCATCGCTGCCGCGATCGACGACCGGGTCGGGCTGTCGATCGCCATGGCAGCGTCGGTGCTGGCGTTGCGGCAGGCCCCGGGCGTGTCGCTGCGCGAGATGGTCGCCCGCGCGGAAGAAGCGCTGCGGATCGCCGAGGAGACGGACGACCCGGGGACCATCGGAACGGTCGCGGCCGTCCTGGTGGTGGCCCATCTGGCCGTCGATTCGTCGTCCGAGGAGGCCGAGCGCATCCTGCGCCGCATGCTGGCGCAGCGCGAGCGCTTCGTCCTCGGGCACAACAGCGCGCTGTACGGGAACCTTGGCCTGGTCCTGTTCTCCCGCGGCGACTATGCCGCGGCGTACAAGGCCTTCACCGAGGGGCTGCCGCTCGACATCGCGGAACGGTACGACAACGAGGCCGGCTTCAAAGAGGTCCACATCGGACGGATCCTGGAGGCCCAGAACGATCCGGAGCTGGCGCTGGAGTTCTTCCGGCGGGGGACGAAGCGCAACCCCACGAAGCCGTTCCTGATCCTGGGCCACCTCGGCATCGCGCAGGCGAGCCGCGCGCTCGGACGGCGCGAGGAGGCGAAAGCCGCAGCGGAGGAGGCCATGGCCATCGCGCGCTCCACGCCCTTCAAGGGACTGATCGCCCGCGCGTACGCTGCCCGCGCGGCGAACCGCCTCGACGAAGGGGACCTGGCGGGTGCGGAGCAGACGCTGGCCGAGGCGGCCGCCTACGCGCGGGAGGCGAAGTACCAGCCCGCCGAGATCGAGTCGCTGCTGGCGCTCGGCAACATCTATCTCCGCGGCGGACGCCTCGCCGATGCACGCCGCGTGGCCGAGGAAGTGCTCGAAGTCACGGAGCGATCCGCCTTCCCGCATCCGGAACGCTACGAGGCGCTCGTGCTCGGCGCCAGGATCGAGCGCGCCGCGGGCGACCGGGAGCGCGCGCTGGAGACCTACCGGGCGGCCATCGACGCCATCGAGGCGGCGCGCGAGCTCGTGGCCGGAAGCGAACGGCAGCAGCGCCTCTTCTTCGAGAGCTATCACGCCGCGTACAGCGAGGTGGCCGACCTGCTGCTGGAGGAGGGCCGCGTCGCCGAAGCGCTCGCGTACGCCGAGCGCGGGAAAGGGCGGGTGCTGCTCGACACCATGCACCGCGAGCGGAAACGCGCCGAGGAGGCGCTCGCGGCACCCGACCGGCAGCAGCTCGACGCGCTGGTGCGCGCGCTCGGCGAGGCGAACCGGCGGATGGTGGCCCTGCGTGCGTCCGGCAGCGCGGCCCCGGCGGTGCTGGCCGAGGCGGCGGCGGCACAGCGGCGCGCGCAGACGGCGCTCGACCACTTCGAGAGCGATCTCGCCGCGCGCGATCCGCGGCTGCGGGCCACGCGTCCGGGAGAGGCCGTCGTCGACCCGGCGGCGCTGGAGGAGCTGGTCACGCCCGAGCTGGCGATCCTGGAGTTCGTCGTGGCGGAGAAGGCCACGCACCTGCTCGCGATCGCGCGGCGGAACGGCCGGGTGGCCATGACCCATCACCGCATCGACGTCGACGCCGCCACGCTGGCCGCGCGCGTCGACGCCTTCCACGCCGATCTCGCCGGCGGCAGCCTGCGCTACAAGCGGTCGGCGGCCGCGCTCTACGAGCTGCTGCTGGCGCCCGCTGCGGCGGAGCTGGCCGGCAAACGCATGCTCTGCATCGTGCCGGACGGCGTGCTGTGGCGCGTGCCGTTCGAGGCGCTGGCGGCGCCGGACGGGCGCTTCGTCATCGAGCGTGCGGCCAGCTTCTCGGTGCCGTCGCTCGGTGTGTACCGCGATCTGGTTGCGCGTCCCGGGCGGGCTGAAGCCCGCCCTGCGTTGAGGACGGTGGTGGCGTTCGGCAATCCGGCCATCGAAGGAGTGCGCGCGTCGATCGAGGCCGTCCATCGCGGCACCGAGCTGGCGCCGCTGCCGGACGCCGAGCGCGAGGCGAAGGAGATCGCGCGGCTCTGGGGTCCGGGCGCGGCGGCGTACATCGGCACCGAGGCGCGCGAGGCGGCGGCCAAGGAGGAGATGCAGCGCGCGCGCATCGTCCATTTCGCCGCGCACGGCCTCTTCGACGACGCCAATCCGATGTTCTCGCAGATCGTGCTCGCGCATGACGAGGGGTCGGGTGAGGACGGCGTCCTGCAGGCGTGGGAGCTGATGCGCCTGGACCTGGCCGCCGACCTGGTGGTGCTCTCCGCGTGCGACACGGCGCGGGGTCGCGTCGGCGGGGGGGAGGGGCTGATCGGCATGTCGTGGGCGCTGTTTGCCGGCGGCTGTCCCACGGTCGTGGCGGCGCAGTGGAAGATCAGCTCGAAATTCACGGCGCCGCTGATGATCGAGTTCCACCGCCGCCTGTCGCGCGCCGGCGCGCGTCCGTTCGCGAAGGCGAGCGCGTTGCGGGAGGCGCAACTGTCGCTGCTGCGCGATCCGGCCACACGCCATCCGTTCTATTGGGCGGCCTTCGTCCTCGTCGGGGAGCCCTGAAGGAGAGAAGGGGAGTCCCCTCTCCCCACCGCGTGGGGAGAGGGTCGGGGTGAGGCGTTGTGGCGCTCGGGAAGCGGGAGCCCCTCACCCTAAGCAGACCGTACTGGCTTCGCCAACGGAAACACAGCGGACCGCCGGCGTCCTCGCCGGCTGTCGCGCAGGCGTCCCGCGCCTGCGCCCTGGGCGGGGAGTGGCGGCGCGGGACGCCGCCACGACAGCCGGCGAGGACGCCGGCGGTCCGCA
>DASPMO010000038.1:0-18450 GCA_035627015.1 Thermoanaerobaculia bacterium | reverse complement strand
TCAGTCCCCTCTCCCCACCGCAGTGGGGAGAGGGTCAGGGTGAGGGGTTGTGGCGCTCGGGAAAGGGGAGCCCCTCACCCTAGCCCTCTCCCCACTGCGGTGGGGAGAGGGGACTGGCAGCGCGCCGCCGCACGCTCTGTGTTCGAACTTAGCGAATCGAGTACTTAGCGTGAAATCCGATAGGCGCGGACCATCCCCGCGGGACCGTACGCGCTCGCACAGCCGATCGCATGGCCCCTTCGTACCGCCGCCGCCGCATGCGATGATCTGCCGATGGCCGCCTACATCGTGTCCAGGGTGAAGATTCTCAATCGCGAATCGATGCAACGGTACATGGCCGAGGCGCCGGCGACCGTGGCGGCGTTCGGCGGCCGCTATCTCGTCCGCGGCGGGGACGTACAGGCGTTGGAGGGGGCGTGGGAGCACGAGCGGATGGTGGTCGTGGAGTTCCCGGACCGCGACTCCGCGCTGGCCTGGTATCACTCCGACCTCTACCGTCCGCTGCGCGAGCTGCGCCAGAACAACGCGGAAGCGGTCATCCTGCTCGCGGAAGGCGTCGCGCAACCGGTTTAGGGCGAATCCTCGGAATCACGCCCTGAAGCGATGCCGTCGAAGCGGCTGCGCAGTTTCTTCAGGTCGGTCTTGAAGCGGCGCTGATCGAGGCCGTGCTCGCGGCTGTACTTCTCCCACGCGGCGTCGGCGCCGTTCTTCTTCGTGGCTTGCTCGATCTCCAACCGCCGGCTGGCCATGCGCTGGAGCTCGTATGTCAGGTCATTCATGTCTGCCCATCCCGGCGCCCACTATACTCGCCCGGTCGCTCGCTGCGTTTCCCGCCTCATCAAAGACGGACACGCGCACGACCTTCACCCCGGCGAGAGCGGCGCTCGGAAGCGACAGTGCGAAGGGAGGGCGATCCCACTCGTGCAGTTTCCGGTCGTCCGCGTAGAGAGCGACGCTCTTGACGGGCGTTCCCTTCGGGCTCCGGACGCTCACTTTGAAATGGGAGACTCCGTCGGAGGTGGCGACGTGGGTGAGCTGCACGGCCAGAGCCTCGTCTTTGCTCGCGACGAAGGCGTCGGCATCGACGTATCGGCCGGCCGCGTCGTAACCGATCGCGCGCAGCGGCGCATCGCCGAGGTCGAGCTCCGCCCGGTACGGCGGCCGGTTCCGCGCCAGCACCTTCTTCTCCCCGACCAGGAACTCCACGCGCTTCACGGACGGACCGGCGTCCACCTCGACCAGGAAGAGCCCGGACGCGGCGTTGCGCCGCGGAGCGCGGATGGTGACCTCTCCCGTACGCTCGGGGACCTCGGTCCCGGCGTCGAGCACCACGCGCTCTTGCGCGGCGGCGAACGGCACATTGGTCTTCGCCAGCGTCACCGTCTCCGTCCCCTCCCCGACCACGCGCGAGGCGCTGCCGCGATCGCCCTCGAGCACGAGCCGGACGTCGACCTCCACCTCTCCCTCGGCGAAGGTATGGACGGCGGCCAGCTCGTTCCGCTGGTCCGGCAGCACGGCCCAGCGCTCCTGGTTGACGATCTCGCTGTTCCGTTGGATGGTCTTGTTCCAGACCATCTTGTCGCCCTTCCGCGGAACGGCGAACCGGAAGTTGCGCGGCACCCGTCCGCGCTGCGTAAAGGAGCCCTCCAGGAAGAGACCTGCTTCCGTGATGGCGCGCGGGTTGGCGAAGCGGAAGAAGACCCGGACCACCACCCCGTGCCCGTCATCGCCGAGCGGCTCGAGGGCGATGGAGATCGGCTTCGGATCGTCCTGGGCGGCCGCCGCGACCGAGATCAGGAACAGCGCAACGGCGAGCAGTCTTCTCATGGGATGACCGGATGATACGGAGTTGTCGGTTGTCGGTTGTCAGTTGTCTGTGACGTTGCGTCCGGCGCTGACTCACAGACAACCGACAACCGACGACCGGTTCCGTCACCTCACCAGCAAAATCGACGGCGTGGCCTGGGAGTCGAACAGACGCAGATAGAAGTAGCCGATGCCGGCCAGGCCGAGCATGAGGTTCGGGGACTCGCCTCCGTTCAGGACGCCGCAGGGCCAGGGGTTGCGGTGCGCGTGGACGGACTGGATGCCGCGGTCGCCGACGTTCTCCGCCACCGCCCGCGCGCGCGGGTCGTTGAAGACATCCGCGGCCACGAGGAACGGGTCGGCGTTGCCGCCGAGGCCGTGGCAGAAGGAGAAATTGTCCGCGGGGGCGGGTGCCGTCAGCGAGCGCCAGGTGCCGGTGAGTGCGGCGTCGGCCTCCTGGCGATACCGCTCGTCGCGCGTCAGCTCGAAGGCGCGGATGCGCGACAGGGCGATGCCCGGCGCGCCGTGGCACCAGGCCATCGAGTAGCCCGGCTGCTGCGGGGTGGGCGTGGCGAAGGAACGGAAATCGGGCCAGTTCTGCTGCTGCGGCGAGTACCAGCGCCGCTCGTACGCGAACCCTCCCTCGGCCGCCTCACGCCAGCGCGCATCCCCCGTGCGCGCGTACAGCTCGAGCAGCGCCACGGCGATGCCCGCGGCGCCGTGCGAGTAGCCGGTCAGGTCCTGCTGCGCTCCCGGTCCCGTCGGCAGCATCGTCGTCCAGGAGATCGCCTCGCCGTCGCGGCGGGCGTGCCGCAGCACGTGCTCGCCGAGGCGGATGGCCTCGCCGAGATAGCGCTGCGCGTCGAGCGCCAGGAGGCCGACGATCCCGCCGGCGGCGCCGCCGATCACGTCGAGCGACATCGGGTCGAGCTCGTGCCCCAGTTGGCTGTCGACGAGACGCTGCGCCTCGCGGCCGAGCGAGGCATCGCCGAGCAGCACCGCCGCGTCGAGCAGCGCGATGGCCATGCCGATCCAGCCGCTGTACAGCGCGTGGCGCACCTGCGGAGGAATGTCGTCCGCATGCGAGAGCGACTGCCGCAGCGCGCCGCGCGCCGTCTCGGCCAGCAGCGGATCGGGCCGCAGGTGGTACAGCCGGGCCAGGAAGAAGGCGATGCCGCTGGTGCCGGAGTAGAGCTCCGGACCGAACGACTTGTGGGCCACCTTCCACTCTCCCGCGCGCGACTCCATCGAGTCGCCGAGCCAGTTGCAGCGGTCGCCGTCCCAGATCGCGTCGCGGCAGAGACGCGTGCCGATCGACCAGGCCACGTCGAGGAAGCGCTCGCGCGGAGCGGCGGCCGGCACCGGCGGGCTGAAGGCCGCCGCTCCACTCACGCGGCCACCTCGTAGATGTCGGCGCTCCCGGCGCGCAGGTGCGGGCGCTCGAGGGAGAGCCCGTGCCGCTCGAACTGGAGGGCCAGCTCCTGCATGCGCGCCTCCTCGCTCTGCGTGCCGCGGGTGTAGGCGTCCCAGACCGCCTGGGCCACGAGCTTGCTGCGGCTCATGCCGAAGCTGGCGCCCGTGGCCGGATCCTCCGCCAGCCCCAGTCCGTCGTGCAGCCTGCGGGTCAGCAGCGGCACGGCCGGCCGCAGGCTGTGCGCCACCTCGGCGCGGAGGAGCGGGAGCAGCTTCAGGATCACGCCGTAATAGCGGGCGGCGAAGAAGAGCACCGCCGCGTCGGCGCGCGTGTAGACGCCGCTGTACGCCAGCGTCTTGAAGCGGAACGGGATCTGGTAGCGGTTGAGCAGCGTCGAGACGGCCCGCACGAGCGGCACCGCCCCTTCCTCCCCGATGTGCCAGTAGATGCGCGTCATGCGGCTGTCCGAGCCGGAAGGGGCGGGCGTGTCGCCGTTGATGATGTAGAAGCCGGGCTGCTGCGTGCGCGACTCGCGCGCGAACATCACGTGCAGCGGCGCGCCGGGATGCACGTGCGCGCGTCCGTGCTGGTGCGCGTAGGAGAACTCGCCCGGCGCGAAGAGATGCGTGGCGTCGCCCTTGCGCGCCGTGATGCCGCCGTGCGGCAGGACCTGCACGAGCGTCCAGCCCGTCTCCCAGCGGTCGCGTCCCGCGTTCGCGGCGGAGAGCGCGTCGACGAGGCTGACCATGCTGGCGGGAGGATCGGCGCGCGTGCCGAGGGGACGGCAGTAGGCCTCGTCGTAAATGCGCGTCTGCAGGTCGACGACGAGCGGCGGCTCGTTGACCGAGTGCGCGGCCCAGAGCGGGTTCTGCCCCGCGCCGAACGGCGCGACTTTCTGGACGCGGCCGGCCAGCTCGTACTCCATCGGCGAGCGGATGACGATGGCGCGGAAGAGCGCGCGGAGGTTCCGGTCGTGATCAGACATACACACCCGCCGGGGTGCCGAGGAGCTCGGCCGTCGCGGCGGCCGGCCGCTGGAGGATGTTCATGCACGCCTGCACCTGCCACATCGCGTTCTGGGTGATGGCCGGCGCGTAGGTAAGCGACTCGTAGACGGTCTGCAGCATGCGCGCGCCGGCGTAGGCGACGCTGCGCTCGAGCTCCTGCCCCGCCTCCTCCGGGCCGAAGCCGCGCGCGGCGGCGTACGCGTCCCAGAAGGCGTGGATGGCCGGCTGGATCGACTCGAGCGGGTACTGCGCACCGCCGTCGGGCCGCAGCGTGGCCAGATACCAGGTCAGGTAGGCCTGCAGGATCGAGGCGACGTCCCACGCGCAGTCGCCGGCGTCGGCCAGCTCCCAGTCGACGACGTGCATCGTGGAGAGGTCGGGGCGGACCACCACGTTGTCGAACTTCATGTCGCCGTGGATGAGCGCGTTGCGGCGCCAGGCGGCGCGGAGGTGGTCGAGGGCCAGGCCGAAGTCGGGATGCCCCTGCAGGATGGCCATGAACTGGCCGTTGCCCGCGCTGAGGTTCTGCATCGAGCCGCGGGGCGTGAGGTGGAAAGAGAGGATCCAGGGAGGCATGCCCTGGAAGATGGCCGCGTTCGCGCGCGGCAGGAGCTCGCGCGCCGAGGTGTCGTGATAGCGGGCCAGCAGCTCGCCGACGCGGCGTGCCACGTCGAGAGGGAAGGTGCCGGCGCGCTGATGGAGCTCGCTGAGGTTCACGCCGTTCGCGATCAGGTCGACCACGAGGATGCTGCGGTCGGGATCGTACGAGCGGAAACGCGGCATCAGCGCGTGAATCGGCGCGAGCGCGGGATCGCCCTCCATCATCACGTAGCAGGCCGCTTCCTTCTGCAGCGTCTGCGCGGAGAACGGCTGGTCGGGCTGCATCTGCTTGACGAACAGGCCCGAGCCGTCGCCGCGCACGACGGAGTAGTTGTGATGGCGGCGCGCCCCCTCGAAGACCATCACGTCCCCGTCGACGATGGCGCGGCGGTCGAGCAGGCCACGCTCGAGGAGGTAGTGGACCAGGTCGTTTTTATTCACGGCGTGGGTAGATGGTAACGCGGAAGGATGGCGGTCCGGCACGGTGCCGGACCGCCATCGGGCGAAACCTCAGCAGATGAAGCAGCGCGTCATCGGCGTGGGCCAGTTGCCCGCGGCGCCGGCCGCCACGCCGCCACCACCGCCGCAGAAGCGCGTGGGGCACGCGTCTACCGCGGACTGGCACTGATGGCCGAACTGCGTGCAGACCGTGGCTGCCGTCTGGCCGCCACCGCCACCGCCGCCGCCACAGATGCGTGTCGGGCAGGCATCGACCGCCGACTGGCACTGGTGGCCGAACTGCGTGCACACCGTCGCCGCCGTCTGGCCACCACCGCCGCCCGGGGGACAGCCGAAGAACGTGCAGTCGCCGCTCGGGTAGGTCGGGCAGCCGACCTGCGTGCAGACCGTGGCTGCCGTCTGGCCGCCGCCGGCTGCCGCGAAACCGCCGCCACCGCCGCAGAGGCGCGTCGGGCAGGCGTCGACCGCCGACTGGCACTGGTGGCCGAACTGCGTGCAGACCGTGGCCGCCGTCTGGCCGCCACCGCCGCCGCCCGGGGGACAGCCGAAGAACGTGCAGTCACCACTCGGGTAGGTCGGGCAGCCGACCTGCGTGCAGACCGTCGCCGCCGTCTGGCCGTGCGGGGGACAGTTGAAGAACGTGCAGTCGCCGCTCGGGTACGTCGGGCAGCCGATCCGCGTCGGGCAGGCATCGACTGCCGAGAGGCACTGCTGGCCGAACTGCGTGCACACCGTGGCTGCCGTCTGGCCGCCGGCCGCGCCCACGGCTTCGAAACCACCACCGCCGCAGAGACGGGTCGGGCAGGCGTCGACCGCCGACTGGCACTGGTGGCCGAACTGCGTGCAGACCGTGGCCGCCGTCTGGCCGCCACCGCCGCCGCCCGGGGGACAGCCGAAGAACGTACAGTCGCCGTTCGGGTACGTCGGGCAGCCGATCCGCGTCGGGCAGGCGTCGACCGCCGACTGGCACTGCTGGCCGAACTGCGTGCAGACCGTGGCCGCCGTCTGGCCGGCCGCGCCGAACTGCTGGTTGGCGAGCTCCGGCGGCGGGCAGATGAAGCAGTGCGTGGCCGGGGTCGGGCAGGCCCAGTTGGCCGTCGGCAGCGCGGCCTGCGGGGCCACGGCGGCGCCGAAGGCCCCTCCGCCGCCGCGCGGGATCACCGGACCGGGGCCGGTCCACGGGGTGAGGGGCGTGATGCAGACCGGCGACGGGCCCGGCGGGAAGCAGGTTGCATCGATGCGCGTCCGGAAGCACTCCGGCTGGAAGCGCGTCGGCGGGTTGATGAAGCACCCCGGCTGGAAACGGGTCCGCAGGCAGATCGCGGCGATGCGCGTCACCTGGAGATTCAGGCAATTCGGTTGAGCGACCGTGTTACAGCCAAGCATCGTAGGATTCGTTCCACCCACTGAGTCACCTCCAATTCCGCTGGTTCATCGAAAACGGCGCGTCATCGCGGCGCGCCTCCTGTGCTCAATTTCTGGAAAACGGCCAGATCGACAGAGTCCGCCCGCAACAGGCACCACCAGTCGGAGGTCAGCCCGGCCAGCACGTAGTCGTACGGCACCCAGCCGTACCCCCCGTTGCCCCATTGCGTGCCCCATGAGTTGCGGACCAGCAGCGCGCCGGCGGTGACGCTCATGCGCCCGCTTTTCGGATCGAAGCGCGAGATGGTCTTGGCGTCGTCGTAGCCTACGGCCACGAGGGCGTGCAGGTTCTGCTGCGTGTCGAACGGTCCGGGGAACGGAATCTCGCCGGGACCGGCGGTATCGAGGGAGTCGAAGAGCGCCATGCCGTACATCGGCGGGAGACCGAGGCTGATGGCGGTCTTCACGCGCTGGAGCAGGAGCTCGGGCGTGGTGCCGATGGTGTCCAGGCGAAAGTAGTGCGTGGCCTTGAAGTTGGCGGCGAAGGCGTAGTGGAAGGGCGCCGGCTCGACGTCGAGCAGCGCGGGCTGATAGGGCCACACCTTCTCGGGCGGTACGCCGAACGCCCGCAGCGCCTGCATGGCCGTGCGGAGGAAGGCGCCGGTATCGCCGGTCTGGCCGAGGAGATTGCGCTCGACTTTGTAGAGAAAGAGGATCGAGGGCGACGTCACCCAACCGTAGGTCTTCTTCTCGAAGTAGCCGATCAGCGCCGCGGCGGTGGCGGCGGTGCAGGAGTTCAGCGGTCCCTGCTCGATGACGGGGGGAAAGTCGCCGCTCAGGTCGACGCGCGGCGGCAGCGGCACGGCCGGAACGGCGATCTGCGCCTGCAGTCCGGCCAGCGGCCGCGCGAGGTTCTTGTGCTCCGGACCGTAGTCGCGCGCATCCGGCTGGTCGGGAATCCATCCTGTGCCTTGCGGACGCATCCCAGGCCGTACAAATTAATGCCGGAAGGACACCTCTGCCAGTGACATTTCTTTCCGATATTCGGTGGGCGAGACGCCGGTGCGGCGGCGGAAGGCGCGGTAGAACGACCGCGTGGTGCCGAAGCCGGCGTCGAGGGCGATCTCGGCGGTGCTGCTGCGGGTGGTGCGCAGCAGTTCCTTGGCCCGCTCGATCTGCAGCGACTCGAGGTGCTCCTTCACACCGCGCCCGACGGTGGCGCGGAACTCCTTCGCCAGTTGCACGGGCGTCCGCTGCATGCGCAGGGCGAACTCCGACGCGCGGACGCTGCTCGCGCGGCCGCGGCACTCGGCCAGATACGACTCGGCCGCGGTCAGCCAATCGGTCTTGGGGCTCGCCATCATCTCTCCCGTACGGGAGTGACGCGAAGGCGCGATTTCCCTACCCCGGCGGCCGCTCGTGGCGCAGCAAGCCGTACAACACGGCGTCGTGGACGGTGCCGTAGAGGTGATAGCGCTCCCGGGCGTAGCCTTCCTTCCGGAAGCCGAGACGCTCCAGGCAGCGGATGGAGGCGTGGTTGCGGGGATCGACGTCGGCCTCGAGGCGATGGAGGTCGAGGACGTCGAAGGCGTAGCCGACCAGCGCGCCGGCGGCCTCGGAGCCGTAGCCTTTCCCCCACTCCGCGCGCGCGATGGCGTAGCCGAGCTCCGCGCGCCGGTGCCCGGCACTGAGCGCGTGCAGCGTACAGGTGCCGATGACGCGGTCGTCCTCCCGCCGCGCGATGCCCCACTGGAAGAGCGTCTTCGCCTGAAAGTACCCGTGGATGTCGGCGAGCAGCGCCTCCGCGGCGGCCATGTTCTCCAGGGGCGGCGAGCTCCAGTAGGCCATGACCTCGGGATGGCCGAAGATCTCGAAGAGCGCGGGCACGTCGTCCGCCGTCAGCCAGCGCAGGCGCAGGCGCGGGGTGTCGATGGTGGGAAGGCGGTCGCCGGAGATCACGGGGAGAGTGTAACGGGTGGTCACCGGACGCGGGCCGGCCGCCACGTACGCAGGCCGCAGCGGTCGCACTGCCATTTCGGCAGGACCAGCCAGAGCGGGACGACGATGACGGCGGCGAACCAGCCGAAGAGGGAGATGGCGCGCAGGCGCCGCCAGTGGAGGTGATAGATCTCCGTCGCACTGCAGCGGGGACAGTGCGGCTCCGCGATCTCCGGCGCCTGCGGCGGCGTCTCCTCCTCCGGGGTCGCGGCGTTGGCCAGCACTTCCTCTGCATCGCCGGCGTCTTCGTCCGCGACGACGAGCTTCACGCCGCCGATGGCGTTCGAGTACATCCAGTCCATGGCCACCATGTTCTCGTCGGCGATCCACGACTCGATGCCCGCCGCGTCGAGCGCCGACTTGGCCGCCTCGGCTTCGCCGAGGGTGCTGAAGGTGGCCACGACACCGGATGGCATGCCCCCTATCTTCTCACCCGCGCCCGCGCGGGGATAGCGCATATTTGTGCTACTCGGTCCACCCACGATAGAGAAACGACCGGAGGCCTCTCGTCGTTCTTTATGGGCTGATCGAGAGCCGCTTGTGCTCGCGCAGGATCTCCAGCGTCCGCGGGACCGGCAGCGCCTCGATGGTCCGGCCTCGGAAGCCGGTCATGGTCTCGGCGGCGAAGAGGACGTTCACGATCGCTTCCTCGACCGCCTGCACCGTCGCCTCGAACAGCGGATTCAGCGCCTCGTTGGGGAGCATCTTCGGGGCGAGCATCCGCTGCTCCCGGCCGGAGGAGAGGGGGACGAGCTCCGGGGTGGCGGTGGTGAACGCCAGGAAGATGTCGCCGGAGGTGTCGCCGCTGATGGCGCCGGTGCGGGCCAGGCCGAGGGAGGCGCGGCGGGCGAGGCGCTTCAACTGGTGCGGCAGCAGCGGGGCGTCGGTGGCGATGAGAATGATGATCGAGCCGGAGTCGGCGCCGTCCCGCTCGGAGGCAGCGGCCAGGCGCTCCCCCACCGGAATGCCGGCGATGGTGAGCTGGCGCTTGCCGGCCATGTTCGCCTGGACGAGCACCCCCAGCGTGTAATTGCCCACCCTTCGCGAGGAAGTACCGATGCCTCCCTTGAAGTGGAACGCCACCATGCCCGTGCCTCCGCCGACGCTCCCCTCGGCCACAGGGCCGGAAGACGCGGCGCCGATGGCGGCGAGGACATGCTCCGGCCGGACGTGGAAGCCGTGGATGTCGTTGAGGTAGCCGTCGAACGTCTCGGCCACCACGGGGAGACAGCAGAGGTCCCACTTCTTCTCCCGCACCAGCCACTGCGACACCGCGTCGCGCACCGTGCCGATGCTCTGGCTGTTCGTGAGCGCCACCGGTCCTTCCAGCACGCCGTACTCCTCGATGAACGCCGTGCCGGTCATCTCCCCGGTGCCGTTCAGCGCGAACGTGGCGGCGAAGACCGGCGCGTCGGATGCCCGCCCGCGGGGGAAGAGCATCGTCACGCCGGTGCGGATCGCCTCGCCCTTGATGAGGGTGGCGTGCCCCACCTCGACGCCGGCCACGTCGGTGATGGCATTGAGCGGGCCGGGCGTCCCGGCGAAGGGGACGCCGAGCTGGCGCGCACGCGGTTTGGCATCGGCGGAGAGTGCAAAGAGGAGGGTAAGGAGGATAATCATCCTTTAACCCTAGCGCGGCTTCTTCTGTATGTCCCGTCCGCTCACGCTCGTGCTCGACGTCACGGAGCGCTGCAACCTGCGCTGCGTGATGTGCCACTTCGCGAGGGTGGAGCGGATTCACTTCCCCCCCTTCGACCGGGTGCCGGACGATCACGGGAACATGTCCGCGGCCCTCTTCGAGCGCGTGGCCGGGCAGTTCTTTCCGCACGCCCGGAGGGTGGCGCTGGGCTGCGCGGCCGAGCCGCTGATGCACCCGCGCTTCGCGTCGCTGCTCGGCATCGCCGCGCGTTACGGCGTGCCGGAGCTGTGGTTCCCCACGAACCTGCTGGCGCTCACGGAGGCCACGGCGGAGGCGATCGCGCGCGGCGGGTTGTCGACGGTGGCGGTGTCGATCGACGGCGTGCGCAAGGAAACGTACGAGAAGATCCGCGCCGGCGCGACGTGGGAACGGCTGCACGCGAAGCTGCGGATGCTGCGCGAAGCGCAGCGGGAGGCGCGCACGCGCGCGCCGCGCCTGCGGGTCATCTTCACCTGGATGCGCTCGAACCGTTCCGAGCTGCGGGAGCTGCCGGCCTTCGCCGAGTCCCTCGGCGCGCGCGAGCTGGACGTGCGCTTCGTGGCACCGGCCGTCGGCGTGGACCTCTCCTCCGAGACGCTGGCCGGCGATGGCGTGCACGCCGACCTGCGCGCGGCGGCCCGCGATGCCGTGCGCCGCGGGCTCCGTCTCGCGGCCTGGCCGCAGTTCGAGGAGCGGCCGCGCGGCTTGCCGGCGCGGCTGGCGTGGCGGTGGTGGCGCGTGCGCGCTGGACTCGATCGCGTGCAGGACCTGATCCTCGGACGGAGCGCTCCCGAACGGATGCTGGTCATCCGCCCGAGCGGCGCGGTCTTCGGTTGCGAGCACGCGCGCGAGCCGCTGGGGTTTGCAGGCGGGCCTTTGGCAATCCGCGAGCGCAGCTCGTGCGGCTCATGCGCCGCGCGCGGGAGTGTGTTGTACGACCCGGCGCCCGTACGGGCGGGCTGAAGCCCGCCCTACGTTCAGCAACCTTCAGGCGAACAGCACCCTCAACGTAGGGCGGGCTTCAGCCCGCCCCTTCGTCAAAGATTGGCGCGCACGGCGTTCAGCCGCGTTGCGAAGCGGCTCGGCTCGTAATTGTCGCGGTCTTTGAGCTCCTCGAAGAGGGCGTCGATGGACTTCGTGAGCGGGCCGCGGAGGAGGCGCGCGTCGCGTCTCGTGCGCACGCTCGCGAGGCTCTGCAGGGCCAGGGCGGCCTGCTCGGCGGAGTGGACGTCGGCGAGGATGGCTTCGTCGTTGGTGATGGTGGACATGAGCGCGCGGACGTCGGCGTCGCTCCACGACGTGGCTTCGACTCTCGCGACCAGAGGAGAGACGACCGCGCGGGCACGGTCGGCGGCGGAGGCGACGCCGGAGGGGTTGTTCATGCGGGCCACGCCGAGGGAGAGCTGGGAGACGAGCGGGTCGAGCTCGCTTCTGGCGCCGGGGGAGACGCGGTCGAGGATGAGGCGCAGGACGGCCCAGCGCTGCGGGGTCCAGGACGGGAGGCCGGCGCGGTCGGGCCAGCCGCGCACCTGCCGCCACGTGCTGTCTTTGAGGTCGTGGTGGCAGTTGTAGCAGCTCATGTCCGAGAACTCGGGCCACTCGTTGCCGCGGGCGTGGCGGGAGAGGTTGTCGAGGTACTCGCGGAACGAGACCACCTGCCCCACGGCCCAGGCGCGCAGGCCATGCGACTCGCGGTTGGGGGTCCAGTGCGGTGGCATCGACTCGGTGTAGTTGTCGAGCTCGAAGGCGAGGATGGGATGGCCGGAGGCGATCAGCTCGTGGTCGACTTCCTTCTTGGCGTTGCCGATGTGACAGCCGGCGCAGACGGTGCCGCGCGCGTTGATCGAGCGCAGGTCGATCATGCCGCGGGCCACGCTCTGCTCGTGCGTCCACCCTTCCTCGGTGTGCTCGTTGCGCCAGCCGCTGGCCGGGCCGTGGCAGACCTCGCACTGCACGCCGTCCTCGAGGTCGACGGCGCCGGAGACGAGCTGCGCGGGGATGTTGGTGGTGTGGCAGTCGAGGCAGACCGCCTCTTCATACGCGCGCTTCTTCAGGCGCATGTTCTTCGCGATGCGCGCGCTGCGCTCGTTGAAGAGGACGTTGTAGGCGCCGGCGTGGCGGTCGTTGTTCAGCCACGTGTAGTACTCGTTCTGGAGCACCGAGGTCGTGTTCAGCGGCTGCGTGGAGCCGTGGCAGCCGGCGTTGGCGCAGGAGGCCACGCCGACGTAGCGGCCCGGCGTCGAGTCGGCCGCGGGCTCCGTCAGGGCGACCGGAGAGGTCGGCGTCGCGGGCGGCTTCGTCGCGGGCTGTTGTGCGATCGTGAGAACCGCCGTGAGCAGAAGGAGAACCAGACCGGCGCGCTTCATCGTTTCACCTCGTTCGGAGTCTCACTGACTGTGTAGATCTTTCCGTCGCGCAGGAAGAGGCGCTGCATCTCGGGAAGGGTCATCGGCCGCGCGCCGATGCGGTTGAAGACCGAGACCTGGTAGCCGCTCTCATCGACGGCACGGTCGCGGTCGAGCCCCTTGGAGATGGCCAGCGCCGGCCCCTCGAGCTTCTTCTTGGCGATCAGCTTCGGCACGGGACGGGGGCTGAATCCCGCGTACCACGGCGTCCACTCGGGCGAGGTGAGCTGGAAGATCTTCAGCCCCTCCTCGCCGTCGGCGACGTAGGCGTAGGCGCTGGCGTTCGTCGAGGCCACCTTCACGTCGTGCACGTCGTGCAGGTCTTCCTTGACCGTCTGGTCGATACGCGGCTTCTCGGGGTTCTCGATGTCGACGATGACCAGCCCGTTCTTCCCCGCCGCGACGTAGGCGTAGGTGCGGGCCACGTAGACGTTCTTCGCGTCCTCGATGTCCACGTGCGCGACGACGCGCGGCTTCGCGGGATCGGTGATGTCGATCGTGTGCAGCCCCTTCTCGTCGGTGGCGAAGGCGTAGCGGAACTGCACGCCGAGGCCCGTCGCGGAGTGGATCTCCGGCACGGTGGCCACGATGCGCGGCTGGGTGGGCGTGTCGACGTCGACGATGACCAGCCCCTCCTTCGCGCCGACCAGCACCCACCGCCCGGCCACGTAGATCGACTCGGCGCCTTCCAGCGCGCCGTTCGGGTTGAAGACCACGTCGCGCTTGAAGAAGTTGTTGGACGGATTGCCGTCGACCAGCGTGGTCACGTCGACCAGGATCAACCCTTCCTCGCGGTCGGCGATGTACGCGTACCGATACAGCGGGTGCATCGGCTGCTCCTGGTTCTCGGGGATCAGCGCGGTCTTGCGCGTCGGGTCGACGGGCATGGTGGTCGGGAGCGCCACGGCGCTGGCGAACTTCGTCTTCACGAACGTGCGCTGGCCGATCGGCGAGACCGGCGCGGTGACGATGCGCTCCGAGAAGTCCTTGTTGTCGATGTTGGCGATGTCGTAGACGTAGAAGCCGTTCTCCCCCATGGCCACGAAGGCCCACTCGCCGCGCATCTGGATGCTGCGCGCCCCCTCGGAGGGGTGCTCGTAGACTTCCTTCAGCTTCTTCCCGTTCTTCTGGTGGTTGGCGTAGTAGTCGGGATAGACCGTCTTGTGCAGCGACGAGCCGATCACCGCCTGCGGCTCGTCCCATTCCGTCACCGCCACGGCCTCGATGGCTTCCTCCGCCGCCACCCAGACGTAGCGGCCGATGAAGTTGACGAAGTTCGTCCCCTGCAGGAGGAGCTGCGCCATCCAGGCGTTGTTGTCGTTGGCCTGCGTGAGGTGGCAACTGTTGCACCCCTGCGTCTCGCGCGTGCGCACCGTGTGCGGCACGTGCGGGTTGAAGGCCTGGCTGCTGTAGCCGGGGGCGGAGATGGGCGGCTGCTGGATGTAGATGCGCTGGCGGAAGGCGTTGGTGGAGCTGAGCACGAGCGCACTCGACGAGCGCACCGGGGCGATCTTCTTCCCCTTGGTCGTGCCGTTGACGCCGAGCATGATCGTGTCGGTGCGGATGACCTGCGGGTTGTAGCTCGCGTAGTTGCGCGTGACGGTCCCCTCGTAGTGGTTCATCTCCGTCTGCGCGTTCTGCTCCTGCGGCAGGTGGCAGCCGGAGCACGAGGTCATCCACGAGGTGTGGCAGGAGTAACAGGTCATCTTCGCGTCGGTGTGCGCGGCGCCGCCCGCGGAGCTCTGGATGGTCTTCGCGTAGTGCGAGCGCGTGTTGAAGCGCGGATGCCCCGGCGTGACGCTGTCCTTGACCTGCACGACTTCCCACTGCTGTCGCGGGTTGACCATCGAGCGCTGGATCAGCTTTCCGTTCGCCCAGACGAAGCGGCGCTGGCCGAAGGGCGTCGTGCCCAGTCGCAGGTCATTGCCGCCCGGAGGCGCCGCCGGGCCCGAGGTGCGGAGGTTGGTGTAGCCCTGCGCGTTGCCGTGGCAGTCCTGACACTCGATCTCGATGGTGTTGCCGTATTCGGCGTAGAGCTGGCCGTTGCCGTGATTGTCCTGCGAGAAGTGACAGTCGACGCAGTGCATGCCGCGCTCGATGTGGATGTCGCGCAGGTGCACAGCCTTGGCGAACTTCTCCGCGTCGTCGAACGGCACGATCCTGTCGTCCTTGTCGAGGAGGTTGCCCTTGCGGTCGCGCTTGAAGACGGCCATGAAGTTCCAGCCGTGGCCGTGGTAGTCGGCGAACTGCGTGTGCTTCGCCTTCGGATTGAGGCTGGAGACTTTTTCCAGGAACTCGACGTTGCTCCAGAGGCCGCGCACGGCGGCGCCTTCGGGATTGCGGTCGAGTGCAGCGCGCTTCTCGGCCTCGGTCGGATATTTCTGTTCCTTCGGCCAGAGCAGCGCGGCGTCGGACTCGTAGTCCCACATGATGTAGCCGAGGTAGGTATTCACGAAGGAGTTGGGCTGGTGCATGTGACACGACATGCACTGCGCCGTCGGCACCGCGCGCGTGAACTGGTGCTTGATCGGGTGGCCCTTCTCGTTCTTCGGGATGGTCGGGTCGGCGGAGGCGGAGAGGCCGGTGTTGCCGTAATTCGCGAAGCCGCCGGAGTGCAGCGGATCGCGGTCGTTGGCGTAGACGACGTGGCATCCGCTGCAGCCGGAGGCGCGGTAGTCGCCGGGGTGCTCGTTCGTGCCGAAATACGAGAGATGCGGATCGTTGAGACGCGTCTTGTGGATGTTGATCACGGCCGGCGAGATGCGCAGCCCCGTGCCGCGTCCACGGTTGGAGAGGCGGATGTCGGGACGGCCCGATTCCTCGAAGGTGGTGAAGTTGCCGATCTCCGGCGGGATGGGGTTGTTCAGCGCGCCTCCCCTTTCGAAGGCACGGAAATACTCGCCAGGCTGGATGACGGTCCACTGCGGCATCGGCACGAGGAGCGGCAGCGCGCCGCGGGCGATCTGGTACGGCGTCGGCGGCGTGACCGGCCGGAGCGCCTGCGGGTTGCCGTCGCGGTTGTAGCTCTCGCCGAGGAGCCCTTCCTTGCGGCCGAGGATGCCATTGGCGTACGGAGCGGCGGCCCAGAAGACCGCGGCCGTGGTCATCGTGCTGCGGGGGACGGCGTTGACCTGTCCCTGATGGCAGCCGCCGCAGGTCTCCTGCGCCACGCGCAGGTCGCCGGGATTGACGAACTTGATGAACTCGGCGCTTTCCCGCATCGAGCGCGTGTAGAGGCGCTCGGGGTTCGCGCTGGAGGCCTTGCCGCCGCGCACCCAGAACTCGGGGTTGCGCGGCAGGACGTGGGCGCGGTTCTTCTCGGTGGCGTTGGCGTCGCCGCCGTGGCAGTCGGTGCAGCCGAGCTTCACCGCGGCCGAGGCGTGCATCGGCTCGATGCCGCCATGACAGGTCACGCAGCCGCGGCTCTTCGCGTCGGCCTGGGCCTGCGTCTGCCGCAGCAGCGGCGAGTTGCCCGAGACCATCTGCGTCGACGGCAGCTGCTGCGCCGCGATCACCGCGGCGGCGGCGAGGAGTGCGAAGCTCGTGAATACCTTGCGCATAGTCTCCCGAATGTAGGGCGGGCTTCAGCCCGCCGATGGCCGGGCTGAAGCCCGGCCTACGTTGTCAGAATTGCAGAATCAGATTCGTGAACACGTGGTACAGCGGGTCGCCGTCTTCGTAGATGTCCTTGAAGCCCTGCCCCGGGATGAAGCCCGCCGCGCCGCCGACCAGGATCACGTTGTTCGAGAGGAACGGACGGTAGCGGAGGCCGACGCTGAGGTCGAAGCCGAGCTCCTCGCGGATGGTTTCCTGGAAGAGGATCTGCTTCAGCGGCTCGGTGGTGGCCAGGCGGATGTAGTTGCCGGTGAAGATGGCCTTGAGCCGCGGCGTCACTTCAACGTCGAGGCCGGTGGTGATCAGCGCGACGCCGGGGTTGACGTAGTTCGGCTGGCCTTCGTCCTTGCTGCTGCGCAGGCTGGTGAAGAGACTGCCGCGGTCGACGAGCGCGACGCCGGTGCCGGCCAGGCGGATGCCCAGCCGGTTGAAGAACGAGAAGCCGCCGCCGGCGAAGTTGGGGTTGTCGAAAATGGAGTCGAAGCCGGTGCCGGTGCGGTCGCGCGGATCGTCGTCGCCGGTGGCGTAGAGGAAGCCGATCTTCGGGCGCAGCCAGTCTTTGTCGAACGACAATTCGACGGCCACCAGTCCGGCGCTGATGTTGATCTCGTCGTCCTCGCCGGGGCGCAGGCGCGGGTCGGGGCCGGCGATCGGATTCAGCGAGTCGCGGCCGAAGACGTAATAGAGCGCGTGATCGACGTTGATGCGGCCGAAGTGGCCGAAACCGGCCTGGCCGAGGTAGACCGCCTCGATCTCGTGCGGCGTGAAGACCCCCACCGGCGCCGGACGCACCAGGATGCCGTTGCGGTCGAACTTGAACGTGGCGTCGTCCTGGAAGGCGTGGATGGAGAACTGCTGCGTGTAGCCCTTCTTGCCGAGGAAGTCCTGCGCGTAGAAGTTGCCGATCAGGACGCGCTGGTCCCGGAATTCGGTGAGGCGATTGAGGCCGCTGTTGGTGTCCTTCTCCAGGCGCTCGAAGAAGGCGGCGTTGTACTGGAAGCGGTTGTTCCGGAGGTTGCCGAAGAAGCGGATGCCGAGGTTCGTGTCGGCGAAGATGAAGCCGCGGAAGTCGCTGACGAACGGCTGCGACCCGGCGCGGATGGACATGAAGTCGTAGTTCTCGCCGAGCACTTTCAGCAGGCGCTCGTAGAAGAGCTCCTGCAGCGCGAAATGCGAGTCCTTGCGCTCGGTGCCGCGGCGGACGTCGGGCTTGAGGATGCCCGGCTCCTCGACGTGGACGAAGTTGAAGTTGCCGATGGCCGTGGCCTTGAGGCGCTGGCGCACCGGCTGGAAGGCGGTGAAGCCCTGGAAGAGGTCCGCCGAGACGATGACGTTCTGGACGAAGACGCCCTGGTCGTTCTCGCCGAAGAAGGTGAAGCTCTGCGGGCGTCCGGCGCTCGGATTGGACGGCGTCGGCACGGCGCGCGACTCGACGAGGGTGTCGCTGATGCCGGTCAGGACGAGGAAGTAGTCCTTGCCGAAGATGGGGAGGTCGCCCTTGAGGAGGTTCTGGTTGTACGGATCGAGCGTGGCGCCGCGCTCCCCCAGCTCGCCCGGGAGCTTGCGCGCCTGCGGCTTCTCGTCCATCTCGTAGGGCGGCGGCGCGATCCTCCACCGGTCGACCATCTCCTGCACGGCCTCGGCGTTCGGCACGGGGAGCGCGCCGTAGCGCGGCGTGACGTCGAAGCCGGGCTGCCGGGCCACGTTGTCGCCCGCCTGCACCCGCAGGATCTGCGTGGCCGTGCTCGTGCCGTCCGTGACCGTGAGGTCGTACGTGCCGGTCTTCATCGGCGCGGTCCAGACCAGCTCCCAGCGCCCGGCGGCGTTGGCGGTGGTCTGTCCCTTCCCGACGGTCTCGACGGTGAGCGTGATCTGCGCCCCCGGCGCGGCGGTGCCGCTGATGGTGAACGGCACGCCCTCGGCGTAGACGGCGTTGTCGTCGTTGATGGTGAGGGTCTGGGCGCTCGCCGAAACAGCGAACAGCATCAGCACGGCTGCCAGACGTAGGGCGGGCTTCAGCCCGCCCACCCCGCCCGAGAGGCGGGCTGAAGCCCGCCCTACGTTTTCTAGCTGCATGGGCCACCCCCACATTCGGTGACTCCC
>DASPMO010000037.1:0-11444 GCA_035627015.1 Thermoanaerobaculia bacterium | reverse complement strand
GGTCTGCGCGTAGCCGGAGCCGGTGAGCGGCTTCGCGTACGCGTGCTCCTCGCCGTAGAGCAGGCGCGGGAGGATGCGCATGGCCGAGGCGGTCGGCTGCGCCTGCTCCTGCTTGATGCGCGCGATACGCTGGCGGATCGAGAGGTCGACGAGGTCCTGCGGGAAGGCGGGGTTGCGCACCACGTCGGAGAAGAGCTCGAGCGACGGGCCGAGCTGCATCGGCAGCGCCTGCAGCGTCAGCACGGAGAGATCGAGCGTGTTGTAGGCGCCGATGCGCGAGCCGAGGGCGTCCAGCTCGTCGACGATCTTGAACGTGTCGCGCGTGGTGGTCCCCTCGTCGATCACGTCCAGCGTCAGCGCGGCCAGGCCCGCCTTGGCCGCGGGATCGGAGGCGAAGCCGGCATCGGCGGCCAGGGCCACGTTCACGATCGGCGTGGAGTGACGCTCGAGGAGGATGACCTTCAGCCCGTTCGACAGCGTGGCGCGCTGCACGGCGGGGAACGTGACGTCCGGCGCGTCTCCGAGAGCGGGAAGGACTTTGCGGTCGACCGCGGTCTTGCCGGCGGCGAGCTGCGGCATCGGGTTCACGTAGAGCGTGTAGTGGTTCGCGTCGAGCCACGTCTTGGCGACCTTCTGCACGTCGGCGGGAGTGGCTTTCGCGGTCTTCTCCAGGCGGTCGAGATAGGCATCGCCGCGGCCGCCGTACGTCTGGCTCTCGGCGAGGATCTCGGAGCGGCCGCCGAAGCCGCCGAGAGTCTCCATGCCGCGCACGAACTCGGCGAGCGAGCGGCTCTGCGCGCGCTGCAGCTCGGCGGGCGTCGGTCCTTTCTCGAGGAGGTCGGCCACGATGGCGTCGATCTCTTTCTCGACGACCGCCGGGTCGACGCCCGGCTTCACCGTGGCCTGGATGTAGAACGCGCCGGCGATCTCGGAGTCGTCGACGAACGCGCCGATGTTCGTGACCAGCTCCTTCTCATAGACCAGCCGCCGGTCGAGACGCGCGCTCTTCGAGCCGCTCAGCACTTCCGCGGCGAGCTTGAGGTGCTGCACGCGCGGGTCGTTCCACGCCGGCCCGTGCCAGACGCGGTAGATGCGCGTCTGTGGCACGCGGTCCTGCATCGTGTCGCGGATGTTGCGGTCCAGCTTCGGGATCCACTGCTCGGCGCGCGCGAGCGCCGGTCCGGGGGGGATGCCGTGGAAGTACTTGGTCACTAGCTCCTTCGCCCGCGCGACGGTGATGTCGCCGGCCAGCGAGAGCACGGCGTTGTTCGGTCCGTAGTAGGTGGCGTACCACTCCTTGACGTCGTTCAGCGTCGCGGCCTGGAGGTCTTCCATCGAGCCGATGGTGGTCCAGGAGTAGGGGTGCGAGTAGGGGTACATCGTCTCGGCGATGCGGGGGAAGACTTTGCCGTACGGCTGGTTCTCGCCCTGGCGCTTCTCGTTCTGCACGACGCCGCGCTCGCGCTCGAGCATGGCCTGGTTGATGTTGGCGGCCAGGAAGCCCATGCGGTCGGCCTCGAGGTAGAGGGTGCGCTCGAGCGCGGAGACGGGGACGTCCTCGAAGAAGTTGGTGCGGTCGGTGTTGGTGGTGCCGTTGCGGCCGTTCGCGCCGAGGTCGTCCATGGCCTCGCGGAAGCCGTGCGGGTAGTGCTCGCTGCCGTTGAAGAAGAAGTGCTCGAACATGTGCGCGAAGCCGGTCTTGCCGCGCTTCTCGTTGCGCGACCCGACGTGGTACCAGACGTTGACCGCCACCACGGGCACGCTGTGGTCTTCGTGCACGAGCACGGTCAGGCCGTTGTCGAGGACGAACTTCTCGTGCTTGATCTCGAAGCGGGAGCGGTCGAACTTCGTCTGCGCGAGGATGGGGATCGCGAGCAGGAAGAGGATGGCGAGCTTTTTCATGTCGAGCGGATTGTACGAAGAAATACGTAGTGGGTTGCTGATGAGGTGCATGCGACAATCGAGCGCGTCCAATGATCGGTTCCGGTTGTGTCATGGCGATTGGGGGGAACGAGAACAAGCGCGTAGCGCGGACGGCGCCTGCAACAAAGCGGTGTCGGCATCGACGAAGACACCGCGGTCATCTGGAACCGTACGGCGAGCTCTCCGTAGAAGGGAGTGGAGAAGTTACCGTTGTCGAGGCTCCGCAAGAAGGCTCATACAGAATCTATGTCCTGCGGGGTGGTGCGGTCCTCGCCGCGAATACCTGATCCCGGTATCATGTTATTCGCAGCGTCCGGTCCATCCGCGCGGACAGAAAGAGGAGAGGCGAGACGAATTGACCAGAGAACGGTGCATCATCACGATCGGTGGTAACGAGACCAAGCGTCCGGCGAACGCGTTGATTCTGAGCGACTTCGTCCGGCGTGCGGGCGGTCGCGAGGCTCGCCTCGTGATCATCCCCTCGGCTTCCGAGGTGCCGGAGAAGCGCGTGTCGCAGTACACGCGGGTCTTCCGTTCCCTGGGTGCGCGGAACATCGTGTCCGTCCATGCCGAGCGCGGCACCGTGACTGCCGAGGAGCTCGCCACCATCCGCAACGCGACGGGCGTCTTCGTCGTCGGCGGCGACCAGCGCGTCCTGATGAGCGCCCTCCGCTCCACCGCCTGCGACGAGGCCATCCGTGATGCCGTCGAGCGCGGCGCGGTCTATGCCGGCACGAGCGCCGGCGCGTCCGCCGCCACGCAGACCATGATCGCCCGCTCGGCCGAAGAAGTCGGGCGCGACGTCTGCGAGTTCGGCGAGGGCATCGGTCTCGTCCCGCACGTGATCATCGACCAGCACTTCTCCGAGCGCGGCCGCCTGCCGCGGCTGCTGTTCGCCGCGGCCGAGCACAACCTCCCCGGCGTGGGCATCGACGAGGACACGGCCGTAGTCTGGTCGGAGGCGGGGAGCCTCGAGGTCACGGGCCGCGGCCGCGTGACGATCGTCGACCCGGAGAGCATCACCGGCTCGGCGCGCTCGTACCGCCTGCGGATCCTCGAGGCGGGGGAGACGCACCAGTTCACACCGGCAGAAGAAGTCGAAGAGAGCGAAGCCGTCGCGTAGACTGTCTCTCATCATGAGAGACATCAAGGTGGACGAGGTCGCCGAGACCCTGCGCGAAGCGCGCGGCAACGCGGACGGCGTTTCCCTGCTCATCGGTGCCGGCTGCTCCGTCACGGCCGGCATCCCCATCGCCGCCGACCTGGTCGCGGAGTTCGCGAAGCGCTGGCCGAGGCGCTACGAGGCGCTCGCCGACAAGTCGTACATGAGCTGCATGGCCCGCCTGGCGCGGGAGGAGCGGCGCCGCTTCATCGCGCCGTTCATCGACCGGGCGAAGGTGAACTGGGCGCACATCGCCATCGCCCACCTGATGAAGTGCGGCTACATCACGCGCGTCCTGACCACGAACTTCGATCCGCTCATCGTGCAGGCCTGCTCGATGGTGGGAGTCTTCCCCGCGGTCTACGACCTGGCCAGCTCGAAGATCTTCAAGCCGGAGCAGGTGCGCGATCCGTCGATCTTCTACCTGCACGGCCAGCGCCTCGGCTTCCTGATGCTCAGCACGGAGAAGGAAGTCGGGGAGCACCGCGAGACGCTGGCGCCGGTGTTCCAGCGCGCCGGCGAGGCGCGGGTCTGGCTCGTGGCCGGCTACAGCGGTCTGAACGACCCGGTGTTCGAGCACCTGGCCAGCGTGGAGTCGTTCGGCTACAACCTCTACTGGGTCGGCTACCGCGACGAAGCTCCGCCGCGGCACGTCTCCGAGCGGCTGCTCTCCGAGGAGCGGTTCGCGCATTACGTGCGCGGCCACGACGCCGACTCGTTCTTCCTCGAGCTCACGCGCGCGCTGGAGTGCTTCCCGCCCGACCTCGTGGTGCGGCCGTTCACGCATCTCAAGGAAGTGGCGCAGCACCTCATGCCGCTGTCGTTCGGCGACTACAAGGACCTGCGCGCGCACCTGCTGCAGTACATCGACGCGGCCATCGAGCAGTTCGAGCAGAGGGGCGGCGAGTCGGGCATCCCGGCCGAGCCGCTGCAGACCATGGCCAGCGTCTTCGCGGGCGAGTACGACCGGGTCGTGGAGGCGTTCCACGCCTCGCCGGCCCCGTCGCCGCAACTGCGCGACGCCGCGGCGTGGGCCTGCGTCGAGGAAGGGAAAAAGTACGGGCGCCGCGCCCGCACGGCGCAGGGAGAGGCGGCCGTGGCGCTCTGGGAGATGGAGCGCGACAAATACCGCATGGCCCTGCAGATCAAGCCGGACATGCACCGCGTGCTGAACAGCTTCGCCATCTCGTACATCGAGCACGCCATGGCCCTGCCCGAGGAGCATCGCGAGCCGCTCTTCCGGGAAGCGGAGACCCGGCTCCGCCGGCGCGAGGAGCTTCAGCCCGGCGCCGGCTCGTACAATCTGGCCTGCATCTTCAGCCTGCGCGGCAACGCGGAGGAGTGCCGGCTCTGGCTGCAGCGCGCGAAGGACCACGGCTTCCTGCCGAAACCGGTCAACTTGTTGACCGATCCCGACCTGGAGAGCGTGAAGGAGCTGCCGTGGTTCATCGACCTCGCCAACGGCGGGGACGCCATCGCCCCGGCGATGCTGCCGGTGAAGGAGAGCAGCGATGAGACGGTGCCGCTCGTCGCGGAGGCGGTGGTTCCACCCGCGGCAGGACCAGAAGTTCGGGCGGACTGAAGCCGCGCCCTGCGTTGAGCACGTTCCTCGCGATACGCATGCTCAACGTAGGACGGGCTTCAGCCCGTCGGATGCCTTCAGGCGCCGGCGTTCGAGTTCGTCAACGAGAACTTCATGCGGTCGCCACGCTTCAGTGCGACGGGGCCGAAGGTAAAGGCGAGATCGCCGCCCTCGACGACAGGAATGAGCTTGTGGGACGCCCTATTGTGCAGCGCGTGTGCTTCGATGCCGCTGAACGGCAGTTTGTTCGGGACCTCCAGGCGATACGTAAACGAAGGGTTGGGATGTCTGACCTGCAGCGCCGTATAGCCGGTGCCCTGGCTGAAGAGATGCGGGAAGTAATTGACGCAGGAAACCTGGGCGATGAAGGTGAGCGGCTCCTGATGGAGCCCGCGCTCGCTCAATTGAATCCGAAGGCGTAGTTTTCGCGTGATCCTGTGGGACGTGGACAGTCGCAAGCGACTGGTGACGCTGCAGGGGCACAAGGACGAGGTCTATAGCTTGGCGTTCAGCGCCGACGGGGAGATGCTGGCCTCGGCGAGTGAGGATCGGACGGTGATCCTGTGGGACCTGGACCCGGATCATCTCGCGGCCCAGGCCTGCCGCACGGCCAATCGCAACCTGACCGGCAACGAATGGCGTAACTATATCGGCGCCGACCAGCCTTACCGGAAGACCTGCGAGTGATCTGGAGTGCGCGAGCGCCAGCTCGCGCTCTCCATCGCCGCGGCGCAAGCCGCGGCGGGGGGCGGAGGCTGGCGCCTCCGCATCGAGAGCGCGAGCTGGCGCTCGCGCACTCCAGATCAGCGTTTCGGCGGGATTTCTTTGCCGTCGGGGAGGATGGGGCGCTTCGTGCGCAGGTCGAACGAGTAGCCTTCCGGCAGCACGTGCATGCCCGAATCGGTCATGGCGATGATGTCGTCGTCGCTGGCTTCGGGGGCGTTGCTGTGAGTGACCGTGCCGTCGAAGACGAACACCGCGCCGTTGCCGATGACGGTGAAGCGCTCGCCGGGCTGCACCTCGATGGCCGTGTCCTCGTCGATGCCCACGCCGAGCACCTGCGGGTTGTGGGCGAAGACGACCAGCATGCGGCTGACGCGGCCGCGCTGCGCAAAGTGCGTATCCACGACCGTATCGCGCCAGTAGCCGAGGCCGGGGGCGAGGCTCACGTCGGCGCGGCGCACGGTCCCTTTCGAATTACTGGCGATGAACATCGTCGAGCTCATGGCCGCGGCGCCCGCGCTCGTGCCGGCGGCGATCAGGCCTTCCTCGAACACGCGCCGCGCCACCTCGTTGCCGAATGGCGTGCCGGCCACGATGGCCGTCAGGCGCAACTGATCGCCGCCCGTGAAGAAGACGCCCGTGGCCCGTTTGACCATCTCCACGAGCTCCTGCTCCGCGCCGTCGTGGCGTACCGTGATGTCCGGCTCCATGACCTCGGCCACGCCGATCTTCTCGAACAGCTCGCGGTACGTGCGCTCCTTCTCTTCCACCTCTTTCGAGGGCGTGCCGCAGACGATGATCCGCGCGTTGCTGCCGCCGCAGATCTTCACGAAATGCGGCAGGATCTTCATCGACTCTTCGTTCTTGTCCTCATTGCCGCCGATCAGCAGCAGGCGGCCTACGTTGCGCTCCAAACAACCCTCCCACCGGCGATGACACGCCGGAGCTCCAGTGTCTCCGCGTCGAGGAGCAGCAGGTCCGCCCGCTTCCCCTCCGCGATCTCTCCCACGTCGTGCAGCTTCAGCACGCGTGCCGGATTGCGCGTGACCAGGGCCAGCGCGTCCTCCGTCGGCCAGACTTCCTCCCGCACGACGCGGGCCACCTGCTCGAGCAGCGCGCGGACGCGCCCGATCGGCGCATCCGTGGAGATGGTGAGCATCGAGCGGTCGCCCTCGAAAATGCGCAGCCAGTGCTCGAGGTCCTCGTCGACCACGTCGACGTCCACGGCCACGCCGCGCAGCGTCAGCTCCATCGCTTCCTTGAACAGCTTCTCGTTGCGGTTCACGTGCGTCGGCTGCAGCGCCGCCGCGGGGACGCCGTACTCCAGCACCTCGCGCACGATGGACAGCCGCTGCGGCAGCTCGCCCGTGTGCAGGTGCAGCACGCCCGCCTTTCCGGTCAGCGTGCCGGCGATGTAGCAGTCGCTGGCCAGGCGCGCCAGCGCGCGCGCGTCGAAGTGTGCGCCGCGGCGGTCGGCGATGGCGATCTCGCCCGCGCCGAGGATCTCGTCGATGAGGATGATGTCGTCGCGAACGCTTCCCGTGAGGGAGCGCGCGTCGTAGCCGCCCGTCCACATGCGCGCGTTCAGCCCCTCGTCGCGCAGCCCTTTCACTTTCGCGAGCAGGGCGGGGAGCGTCTTCGTGGTCGTGTCGGTGCCGAGAAGGCCGACCACGGTGGTCGTGCCGGACGAGAGCAGCTCCTGCGCGCCGATGGCCGGTGTCGCGGAGGAAAAGCCTTTCTCGCCGCTGCCGCCGATGAGGTGAATGTGTGCGTCGATGAGGCCCGGCACGACGAGGCAACCCGTCGCGTCGATGACCTCGGGATGGAACGCCGAGGCGTCCACGTCGCCGATTCTCTCGATGCGTCCGCCGGCGGCGACGACCGTCGTCCGCCCGCGCGGCGCGGGAGCCCAGACTTCCCCGTTCTCAACGACGAGCACTGGCAGTCTCGCGCGTCACCTGGCGCAGGTCCTCCACATATCGCGCGGCGATCTCCGGCTTGTCGGCAATGTACACGACCAGGTCGCCCGGCTGGGCCTCGGTCACGGCCAGGGCGATGGCCTCGGCCTCCTCGGGCCGCTCGACGATCTGCGTCTCCTTCATCCCGCCGGCCAGGAGCCCTTCGCGGATGACCGCTGCGACCTCGCCCGGCTTGCGGCCGCGGAGGTCGAAGTCGTCGCGCACGATGACGCGGTCGAAGTGCCGGCCGACGACCACCGCCGCGGCGCGGATGTCTTCGTTGCGCCGGTCGCCCGGCAAGCCGAGGACGCAGATCAGGCGGTTGCGGCGCAGCCCGTCGGCCAGCTCGCTCACCGCGGCCAGACCGTGCGGGTTGTGCGCGTAATCGATCATCACGCGGAAGCCGTCAAACTCGATGAGATTGATGCGTCCGGGCGTGGTGGTAGGCGACTGGAAGAACGACTGCAGTCCGGAGACGATGTCGCTCACGTGGATGTCGGTGGCGAAGGTGGCCAGCACCGCGGCCAGGGCGTTGGCGATGTTGAAGCGTGCCTTGCCGCCGAAGGTGATGGGGACGTTGCGGACCTCGGTCAGCGGAATGCGGATGCCGTTCTCGTAGAGCATCAGCCAGCCGTTGTCGAGCGTGGCGCCGAGGCCGTCCGCGGCCACGTGCTCGCGGAAGGTGGGGTTCTGCGGATCGAGCGAGAAGAAGGCCACGCGGCAGTTGGCCTGCTCGCGGATGACGGGCGTCATCTCGTCCTCGGCGTTGAGGATGGCGTAGCCCTTGGGGGTCACGCGCTCGACGGTCACGGCCTTCACGCGGGCCAGGTCTTCGAGCGTGTGCACGTCGCGCAGGCCGAGGTGGTCCTCGGCGATGTTCGTGACCACGGCGGCGTTCGACCAGTCGTAGGCCACGCCGGCGCGGAGGATGCCGCCGCGCGCGGTCTCCAGCACCGCGAAGTCCACCGAGGGATCGCGCAGCACGACCTGGGCGCTGTTCGGCCCCGTGGTGTCCCCCTTCTGCACCAGCTGGTTGCGGATGTAGATGCCGTCGCTGGTGGTGAGGCCGACGTTCCGGCCGGCCATCTTGGCGATGTGCGCGCAGAGGCGCGCGGTGGTGGTCTTGCCGTTGGTGCCGGTGATGGTGATGATCGGGATGCGCGACTCGCAGCCGGGGGGGAAGAGCATGTCCACCACGGCTTCGCCGACCGGCCGCGGTTTGCCTTCGGTCGGCGCGAGGTGCATGCGGAAGCCCGGCGCGGCGTTGACTTCGACGATGCCGCCGCCGTTCTCGACGACCGGCGTCTCGATGCACGGCGCCACGACGTCGATGCCGGCGATGTCCAGCCCGACCAGGCAGGAGATGCGCTCGGCCAGCTCGATGTTGGCGGGATGGACGCGGTCCGTGACGTCGATGGAGGTGCCGCCGGTGGAGAGGTTGGCGGTGGTCTTGAGCTGCACGAACTCGCCGCGCGGCGGGACGCTGTCGGGCGTCAGTCCGCGCAGCTCGAGGAGCCGCAGCGTGGTGGCATCGATGGTGATGCGGGTCAGGACTTTCTCGTGCCCCTGCCCGCGCCGCGGGTCCTGGTTGGCGACGTCGACCAGCTGGGCGATGGTGTGCTCGCCGTCGCCGATGACGTGCGCGGGGACGCGCTCGGCCGCGGCGACGAATTTCTGGTTGATGACCAGCAGGCGGAAGTCTTTGCCCGGCAGGTAGCGCTCGACGACGATGAGCTGGCGGTGGCGCTTCGCTTCCTCGAAGGCGATGCGCAGCTCGTCCTCGTTGTGGATGTTGGTGACGATGCCGCGCCCCTGCGAGGCGTCGAGCGGCTTGACGACCACGGGCCAGCCGATGCGGTTGGCGATCTCGATGGCCTCGTCGAGATGACGGGTGACGTCGCCCCCGGGGACGGGCACGCCGTGGAAGCCGAGGATGGTCTTGGTCTTGTCCTTGTCGCCGGCGATGTCGACGCCGAGGTAGCGCGTGGTGGAGGCGATGGTGGCCTGGATCTTTTTGGCCCTGGCGCCGTAGCCGAGCTGCACGAGATTGAGCTCGTCGAGACGCATGAAGGGGATGCCGCGTCTGGCCGCCGCGTCGACGATGGCCTTGGTGGAAGGGCCGAGGGAGTTGCGCTCGTATTTGCGGCGCAGCGCGGCGATGTGCTCCTGGAGGGGGAATGGCTCGCCGGCGATCAGGTTCTCGAGCAGCTCGATGGCCAGCTCGCCGGCCATGATGCCGGTCGTGCGCTCCTCGCATTCGTAGATGACGTTGTAGATGCCCGGGCCGCCGGCCGACCGCGCCCGCCCGAAGCCGACGTTGATGCCGGCCAGGTTCTGGAGCTCGATGGCCACGTGCTCCATGACGTGCCCGAGCCAGGTGCCGTCGTGCACGCGGCTGAGGAACCCGCCCCGCACCCCCTCGGAACAGCGATGCTCGATGAGGGAGGGGATGGCCGCCGCGAGCGCGTCGGGGAAGCCGTCGATCGCGTTCGTCGGCCGTTCCTCGAACTCGCCGATGTCGACTTTCCATTTGATGCAGGGGAACTGCGCGTAGAGGTTCGGCCCCATCAGGGCGAGCCGCTCGAGAACCCGGATGCGGTAGCGGTTGTCGTCTGCCATGTTTACGTGACCCGACAGGGCGCTAGAGCAACCGGTTTGCCAAAGTGTGACAGGGGTCACTCCGGCGAAGCGGACGCTGCCCGTGAAAAATTGCCGAAGGAGTTTGCGGCACGCGCAAAAAGTGCATCTGGAGTGCGCGAGCGCCAGCTCGCGCTCTCCATGCGGCAGCCGCAGTTGCCGCGGGCGGAGGGGAGGCTGACGTACACTGCGTCCCACTGCCCATGATCATTCGTCGTGCGAACGTGGAGGACGCGCCCGCGATCGCCTCGCTGGCGGGAGAGCTCGGCTACCCGGTCGAGCCGGACACCATGCGCGCGCGCCTCGGGCCGGTGCTGCGCTCGGAGGACGACGCGGTGTTCGTCGGCGTGGCCGGCATGGCGGTGATCGGCTGGGCGCACGTGGCGGCGGTGCGGCTGGTGGAATCGGAGCCGTACGCGGAGCTGCGCGGCCTGGTGGTCGCGGCGGCGCTCCGCTCCCGAGGCGCCGGCACGCGCCTGCTGCACGCGGCCGAGGAGTGGACGCGGTCCCGCGGCCTGGCGCGCATCCGCGTGCGCTCGAACGTCACGCGCGAGCGGACGCACGCCTTCTACGAGCGCCACGGCTACACGGCCACCAAGTCGCAGAAGGTGTTCGACAGACAGCTATGACCGGCAACCGCACCCCCATCGCCATCGCCGTGATCGGCATCCTCGTCGAGGTGGTGACGATCTATCTCCTGGCGACGAAGCAGATCCCCGAATCGGTGGCCACGCCGCTGATCATCACCGGGATGCTGATGGCGTTCGTGCCGCTGTTCGTGGTGGCGCGCCGGTCGCGGCGGCGGTGAACAATCCGTAAACGTGTTGTCGGTTGGCGGTTGTCGGTGGTCTGTGAGTCCACGTTCAGGCGCAACATCACAGATAACTGACAACCGACAACCGACAACACCAAGGAGGCTGCACGTTGCAACGCATCGTCCTTGCTGCACTCGCCTTCACCCTCGCCCTGCCGCTCTTCGCGGCCCGCCGCCGTGCGGTCGCGCCGCCGACGACCGATCTCGCGCCGGTGGAGTGGCTGCAGGCGGCCGCCGCGCCGTTCGCCACCACCGCGGCGCGCAGCGGTCTCGATGACCTCACGGTGCTGTCGCCCATCGTCGGCGACGCGCGCATGGTCTCCCTCGGCGAGGCCACCCATGGCTCGGCCGAGTTCTTCACCATGAAGCACCGCATCCTCGAGTACCTCGTCGAGCGGAAAGGCTTCACCGTCTTCGCCATCGAGGCCAACCTCCCCGAGGCCGACGCCGTCGACGATTACGTCCTGCACGGCCAGGGGAACGCGGCGGCCGCGCTGAACGGCATGTACTTCTGGACGTGGGACACGGCCGAAGTGCTGGACATGATCGAGTGGATGCGCGAGTACAACCTCCGCCGCGGCGACAGGCCGCCGGTGCGCTTCCGCGGCTTCGACGCGCAGTTCGTCCACGGCGGCGTGCCGCTGC
>DASPMO010000036.1:0-134554 GCA_035627015.1 Thermoanaerobaculia bacterium | reverse complement strand
TCACGGAGCATGGGGCGCTGGCGAACCTCATCGCCTGGCACGTGCGCGCGTTCGACGTCACCTCCTCCGACCGCGCCACGCACCTGGCCAGCTTCTCGTTCGACGGCTCGATCTGGGAGATCTGGCCGTACCTCGCCGCCGGCGCCACGGTCGATCTCGTGCCGGAGGATGCGCTCGGGTCGGCGGGGCGGCTGCAGTCGTGGCTCGCCAATGCCGGCACCACCATCTCGTTCCTCCCGACCGCGCTCTGCGTGCCGCTGCTCCCCGCGCTGGAAGAGGGCGCGCCGGGCGCGCTGCGGATGCTGCTCACGGGCGGCGACCGGCTGCCTCGCGGCCCGCGCGAAGGGGCGCCGTTCCAGCTCGTCAACAATTATGGCCCGACCGAGAATGGCGTCGTCGCGACGTGGTGCGCCGTCCCTCCCGGACCCGCCGCGCCACCGATCGGCAGGCCGGTCGACAACACGGAAGTCCAGGTGCTCGATGCGCGCGGGCAGCTCGTGCCGCCGGGCGTCGCCGGCGAGTTGTACCTCGGCGGCAACAGCCTCGCGCGCGGCTACCTCCACCGTCCCGAGCTCGACGCCGAGCGTTTCGTCGTCCGCAACGGCCGCCGCTTCTACCGCACCGGCGACATGGTGCGCTGGTCGCACGACGGCCAGGTCGAGTTCCTCGGCCGCGCCGACACACAGGTCAAGGTGCGCTGCTTCCGCGTCGAGCTGGGGGAGATCGAGGCCGCCATCGCTTCGATCTCCGGCGTCCGCGAGTGCGTCGTCGACGTCCGCGGCGAGGAGCACGAGAAGCGCATCGTGGCCTGGCTCAGCGGCTCCGTCGATGGAACTGCCGTCCGCGCCACGCTGCAGCAGCGCCTCCCCGAGTTCATGGTGCCCTCCTCGGTGATCGTGCTCGAGGCGATGCCGCTCACGCGCAACGGCAAGATCGACCGCAAGGCGCTCGTCGAGCACGCCGCACCGGCGCAGCCCGCCGCCGTCGAGCACATTCCGCCGCGCACGGAGCTGGAGCGCATCATCGCCACTGCCTGGCAGGAAGCGCTGGGCGTGGAGCGCATCGGCATCCACGACAACTTCTTCGACCTCGGCGGCCACTCGCTCCTGCTCATCCGCGTCTCGACCATCCTCTCGCGCACGCTCGACCGCGACCTCTCCGCCATCAACCTCTTCGACCACACCACCGTCGCCTCGCTGGCCGCGCACCTCAGCGAGACCGCACCCGTCCGTCCCGCGGCGGCCGAACCGACCCTCGCCGCCGCCGACCGGCGCGAGGCGATGCAACGGCAGCGGCAGCGCCGCATGGAGTCCCGCGCATGAACCCCACCGTCCGCGACACCGAAGCGATCGCCGTCATCGGCCTGTCCGTCCGCCTCCCCGGCGCCAGCGACGCACACGCGTTCTGGCGCAACCTGCGCGACGGCGTCGAGTGCATCTCCTTCTTCGACCGCAATGCGCTGTACGCCGAGGGCGTGGACCGCGCCTTGCTCGACGATCCGCGCTACGTGCGCGCCCGCGGCGTCATCGAGGACGTCGACCGCTTCGACGCCGGCTTCTTCGGCTACGGCCGCAGGGAGGCCGAAGTCACCGACCCGCAGCAGCGCGTCTACCTCGAATGCGCCTGGCAGGCCATCGAGGACGCGGGCCACGACCCCGAGCGCTTCGACGGCCGCATCGCCTCGTTCGCCGGCGTCGGCATGAACACTTATCTCTTCAACACCTTCGGCAACGAGGAAGTGCGCCGCACCGTCTCGCCGTATCAACTCATGATCGCGAACGACAAGGACTTCCTGTCGACGCGCATCTCGTACAAGCTCAACCTGCGCGGCCCGAGCCTGACCGTGCAGTGCGGCTGCTCGACCTCGCTCGTGGCCGTGCACCTGGCCATGCAGTCGCTCTTCAGCGGCGAGTCCGACATGGCCATCGCCGGCGGCGTCTCCATCCGCATCCCGCAGAACGGCGGCTATCTCTATCAGGAGAGCGGCATCTTCTCCCCCGACGGCCACTGCCGCGCCTTCGACGAGCAGTCGCGCGGCACCGTGTCCAGCAGCGGCGCGGGCGTGGTGGTGCTGCGCCGCCTCTCCGACGCCGTCGCCGCGGGCGACCACATCCGCGCCATCCTGCTGGCTTCCGCGATCAACAACGACGGCAGCGCCAAGGCCGGCTTCACCGCGCCGAGCGTCGAGGGACAGACCGCCGTCATCAGCGAGGCCATGGCCATGGCCGGCGTCGACGCCGACTCGATCTCCTACGTCGAGGCGCACGGCACCGGCACGATCCTCGGCGACCCGATCGAGATCACCGCGCTCACGCGCGCGTTCGGCCGCGGCACGTCGCGCCGCAACTTCTGCGCGATCGGCTCGGTCAAGACGAACATCGGACACACCGACGCCGCCTCGGGCGTGGCCGGCCTGATCAAGACCGTCCTCGCGCTCGAGCACCGCGAGCTGCCCCCCTCCCTCCACTACACCGCCCCGAATCCGCGCATCGACTTCGCCTCCACGCCGTTCTTCGTCAACGCCGCGCGCCGCGACTGGAAGAGCGACGGACCGCTGCGCGCGGGCGTGAGCTCGTTCGGCATCGGCGGCACGAACGCGCACGTGGTGCTCGAGGAAGCGCCGGCGCCGCGCGCCACCTCCCCTTCCCGGCCATTGACGATTGTGCCGCTCTCCGCGCGCTCCGCCGCCGCGCTCGACGCCGTGCGCGCCAACGTCACGCCGCACCTCGGCAGCCCCGACGTCGCCTTCACCCTCGCCACCGGCCGCAAGCAGTTCGCGTTTCGCGAGTATCGCGTCGGCGATGGACCGTGGGTGCGCGGCGAGGCGGCCGAGCATCATCGCCCCGTCACGTTCCTCTTCTCCGGCGAAGTCGCGGGAGACGTGCGCGAGCTCTACGCGCACGAGCCGGCGGTGCGCGAAGTGGTCGACGCCGCCGCGAAGCTCCTCCGCCGCCAGCCCGATGCGCGCGAGTCGGCCTTCATCAACGAGCTGGCCGTGGCCAGGCTCTGGATCGAGTGGGGCCTCACGCCGGAGTCGGCGCTCGGCGAGGGCGTCGGCGCCCTCGTGGCCGCGGTGATCGAAGGCCACCTGACCATGGAAGTCGCGCTCCCCCGCGTCGCGGACGCCACGGCGCCGCTCGACGCCACCCGCCTCGCCGAGCTGCAGCGCGAGACGGCGCGCGTCTTCATCGAGATCGGTTCCGTCCAACCCACCTACGCCTCCATGCTCGACGCGCTCGGCCGGCTCTGGATCGCCGGCGTGCGCGTCGACTGGCACGGCTTCTACGCGCACGAGCAGCGCCGCCGCGTGCCGTTGCCGACCTATCCCTTCGAGCGCCAGCGCTACTGGATCGGCTCCACCCGCGGCGTCGAGCAGACCGTCGTCCGCGACCAGGCCGGCACCGCTCCGGCCGCGCCGCAATCCACCGAAGAAGCGGTCGCCACGATCTGGCGCGCGCTGCTCGGCAGCGACGTCCGTCCGCACGACAACCTTCTCGACGCCGGCGCCAGCTCGCTCATGGCCGTGCAGGCCATGAACAAGATCCGCGAGACGTTCGGCGTCACCCTTCCCGCCGCCGCGGTCTACGAGCTCACCACCGTCGCCGAGCAGGCCGCCCACATCGACCGCGAACGCAGGGCGGACTTCAGCCCGCCGGACGACGGTGGGCTGAAGCCCACCGATCCACTCCAATCCCCCCTCGTCCCGATCCAGCCCGACGGCACCCGGCGTCCCCTCTTCTGCGTCCATCCCGCGGGCGGGATCGTGCTCTGCTACGCCGAGCTCGCGGACCGCCTCGGCAACGACCAGCCGCTGTACGGGCTGCAGTCGCCGGCGGTGTACGGCGGCTCCGAGCCCGCCACGATCGAAGAGCGCGCCACGCAGTACATTGAGGCCCTGCGCGGCGTCCAGCGTCACGGTCCGTATCAGCTCGCCGGCCTGTCGTACGGCGGCAACGTGGCCTTCGAGATGGCGCGCCAGCTCCACGCCGCCGGCGAGAGCGTCACGCTCCTCGCGCTCCTCGACAGCCACCCGCCCGTCTCGTACGGCGGCAGCGGCACGCCCGACGTGGCTCGCTTCCGCGAAGGCTTCGTGCGCATGATCCGCGCGTACGGCTTCGGCGCCTTCCTCGGCATCGGGCCCGACGGCACCCTCTCCGAGACCGGCGAGCACTTCTTCCGCCTCTGGCATGGCCACCATCTCTCGCTGCGCAGCTACCAGCCGCGCGGACGCTACGCCGACCGCATCACCTACTTCCGCGCGCAGGCGCCGATGGCCGGCGACCTCGCGCAACTGCTCGACATCCGCCTCGAGCCCGGCGTGGAGCGGGAGTGGGGACGGCTATCGACCGAAGCGCTGGAGATCGTCGACGTCCCGGGCGATCACCTGACCATGGTCGCGGCGCCGCACGTCGATGCGCTCGCCGAGAAGCTGCGCGCCGTCCTCGAGCGCGCGGAGGTCCTGGCATGAGGATGTTCCTGCGCATGTGGATCGGCCAGTTCGTCTCGATCGTCGGATCGGGGCTGACGGCCTTCGCGCTCGGCGTGTGGGTCTACGAGCAGACCGGCTCCGCCACCCAGATCGGCCTGATCTACATGTTCGCGTCGCTGCCCGGCATCATCGCGCTGCCGTTCGCCGGCGTCATCGTCGACCGCTGGAGCCGCCGCGCCGCGATGGCCTTCAGCGACATCGTCTCCACCGTCTTCACCACCATCCTGGCCGCGCTCTACCTGACCGGCCGGCTCGAGATCTGGCACATCTACACCCTCGTCGGCGCCAGCTCGATGCTCACCGCGGTGAAGTGGCCCGCCTTCTCGGCCGCCACCACGCTCATCGTCCCGAAGCGCCACCTCGGGCGCGCCAGCGCGATGACCCAGATCGCCCAGGCCAGCGGCTACATCATCTCTCCCATCGTCGCCGGCGCGCTGGTGATGACCATCGGCTGCGGCGGCGTGATCGTCCTCGACATCTTCACGTTCCTCTTCTCGCTGGGCATGCTCGCCTTCGTGCGCGTCCCGGCCACGCCGGCGAGAGAGGACGCCGGCGGGATCGACGACTCGCTCCTGCGCGACGCCGCCTTCGGCTGGCGCTACATCCGTTCGCGCGCGGGGCTGATGGGACTGCTGGTCTTCTTTTCCGCGAGCAACTTCACGCTCTCGCTCGTGCAGGTGCTCTACACACCGCTCGTCCTCGGCATTGCCGACGCCAACACCCTCGGCCGCCTCGTCTCCATCGGCGGCATCGGCATGGTCCTCGGCGCGCTGCTCATGTCCGCGTGGGGCGGACCGCGGCGGCGCGTGCACGGCGTCTTCGGCTTCGGCCTGCTCATGTCGTTCGGGCTGCTGCTGTGCGGCGTGCGTCCGTGGCCGCTGCTCATGGCCGCGGGCCTCTTCATCACGCTCTTCACCGTCCCGATCATCAACGCCTCCAGCCAGGCCATCTGGCAGACCAAGGTCGCACCGGAGGTGCAGGGGCGCGTCTTCGCCACACGGCTGATGTTCGCCTGGTCGTCGCGGCCGCTCGCGTACGTCGCCTCGGGCGCCCTGGCCGATCGCTTCTTCGAGCCACTGCTGATGCAGGGCGGCGCGCTCGCGCCATCCGTCGGCGCGTGGATCGGCAGCGGCCCGGGACGCGGCGTGGCGCTGCTGATGATCGTCATGGCCCTGCTCAATGCCGCTGTCGCCGCCGCCTGCTGGCGCTCGCCCAGCGTCCGCTTCGTCGAAGACGAACTGCCCGACACCATCCCCGACACCGAGCTCATTCCACCCGCGCCCGCGCAGCGCGCGCACTACCAGTTCTGAAGGAGAACGCCATGGAAGACCACTACGTAGTGATGAAGAACGACGAGGAGCAGTACTCCATCTGGCCCGCCTGGAACGACGTGCCGCCCGGCTGGCAGCTCCAGGGCGAAGCCGCGACGCAGGACGAATGTCTCGACCGCGTGCGCGAGCTCTGGACCGACATGCGTCCCCTCTCGCTCCGCGAGCGCGCCTGAGCGGAGGAGCCATGAGCGACTCCATGGAGATCACCTCTCGTCTCCGCGGCCTCTCGGCCGAGAAGCGGGAGATGCTGCTGCGCCGGATCAAGCCCGGCGGGAGCGCGCCGGCGGCACCGCGGATCGTGCCGAAGCCGGACGAGCGCCACCAGCCGTTCCCGCTGACCGACATCCAGCAGGCCTACTGGATCGGCCGCACCGCGTTCGCCGATTCCGGCAACGTCGCCTGTCACGCGTACGCCGAGTTCAGCTCGCCGGGCGTCGACGCCGACCGGCTCACGGCGGCGTGGCGCCGCCTCGTGGCGCGGCACGACATGCTCCGCGCCGTCATTCGTCCCGATGGCCTGCAGCAGATCCTCTCCGAGGTCCCGCCGTATGTCGTCGTCCGCGACGACCTCCGCGAGCTCGACCCGGACGCGCGGCAGGAGCGCCTCGCCGCCACGCGCGAGCGCATGTCGCATCAGGTCCACCCCACGGAGCGCTGGCCGCTCTTCGAGCTGCGCCTCTCCCGCCTTCCCGACGCCGAAATCCTGCACGTGAGCTTCGACCTCCTCATCGGCGACGGCTGGAGCCGCTCGATCCTCATGTCGGAGCTCTTCCAGCTCTATCGCGATCCACAGCTCGTGCTGCCGCAGCTCGACCTCTCGTTCCGCGACTACGTCCTGGCGGAGCTCGAGCTCACGAATTCCGAGGAGCACGAGCGCGCGCTGGCCGCGTGGCGCGAGCGCCTGGCCGACCTCCCTTCCGCGCCGGAGCTGCCGCTGGCCGTCAACCCGGCCTCGATCACGTCGCCCCGCTTCGTCCGGCGGCGCTTCCGGCTCGAGGGAGCGGAGTGGCAGCGCTTCAGGGAGCGCGCGCAGGCGGCGCGGCTCACGCCCTCGGGCGTGCTCCTCACCGCGTACGCGACGGTCCTGGCGGTCTGGAGCAGCAACCGCCGCTTCACGTTGAACCTGACCCTGTTCAACCGCCAGCCGCTCCATCCGCAGGTCTACGACATCGTCGGCGATTTCACCACCCTGCTCCTCGTCGCTGCGGATGCGCACGACGGCACCTTCACTGCCCGCGCCGCCGCGCTGCAGGAGCAGTTGTGGGAAGGAATGCAGCGCCGCCACGTCAGCGGCGTGCGCGTGATGCGCGAGCTCGCGCGCATGCGCGGCACCTCGCGCGTCTCCATGCCCATCGTCTTCACCAGCCTCGTCGCGCCCGGCGGCTCCTCGCACACGGCCACGAACGGCAACGAGGAGTACGGCGTCACGCAGACGCCGCAGGTCTGGATCGACCATCAGGTCAGCGAGAGCGGCGGCGGCCTGTCGCTGACGTGGGACTCCGTCGACGCGCTCTTCCCCACCGGCCTCCCCGACGACATGTTCGCCGCCTACCGCACCTTCGTGCAGCGCCTCGCCGTCGATGACGAGGCCTGGCACGAGCCGTGGGGCGTCACCGCCGCCTCGATGCTGTCGCGCGAGCACCGCGCGCGCATCGAGACGGTGAACGCCACCCCCGGCCCGGTTCCCGACGGACGCCTCCACGACGCCTTCTTCGAGCGCGCCGCGCGCGAGCCCGAGCGCGTGGCCGTCATCGGCGCCGCGCGCACGCTCACTTACGGCGAGCTCGCCGCGTACGCAAACGCAGTCACGCGGCAGCTCCCCGAACGTCGCGAGCTCGTCGCCGTGATCATGGAAAAAGGATGGGAGCAGGTCGCCGCCGTCCTGGGCATCCTGCAGAGCGGCGCCGCCTATCTCCCCATCGACGCCGGCCTCCCCGACGAGCGGATCGCCTCTCTCCTCGCCGCGGCGAACGTGCGCGTCGCCTTCACGCAGTCGAAGTTCGCGTCGCGGTTCCCCGGCGCCATCGCCGTCGACACGCTCGCTCCCGCGGCTTCCGCGCCGCGCGTCGTCGTCGATCCCGAGGCGCTCGCCTACGTCATCTACACCTCCGGCTCCACCGGGATGCCGAAGGGCGTGATGATCTCCCACCGCGCGGCGCTGAACACCGTCGTCGACGTCAACCAGCGCTTCGCCGTCACCGCCGACGATCGCGTGCTCGCCCTCTCCTCCCTCAACTTCGATCTCTCGGTGTGGGACATCTTCGGCCTCCTCGCCGCCGGCGGTGCGCTCGTGCTCCCCGATCCGGAGCGCGGCGCCGATCCGTCGCACTGGGGCGAGCTGCTCGAGGCGCACCGCGTCACGATCTGGAACTCCGTCCCGGCCATGCTCGACATGTACGTGTCGTATGTAGGGCGGGCTTCAGCCCGCCTCCCCCGGGGGGGACGGGCTGAAGCCCGTCCTACATTGCGCCTGGCCATGCTCAGCGGCGACTACATCCCCGTCACACTCCCCTCCCGCATCCGCGCGCTCGACGAATCGATCGAGATCATCAGCATGGGCGGCGCCACCGAGGCCTCCATCTGGTCGATCCTCTACCCGATTGGCGACGTCGATCCCTCGTGGAAGAGCATCCCCTACGGCAAGCCGATGCGGAACCAGACCTTCTTCGTCCTGAACGAGGCGCTGGAGCCGTGCCCCCTCTGGGTCACGGGCGAGCTGTACATCGGCGGCATCGGCGTCGCCGATGGCTACTACGGCGACGAAGTGCGCACGCGCGAGCGCTTCCTGGAGTACCGCGGCCAGCGCCTCTACCGCACCGGCGACCTCGGTCGCTGGCTCCCCGACGGCAACATCGAGTTCCTCGGGCGCGCCGATTTCCAGGTCAAGGTGCAGGGCCACCGCGTGGAGCTCGGCGAGATCGAGGCCACGCTGGAGCAGTGCCCCGGCGTCGCCGCTGCCGTCGTCACCGCGTTCGGCGACACCAACAAGCGCCTCGCTGCCTACGTCGTCCCGGAGCGCACGCCCGCGTTCGAGCCCGACCTCGGCGAGGTCATCGTGGGTCCCGCCGAGCGCGAGGCCTTCTCGCGCCGCCGCCTCTCCCTCCGATCCGTCGACGACGCCCCGGTGCTGCCGCGCGGCGACGTCTCCGTGCTCGCCTCCCGCCGCAGCGTGCGCCACTTCGCAAACACGCCGGTCTCGCTCGATGCCCTCGGCGCACTCCTCGACACTTGCGCGGAGCACGACGGCCGCTTCGCCTATCCCTCCGCCAGCGCGCTGCACCCGGTGCAGACCTACGTCGCCGTGCGCAACGTCGCAGGGCTCGCACCCGGCCTCTACTATCACCACCCCGTCGAGCACCGCCTGCAGCTCCTCGCGCCCGGCGACCTCGCCGGACGCGCCCTGCACTTCACGACCAACCAGCGCATGGCCGGCGAGTCGGCCTTCACGCTCTTCCTCGTCGGCGCGCTGGAGGCCATCGAGCCGATGTACGGCAAGCTCGCGCGCGACTTCTGCCTCATCGAAGCCGGCGCGATGCTGCAGCTCCTCTCCATGGAGGCGCCGCGGCACAACCTCGGGCTCTGCGCCGTCGGCACCCTGGACTTCGACGCCGTGCGCCCGCACCTCGGCCTCGGCAATCAGCATCTCTTCCTGCACGCCATCGCCGGCGGCATCCCCGGCGAATCCCTTTCTCCCGCGGATGCTTTGCGTGACACGCTGCGCAGGAAGCTCCCCGAGTACATGGTGCCGTCGGTGATCCGCTTCCTCCCGTCGCTGCCGCTGACGTCGAACGGCAAAGTCGACCGCCGCGCGCTGCCGCCACCCGACGCCGGCGACGACGGCGCCGTCCAGGAGCCGCCGCGCACCCCCGCCGAGGCCGTGGTGGCATCGCTCTTCCGGGAGCTCCTCTCGCTCCGCCACATCGGACGCGGCGACGACTTCTTCCTCGCCGGCGGCAACTCGTTCCTGGCATTGCGCCTCTTCACGCGTCTCCGCGACGAGCACGGCCTGGCCATCCCGCTGCGCGACTTCTTCCAGCTCGAGCCGACCGTCGCCTCCATTGCCCAGGCGCTCCAACGTAGGGCGGGCTTCAGCCCGCCCCCCGACTACGCCGCCCGCGCGGTACTCGACCCCTCCATCGTCCTCTCCACGCCATACGCGTACGCCCCCCCGCGCAACATCTTCCTCACCGGCGCCACCGGCTTCGTCGGCGCGTTCCTCCTGCGCGAGCTGCTCGACCGCACCGAGGCCCGCGTGCACTGCCTCGTCCGTCCCCGGGACGGCGCCACGTTCGCGCGCGTGCAGCGCAACCTCGCCGAGCACGGCTTGTGGCGCGATGCCGACAGCGCGCGCATCACCGCCATCGCCGGCGACCTCGCGCAGCCGCGCTTCGGCCTCCCGCCCGGCGAGTTCCGCGCGCTGGCGTCCCGCATCGACACCATCCACCACTGCGGCGCGCACGTGAACTTCATCGTCCCGTACGCCTCGCTCGATCCTGCCAACGCCGGCGGCACGACCGAGGTGCTCCGCCTCGCCGTCGAAGGGACGACGAAAGCCGTGCACCACATCTCCACGCTCGCGCTCTTCCCCTCCACCGCGAGCGACATCACCGCCGCCGACTTCCCGCACACGCCCGCGCCCGGCGGCTATGCGGCGAGCAAGTGGGTGGCCGAGCAACTGGCGCGCACGGCGGTCGAGCGCGGCATCCCCGTCACCGTCTACCGCCTCGGCCTCGTCTCCGGCGACAGCCGCACCGGCGTCTGGGACGACGACAACGTCGTGCAGCGCATCATCCGCGGCTGCCTGGCCCTCGGGGCCGCGCCCGATCTCGACACCATCGCCTTCTTCAGTCCCGTCGACTACATCGCCTCCGCCGTGGCCGCGCTCTCGCTGCAGCCCGATTCCGCCGGTGCGACGTACCAGCTCTGCAATCCGCGACCGGTGCCGATGCAGGCCGTGTTCGAGCATGCGCGCGCGCTCGGCTTCCGCGTCGAGCGCGTCTCCGTCGCCGAATGGCGCGCGCGCCTGCTGGCCGCGCTGGCCGAGGATCCGGAGTCGAACGCGCTCTATCCGCTCCTGCCGCTCCTGGCCGCCTCCGGCTCCGAGATGTCGATGCCCGAGCTCTACTCCGCCACCGCCATGCCCCGCTTCGACTGCAGCGCCGCCGCGCGCGCGCTGCGGGGAACCGCCATCACCTGTCCACCCATCGATGCGGCACTCGTCGCCACGTACCTGCACGAGCTCGAGCGCCGCGGTCTCGTCACCCGGGAGCCGAACGCATGACCTGGATCGTCCGCTACCGCACCGTCCCCGCACCCACCGTGCGGCTCTTCTGTTTCCCCTACGCCGGCGGCGCCGCCTCCGCCTATCGCGGCTGGGCCTCGCGCTTCCCCGCCAGCGTCGACGTCTGCGCCGTGCAACTGCCGGGACGCGAGACGCGCCTCCGGGAGGCACCACTCCCGCACATGATCCCCGTCGTCAACGCGCTCCTGCGCGCCTTGCCGCTCGACGACCTCCCGTTCGCCTTCTTCGGCCACAGCATGGGTGCGCTCATCGCGTTCGAGCTCACCCGCGCCCTTCGCCGCGAGCGCCGTCCGCTCCCTGAGGCGCTGATCGTGTCGGGAGCGCGCCCGCCGCAGATCCCCGATCCCGAGCCGCCGACGTACAACCTTCCCGAGCCCGAATTCCGCGCCGAGCTGCGCCGCCTCGGCGGCACTCCGACCGAGATCCTCGACAACGAAGAAATGATGGCCTTCATCGGCCGCATGCTCCGCGCCGACTTCGCCCTCTGCGACACCTACGTCTACTCCTACGACGACCCTCTCGACGTCCCCATCATCGCCCTGGCCGGCACCGACGACTACAAAGCCTCCCCCGAACAGACCGCGCAGTGGAGTCTCCACACCCGTGCCTCCTTCGAGACCCGCACCTTCGACGGCGACCACTTCTACCTCCAGCCGCGGGAGGCCGAGGTCACGTCGCTCGTGGCCCGCGTGCTGGCACCGTCAGTCGTGATTCATGCCCAGCCACCACAGCAGGCCTATCAGAACGGGGCCGTGTAAGAGCAGCGCGATCGGGATCACACGCTTCATGCGCGCGGCCGGCACCTCGCCGCCCGCGCGCAGCGCGCGGAAGAAGTAGATCGAGAACGGCAGGTTGAGACAGACCGCCGTGGCCACTCCCGGCGTGTAGCCGCGGAACAGGAGCGCCGAGACGATGTGCGAGACGACGTTGATGGCGATCACCGTCTGCGCGATCACGAGCAGGAAGCGCTGCCGCAGGATGGCGAAGACCAGCGGAATCGCGGTCACGATCAGCAGCGCCACCCCGTACTGACGCACGTTCGGCAGGTGCCGCGCGAACCCCGGCGCCTCCTGCATCAGGCGCGGCAGGAAGGTCTGCAGCGCCAGCCACTCCTCGAGATTGTGCAGCGCGAAGAGCAGCGGAACGAGCCACCACACCCAGGTACGCATGTCAGGCCGCCGGTTCCGCCGCGCGGGCCTCGGCCAGCGTGACCGTGCCGGCGCTGCCGTCCACGACCAGCCACTGCCCGTCGCGGATGCGCGTCGTCGCTCCGCTCACGCGCAGCACCGCCGGGATGCCGTACTCGCGCGCCACGATGGCCGCGTGCGACGCCACACCGCCCGTCTCGGCCACCACCGCGGCCGCCGTGGCGAACAACGGCGTCCAGGCCGGATTCGTGAACGGACACACCAGGACCTCGCCCGGCCGCAGCCGCCCGAAGTCCGCCTCGCCGCGCACGATGCGCGCCGCCCCTTCCACCACTCCCGCGCTCGCGGCGCTTCCCGTCAGCAACGTCCCCTCGCCCGCCGCCTCGGACAGCCGCGCCTTCCAGCGCGCGTCGACCATCGCGTGCGTGGCCGCGCGCCGGCGCAGCAGCGCGTGCGCGTCGCCGGGAGGCTGGCGCAGCCACTGCCCGAGCTCCTCCTGCGTCAGCAGGAACACCTCGTCCGTGCGCGCCATCGCGCCGCGCTGCACCAGCCGGCGTCCCGCCTCCAGCGCCAGTGCCTGCAGCGCGTCCAGCGGGCGGGTCATGTCGAAGTGACTGTCTTCCTCGAAGCGCTGCAGCTCGCGATAGCGCTCCACCATCCAGCGGAACGCCCAGCGCAGCAGCGGCTTGCGCCGCAGCGCCGACAGCACTTCCCGCTTCGCCTGCTCCGCGCGCTCCGCGGCCATCCCCCGCTGCGGCGGCGCACCCGCCTGCGCCAGCGCGCGCGCCAGGGCCCGCACCTGTTCCGGATTGCGGTTCCACGTCGGCGTGGAGAGATAGAAGCTCGAGCCCTCGCGATGTCCATACTTCGCGAGGAACGCGTGGACGTTGCGCTCCGACGGGTCGCGCGACAGGCGCCAGAGCGCCTCGTTCACTTCGAGCGTGATGCTGTCGATACCGCCCAGCAGCTCGCCGACGACCGGCAACATCCGCTTCGCCCCGACCGCCTTCTTCACGAGCAGCTTCACCACCCCCTCGGCCGTATACATCGTGACCGTCCCCTCGCCGCGCTCGCGCATCACCGCCGCCCACTCGGCGCGTACGCGCTGGAAGGCCGCCGTCAGCTCCTCATCGCTCAGCGAAGCCACATCGCCGGCGTTGCCCGCGGCGGTGAGCCGCGCGCGCGGCGTGCCGCTCCACCAGCGGTTCCAGTCGCGCCGCAGCCAGGAAAGCATGCGGAACGGCAGCACCACCGTGCCGGGACCGGGCTTCGGCGCGGGCAGCAGGAACGCCTCGCGCCACAGTTGCTCACGCGCCGCGGCCAGCGGCTTCGCCGGCATGCGCAGGCCGAGGCGGGAGAGCGCGTGCGCCACCGGATCGAGCGACAGCGTCACCAGCGCCACGTTGTCCAGCGGCTTCGGCGCCGTCGGGAACCGCTCCGCGATCTTCGCCAGTGCCGCGCGCTGCGCGCGCGTCGGCTCCGGCGCGCGCGGCACGTCCTCCACGTCCACCACCGCCAGCGTCGTGATCGGCCGCGACTGCAGCAACTGCAGTTGTCCGTCCGCGAACGCGAACTCCACGTCCTGCGGCATTCCCTGCACATCCTCGAGCGCCACCGCGGCGCCCGCGATGGCCAGCAGTTGCGCGTCGTCGAGGATCGGCGCGTCGCCGCGAAGATCGCGCTCGACCACGGCCAGCGTGGCGCGGTCGAGGCGGTAGACATCGCCCGCCGTCGTGCCGGAGACGATCGCCTCGCCGAGGCCGGCCGCCGCCTCGATCACGATCCGGTCGCGGCGCTGCGACACCGGATCGGCCGTAAAGGCCACGCCCGCGCAGTCGGCGTCGACCATCGTCTGCACCACCACCGCCATCGAGACGGCGAAGTGGTCGATGCCGCGCGTGTGGCGGTAGTGCATCGCCCGCGCGCTCCAGAGCGACGCCCAGCAGCGGCGCACCGCATCGAGCACCGCCTCCTCTCCGGCGACGTCCAGGAACGTCTCCTGCTGGCCGGCGAACGACGCGTCGGGCAGATCCTCCGCGGTGGCCGAGGAGCGGACGGCCACGCGTGCGCCGAGCGCGTGGTACGCATCGCGCACGTTCGCGGGCACCGGCGCCGAGGCGAACGCCTCCGCCGCCGCGGCCTCGACGTCGCTCCACCGCTCCTCCGCCACCAGCGCGGCCAGACGCCCGCGCAGCCCGATCGCCTCCGTGGCGGCGGTGTACGCGTCGGTGGTCAGACAGAAACCGCGGGGCACGGCGAAGCCGGCCTGCGTCATGCGCGCGAGGCTCGCCCCCTTGCCCCCGGTGAGCTCCGCGTTCGTCGCGTCGCGATCGTCGAACGGCAGCGCGGTCATACCGCACCGGCCATCGCGCCGCTGCGCGCGGGGAGGAAGATCTCCTTCTTCACCCACAGCCGCTCCGACTCCAGCCCGCGGGCACGGCACGCCGCCACGAGCTGGTCCGACTCCACGATCGGCCGCGACTCCGCCGTGTAGCGGATCGACGTCAGGAACGTGAGCCACGGCTCCTGCCCCATCGCGTAGACGTAAATCTGCTTCGGCTCGAGCGTGTCCACGATGCTCATGCCGCGCTCGCAATCCGAGCCGCTGAGGCGCCGCGACTGATCGTTCTCGCGCGCCAGCGGCGAAGTCATCATCGGCCCGTACATCCAGGAGATCGGCGCGCCGTCGCACTCCATGCCGATGAACAGCACGTCGATCGGGCCCACCAGCTCGCGCAGATGCTCGTAGAGCCGGTGGTCGACGTTGTTCGAGTCCGCCAGCAGGAGGATGGTCCGGCCGTCGATGGCCACGTGATAGCCGAGCTTCGTGCGCACGTCGAGATCGCCGTGCTCGCCGAGGAACGGCAGGCCCGTGATCGCGGCCCGCTCCGTGTCGATCGTCTCCATGTCATCCAGCTCGATCACGTTCGGGAAGCCGATCGTCCGCAGCAGCAGCCGCAGCGACGGATCGAGGCGGTGGCCGCCGTAGCTCTTCGGCACCACCACGTTCCGCACCTTGTGCCGCAGCTGCAGCATGGTCTCGAACATGATGTGGTCCTGGTGGTTGTGCGTGATCAGCACGTAGTCGATCACGGGCGGCAGGTCGGAGTGGATGTACTGATCGAGGCCGCTGGCGTCCTTGTAGCTGATGACCGGATCGCAGAGGATCGACACGCCGCGCGCCTCGATGAGGATGCAGGCGTGACCGAAATAGCGGACGCGCACGTCCGCGCCGTCGTACGCGGCGCAGGCCCGCTGCGGCTCCGACGTGAAGAGCGTGCGGAACGCCGGCTCGTCGCAGTCGTCGATGCGCAGCAGGTCGCGCAGGCGCTCGTACGACTGCGCCTCGGTGCGGGCCCGGAACAGCTCGTCCAGCGCCGGATCGGCGAAAGCCACGTCGGCGAACGTACGCGAGCCGTCGCGCAGCCGCGGCGTGCTGAAGACGAACGTCCGCCCGTCGTTCTGCAGCCGCGACAGCGCCACGCTCTGCCGGCGCGCGTCGTAGTAGCGGCTGCGGTAGAGCAGCCCTTCCAGGAAGCGCACCGAGGGACGCCCCTGCAGGTCGTACACGAGCTCCACGTGCCCGCGCAGCGGCTCCGGAAGCCGCGGATACCAGCTCTCCAGCGAGAAGCCCGAAGCCTCGGCCGCCAGCTTCCGTTCGACCGTTTTGATGGCCGCGGCCAGCTCGATCAGGTCCGCCTCCTGCTCCCGCGTGAACTCCAGCAGCTCCCGCACCTCGTCCACCCGCGAGGGGTGAATGTTCACGAACGGCGCCCCGACATTGGCCGGATTCTGCAGCGCCGTGGCGTGCATCTGCGGCATGGCCACGAACGACTCCAGCAGCTCCAGGTGCAGGTTCGCGACATACATCGACGCGGACGCCGGAGGGATCAGATACGTCCAGGCATACCACTGGTTGAACAGCGGCTCGACGAGCACATCGTCACGGAAAAAGACGTTCTCCGGCACAGGGCCTCCTGGACTGATCTGGACCTCTTCATTCTACCCGTCCCGAAGGGTGGCGGGACGGGAAGAACCGTGACAAATTGCCCTCACGGATCCTCCTTTTTCACCACGTGCTCCACCTTCGTCCGGTGCATCACGTTCATGACCTTTTCGATCTGTTCCGGCGACATCGGCACGCCCGCAAGCGCACCGAGCTCCAGGATCCCGAAAATCAAGATCTTCCCCAGCAGTTTTCTCAGGGACACGGCTTCCTCCTTCGCGATGTGCGGCTGACGCGGGCGTCAGGCGAGCGAAGGGGGACCGCGGAAGAGGACCAGCGCCCGCAGCGCGACGGATTGCTCGGCGCAGCGGATGCGGACGCGGCGGACGGCGGCCGCGGCGAACGGCAGCGCCAGCACGAAGGCCGCGAAGAGCACGACCGGTACGGCTACTCCGAGGAGGAGCAGGGCGATCGCGAGAATGGCTGCGAGCGCGCGCATGGGAGGAGAGGTTGGAGCCGTTGACCGGACTTGAACCGGTGACCTGCTGATTACGAATCAGCTGCTCTACCAGCTGAGCTACAACGGCTTGTTTCGCGGCTTAGGAACAGCGCGGGCGCGCATTCTATTCACGCCGGGGCAAACTGTCGAGTAGCATTCCCTGTCGAGCGCGCCCTTAGCTCAATGGATAGAGCAGCGGTCTTCGGAACCGCTGGTTGGGGGTTCGAGTCCCTCAGGGCGCGCCAATCTCACCTTGTCACGCTCCGAACGCCTCCTCCTCGGTGCCACTGCTGCCGTTGCGCTCGTCCTGCGGGTGCTGGCGCTGCTCCGCTATCGCTTCGACTCCGACGAACAGCAGCACCTCCACGTGGCCTGGGGATGGACGGTGGGGAAGATCCAGTACCGCGACGTCTTCGACAACCACGCGCCCCTCTTCCACATGATCACCGCGCCGATCCTGGCGCTGTTCGGGGAGCGCTCCGACATCCTCTTCTGGATGCGCCTGCCGATGCTCGCGCTCTTCGCCATCGTCCTCTGGGCGACCTGGGACATCGCGAAGCGCCTCTACGACGCGCGCGTCGCCGCGTGGGCGGTCGTGCTGCTGGCGCTCTTCCCGCCGTTCTTCCTGAAGTCGCTCGAGTACCGCACCGACAACCTCTGGAACGCGTTCTGGATGCTGGCGGTCCTCGGCATCGTGCGCGGCTGGCGTCCCTTCGCGATCGGCTTTCTCCTCGGCTGCGCGCTCGCGGTCTCGCTGAAGACGCCGCTGCTGCTGATCTCCCTCGGCGCGGCGTTCGGAATGTGGCGCGGGCTTCAGCCCGCGGAGGAACGCCGGCGGGCTGAAGCCCGCCCCACATTCGAGGGGATCGCCGGCTTCGCCATCGTCCCCGCCGCGCTGTCGCTCTACTTCATCAGCGCCGGCGTGTGGGACGAGCTGGTGTACTGCAACTTCACCTTCAACAGCAACCTCGCGAAGGCACAGGACAACGCCTGGCTGCTCCGCTCGCTCGCGATCCTCGGCGCCGCGGGAGTGGTGTACATGGCCCGCAAGTCGGACGCACCGCGCCTGCGCTGGCTCCTGGCCGTGACGTGCGGCGCATTCACCGTGACGCTCGCCGGCGTCTGGCTGCTCATCTCCCCCCGCGACTTTCTGCCGATCTTTCCCCTGCTGGCGATCTTCGCCGCGGCGGCGATGCCGCACGTGCGCGAGCTCGTCATCGCCATCGCGGTTCTGCTCGTGGCGCTCTTCTACTACGCCGACCGCTTCGAGAAGAACACCGACTGGCACTACACGATGATGGACCAGGCGCTGCGCCTCACCCGTCCCGGCGAGCCGCTGATGGACCACAAAGGGGAGACCATCTATCGCCACCGTCCGTTCTATTACGCCTTCGAGCTGATCACGCGCACGCAGATGGCCAAAGGCCTCATCCCCGACACCGTCGCCGCCGACGTCGTCCGCTCCCGCACCTACGTCGTGCAGGCCGACGGCCCGCCGTGGCCTCCCGCCTCCCGCGCCTGGCTCAGCGCGCACTTTGTGAACCTCGGCCGCCTGCGCGCCGCGGGTCAGTGGGTGAAGGGCGGCACGTTCACGATTGGCGTCCCCGGCGAGTATGTGGTCCTCGACGCGAACGGCGAGGCGCGCGGCACGCTCGACGGCACGCCGTACACAGGCGCGCGTGTCCTCGCCGCGGGTCCGCACCGCTGGGTCGGGAAGGAAGAGGTGTGCGTGCTCTGGGCGCCTGCGTGGCGGCGTGGACACTCACCCTTCCACCTGCGCGACCTCGACTTTTAGTCTGGAGTGCGGCAGCGCCAGCTGCCGCTTTCCATGCGGCAGCCGCAGCTGCCGCGGGCGGGCGGAGGCTGGCGCCTCCGCATTGAGAGCGGCAGCTGGCGCTGCCGCACTCCAGACACTACGTGTACAGACCGCCGCTGACGTTCAGCACGGTGCCGGTGATGTAGCTCGCCTGCTCGCTGGCCAGGAACACCACCGCGTGGGCGATGTCGTCGGGGGTGCCGAGGCGCTTCAGGGCGATGCGCTCGGCCAGCGTATTGCGGGCCGCCTCGTCGAGCGCGTCCGTCATCGCGGTCTGGATGTAGCCGGGGGCGATCGCGTTCACGGTCACGTTGCGCGAGCCGATCTCCAGCGCCAGCGCTTTCGTGAAGCCGATCAGCGCCGCCTTCGACGACGCGTAGTTCACCTGTCCCGGATTCCCCATCAAGCCCACGACCGAGGAGATGTTGATCACGCGGCCCCAGCGGGCGCGGATCATCTTCTTCACCACTTCCTGGGTGATGTTGAACGCCGAGTCGAGGTTCGTGCGCAACACGCTCGTCCACGCCTCCGGCTTCATGCGGATGAAGAGGTCGTCCGCGGTGATGCCGGCGTTGTTGACCAGGATGTCGATGGGCCGCTCCTTCAGCAGCGCGCCGACGCGCTCGCGGACATCCTCCGCGGAGATGTCGAGCTCCACGCCCGTGGCGTTGCCGATCTCCGCGGCGATGGCGTTCACGCGGTCGATCGAGCGCGCGGCCACGAGCACGTGCGCGCCCGTCTCCGCGAGCCGCCGCGCGATGGCCTCGCCGATCCCGCGCGAGGCGCCGGTGACGAGTGCAGTCTTTCCGGTGAGGTCAATGCGCAAGGTAAGCCTCCAGCGACGCCACGTCCGACACGTTCACGAGCTCCACGTTCGGATCGATGCGTTTGATCATTCCCGTGAGCACTTTGCCCGGCCCGATCTCGACGAAGCGCTTCACGCCCATCGAGACCATCCGCTCCACCGACTCGACCCACCGCACCGGCGAGGCCACCTGCCGCAGGAGCGCGTTGCGCACGGCGGTGGCCGTGCCGATCGGCGACGCGTCGACGTTGGAGACGAGCGCCACCCACAGGTCCTTGAAGTTCGCCTCGTCGAGCAGCGGTGCGAGCCGCTCCGCCGCCGGCGCCATCAGCTCGCAGTGGAAGGGGGCGGAGACGGGCAGCGGCAGCGCGCGCCGCACGCCGCGGGCCTTCGCCACGGCAATGGCGCGGTCGATGCCCGCCGTCGTGCCGGCGATGACGATCTGTCCCGGCGCGTTGATGTTCGCGACCGAGACCACTTCGCCCTGCGCCGCCTCCTCGCAGATGGCGCGTGCGTCCTCGACGCTCGGCCCGATCAGCGCGGCCATGCCGCCGCTGCCGACCGGCACGGCTTCCTGCATGAACGTTCCGCGCGCGCGGACGAGCGTCGCCGCCTCGGCCGGCGTGAGTCCGCCGACGCTGACGATGGCGCTGTACTCCCCCAGCGAATGCCCCGCGACGAGATCGCGCCGCGTGGCGCCGTGCTCCTCGAGCACAGCGTGAATGGCCGATGACACGGCCAGGATGGCCGGCTGAGTGTTCTCGGTGAGCTTCAGTTGCTCCTCGGGACCCTCAAAGCAGAGCTTCGAGATCTCGAACCCGAGGGCCTCGTCGATTTCGTGAAAGACACGGCGCGCCTCGGGATACGCCTCGAAGAGATCGCGCCCCATGCCGGCGTACTGGCTCCCCTGTCCCGGGAAGACAAAAGCAGTGTGATGCTCCATTGCGGCGCGGATTGTATGACTAAGCCAGCAGCTGCGAGGCGTGTTCGCGCGAGTGCAGGTCGCTGATCTTCTCGCGGATCTTCACGTCGATGCGGTTCATGGAGAAGTTGCGGGCCACGCGGATCGCGTTCTTGATCGCCTTCGCGCTCGAGCGGCCGTGGGAAATGATGCAGCCGCCGTTCACGCCGAGGAGCGGCGCGCCGCCGTACTCCGAGTAATCCGTCCGCTTCTTGATGGCGGCGAACGCCCCCTTGGCCAGCATCGCCCCGATCTTGCGCGTGGACGAGCGCGTCAGCTCCTCGCGAATGAGCTTGCCCATCATCTCCGCGAGGGACTCGGACGCCTTCAGCACCACATTGCCGATGAAGCCGTCGCAGACGATCACGTCCATGTTGCCGTTGAAGACATCGCGCCCCTCGGCGTTCCCCATGAAATTGAGGCCCGTCTCCTTGAGCACGCGGAACGTCTCCTTCGTCAGCTCGTTCCCCTTGCCCTCTTCCTCGCCGATCGACATCAGCCCCACGCGCGGCTCGGCCACGCCGAAGATCATCTGCGCGTAGAAGTGCCCCATCACCGCGAACTCGCGGAGATAGGCAGGCTTGGTGTCGACATTCGCGCCGACGTCCAGCAGCACCGTGTATCCGGCTTTCGCCTGGGAGGGAAGGACGGCCGCGAGCGCGGGACGGCTCACTCCTTCGATCGTGCCGAGGACCTTGTACGCCGAGGTCATGGCCGCGCCGGTGTGTCCCGCGGAGACCATGGCATCCGCCTTCCCCTCGGCCACGAGGTTCGCGCAGACGCGGATGGACGAGTTGCGCTTCCGGCGCAGCGGCGCCAGGGCGGTGTCCGTCATGTCCACCACTTCGCGTGCGTCGACGATCGAGAGCCGCGGCGGCAGGACCGTGCCGAGCGTCTCGCGCAGCACTTCCTCGCGGCCGACGAGCAGGATCTCGACGTTCGGGTACTCCTCGGCCGCAAGCAGCGCACCCTTGACGATCTCGCCAGGGGCGTGATCGCCACCCATGGCATCGAGGGCGATCCTCGTCGCGGCGGTCATGCCGTCAGCTTACAGGACGTCCTTGGCGATGACTTCGCGGCCTTTGTAGTACCCGCACTTGGCACAGACGCGATGCGGCTCTTTGGCCTCATGGCACTGCGGGCAGGTGGAGAGCGACTTCAGCTTGAGGAAGTCGTGCGCGCGGCGCGAGCGCGTTCTCGCCTTCGAATGGCGGCGTTTCGGATTCGGCATGGTGCAGCTCCTTGTCTTTTTGACGGGCTGAAGCCCGTCCTACATTAAACGTTCTTCTTCTTTTCCAGCTCGTCCCGGATGCTCTTCAGCGCGCCCCAGCGATCGTCCACGATCGACGTCTCGCACGAGCACTGCTCGCTCGAGCGGTTCACGCCGCAGACGGGGCAAAGACCGAGACAGCTCTCGTCGCACAACGGCTTCATCGGGATCGAGAGCTGAATCTGCTCCATGGCCAGATCCCGAAGCGGCACCACCCGATCCGAGTAAAACTCGACGTCGAGCTCTTCCTTGTCGGTGATCTCGACCTCCTCGTTTTCCATGGAGGCCTCAGGACGAGGGCGAAATCTTACGTGAAACGTCGAAGTGTTGGCAATCGGATACGGCTCCGCGCAGCGCGAGCAGGTCAGGTCGGCGGTGAAGCTGACCGTGCCGTCGGCGATGTACTCGCGGTCGAGGTCTCCCTGCTTCACCGTCGTCTTGATCGTGGCACTTCCCACGCTGGCGAGCTCGTCGCGGTCCAGCTCGGACACGCCGACCTCGTAGGTCCCGTCATACGACTGAGGCCCGTGCTCGTCGATGGTCTTGAAGTCGATGAATTCAGCGCTCATGGTGGAGAGTGCACACGAAGGGCGTGCCAACAGATGACCCCGTAACTCCGTGGGCCCCGAAATCTATTTCGATGCAACTCGCACGCGCAATTCCTCCACGCCGCCGTTGGCGGACGCTGCCGCCTCGACGCTCGAGGCCTGCTCCAGCGTCCCCATCCAGCGGCGGAGGTCGCGCGCCCCGCGGTAGATCCGCGGCGCGGCGAAACGGAGCGCCGGGTTGTCGCCGGCTTTCCGCAGCACCGGGATGAGCCGGGCCGGGTCCATCCGCAGCGCCCAGCGGTTCGCCGGCCAGGGCGCAGGCGCCTTCGCATCATTTAAATATTGCGCCGCCGAGTTGCGGTCGAAGGGGATGACGAGCTGCCCGCCGCTCTCCCGGACGTCGCCCAGTACCTGCCCGTACTTTGCCGCCGCCGCGCGACTCTCTTCGGAGGCCGGCACCACGATCGCCCCAAACGGCCGCGGAAGCAGCGTCCCGGTGTCCACCCCATACAGCGCGATCACGCCCCCCTGCCCCACCAGCGCCTCCACATCGCTCGCAATCAACCTCTCCAGATCCCCGAGCAACCGCGGAGGCTCCGTAAAACTCACCGCCAGCATCGCCCCCCGAGGCAGGTCAAAACGCAGGGCGGGCTTCAGCCCGCCTCCCCCGTCCGCCGAAGCCCGCGACGTCATCTCAATCAGCTCCGAGGTGACCTTCACCGACGTCACCGCCGGCCGCCCCATCGGCGGAAAGGCCCCGCGCGATTCCTTCCGCTGTACCACGAAGATGTCGCCCTCGGGCAAGCCGTTCGCCAGCGCCAGCTCCCCAGGCGGGCTGAAGCCCGCCCTACGTTCGGCGCCGATGATGAGGACCTGGCCGTGCCAGGCGGCATCCGCGGACGAGAACATGGTCCACGCGCGGGCGATGAGGGCGCGCACGGGATCGAAGCGCACGGCGTACGCGGTGGTCTTGTCGCTCTTCCACGCCACGGCGTCCGCACGGCCGAGCATCGCCGCGGGAGGCAGCGGATGCTCCGCGGCCCACCGCGTGACCGGCTCGCGCGTGATCGGGTTCGACTCGAGCCTGGCCATCAGCACGACGGGCGCGGGGACGAGCGCGTACGCCTCGGCGTCCTCGGGCACGTGCCCGAGCAGTTCCTGCTGCGCGGCGGTGAGGGGAAAGCGCAGCGGCACCGCCTCTTTCGGCGTCGTGACGACGAGATAGACGGCCACCGCAACGACGGCAGCCAGGAGGATGCACAGGATGATGATGAAGGTCCGCATTACAATCGCGCGCCGATGCCGCTCCTGCCGACCGCGTCGGTCGTTTTTCACACTCTACGCCATGCGCTCGCCGGCCGCGCACTCCGCGCGTGGCGCTCCGCGGCGCATCGGGAGCGCAAACTGCGCGTCGGCGTCGACATCCGCCCCTTCTACGAGCCGCTCACCGGCGTCGGCTGGTACCTCTACTATCTATTGCACGAGCTGGCGAAGCGCGACGACGTGGAGCTCTACCTCTTCGGCGACGCGCGCGTGACGGACGACGGCCCGTTCCTCCACGCCGACCTCCCGCCGAACGCGCACCTCTGCACGTTCGATCTGCGCGGCCAGTCGCTCTCCCGCCTCTCCCGCCCCATGACCGCCGGTGCGTACGTGCTCTGGATGAATCTCGCCGACTGCGACGTCTTCTTCGGCGCGAACTACTTCCTCCCGCGCCTGCACGGCGCGGTGGCGCGGCGGCGCGTGGTGACGGTGCACGACCTCACCTACAAGCGTTTCCCGGAGCTGCTGCAGAAGGAGACGCTGGAGAACCTCGACCGGCAGATGCAGCGCGAGGTGGCCGTGGCCGACGCCATCGTCTGCGTCTCCGAATCGACGCGCCGCGATCTCCTCCGCTACTACGACGCCGACCCCGCGCGCGTGCACGCGATCCTCTCCGGCCTCGGCACCCCTCCTGCGGCCGAGCCGTTCGAGGGACTGCCGCCGCGCTACATCCTCTTCGTCAGCACGATCGAGCCGCGCAAGAACCTCGGCACGCTCATCGACGCCTACGAGCGTCTCCGGGACCGCGGCCTGTACGACGGCTCGCTGGTCATCGTCGGGAAGGTGGGGTGGAAGTCGGAGTCGCTCGTCCCGCGCCTCCGCGGCCGCGGCATCGTGCACCTCGACTACGTCCCCGCCCCGCAACTGGCCACGATCTACGAGCGCGCCGAGACGTTCGTCTTCCCGTCCATCTACGAGGGCTTCGGCTTCCCGCTGCTGGAGGCCATGGCGCGCGGCGTGCCGTCGATCGCCGCGCGCTCGTCGTCGTTGCCCGAGATCGGCGGCGACGCCGCGCTCTACTTCGACCCGACGGACGTCGGCGCGCTGACCGCGCAGCTCACCCGCGTCCTCGGCGACCCTGCGCTCCGCGCGGAGCTCGCCGCGCGCGGCAAGGAGCAGGCGGCAAAGTTCCGGTGGGAGCGGGCGGCCGCGGAGACGTTGGAGGTGTTGCGGCGGGCGGCGGAGCGGTGAGGAGGCTCATAGGCTCAGAGGCTCAGAGGCTCATAGGCTCACAGGCTCAGAGGCTCAGAGGCTTATAGGCGCACAGGACGCCGCGTGCGAACATCTGTGAGCCTGTGAGCCTATGAGCCTGTGAGCCTGTGAGCCTGTGAGCCTATGAGCCTATGAGCCTCTGAGCCTGTGAGCCTATGAACCTGTGAGCCTGCCTTCAACACTCCTCATCGACGGCCGCCCTCTCGTCGGCAACCGCACCGGGATCGGCGTGCACACGGCCGAGATCGCGCGGCGGCTGCCGTTCGACGTCACCATCGCCTCGCACGCGGAGATCCGCGACCGGGAGCGCCTCGAGTCGCTCCGCTTCCGCGTCGATCCGATGCCCCTCGGCGTCCTCTGGCAGCAGGTGAAGCTGCCGCGGCTCGACGGCGACGTGCTGTGGGGGCCGCACGGGACGCTGCCGCTGGCGTGGCGGAAGCCGTCCGTGGTCACGCTGCACGACTTCACCTCCATCACCATGCCGCTGCGGCACCGGGCCAGGACGATCCTCTCCTTCAATCTCTTCATCGGCGCGAGCCTGGAGCTGGCCACGCGCGTGGCCTGCGTCTCGCGCGTCGTCGCGGACGAGGCCATGCGCGGCTTTGGCGTGCCGGCGTCGAAGATCGAGCTCGTCCCGAACGGCGTCGACGACTTCTTCACGCCCGGTAATGGAGACGAAGAAGACTTCATCCTCTTCGCCGGCACGCTCGAGCCGCGCAAAGGGATCGACGATCTCATCGACGCCTGGCGCGCGCTTCCGCGCCCGCGTCCGCGCCTCGTGCTCGCCGGCGGCGAGGGATGGGGTGCCCGCATCGCCGGCGAAGAAGGGATCGTGCGCACCGGCTACGTGTCGCGCGAGCAGCTGCGCGACCTCTATCGCCGCGCGCTGGCGTTCGTCTATCCGTCGCGCCACGAAGGCTTCGGCATCCCGCCGCTCGAGGCCATGGCCTGCGGCGCGCCGGTCCTGGCCACGCGCACCGGCGCCATCGCCGACTACGCCGAAGGCGCCGCGCTGCTCGTCGATCCCGGCGCGCGCGACGCCCTGCGCGACGCGCTGGCGCGCCTCGTGCGCGATGCATCGCTGCGCCGCGAGCTGCGCGCGCGCGGCCCGGAGCGCGCGTCGGCGTGGCGCTGGGAGCGTTCGGCGCGCGTCATGCGCGATCTGATTCTCGCGGTCTGAGCGGCGCGCCGAGTTGTTGGTTGCTGGTTTTCCGCCCACCCGCACACCCGTTGCTTCGCATTTCTCGCGCGAAGTGGATGAGCAACGGGTGCGCGGCGGGTGGAAAACCGACAACCAGCAACGCCGCGAAGCGGCGATTTTCGTGGAACACCGTGGAACGTCGCGTCTCGATTACGATTTTCATAAACAAAAGCTTGACAATATGGATTAACGATCCTATTTTTCCATTAGCAAATGATGATCGCCGACTGGATGAAAGATTCAGATACGCCGCAGGTCATCAACCCCCGTCTCTCCACGTTCCCTCCCCCGGCCTCCCATGCATGCAAGTCAGCCGGAGCGATCCGGCGCGTTATGCCAAGAAGCGCGACCGGGAGGTCCCGTACGGCATGAAAGGTGGTGAGCACTGATGGCAGCGAAGAAGGGCGGTTCGAAGAAGGCTTCGTCCTCGAAAGGCGGCGGCAGCAGCAAGAAGTCGTCGAAGAAGAAATAAGCGATCATCACCGAATCTTTGGGGAGTCGTACTCGAGTGGCCGGGGCAACCCGGCCACTCGTTTTTGCGTATTCATAGTCATGCGACACGCTCTCCTTCTCTCCGCAGCGCTCCTCGCCGCCGTCCCGGCCGCGGCCGATCGGGACGTCGAGCACAGGTTCCAGTCCCTCGTCCCGCGCGGCCGGGTCCAGCGCGTGCTGATCGACATCCCCGCCGGCAGCTTCACCATCCGCAACGGCGCGGCCGGCCACATCGGCGTCTCCGGCGTCGCCTCCCGCGACTACGACGGCGCCCGCGAGCGCGCCTGGGCCCAGAAGGTCGTCGACGACACGAGCGTCGAGGTCTACATCAGCGGCAATGAGGCCGTCGTGCGCCGGAAGTTCGGCCGCAACGCCGACAGCTGGCGCGCGCAGAAGTTCACCGGCATCGACCTCCGCCTCGATCTCCCGCCCGGCGTCGACGTCGAGTTCGAGACCACCGCGGGCGAAGTCGACGTGGCCGGCGATTTCGGCGACGTGACCGTCGATCTCCGCGCCGGCGAGGTGGACGTGAAGCTGCCCCGTGCGAAGGTGCGCGAGCTGAACGCCTCCTGCCGCGTCGGCGAAGTCCGCACGAACCTCGGCACGGAGATCGTGTCGAAGGAAGGCCTCTTCCCCGGCCGCACGCATTACTTCAACGCGAAGGGAAAGACGCACGTGAACGTGCACGTGACCGCCGGAGAAGTGGACATCACCCTCGTGCAGTGAACGTGGCGACGGGCTTCAGCCCGTCGCGGGCGGGCTGAAGCCCGCCCTACGTTGAACGAGCTGCTCGGCTTCGGCACGGGTGCGCACCGTGCCCATGATCTGCGCCTCGAGCAACGCCCGCTTGATCGCGCCGAGCTCCCGGCCGGGGGCGAGGCCCGTCAGCGCCGCGATCTCCTCCCCCGTCAGCAGCGCGCGCGCCGCAAAGTCCGGCCAGTCGAGCGCATCGTTGCGGCCGAGGGCGCGAAGGACGGCCGGAAGCTGCCGGGCGAGCTCCTCGCCGGCATCGTAGAGTGCAATGCGGTCGTGCCCGTCGATCAGGCGGCGCAGTGTGGCCGCCTCGCGCGGCGGGTCGTCGAGCAGAAGGGCCCAGGCGCCGGCGAGGGAGACATCGTCCGCGAAGAACTCCCGCGTGCGCAGGCCGAGGGGCGCGTCGAGCCGCGTCTCGTGCAGCAGCGACACCGCGCGGCGGAACGCATTCGCGCTGAAGATCGCGGAGAGCTCGTAGGTCACGCGCTCGCGCGCCACCACGGCGATCCGATCCGCGCGCGCGCGGATCGCCGCGAGGGTCTCCGGCTCGATCTCGAAGCCGTACTTCACCGCCATGCGCACGCCTTTCAGCATCCGCAGCGGGTCGTCGTCGAAGTTCGACGCGCGGACCATGCGCACCAGGCGCGCCGCCAGGTCGCCCTGTCCGCCGTGCGGATCGATCAGCGCGTCGCGGCGGAGATCGACGGCCATTGCGTTGATGGTGAAGTCGCGCCGCGCCAGGTCGGTCATCAGGTCGCCGTCCAGCAGCTCCGCGAAGTCGTACTCGTGCTCGGGCAGTACGACACGGTACGCGGTCAGCTCCTCCTGATCGCCCAGGCGCACCAGCCGGCCGTGCAGCGATTGGGCGGCGGAGAGTGCATCGACGCAGGCCACGTCGGCGTCGCCCGGCTCGATGCCGAGGAGCAGATCGCGGATCGCGCCGCCGACCACATAGCAGTGCTCGCCGAGCCGCGCCAGCGCGGGGAAGCGGCGGACCAACTCCTCACGCCACTTCATTGCGCAGCACGCCGATCCCCTCCACCTCCACCTCCACCGTCTCCCCCGCGCTCATCGGCCCGACCCCGGCCGGGGTGCCGGTGAGGATCACGTCGCCCGGCACGAGGGTCATGATCTGCGAGATGAACTCGACGAGGAACGGGATGGGGAAGATCATCTGCGACGTGCGGCCGTCCTGGCGGACCTCGCCGTTCACGCGCGTCGTCACGCGCAGGTCCGCGGGATCGAGCTCGTCGACGAGGCAGGGGCCGATCGGGCAGAACGTGTCGAAGCCCTTGCCGCGCGTGAACTGCACATCCTTCTTCTGAAGGTCGCGCGCCGTGACGTCGTTCGCGCAGGCGAAGCCGCGCACGTAGTCGCGCCACCGCGCCGCCGAGACGTTCTTCGCCTCGCGGCCGATCACCACCGCCAGCTCCCCCTCGAAGTCGACGCGCTGCGAGTACGGCGGACGGACGATCGTCCCGAACGGCGCGAGCAGCGCGCTGGGCGGCTTCAGGAAGAGGATCGGCTCGGACGGCGCCTCGTTGCCGAGCTCCTTCGCGTGCTCGGCGTAGTTGCGTCCGACGCAGACGATCTTCGAAGGGGTGACCGGCGCGAGCAGCGTGGCCCCCTCGGGAACGTCGGACGATTCAGCGATGCGACCGCGATGGAGAAAGCGGAAAGTCTTCACGGCTGCGGATTCTAAGCGAAGGGGGGCGGGCTGAAGCCGCGCCCTACGTTGAGCGCACTTCAGGCGCGACGGACGCTGAACGTAGGGCGCGGCTTCAGCCCGCCCCCCTCACGACTGCCGGTCGTAAATGAGCCACAGCCCCGAGAACCCGCGCAGCAACCGGAAGCGCGAGCGATAGAGCTGGTGGAGGATGCGGCGGTTCGAGTAGTAGACCGCCTCCTGCAGCAGGTCGCCGAACTGCTCGTCGAGCTCCTTGGACAGGTCGAGGCTCTTCTTCGCGCGGGCCAGCAGCTCCGGCTCCGGACGCACGCCCGCGGCCATGGCCGTGGCCAGGATCGTGGCCTCCTCGTCCACCTTGATGCGCAGCGCGGCGGCGCGGAGGTAGAGCAGCCACAGCTCCTCGTTATCTTCCTCGGCCTCCGCGGCGCGGCGGTCGAACAGCTTCTGGTACGCCGCCGCCTCCCACGCCTCGAGCCGCAGCTCGCGCGCGCACGGCAACTGCACGACCTCCTCCGGCTCCACGCTGATGTCCACCATGGCGATGCCGCCGGCGATGCGCTGCAGGAAGTCGAGCAGCGGCTCGTTCCGGCCGAAGCGCTCCGTCACCTCCTCGGTCTGCCGCGTCTCGTCGAAGAACGACTCCGGCAGCGGCCCCACGAGCTCCACCTCCTCCTCGAGGCCGCGGTCGAGCTGGGCGAGGATGCTTTGCATGCTGGCCTTCAGCCGGGCCACCATGTCCGACTTCACGTTCGACTCCGCGCGCGCCGCGTCGAAGCGCTCCTTCTGCACGCGGAAGCGCTCCAGCTCCTCGGCCAGTCCATCGAAGTTGCGCTCCAGCGCCGAGCCGTGGGCGACGAGCTTCTCCGTCTCCTCGATCAGCCGCTGCTCCTCGGGGGCGTAGAGCCGGAGGTAGCGGTTCTTCGCGTCGATGTTCAGCTCGATCACGGCCATCAGCACGTCGGGGTGGAAGTAGAGATCGCCGACGCGGTGCTTGAAGGCGCGCGCATTGCGGACCAGGTTGCGCTCCACGAGGTCGTCGAAGCGCTCGGCCGAGGCGATGTCGTCGCGCATCGTGCGGATCGCGCGGATGATGCGGATCACCTCTTCCCGCGGCGCCTCGGCCAGGCGGAGCAGCGAGACCAGGGCGATCACGCGCTGGCGGAGCTGCAGCGACTCGCGCTGCACGTACTCGCCGCGCATCGGCGCGTAGTCCTCGCCGAGCCGGGTGAAGAGGAAATCCAGCTTGTCGCGGCGGTCCGCCTCCACCGCGTCCGCGTAGCAGTAGAACTTGATCAGGAACTGGATGATGTCGTCGTCCTGGCGCTTCAGCTTCTCGAAAAAGCGGCGGAGGACCGAGGCCGCGATCCGGTCGTCGGCCTCGAGCAGCGTGTGCGCGACCCGGTCGATGGTCGTCTCCAGGCGGTCCAGCGCCTGCGCGGCCGTGGCCGTCTGCGCCGCGTTGAGCATCGACGACACGTGCTTGATCGAGTCGTACAGCCGCTCGAACTCGATCGTGTACGGCACCGTCGAGCCGAGCAGGTTGCGGAAGGCGCCCGAGGCGAACTGGTGGTAGGTCCAGACCGCTTTGAAGCGGTCCGCGACACGGACGTACCGCGCGTGCAACGCGCCCAGCTCGACGACCATCACCGCCAACTCCGGATGCTATATTCTGGCACCAATGGCACAGACGACGTTAATCAGCCGGGAACAGATCGAAACGCGCGTGGCGGAGATGGCGAAGGAGATCAGCGCCGACCTGGAAGGCTCCGACGTCATCGCCTTGTGCGTGCTGAAGGGCGCCGTCTTCTTCTGCGCCGACCTCGTGCGGCACATGACCATGGACGTGGCCCTCGATTTCATCCAGGTCTCCAGCTACGGCAACCAGAAGTACTCGTCGGGCGTGGTGACGATCCTCAAGGAGCCGCAGCTCGACATGCGCGGCAAGGCCGTGCTCATCGTCGAGGACATCATCGACAGCGGCCTCTCGATCCGCGAAGTGCACAACTACATCGAGAGCCGCGGCGCGGCCAGGGTGAAGACGGCCTCGTTCCTCGACAAGCCGAAGTCGCGCAAAGTGCCGTTCACGCCGGACTACATCGGCTTCTCCATCGACCCGCAGTTCGTGATCGGCTACGGGCTCGATTTCGCGGAGAAGTACCGGAACATCCCCGAGGTGCAGGTGCTCTCGGACTAACGTAGGACGGGCTTCAGCCCGTCCTTCAGGGTCGGGCTGAAGCCCGACCTACGTTTGGCGCGATCAGCGTGACCCACTCCGTGTATTGCTTTGCGGAAGGGTGCAGGCCGTCCGCCGCCACGAGCGCGGGATCGTCGCGCCGTGAGACCGGCGTGATGTCGACCCACTTCGCGCCCGCGCGCGAGGCTTCCTCGCGGTTGATGGCGTTGAACTGGTCGATCTCGCGGGCGATCTTCGCGCGGTCGCGTCCCTCGGCGAACGGGGTCACGCCCCAGTCTGGGATCGAGACCACGATCACTTTCGAGGCATCGCCGCCGGCGAAGCCGATCGCGCGCTGCAGGAGCGCGGTGAACTGGGTGCGGTATTCGTCCGCCGAACGGCCGCGGTACTGGTTGTTGACGCCGATGAGCAGCGTCACGAGGTCGAACGGTCCTTGCGGATCCGCGGCGTCGATGGCGGCGTTCAGCTCGTCCGTCGTCCAGCCGGTCTTCGCGATGACCTGCGGCTCGCCGAGCTGCAGCGTCCGCGCGAGCTGCACGGGAAAGCGCTCCGTCGCGTCGACGCTTTCGCCGATCGTGTACGAATCGCCGAGGGCCAGATAGCGGCGCGGAGTCTCACTCACCGACGTACATGATGCCAGCAGCAGGACGGCGATGAGCGCCTGTCTCATTTTGCGTATCCCGTGATCAGCATGATGGCCAGGATCGCCCCGATCACATAACGGTAATAGATGAAGACGTGCGTGGTGTGCGTGCGCAGGTAGCGCAGCAGGAAGTAGATCGACAGCCAGCCGGAGATGAACGCCACCACGATCCCGACCAGGATCGGCGTCGTGCCGACGCGCGCCAGCTCCTCCTTCGCGTCGAAAAGCTGGTACACGCCCGCGGCGGTGATGGCCGGGATGCTCATCACGAACGAGAAGCGCGCCGCGTAGTCGTGCGGCACGCGGCGGAAGAGCGCGGTCATGATCGTCGAGCCGCTGCGCGACGAGCCGGGGATCAGGGCGATGCACTGCCCGGCGCCGATGATCCACGCATCCTTGGCGTTGAAGTCCTCTTTTGTCCGGAAGCCGCGGCGCTTCGCGTACGCCTCGGCCACCTGCATGAGGATGGCGATGAAGATGAGCTGGAACGTCACCACCCACGTACTGCGGAACACACCCTCGATCAGATCCTCCAGGAGGATGCCGACCACCACGATCGGGATCGTGGCGAAGATGACGTACCAGGCCTCGCGCGAGTCAGGATCCTCGAACAGCTTCCGCGTAACGAGCCCGCGGAAGAAGCCGACCGTGAGGCGGACGATGTCTTTGAAGAAGTAGATGATGACGGCCAGGATGGTCCCGAACTGGATCACCGCCGAAACCGCGGCGCCGGGATCGCCCCAGCCGAGGAGCTCTGGGACGAGCTTCAGGTGGCCGGTGGACGAGATGGGGATGAACTCGGTCAGGCCCTGCACCAGGCCCAGGACGATCGCTTCGACAATGGACATGTGTCGTGTGTCGAATTGAAAATTGAAAATTGAAAATTGAAAAAGCGCGCTCGCACGTTTTCAATTTTCAATTTTCAATTTTCAATTCCGCCTCTCCTACATTTCCCAGATCACCGGCAGGATCATCGGCCTTGCGCCCATGCTCTTCCGGAAATAGCGCTTGAGCAGGGCGCGCAGCTTCTCCTGCAGGAGATCCGAGTCGCGCAGCTCATCGGCAGGACTTTCGTCAAACATGCCAACGAGCTGCTGGCGGACTTCCTCCAGCATTTCCTGACTGGCGTCGACGTGCACGAGCCCGCGGGTGATGATCTCCGGGTCGCGGATGAGCTTCCCATTGGAATCGACGGCCACGACCGCGATCACGAAGCCGTCCTCGGCCAGATGCTGGCGGTCGCGCACGACCACTTCCGGCACTTCCTCCGCCTCGGCGTCGATGAACACTTTCCCCTGCGGCACGCGGTCCGGCAGGACGTGGATGGCGTCGTCCTCGATCACCGCCACCTGCCCGTTCGTGATGACCACGCCGTGCGGCACGCCCACTTCCTCGGCCAGGCGCGCGTGGTGGATGAGATGCCGCAGCGTGCCGTGCATCGGGATGAAGAACTTCGGCCGCGTCACGTTGAGCATCAGCTTCAGCTCTTCCTGACAGGCGTGGCCGGAGACGTGGATGTCGGCCTGCTCGTGGTGCACCACCTCGGCGCCGCGGCGGTAGAGGTTGTCGATGACGTGCGCCACCGCGCGCTCGTTGCCGGGGATCGTGCGCGCGGAGATGACCACCATGTCGCCCTGCTCGATGGTGAGCTGCTTGTGCTCGCCGATCGACATGCGCGTCAGCGCCGACGACGGCTCGCCCTGCGTGCCGGTGGTGAGGATGACCAGCCTGCGCGCCTCGTAGTCGAGCGAGCTGGCACGGGCGTCGCGCGGGAACCGGAGGTAGCCGAGCTTCTCCGCGGTCTCCACGTTGTCGACGAGCGACCGCCCGACCAGGAACACACGCCGGCCGTGCTTGAGGGCCAGGTTGATGATCGTCTGCACGCGGTGAATGTGCGAGGCGAAGGTGGTGACGAGGATGCGTCCCGGCGCGTTGGCGAAGACGCGGTCGAGGCCGGCGCCGACGCTGCGCTCCGACGGACCGTGGCCGGGGACGAGCGCGTTCGTGGAGTCGCTGACGAGGAGCGTCACCCCCTGTTCGCCGTGGTGGGCGAAGCGGGCCAGGTCGGTGGTCTTGGCGTCGACGGGCGTGTGGTCGATCTTGAAGTCGCCGGTGTGGATGATCGTCCCGGCGGGAGTCATGATCGCGTAGCCGAGGGCGTCGACGATGGAGTGCGTGACGCGGATGGCCTCCACGCGGAACGAGCCCACTTCCACGACGTCGCGCGGCATGATGGCCCGCAACTCGATGTCGTTGATGCCGAACTCCTCGAACTTGTCGGCCACGAAGCCGAGAGCCAGCGGCATCCCGTAGATCGGCAGCGGGAGCTTCTCGACCAGGAACGGCACCGCGCCGATGTGGTCCTCATGCCCGTGGGTGAGGAAAAGCGCCTTCACCTTCGAGGCATTCTCGAAGAGATAGGTCATGTCGGGGACGATGACGTCCACGCCGAGCGTGGCCGCGTCGGGAAACATCATCCCGCAGTCGACGAGGATGGCCTCGTCGCCACACTCGTAGACCATGAGATTCATCCCGATCTCGCCCAGGCCGCCGAGGGGGATGACGCGAAGAGTCGTTTCAGCCATCAGGGGTAAATACGATTCAGCGTGCGCGGATACGGAATCGTCTCGCGCAGGTGCGGCACGCCCGTCACCCAGGCCACGCAGCGCTCAATTCCCATGCCGAACCCGCTGTGGGGGAAGGTCCCGTACTTGCGGACGTCGAGGTACCACTGGAACGCTTCCATCGGCAGCTTGTGCTCCTGGATGCGCTGCACGAGGAGGTCGTGGTCGTCGATGCGCTGCGAGCCGCCGATGATCTCGCCGTAGCCCTCGGGGGCGATCATGTCCATGGCCAGCGCGACCTCGGGGTCGTTCGGGTCGGGCTTCATGTAGAACGCCTTGATGCCGACGGGGTAGCGCGTGATCAGCACCGGGCGGTCGAAGGAGTTGGCGATGACCGTCTCCTCGTCACCGCCGATGTCGTCGCCGAAGTTGGCCGGCATGCCCTTCGACTTCAGGAGCTCGATGGCGTCGCGGTAGCTGATGCGCGGGAAGGGGCGCTTCACGTTCTCGAGCTTCGTGACGTCCCGCTCGAGCTGCTTGAGCGCCTCGGGGCAGCGCTCCAGGACGCGGCCGACGATGTATTCGATGAACTCCTCGGCCAGCTCCTGCAGCCCGTCGAACTCGAGGAACGCCACCTCCGGCTCCACCATCCAGAACTCGGTCAGGTGGCGGCGCGTCTTCGACTTCTCCGCGCGGAAAGTCGGGCCGAAGCAGTAGACCTTCCCGAACGCCGCCGCCGCCGGCTCGAGGTAGAGCTGGCCGGACTGCGAGAGGTAGGCCTTGTCGCCGAAGTAGTCGGTCTCGAAGAGCGTGGAGGTCCCTTCCGCGGCGTTCGCGGTCAGGATGGGCGAGTCGATGAGGACGAAGTCGCGGTCGTAGAAGAAGTCGCGGATGGCCTTCTCGATCTCGTTGCGCACCAGCAGCACGTAATGCTGCTTCATCGAGCGCAGCCAGAGATGGCGATGGTTCATCAGGAAGTCGGTGCCGTGCTCTTTGGGCGAGATCGGATAGGCTTCCGCCAGCCCGATGAGCTTCAGCTCCTGGACGTGCATCTCCACCCCGCCCGGCGCCCGCGACTCCGCGACGACCTTGCCGGTGACGGTGACGGTCGACTCCTGCGTGGCCCGATCGGAGTCGTTCCACGACTCCTCGGACACTTCCTTCTTCGAGACCACGCACTGCAGGAACCCGCTCCCGTCCCGGACGATCGGAAACTGCAGCTTCCCCGAGGTGCGCTTGTTGTACAGCCAGCCGTTGATGGTAACGACCTCGCCGACATGACGAGGCAGGTCTTTGATCCGAGCCATAAGGGCGCGGATTATAGTGGAGCGCCGGCGTCCCGCCGGCTGGCATCACCCCACCCACGCCCAATCTCGCAACCCCGCCTTCGCCGGATTGTTCCGAATGTACGCCCGCGTATCGCTGTACTCCTGCGGGGACCGAACGACGCGATCGAAATACCTCCGCTGCCAGATCACGCCGAGCCCGATTTTGTGCGCCGTGTACGACTTCCACGCCTGCACGATCTTCGGCAGATTCGCCCCTCGCTCGATGTGCAGCAGCACGTGCACGTGATTCGGCATCACGCACCACGCGTGCAGCGTGTAGCGCTGGCCGTCGAAGTACCGCAGCGCGCTGGCCACGACTTCGCCGTGCTCGCGCAGAAGACACGAGCCGCGAACATCATCGAGCTCACGATCGATGCCGAGCTGAAACACGCGGTCGATTTGCGCACGCTCGGCGACGGTGCTCGCGCTGCGCAGCAACCGGTCGCGCTCGCGACAGAGCTCCGCGTATGCGTGCGCGGGGATGGCGTCGAAGAGACTGAAGGTGATGAAGTAGATCGCGTCGTCGACCTGCCAGTGGACGAGACCACCACGCGTATGGATCTCGACGAAACGCGGCGCGGGGATGAAGTTGATATGGCGCATTTCTCCGTGAGTGCGAGGAGAAATCGCGCGAAACGCGTGTGGAGCGCCGAGGATAACACGCCCTGCGGGAAGGTTGATTGAAGGTGGACCGCCGGCGTCCCGCCGGCTGTCCGTGGCGGCGTCTCGCCGCCACCCCGGCGGCGGGACGCCGCCGGAGACAGCCGGCCGGGAGGCCGGCGGTCCACCTTCAATCCACTTCCTCTACCCCTGTTATCGTGCGCGAGTGCGGATCGGGAGATGGCTGGCTGTTGCCGCGGTGCTCGTGGCCTATGCGTTTTATGGAAGCCATGGGACGTTTCGGTGGGCGCTGGGGCCTTGGGGGCAGTCGTATTACGCGAATCTGGCGGAGGGGTTCCTCGGCGGGACGTTGAGCATGGCGGCGGGGCCGGCGGAGGAGCTCACGAAGCTCGCCGATCCTTACGATTTCAATGCGCGGCGCGACATCCCGGTGCTGTGGGATGCGAGTTACTTCGAGGGGCGGTACTACCTCTACTTCTCGCCGGTACCGGTGCTCCTTTTCTACGTCCCGGTGCGGCTGCTCGCGGGGGCGTACCCTTCCGATGATTTCGCGGCGACGTTTTTCGCCTCCGTCAGTTTCCTCTTCTTCGCGGGCGTGGTGTGGCGGACGAAGTGGAGCTGGCTGTGGATCCTGCTGGTCGGGGTCGGGAACGTCGTCCCGTACGTGATCGTGGGGGTGCTGTTCTACCAGGTGGCGGTGGCGTGCGGGATGGCGTTCACGGCGGCGTGGGCGTACTCGGTCGTGCGGTTTCTCGACGGAAAAGAGCGGTGGGCGATCCCGATGGGGATCTTCCTCGGGATGGCCATCGCCACGCGGCCGAATCTCGCGGTGCTGCTGCTCGTGCAGGCGCTCCTCCTCATCCGGCATCGCAGAGCGATCCTGCACGTGGCCATCCCGCTGGTCGTCATCGCCGGCGCGCTGGCGGCGTACAACTACGCGCGCTTCCGCGATCCCTTCGAATTCGGCGTCACATACCAGATGGCGCGCGTACCGATGAAAGGCCGGGCCATCTGCGGCGTGTGCGGTCCGGGCGAGGTGCCACGGCTGATGAACCACGCCTCGCACTACGTCTTCTGGCCCATCCTCTTCCATGGAAAGTTTCCGTGGGTCTGGGTGCAGAACAACCGGCTCGACCCGGAGGTCACGTATCCCGGCAGTCCCGAGCCGATCGCCGGCATCGCGCCGGTCACGCCGCTGGCGCTGGCCGGCACCGGCTTCGCCCTCCTGCTGGCGCGCGAGCGGCGCGGACGCTGGCTGGTGCTGGCGGGCTGGCTCGTACTGCTCGCGCTGTCGAGCTGCTGGTGGGTGACCGCGCGCTACACGCTCGACTTCCTCGGCCTGGTCCTGAGCGGAGCGATTCTCTGCATCGACGACGCCCTGGCCTTCTTCAGCGAGAGCAGGGCGCTGCGCTGGGCGTGCGCGCTGCTCGCGCTCTACTCCATCGTCCTCGGCCTGCTCCTGCCGTGGAGCCTCGGCGCGCGCTTCATGTGATCGACGCGGAGATCTCCCGCGCCTCGGCCTCGATCTTCCCCAGCTTCGTGGCGAAGGTCTCGATCTTCTCCGACTCCAGGGCATAGAAGCGCTGGTAGGGCTCGAAGGCGGAGGTGATGCCGCGGAGCATGCGGTCGATCTCGGTGCTCGACTCGCGGTCGAGCGCTTCCTTCAGGTGCGTGCGCAGCTCCTCGATGCGGCGCTTGAACTCCTCCTTCGCCTTGCTGCGCTTGTACGGGAGGATCAGGAAGCTGGTCACGAGGAGCATGGTCGCGGCGGTGAGGCCGGTCACGTCGACGGCCGTGCTGGAGACAGCCGTGGTCAGCAGGTAGCCGAGGCCGAGGGCGCCGGCGCCGAGCCCGAACGAGTGCAGGACGGCGCGCATGGCGTTGTCGATGATGCGGCGGGACTCCACGTTCACGTCGTAGTCCGAGAGGCGCTGCTCGGCGTTGCGGCGGATGCGCGAGTAGACCTCCTCGCGGTTGTACGCGAAGTCGCGCCCCACGCGGCCGATCACCTCCTCGTTCTTCGCGTCCGCCTCGGCGCGGCGCTGGAACGCCTCCACCGTCGTGCTCCAGAGCTTCATGTTCTCCTTCACCAGCCAGTCCACCGCCTCCTGGATCGTCGAGTCGATGTTCCCCTTCCATCCCTGGAACACCTGGCGCTCGAACTCCTCGCGGAAGCGCGAGGCATCGCGGAGCAGCATCACGTGCTGGATGCGCACGTAGCGGTCGAGGAAGTCGAGGCCGCGGCGCTCGAGGTCCATGAGCAGGTTGTCGATGCGCACGACGAACTGCCGGAAGTTCGAGACGAGGTCCGCCCGCGCGCGGTCGAGCTGTTCGTTGATCGAGTCGATGCGCGCCTTGTCGGCGGCCAGCACTTCCCTCCGCGACTCGATCATCCGGAACTGCTTCCTCGACAGGCTGAGGATCGTCTCCAGCGGCGCGGCGAGCTTGATGCGCACGCGCTCTTTCTCCGACAGCACCTGGAAGATGTAGTCCTCCAGCGCCTCGAAGCGGCTGCGCGTCCACTCCCGCGGCGCCGCGTTGCCGAGCTTCGACTCCAGCGCCAGCTTCGCCGCCACCGGGTGGATGACCGGATCGAAGCCGAAGATGGCGTGCACGTTCGTGATCAGGTACGCCAGCACCTGCGCGATCTCCGACTCCGACTTCGTGTCGATCTTGTTCAGCACGAAGACGACCTTCTTCCCCCACTCCCGGATGTACTCGAGGAAGCGGCGCTCCGACTCCGACAGCGGTCGGTCGATGGAGGTGACGAAGAGGATCAGGTCGGCGCGCGGGATGTAGTCCTCGGTGATCTCCTGGTGCCGCTGCACGATCGAGTTCGTCCCCGGCGTGTCGACCAGGGTGATGTTGCGCAGGAACTCGATCGGGTAGAACTGCTCGAGCACGTAGTCGGAGAGCTTCTTCGACGACGCCTGCTCGCCGTAGCGGAGGATGGAGATCACGTCGTCGACGGGGATCGGCCCCTCGGTGCGCAGGCGCTCGCCGAAGAGGGCGTTGATGAGGGACGACTTGCCGGCGTTGAACTCGCCGACGATCACGATCGTGAAGAGGTCCTCGAGCGTGGCCAGCAGCTCGTCGACGCGGCGGCGCTCTTCGGCCTGCTCGCGCTCGAGCGTCTCCCGCAGCTCGACCAGGAGACGCTGCTCGCGGCGGAGCAGGGCCTGCACGTTCGGGTCGACGACGGTGTCGAAGATACCGGGCATGGGGGGCAGGTTATCGCAAACCGTCAAACGCAGGGCGGGCTTCAGCCCGCCCTGGACGGGCTGAAGCCCGTCCTACGTCTCGCACGGCACTTTCACCATCAGCGACTGCGGCACCGCCGTCACCACCAGCGGCGTGTCGAGCGTGAAGACCTCGCCGTCGATGCCCACCTTCAGCTGCCTGCGCGGCGCCTGCACGCGCATGCGCAGCGTCTTGAACGACGTGAACCCGGGAATGGTACGCACGCGCCCGGTGGCGTAGCGCATGAGGAAGCGCGTCATGCGCAGCCGCGAGGTGTGCTGCAGCCAGTACACCGACAGCTTCCCCTCGGTCAGCGTCTCGCGCGGCGCCTCGATGCCCACACGCTCGAGGTCGTAGCGGTTGTTCGAGATCATGAACACGTGCGTGCGCAGCAGCTCGTTGTGGTGCGCGGTCTCGACGTGCAGCGTCACGTGCGGGTACTTGCGCAGCGTGGTGTAGAGCGCGAAGAGGCGCGCCTTCCAGCGCGGGTAGTCGCGGCCGTGCTCCTCGCGCTTCAGCACCAGCTCGGGGTAGAGACCGATGGAGACGTTGTTGACGAAGAAGCGGTCGTTGATGCGGGCCGTGTCGACCTGCCGCGACGCGCCGTTCAGCGCCACGTCCAGCGCCTCGCGCCAGTCGAGCGGGATCCCGAGGTCGCGGGCGAAATGGTTGTACGTGCCGAGGGGGAGCACGGCCAGCGTGGCCTCGCTCTGCACCACCGCCTGCAGCACGTGGTGCACGGTGCCGTCGCCGCCGGCGGCGATGAAGACTTTCACGCCGCGGCAGACACGCTCGCGGATCTCGTGGGCGCAGTCGATCTCCTTCGACAGATCCACGACTTCCACCTCGGCGCGCGCGGCCTCTTCGCGGAGCGAGTCGATCTCGCCCGGCGGCAGCTTCGCGCCGGAGTTACGGTTCAGGAAAAGGGTTGCTTTCGCTGGCAATTTCGGCCGTACACATGGCGTTCACGACGCCGGTAAAGGTCCAGTGTTTATGCGAAAGTTCTCGATCGGGCTCTTCTTGCTGTTGCTTCTGCAAATTCCCGCCCAGGCCCAGGCGGTCCAGTGCACGCTCTGCGTCGGTGTCGCCGGCAGCGACGGCTCCACCGTGCCCGCGCTCGCGCGGCTCGACGAGCAGAGCTATCCCGCGCTCGCGCCGGTCAACCCGGCCAACGTCTCCGTGCTGATCGACTACGAGGCGGCGAACGTCGACGAGGTCGAGGCGAAGACGAAGGCGATCCTCGACTGGGCGCGCCGCACCGGTCCGTTCGACGCCCTCGGCGTGAACGTGCGCGGCGTCGACGCGAACACGGCGGCCTACGCCATCAAGCGCCTCGCCGTCGCGGCGCAGGGGGAGAACCTCGCCAGGCAGAGCATCGTCCTCCGCACCGACACCCTGCCGTCGCTCTTCGACGCCGGGGCCAACGCGTACTTTGACGCCGTCGTCGCCGAGGGGCAGGACGTCGAGGCCACGCTGGCGCTGATCGCCGAGCGCGACCCGGCCAAGAAAATCTTCGCCGTCGTGCCGGTCACGTCGCCGAACCCGCTGTTCGACCTGGCCAGCGCGTTCGGCAAGGGCGCGACGCGGGCCTACGCGAGCGGCGACGTTGGCGGGCTGAAGCCCGCCCTGCATCAGTTCAACAACACGGCAACGGGCGACTGGGCGTTTGACTCGACGGCCAGAGTGCCGGTCCTCGACGCCAAAGGCGCGGCCACCGAGATGCCGGTGCTGAGCTTCGTCCGCGGCGAAGACCTGCGCACCATGCTGATCGCCCGCGGCGACGCGGGAGCGTCGACCATCCTCTCGCTGCCGGCCGACCGCTATGCGAAGCCGCGCCGCGTCGACGCCGCGGGCGTCCGCGACGCCACCGACGTCGGCACGCGCGGCGGACGGCTCCTCGTCGGCGCGCCGCCGGCGAAGGACGCCTACGCGGTGCTCGTCGACTACACGCAGCCAACCGACAAGTCGGCCGTGCGCGAGACGCTCGACATCGCCACCGAGCGCGGGATCACCGTCGAGGAGATCATCCGCAATCACCAGGCGTACGACGCGTACCAGGAGACCATCCAGCCGCGCTACATCGCGCAGAACACGACCAAGCTGCGCTTCGAGATCGGCGGCGGCGCCGAGGCGCTCGAGGCGGCCATCTCGGGCGACTACTTCTCCGATCCCGCCGGCAAGGCCGACTGGGTGTGGCAGGACTTCTTCATCAACGGCGTGAAGTGGAAGTACGGGCGCATCCCCGAGCTGCCGCTCATCCAGCCGGAAAAAGTCACGCAGCTCCCGCTCGACCTCCATCTCACCAACGAATACCGCTACGAGCTCGTGCGGGCCACGGACCTCGACGGCTACCGCGTCTACGAGGTGCGCTTCGCGCCGCCGCCGAACGCGCCGGAGACCCTGCCGCTGTACCGCGGCACGGTGTGGATCGACGCCAAGACGTGGGCGCGCGTGCGCATCGCCATGGTGCAGCTCAACCTCACCGGCGAAGTGCTCTCGAACGAGGAGCGCGTCGACTTCGTCGCCTTCGCCCGCGACACCAAGACGCCCCTCACCGCCGCCCAGGTGGCCGCGGCCGACCCGCGCGCGCTGATGTGGCTCCCGCTGGAAGTCGGCGCGCAGCAGGTCATCTCCGCGGCCGGCCGGGCCACGGTCGTGCAGCGCTCGACGACCTTCACCAACTTCCGCATCGAGCCGGCCGAGTTCGCGACGCTGCTGGCGCAGGCCTCGGCGTCCGACGCGCGCATGGTCCGCGAGACCGATCACGGCATGCGCTACCTCGAGCGCCGCGGCGACGGCGAGCGCGTGGTGAAGGAAGGCTTCGACACCTCGCAGCTCTTCGCCGTCGGCGGCATCCATCACGACGCGGGCCTGGAGTTCCCGGTGGTCCCCCTCGGCGGGATCAACTACTTCAACTTCAACCTGCTGAACAAAGGCATCCAGACGAACGTCTTCTTCGCCGGCGTGGTGATCGCGGCGAACGCGACGCATCCGAACGTCGGCGGCACGCGCACGAACGTCGGCGCCGACTTTTTCGGCATCGCCGTGCCGACGTCGAACACCATGTACCGTGACGGCGAGGAAGTGCTGGCCGAGACGGTCAAGTCGCTGCCGATCGGCCTCACGCTGCGGGCCGGCCATCCGATCTTCCAGTTCGGCAAGATCGACTTCCAGCTCGGCATGTCCCACCTCACCTATCAGCGCGCCGAGGACACGGCGGCGGACTTCGAGGTGCCGTCCGACACCTTCACCCTCACGCCGGGCGTGAGCTTCACCTACGCGCGGCGCGGCTACACGTTCTCGAGCTTCTACGAGTACAGCCGCCGCTCGGAGTGGGAGCCGTGGGGCATCCTGTCGGAGTACGACCCGGCGCAGAAGACGTACGCGCGCTTCGGCGGCTCGATCGGCAAGAGCTTCTTCCTGCCGAAGTTCCAGCGCATCGGCGTCGACCTGAATTACCTGGCCGGCTCGCGGCTGGATCGTTTTTCCAAGTACGAGCTCGGCTTCTTCGGCTCGCAGCGCGTCCACGGCGTGAAGTCGGGATCGGTGCACGCGGAGAAGGCCATCATCGGCCACCTGTCGTACGGCTTCGTGATCTCGGACCAGTTCCGCCTGGAAGCCTTCTACGACCACGCCCTGATCGACGACGCGTCGTCGAACCTGAGCCGCGAGCCGTTCCAGGGAGTGGGCATCGCCGGCCAGACCATCGGGCCGTTCGGGACGCTGCTGCGGCTGGATATCGGGAAGACGATCGGGCGGAACGCGCAGGATGGGTTCGTGGCGAACGTGGTGTTCTTGAAGTTGTTCTAGTCGAAGAGCGTTGCTGTGTTGCTGGTTGCTGGTTCGTGGCGGTTTTACGAGAAGCCGCCACGAACCAGCAACCAACAACAGAAAAAACCCGGCGTCAGCCGGGCTTTTTCGAAACAACCGCGCGCGAAGACGCGCTACGGCGTCGGGTTGCCGTTGGTCACGTAGAAGTCCTGCGAGCCGATCTCCCAGACGTTGCCGCTGCCGGTGCGGACGCGCACGGTCAGGCGGTGGATGGAGTTCGACAGCTTGCGCGTGTCCATGGTGAACATCCAGCCGGAGTTGCGCGCGTTGCTGAGGAACTGCGGGAACTGCTCCTCGACGTCGGGGCGCGGGAAGCCGTACTGCGCGACGCCGACGAAGTTGCCGTCGATGATGATCTCGACCTGGCCGATGGTGTTGTTGTCCGCGAGCGCCCAGCCGCGGAAGACCACGTCGCCGCTCAGGTAATCCATCGTGGTCGGGAACTCGATGAAGCCGTAGCCCGAGAAGGGGAAGTTCTGGTCGACGCACTGGAACCAGACCGGGATGCCGTCGCGGTTCGGCAGCTCGGCGAAGGTCCCCTCCACGTCGCCGACGCGCACCATCAGGTTGTGGCCGCCCGGGCGGACGCCGAGGGCGATCAGCGCGCCGACGTCGAGCGTGAAGATGAAGCCCGCGCGCGGCGCGTCGGGGAAGTTCGGGTAGTAGCGGGCCACGTCGTAGCGCGGCACCTGCAGGCAGTTCGCGAAGCGGCCGCCGACGGCGCCGCAGTCGTCGCTGCTCAGCCAGGGGACGCCGTCGATGAGCAGCTCGGCGTAGGAGATGCGGCCCGTGCCCGAGCGCGTGCCGAGGTCGAGCGCCCAGCCGCGGACCGGCGTCAGGTGCGCCTGCGGGTTGATGGGCGGGGAGACCGGCGGCGGCTCGTCGTCGTCATCGCAGCCGGTGCCGAACAGCACCGCGTCGCGCTTCGGCTCGTCGAGGTAGCCGAACGGCTTCAGGAAAAGATCGTTGTTGACGATCTGGATCGTGCGGTGGCCGATGGAGTTCTCGAACCCGAACTTGTCGATGGCCCGGACGGTCAGCGTGTGGATGCCGTTCTGGTAGCGCGTCGAGTCGACGTTGGCGATCCAGCCGCTGAAGCGCGCCGCCGCGAAGTCGGGGTACGTCTCGCCGACGTCCGGCCGCGGGTCGCCGTACACCGCGGCCTGCAGGATGCTGTTGTCGATCAGCACTTCCACGCGGGCGATGCCGTCCGTGTCGGCGGCCCACCCCGAGACCGGGAAGGCGCCGGAGACGTTGTAGACGCCGTCGGCGTCGGGGATGTCGACGAAGCCGAAGGGCGCCTGGTTGATGCTGTTGTTGATGTTGATCGTGCGGCGGCCGATGCCGTGGCGGACCCCGTCCACCGTCACCGCGATCATCTCCACCACGTGCGGGCCGTTGGTGTAGTTGCTGGCCAGGAAGCCGGTGATGAAGCCGGGGCGCGCGTTGTGGATGCCGGGCCAGTCGGGGAAGGAGCGCTCGATATCGATGCGCGGCAGGAAGTGGACCACCCGGTGGACGAAGGCGTCGTCCACCCAGAGCTCCATGTGACTGACCGTCACGGGACTGAGCACCCAGCCCTTGACGAGAATCGCACCGGATTGCGGGCGCTCCGGATCAGGAGAGTCGACTTCGCCGTGGAAGTCGAACGTCTGCGCAACCATTGCGGACGCACAGAGCGCCACCAACGTGAGAACCAGGCCGCGGGTAACCCATCGCCACATAACCCCAACCTCCGCGCCAATATCCAAAGAATTAATTGCGGCGAGTTTATACTAGGGCGGGTGAGTTCGCCAAACATCCAGACCGGAATCGACTTAGCGGACATCCGCGCGGCGGCCGAGCGCCTCCGGCCGTGGATCCATCCGACGCCCCTCCTCCCCAGCCGCTCGCTCTCCCTGCGCGCCGGCGTGGAAGTGCGCCTCAAGTGCGAGAACCTGCAGCGCGCCGGGTCGTTCAAGATCCGCGGCGCGTTGAACGCGCTCCTGCAACTGGATGACGACCAGCGCCGCCGCGGCGTGGTCGCGTTCTCCTCCGGCAATCACGCCCAGGGGGTGGCCCTCGGCGCGAAGCTCCTCGGCATCCCGGCCACGATCGTCATGCCCGAGAACTCCGTGCAGTCGAAGGTCGAGGCCACGCGCGCGTACGGCGCGGAGGTGGTGCAGGCCGGCGTGACCGCCGCCACCCGCGACACCGTGGCCCGCGAGATCGCCGAGAAGAACGGCGCCGCCGTCATCCCCCCGTTCGACGACGAGCGGATCATCGCCGGCGCCGGGACGGTGGGACTGGAGATCGTGGAGGAGTGGCCGGACGTGACCACGATCGTGGTCCCCCTCGGCGGCGGCGGGTTGTTGTCGGGTACCGCCCTGGCCGCGACCTCCGTGCGTCCCGAGATCGATGTCTACGGCGTCGAGCCGGCGGCGGGCAACGACGGCGAGCAGTCGTTCCGCAGCGGCCGCATCGTGACCATCGACCCGCCGAAGACCATCGCCGACGGCGCGCGGACGCTCGCCATCGGCCAGCACAACTTCGCCATCATCCGGGAGCGCGTGCGCGACGTCGTCAGCGTCGACGACGAGCTCCTGCTCGAGACGGCGAAGTGGGCCATGTACCGGACCAAGCTTCTCATCGAGCCGACCGGCGCCCTGGGCCTGGCCGCGCTGTTCGCGGGGAAGGTGAAGCCGCGGGGGGCGGTGGCGGTGGTGGTGTCGGGCGGGAACCTCGATTTCAGCCTGCTGGCGTGAAACGGCGGGCTGAAGCCCGCCCTACGTTTGTCACACGCGTCGCCTGGGCCGAACGTAGGGCGGGCTTCAGCCCGCCTCCCCCGCGCGCGGGATAAACTTGCGAGCCATGACGGGCTCCCTCTTCGGCGACGACGACTTCCCTCCGCCACCCGAAAAGGGGAACGCCGACTCCCCCCTCGCCGAGCGCCTCCGTCCCAGATCGCTCGAGGAGGTAGTCGGCCTCGAAGAGCTCCTCGGCGAGAAGAAGTTCCTGCGCAACGCCATCGAGACGGACCGCATCCCCTCCATGATCTTCTGGGGGCCCCCCGGCTCCGGCAAGACCACGCTGGCGCGCATCATCGCCAGGACCACGCGCGCGCGTTTCGTCCAGTTCTCCGCCACCTCCACCTCCATCAAAGACATCAAGACCCTGATGGAGGAGGCGCGCAAGGCGCGGCAGTCGCGCGGCTCGAAGACGATCGTCTTCATCGACGAGATTCACCGCTTCAACAAGGCGCAGCAGGACGCCTTCCTTCCCTACGTCGAGGCGGGCGACATCATCCTCATCGGCGCGACGACGGAGAACCCGTCGTTCGAGGTGAACTCCGCGCTCCTGTCGCGCAGCAAGGTGGTGGTCATCCCGGCGCTGGAGCGCGAGCAGGTGGTGACGATCCTCCGCCGCGCCGCCGGACACGAGAGCGTCAGCAGGTTCGGCATCACCCTCGACGACGCCGCGCTCGACTTCATCGCCGCGACCTCGGCCGGCGACGCGCGACAGGCACTCACCAGCCTGCAACTCGTGGTCGAGACGGCATCGCCCGGCGCGGAGCCGCTGGGGGTGAACGAGATCAAGGAGATCCTGCAGCGCCGCTCGCTCATGTACGACAAGTCGGGCGAGGAGCACTACAACATCATCTCCGCGCTCCACAAATCGCTGCGCAACGGCGACGCCGACGCCGCGGTCTACTGGCTCGTGCGCATGCTCGAAGGCGGCGAGGACCCGATGTACATCGCCAGACGCCTCGTGCGCGCCGCCTCCGAGGACATCGGCAACGCCGACCCGCAGGCGCTCGTCTTCGCCATCGCCGTGCAGCAGACCGTGCACTTTCTCGGCATGCCCGAGGCGGGCGTCCCCCTCGCCCAACTCGTCACCTACCTCACCGCCGCTCCCAAATCCAACGCCGCCTACACCGGCTACGGCGAGGCCGTCCGCGAAGTGCGCCAGGGCGACAACCCGCCCGTCCCCCTGCACATCCGCAACGCCCCCACCCGCCTCATGAAAGACCTCGGCTACGGCCGCGGCTACCAGTACGCCCACGACTTCGAGGAGCAGACCGCCGCCATGGAATGCCTTCCCGACGCCTTGGCGGGCCGGCGGTTCTACGAGCCGAAGGAGGTGGGGTTCGAGAAAGAGATGCGCGAGCGGCTGGAGAGGATGCGCAAGGCGCGGAAGGGTTGAGTGCACAGCGGACCGCCGGCGTCCCGCCGGCTGTCTGTGCGGGCGTCTCGCCCGCATCGTGGCGGCGGGACGCCGCCACAGACAGCCGGCGAGGACGCCGGCGGTCCGCTGTGTTGGCGTTACTACACCGCCGGCTCGGCCGCGGCATCGTAGAGCTCGCGGACATCGAGCCGTGCGCCGACCGAAAGCTCTGCCACCCCACCTTCGGGAACGACGGTCGTTCGCCAGCCATCGTTCTCGCGCAACCGGACCTCCACCGAGCGCTCGCGGTGAGACACGAGCACGTATTCACGCAGGGAGGGGAACGTCTTGTAGTGCTCGAACTTGTCCCTGCGGCTCAGGACTTCCACGATGAGCGCCGGATTCGTGATCGCCAGCGAGTCGACGCTGTCGATCTCGCGTGGTCCACAGATCACCGTGACGTCGGGGTACGTGGTGAGACCGGTGGGCGTGCGCACACGCAGGCCGGAATTGTACGGACGGCACTCACCGCCGACGAGCTGCGGGCCCAGCAAGGTGATGACCGCCGCCGCGAGCGCCGCGTGCTCCGGCGTCCCACCGGCCATCGCATAGATCTGGCCGTCGAGGAACTCGTGTTTGACATTGCTCGACGCCTCGAACCCGAGATACTCGGCATACGTGTAGTTGAGTTTGTGCAGCAGTGCCGGCATCTCCGAGGATTATCCCATGCGCCCCTCGTCACTCCGAAGAGGGATCGCTCTTCGCGGCTTTCTTCTTCTTCCTCCCCGCGCGCTTGCGGCCCAGCTGCTTTCGCAGGTTCTCGACCTCGGCGCTCAGCTCCGCCTCGGCCGGATCCTCGGCCAGGATGCTGGCGATCGAGAACGCGCGCATGGCGTCGGCGACCACGTCCGCCCAGCGCGCTTCGATCGTGTAGTTCAGGCTGGCCAGGAACATGGCCGTCCGCTCGGCGATGAGCCGGGAGGCGTCGGCGGACTGCAGGACCTCCCGCGCGGCGGCGCTGTCGAACTGCCTGAATGCCGGCAGGTCCGGCCTCCGCTCCGCCGCACCGATCATCGATACGACGAACTCCCGCGGCACGGTACGCGCGCCGCGGACCCGGCTCGCGGTCGCTGGGTGCGGGGTCTCGAGCTGCAGCCGGCCCGCGATCAGGTCGAGAATCTTGGTGACCTCGAGCGCCGTTTCCTCGGCGGTCCTGACCACCGGCAGCTCCGATCCGCTTTCCGTCGGCACGACGGCCTGTTTTTTTTCGTCCACACGTTCTCCTGAATGGAAATGAGACGGTCCCGGCAGCAGGAAAGATACTGCGAATGTCTGAGCGCCAGACATTTCCGGTGTCGCCGAGGCTTCCAATGTGTGCCCGGCGGACCAGGAAAATGACGAAAGTTGTCATCGAAAGCTCGCGCGACACAAGAAATATCTGGACGCCAGACATTCACAGCACGGCGGATGACATTCAAATGCTCGCGGAGCACTTTTAAATGCTCGCGGGTCACTTTCAAATGCTCCCCGCGAGGATCGAATGTCTGGCCGCCAGACATTTTCTACACGCCCGACACTTCGAATGTCTGGCGCTCAGACATTCGAAGCGGCGCGGATAAGATTTGAAATGGACGGCGCGCTCCTTCATGACTGAACGCCAGTCAATCGCGACACGTCAGGAGCTTTGAATATCTGACGCGTCATTAAACAGATGATCATAGAGCTCACGGACATCGAGTCGTGCGCCGACCGAGAGCTCGGCCACACCATCTTCGTGAACAACGGCCATTTGCCAACCATCTTCGTGGCGCGACCTGATCTCCAGTCTCAGAGGCTGTCGAAGAACTGTCGCACCGTGGTCTCGATGGATTTCACGCTCGTGCGTTTCTCGAGGGCGGCATAGATGTCGCCACCGAGGTCCGCGGGCATCTTCGCCCCCTTCTCGCGGATGATCAGTACGCGATCCTTTCCCTTGGAGCTCACGAAGTAGCCGGCCTCGAAGACGACATTGTCACGGGGTGCGGCGCGACGCGGCGAAGATTTCAGCTCGTCGTCTTTCGTAAAGAGAAAGATGCCGGTGGTGCATCGGACACGTGCTTCTTCGATCTCCTGCAGAATCGACCGTCCCGGCCGGAAGTCGCGCTTCCAGTCGAGCACCGTTGCCCCGATCTCCTTCTCGAGAAAGTCCCGGACCAGCAGAGCGACGGGTTCCGCGGCGCCCGAGTAGCCGAGGAAGACATCCCGGCGATGTGCCAACTGGTCGTACCAGAAGCCGAATGGGACCTTGAACTCGGACGTCTCGAGCCACGACTCGCTGGCGTTGGCGGGAAAGGTTCCGATGTACTGGCCGAAGTTGCTGTCGAAGACACCGCGTCGCAGCAGATTCTCCTGAGCCAGGATCAGCATCGGCAACGCAAGCGTTCTCGCGAGCGCGGCTTCATAGTGGGAGTACTCGGTCGGCAGGAGAACCTTTTTCTGTTTCGACTGGAAAGTCCACCGCGGAAGGCCGATCAGCGCCGCGCCATGACAGCGACGGGCAATGTCTTCCGCGAAGTCGGCGGTCCAGGAGAGACTTGCCGAGAGCGACTTCCTCCCACTCTTATCGAAAAATATTTCCGGCGTGAACCCCAGTGCTTCGATGCGCTCGACCATCGCCCACTTGAACCGGTTCTGCACGGACGTAAGCCACTGGTCCGCGGGCATGCTCACGAAGATGCGGCGCGTGACAGCCATCGCTCACCTCAGTCCTCATGATCGCACGGCCAACGTGACCCGGGAGCGCAGGCGGGACGCCTGCGCGCCAGCCGGCGGGACGCCGGCGCTCCTCTCAGAACGGATTCGCGCGCACGATGGGGATCGGTTTGCGGTCTTCGCTGATGTGCACGTAGACCACCTGGGCCTCGGTCACGGTCACGCGCTGGGAAGGGTCGCCGGCGCGGATGGCCTCGACCACCACTTTCGTGGTGATCGAGGTGTTTCCGATGCGGAGGGTCTCGGTCCAGAAGCTCACCAGGTCGCCGACGAAGACCGGCTGATGGAACACGATCTTGTCCATCGACACGGTGACCATGAACTTCAGACCCTGCCGGCGCGCTTCGATCGCGCCGGCCTGGTCGATGTACGAGAGGATCACGCCGCCGAAGATGGTGCCGTGCGCATTCGTGTCGCGCGGCATCATGAGCACGCGGATCGCGGGCTCATCCCACTTCGGCTGCACATCCCGCGACAACTAGAGTCCCGCCGTCGGAGTCGGCGTCGTGGTCGGGCGCGTGATGATGTCGTTGATCTCCACCTCGGCCGTCTTGCGCAGACGCTCCACGAGCACCGAGCGAAGCTGGCGGGCCTGCTGCTCGCGCATGCGGTTCGCGAACGAGGCCCGGTTCTGCGCCAGCTCGGCGTCCGTCACCTTCTTCTGCTCGACCACCTGGAACGCCACCGCGCCGTCGCCCACGGCCACCGGCCCCTGCAACTGGCCGACCGCGCCCTTGAGCGCCGCGTCGACGAACGCGCCCGTGTCACCGGAGAGGCCGGCGATGGCGCCCTGGTGCGTGACCGTCACTTCCTGCGGCGGGCGCGTCCCCTTGGCGGCGATCGCCTCGAGGTTCGGGGCGCCGGCCATGAGCGTCGCCAGCTGCGCGCGGGCGGCCTCGCGGGCCTTCTGGCGCTTCGCGTCCTGCTCCACGCGCTCGCGGACGTCGGCCAGCGCGGCCACGCCGGCGCCGCGCTCCATCTCCACGAAGGCGATGGCGATACCGCGCGGCGTGCCGATCGGATCGCTCACGTCACCCGCCTTGGCCGCGAACACCCACTGCGACAGCGGCGCGTTGTTGCCCAGGCCGCCGATGGCCTCGGAGCGGCCGAACCAGCCGCTGTCGTTCGACGTCAGGCGGCCCGTGGCCAGGGCCACGAACTCGGCCGCGTTGGCCGGCTTCTTCTGCTTGATCTGCGCGTTCACGCGGTTGATCTCGGCCTTGGCGATGTCGCGCGACATGTCGTTGGCGAGGCGGGCCGCCAGCGCGGGACGCGCGTCCTCGAACGTCTGCACCGACTCATTGCGGCGCTCCGTCACCTTCACGATGTGGTAGCCGTACTCGGTGGTCTTGATCGGGTCGCTGATCGTGTTCAGGGGAATGGAGAAGATGGCCCGCTCGAACGGCTCGACCGTCATCCCCATGTCCACCCAGCCCATGTCGCCGCCGTTGCCGGAGGACGACGGGTCCTCCGAGCTCTGGCGCGCCAGCGTGGCGAAGTCGGCGCCGCCGCGGAGCTGGGCCACGATCGACTGCGCCTTGGCGCGGGCCGCGGCGTCGGCCTGCGGCGGGGCGGTCTGGTCGGACTTGATCAGGATGTGCAGCACCTTCGCGGAGGCGGGGCGCTTGAAGTCGTTCTTGCTGGTCTCGTAGGCGCGGCGCAGCTCGGCCTCCGAGGGGGTGATCTCGGAACGGATCTTCTGGTAGTCCGCGAGGATGTAGCGGATCTTGCGCTGCTCGCCGTGCGTGTAGTCGGACTGGTGGGCCTTGTAGTACGCGTTGATGTCGGCCTGGGAGACGGTCACCGTCTCGAGGGGCGCCGAGGGGAGGAGGACGTAGCGCACCTTGGCGTTCTCGTTCGTGCGGCGGTACTCGGCGTCGATCGCTTTCGGCGAGAGGACGACGGAGTTCTGCAGCGCGCTCTCCATCTTCTGCAGCGCGATCTCGCGGCCGAGGTCTTCCTCGAACTCCGAGGGATTCGCGTAGCCGAGACGGCCGACGTAATTGTTGTAGAGCTCCATGCCGATGAACTTGCCGTTCTCGGTGAAGTTCGGGATCGCGAGGAGCTTCTTGCGCACTTCCTCGGGGCTGGCGGTCATGTTGAGCCGTGCCGCTTCCTGCGTCAGGAGGCGCTGGTCGACGAGCATGTTCACGACCTGCGTCGGGAGGTTGAGCTGCTGCGCCATCTCCGGGGTGAACTGCCCGCCGAACTGCTGGCGGTACATGTCCTCGACGTTCTTCAGCGCGCGGTTGTAGTCATCGAACCCGATGGTCTCGCCGTTCACGCGCGCCGCGTAGTTGCGGGCCTGCTGCTGGTCACCGCCGAACGCGCCTCCCATGCCCATGTCCAGGAAGACAAAGCCGAAGATGAAGGCCGCCACCACGACGATGAGGACCCATTTCAGTTGATGAAAGCTGTCGCGCATTACTTTGAGCATGGAAACTACCTTTCGGAAAAGCCCGGATGGGCCGGAGCTGGTCAGCGCTCAAGAAAAAGCGGCGCAGTTTACCTATTCCCGGCGGCCCCGCCAACTGCTATAACTCACGTCGCTCGTTCCAGATGGCCAAAAAACGGGAAACCGGCGCGGATATCGACTGGTATCTGATCTCCATCGATCGTCTCAAGCAGATCGGGCTGGTGCTGTTTCTGCTCGCCCTCGGCGGGGCGGGGTGGTGGTTCTGGCACAACCAGAAGACGAACCCGAAGACCAGGGCGGAGTCCGCCATCGCCGATGCGCGGCAGGCGCTCAATGCCCTGGCCGGCGCTCCCGACTTCAGCGCGCACCGGAGCGAGTTCAACCGCGCGCAGCAGAAGCTCGACGAGGCCAACACGCACCTGAATGCCACGCGCTACGAGCAGGCGCACACGGTCGCGGTCGAGTCGCAGACCATCAGCCGCGCCGCCATGAGCGGCGGCGGCGACCTCGAGAGTGACGCGCAACTGATCACCGTCGAGGGAGACGTCAAGTATCAGAAAGGTGCCGCGGGCGACTGGAAAGAAGCCGACACGCGCACCGCGCTCATGAACGGCGACTGGGTGAAGACCGGCAACAGCTCCTCCGCCGAGCTGATCTTCTCCAGCGGCACTCTCTACACCGTCGGTCCGAACGCCCTCCTGGAGATCTACTCCAGCGTCAACCCCGCCACCAGCCGGAAGACCAACACCGTGAAGATGCGCGTCGGGTCGGTCGAGGTCGCCACCACCAGCGACACCTCCACGGTCCGCACGCCGGGGACGCAGGTGGTGGTCGAGCAGCAGTCGACCGCGCAGGTGGGGGTGAGGGAAGAGCAGACGTCGATCGTCAGCATGCGCGGCGGAGCCTCGGTGGCGCCGGAGGCGGGCGGCACGGCGGTCCGGCTGGGGACCGGCGAGAAGGTCAGCTCCACGCCGGAGGGGACGATCTCCCCCGTCAAGAAGCTGACCATGCCGCCGGCGCTCATGTCGCCTGGGGACAACCAGGTCTTCCAGCTCGGGCCGAAGCTGCAGGTGCAGATGATCTGGCAGCCGCAGGCGGGCGCGAGCGGCTACGTGCTGCAGGTCTCGCGCTCGCGGCTCTTTTCCACGCAGGAGATCAACACGCGGCGGGCCCGAACCGCGGCCACGGCGGAAGTGACCTCCGAAGGGTCGTTCTACTGGCGGGTGGCCTCGGTGGGAGCCGACGGCGACGTCGGCCCGTTCTCCGGCTTCCGGCGGTTCCGCGTGAGCGGCGGCAGCACCAAGAGCGGGATCACCGACCGTACGGCGCCGGTCCTGCGCATGAAGGCGCCGTTCCACGTGGGGGGGCAGTTCTACACCATCGCCGGGGTCACCGAGCCGGGTGCGACGGTCTTCATCAACGACGAGGAAGTGGACGTGGCCTCGGGAGGGGCGTTCCAGAAGCTCGTCGCTTTCGACAAGATCGGGCGGAATGTGGTGGTCATCAAAGCCGTCGATCCTGCAGGCAATCAAAAGGTAGAATCGCAGGTCGTGATCGTCGAAGAGTAGTTCCTCCCCTTCGACTGGTTCCCCTTTTGCACCGCGGCCGCAAGGCCCCTTACGGAATCTCAATCAAGGAAAAGACAATCGAATGGCTGTGAAATCGCTTCTCTCGATGTTCTCGAACGATCTGGCGATCGATCTCGGGACAGCGAACACCCTCGTCTACGCGAAGAACAAAGGCATCGTGGTTCGCGAGCCTTCCATCGTCGCGGTGAACAAGATCAACAACAACGTCGAAGCCGTGGGGAAGGAAGCGAAGGAGATGCTCGGCCGCACGCCGGGCAACATCGTCGCCATCCGCCCCATGAAAGACGGGGTCATCGCCGACTTCGAAGTCACGGAGAAGATGATCAAGTACTTCATCGAGAAGGCGCACGGGCGGCGCTTCCTGGTCAAGCCGCGCATCGTCATCTCGGTTCCCTCGGAGATCACGCAGGTCGAAAAGCGCGCCGTCAAGGACTCCGCGCTGCGGGCCGGCGCGACCGAGGTCTACCTCATCGAACAGGCCATGGCCGCGGCCATCGGCGCCGGGCTGCCGATCACCGACCCGACGGGCAACATGATCGTCGACATCGGCGGCGGCACGACCGATGTGGCCGTCATCTCGCTGGCCGGCATCGTCTACTCGCGCTCGGTGCGCGTGGCCGGCAATGAGATGGACGACGCGATCATTCAGTACATCAAGCGCAAGTACAACCTCCTCATCGGCGAGCGTACGGCCGAGCAGATCAAGATGGAGATCGGCTCCGCCTTCCCGCTGGACGAGGAGATGACGATGGAGATCAAGGGACGCGACCTCGTGGAGGGGGTGCCCAAGACCCTCGTGGTCAGCGACGAGGAGATCCGCGAGGCGCTCTCCGAGACCGTGGCCACGATCGTCGAGGCCGTGCGCGTGGCCCTCGAGCGCACCCCGCCCGAGCTCTCGGCCGACATCATGGACAAAGGGATCATCATCGCCGGCGGCGGCTCGATGCTGAAGAACCTCGACCGCCGACTGCGCGAGGAGACCGGCCTGCCCGTCACCCTGGCCGAGGACCCGCTGGCCTGCGTGGCGCTGGGGACGGGGCAGATGCTGACCGATTTCAATCTGCTTCGGAAGATTTCGATCGAATAGGTTGCTGGTTGCTGGTTGCTGGTTCAAGGCGGTGCACTGCCTCGAACCAGCAACACAGCAACCAGCAACCATGGCCTGAAATCTGCTGAGCTGACTTCCCGAAAACTATGGCAGTACCCACAGACGTCATTCCGCGGCGACCCACGCTCCTGTTCTTCGTCGTGCTCGTTCTGCTGCTCGTGCTGATGAGTCTGAGCAATCAGACGCGCTACATCGGCGAGACGCGCACGATGTTCGAGCGGACGGTGATGACCATCTTCTCCCCCGTCCCGAAGTTCGTGAACTGGGTGGGGGGGAGCGCGCAGGACATGCATCACGGCTACCTCGACATGCGGCGCGCGGTGAACGAGAACGTGGAGCTGCGCCGGAAGGTGGCCTCGCTCACCACCGAGAACCTCAAGCTGCGCCAGTCGGGCAGCGACATGCGCCGCCTGCGCAGCCTCCTGGCCTACGCCGAGCAGTTCGACTTCGAGACGTCGATGGCGCAGACGATCATGCTCGACACGGCGGGGCGCTTCAAATCGATCATCATCGACCGCGGCTCGGACGACGGCGTGGAAGTGAACGACATCATCGCCAACGCCAACGGACTGGTGGGCCGTGTGGTGCTGACCACGAAGGACCTGTCCAAGGTGCAGCTCGTGACCGACAACAACTGCTCGGTCGGCTCGCTGGTCGAGCGCACGCGCCGCCAGGGCGTAGTCCGCGGCAGCGGCGCGGCGAACGTGCAGATGTTCGACATCCCGGCGCTGGCGGACGTCCAGCCGGGCGACCGCGTCCTCACCGCCGGCATCGACGGCATCTTCCCGAAGGGGATCCCCATCGGCACCGTCGTCCGCTCCGAGCCGGGGCAGTCGCTCTTCAAGAGCGTGACGGTGAAGCCGTCCGTCGACTTCGGCACCATCGAGGAAGTGATCGTGATCCACACGCGGAAGATCCCGCCCCAGGTCGTGAGGTACGCGCCTTGAGGTGGTTGCGCTTCGCCATCGGGCTGCTCCTCGCCCTGACCCTGCACTCGCTGCTCGACAGCTTCTATCCGAACGCGCTCGCGTTCTTCAATCCGTACGTGATCCTGGTCGTCTACTACTCGATGGGGGGGAACATCCTCGGCGCGATCGTGGCCGGCGTGCTGGCGGGCTTCGTCCAGGACGCGTTCTCGAACGCTCCCTTCGGACTGCACGCCTTCTCCCTGACGGTGTGCGGCTACGTGGTGGCCTCGATCAACGCGCGCCTGGCGCTGCGCGGCTCGCTCGCCTTCGGGGCCTGCCTCGGCGGCGCGGTCATCCTGAACGAGCTGGTGATCTACATCCTGGTGAACCTCCTCATGAAGCAGCGGATCGAGATGTTCGAGCAGGCCCTGCTCGTGAAGACGATCTTCACCCTTCTGTTCGGAATGCTGGTGTATCAGTTGCTGACGCTCTTCCTGCGCGAAGAGCCGATCGAGGCGACGCGCAGCAAGGCGTATTGAACGTCCTGTAGTCAGGAAAGACCCTAGTCATGCGCGTCTATCGAGACGATCAAAAGTTCCTCACCTTCCGCATCAATGCCGTGCTGTGGGGCATCGTGGCGGCGTTCGTGTTCCTGGCCGGCTCGTTCTGGTTCGTCCAGGGCGTGCAGGCCGAGAAGTACCGCGGCCTTTCCGAGGCCAACGCTCTCCGCGAGATCGAGATCCCGCCCAAGCGCGGCCTGATCATGGACCGCAAGGGGAAAATCCTCGCGGACAACCAGCCGTCGTACATGCTGCAGGTCGACCGCGTGGTCATGAAGCCGCTGCTGAAGGCGGACAAGCAGCGCCGCGAGAAGCTCGAGGCCTTCCTCTCGCAGATCCTGCAGATGCCGCTCCCCGAGCTGCACGCCCGCTGGGACAAGGGAGCGGCCAAGGTCAACTTTACCCAGCCGTTCGTCATCGCCGAGGACCTGAGCATGGCGCAGGTCGCGTCGATCCAGGCCCAGTCGATCGCCTTCCCCGAGGTCAACGTCGTGCCGGAGCAGCGCCGCAACTACCCGTACGGCACGATGGCGGCGCACGTCCTCGGCTTCATCGGCGAGGTCAACGACAAGGACCTGAAGGCCAATCCCGAGCTCGAACAGGGCGAGTTGATCGGCAAGCGCGGCGTCGAGCTGATGTACGACCAGTACCTGCGCGGCCGCGGCGGCGCGGAGTACTGGGAGTACGACGCCGACGGACGCCGCCTGAGCGAGTACGTCCCCGCGCGCAAGCAGCCGGTGCCGGGCGACAATGTCTACCTCACGCTCGACTTCGAGCTGCAGCGCCGCGCGGAGCAGTACTTCATCGAGAACGAGATGGTCGGCGCGGCGGTGGCCCTCGACCCGCGCAACGGGGAAGTGCTGGCCATGGTCTCGTCGCCGGCCTACAACCCGAACGTCTACTCCAAGCGCTTCACCCCCGAGGTCTACAAGACCATCACCAGCAACCCGTTCAAGATCGAGCTGAACCGCGCCATCCAGGGCCTCTACTCCCCCGGCTCGGTCTTCAAGGTGGTCATGTCGATGGCGGGGCTCTCCGAGGGCGTGGTCGGTCCCGACACCAGTTTCGGCTGCGGCGGCAGCGGTCACTTCTTCGGCCGCCGCTTCCGCTGCTGGAAGAAGGAAGGGCACGGCGGCGTGGACGTCGAGCGCGCCCTCAAGGTGTCGTGCGACATCTACTTCTACACGATCGGCGGCCGCCTCGGCGTCGACAAGATCAACGAATACGCGCGTAAGCTCACCTTCGGCGAGATCTCGCACATCGATCTCGACGGAGAGCGTGCCGGCCTCGTGCCGTCGACAAAGTGGCGCACGGAGAACCCGGTCAAAACGTCGCGTGGCGCGGATCCGAAGTGGTACCCGGCCGAGACCATCTCGGTGGCCATCGGACAGGGTCCGCTGATCGTCACGCCGCTGCAGGTGGCAAACATGACCGCGGCCGTGGCCAACGGCGGCAAGGTGTTCAAGCCGCACGTGGTGAAGTACATCAACCGCGTGCAGCAGGACGGCAAGTACAAGCTCTTCCGCGTGCCGAGCCGCGTCCTGGACGAGATCCAGCTCTCCCCTCCCGCGCTGGCGGCCGTGCGCCGCGGGCTCTGGCAGGTGGTCAACGACCAGGGCGGCACCGGCAGCAACGCGCGGGTGGAAGGGCTGAACGTGGCCGGCAAGACCGGCTCGGTGCAGGTCATCGCCTACTCCGGCTGGATCAAGGCCACGTCGCTGCCGTTCAAGTTCCGCGACCACGCCTGGTTCGCGTCGTTCGCGCCGGCGGACAAACCGGAGATCGTGGTGGTGGTGTTCGTCGAGCACGGCGGCGCGGGCGGCGCGGACGCGGCCCCTCTGGCAAAGCTCATGTACGAGGCGTGGTTCCGCGACAAGATCGCGGGCGCGCGTCTCGACCTCCGTAACCCCGAAACGCTGGAGCAGATCAAGGAAGGCGAGCTGCCTCTCCCGACCACACGATGATTTTTCGCGAACGTGGCCCGTCCGTCGACTGGAACTTCCTCGGCACCGCCGTGGTGCTGGCGCTCATCGGCGTGCTGCTCGTCTACAGCGCGACCTATTACGGCGAGCCGTCGCTCTCGACGGCGAAGAAGCAGATGCTCTGGGTGGCCATCGGCATCGCCCTGATGGTGGCGGTGATGGTCGTCGACTACCACGTGCTCTTCGACATCGCCCCGATCCTCTACGGCATCGGCATCATCCTGCTGCTCTACCTGATGGTGTTCGGACGGCTCACGGCGAACGTGCGCTCGTGGATCCACATCGGCGGCTTCCAGTTCCAGCCGTCGGAGTTCATGAAGATCTTCACGGCGCTGATGGTGGCGCGCTTCTTCGACTCGAACGACCGCGCCTATCTCGACATGCGCTCGTTCCTGATGGTGATGGGCATCATCACGCTGCCGGTGGCCATGATCATCATCCAGCCGGACTTCGGCACCGCGGCGTCGTTCTTCCCGCTGTACGCGGTGGCCATGTTCTTCGGCGGCATCCGCGCCCGGGTCTGGATCGCCATGATCCTGCTGGTGGCGATCGCGCTGCCGGTGGGATGGTTCGCGTTCCTCAAGCCGTACCAGAAGGAGCGCGTGATGATCTTCCTGAACCCGGAGCGCGATCCGCTCGGCTCCGGGTATCAGGTCACGCAGGCCAAGATCGCCATCGGCTCCGGAGGCATCAACGGCAAGGGCTTCCGGCACGGCACGCAGGCGAAGCTGGAGTTCCTCCCCGCCCGCCACACCGACTTCATCTTCGCCGTCCTCGGCGAGGAGTGGGGATTCATCGGGGTGATCATCGTGCTGGGACTGTATCTATTCTTGGTGATCCAGGCGCTCAACTTCGCCAAGCAGGCACGTGACCGAGGAGGCACGTTCCTGATCATCTGCCTGATCGCGTTCATCATCTTCCACGTGCTGATCAACGTGTCGATGCAGATCGGCATCCTGCCGACGACGGGCATCCCGCTGCCGCTGATCTCGTACGGAGGCTCGTCGACGATGATGTTCTTCATCGCCATCGGGCTGATCCTGAACGTGGACATGCGGCGGTTCGTGAACGCGTAAAACGTAGGACGGGCTTCAGCCCGTCCCTCGAGCAGGCAACACTGGCTTCGCCAACGGAAGCACAGCGGACAGCCGGCGAGGACGCCGGCGGTCCGTTGGCGGAGCCAGTGCGGTCTGCGTAGGGTGGGCGAACGCCCACGCCACGGGGGAGGCGGGCTGAAGCCCGCCCTACGTTTTCAGCTTTTCGATCTCGCGCCGGTCGCGCTTCGTCGGCCGCCCCGCACCGCGCTCGCGCTCGACGGGCGCGAGCTCGCGCACCTGCACGGGCGTCTCGTCGTCGTACATGGTGCGGGCGTCGACTTTGGAGACGTTTCCCTCGGGGACGAACTGCACGACGACGCGGCGATAACGGTCGCCGCCGTCGTAGAACTCGACCACGTCCCCTTCCCTGACGGGCGCGGCCGGTTTGACGCGGAGGCCGTTGATCTTGACCTTCCCGCCCTTGCACGCTTCGGTGGCGTCCGTCCGGTGTTTGAAGAGGCAGACCAGCTTGAGCCAGGTATCGATGCGTTGTCGTTCCATTAAACTTTGTATAATCAGCGCCTTCGGAGGAAAGATGATCAAGGCGGACATCGTCAACAAAGTCGCGGAGACTTCGGAAATTTCCCGCGTCAAGGCGGCGCAGGCGGTCGATACCGTGATCGAGGGACTCCGCAACGCCCTCGCGCGCGGCCAGCGCATCGAGCTTCGCGGCTTCGGGGTCTTTCAGGTCAAGCAGCGCAAGAAGGGCATCGGCCGCAATCCCAAGACCGGAGTCGAGGTAAAGATCCCGCCCGGCAACACGATCCGGTTCAAGCCGGGCAAGGAGCTCCGGAACCTGTTGTAAACAACTGGAAACGCGCGGCCGGAGCGCGCAACATCTTCACGGGGGATTCGTCATAACAGATGACGAACGAAGCACACCGCATCACACAAACCCCCGTGATGCCACATCCCACCACCAAGGCCCACCAGGCCGCCGTCGCAACAGGCTGCGCGACAGGCGGCCGAGCCTTTTTGTCGACGTACAATGCGCGCCGTGCAGCCTGAGCAGACTGTCCTCGTCCTCGACTTCGGTTCCCAGTACACGCAACTGATCGCCCGGCGGATTCGCGAGAATGCCGTCTACTCCGTCGTGCACCCGTGCGACTGGCCGATCGAGAAGATCCGCGAGCTGGCCCCGAAGGCGATCGTGCTCTCCGGCGGCCCGCAGTCGGTCTACGCCGAGGCCGCGCCCTACTGCTCGCGCGAGGTCTTCGACCTCGGCGTGCCGATCCTCGGCATCTGCTACGGCATGCAGCTCACGGCCTACTTCCTGGACGGAAAAGTCGAGGCGGCCGCCGAGCGCGAATACGGCCGCGCCGAGATCGAGGTCACCGCCGACTCGCCGCTCTTCGCCAACACGCCGAAGCGGCAGCGCGTCTGGGCCAGCCACGGCGACAGCATCCTGGCCGGTCCTCCCGGCTTCCGCACCATCGCCTCGACCTCCAGCGCCCCCGTGGCCGCGTTCGAGAATCGGGAGCGGGGCTGCTACGGCATCCAGTTCCATCCCGAGGTCACCCACACCGAGGCCGGCGGCCAGATCCTGAAAAACTTCCTGTTCGACATCGTCGGCTGCACGCCGACGTGGGACCTCGGCGATTTCCGGCGCCGCAAGGTCGAGGAGATCCGGCAGCAGGTCGGCGACCGCAACGTCATCGTGGCGGTCAGCGGCGGCGTCGACTCCACGGTCGCGGCCTTGCTGGTCGCGGAAGCCATCGGCGACCAGCTCACGGCCATCTTCGTCGACAACGGCGTGCTCCGGAAACACGAGGCCGTGCAGGTCGGCTCGCGCCTCAGCGACCGCCTCGGCCTGCACTTCGTGCAGGTCGACGCGCGCGAGCGCTTCTACGCCAGGCTGGCCGGCATCGAAGACCCCGAGGTCAAGCGGAAGCGCATCGGCAACGAGTTCATCGCCATCTTCGAAGAGGAAGCGAAGCGGATCCCGGACGTAGAGTTTCTCGTCCAGGGCACCCTCTACCCCGACGTCATCGAGTCGGTGTCGATCAAAGGTCCCTCCGCGGTGATCAAGACCCATCACAACGTCGGCGGCCTGCCGGAGAAGATGGGGCTGAAGCTGATCGAGCCGGTGCGGGAGCTGTTCAAGGACGAGGTGCGCCGCCTCGGCCTCGAGCTCGGGCTGGAAGAGGAGTTCGTGTGGCGCCACCCCTTCCCCGGCCCCGGGCTGGCGGTGCGCATCCTCGGCGAGGTGAACGCCGCGCGCGTCGAGGTGCTGCAGAACGCGGACGAGATCGTGATCGACGAGATCCGCAACGCCGGCCTCTATCGCGAGATCTCCCAGGCTTTTGCGGTGCTGCTGCCGGTGAAGAGCGTGGGCGTGATGGGCGACGAGCGGACGTACGAGAACGTGTGCGCCATCCGCGCCGTGACCACCACCGACTTCATGACCGCGGACTGGTTCCGGATGCCGCACGAGCTGCTGGACCGGATGGCGCGCCGCATCGTGAACGAGGTCCGCGGCATCAACCGCGTGGTCTACGACATCTCCTCGAAGCCGCCCGGCACGATCGAGTGGGAGTGATCCGGACCGCCAATTTCGGCAACCTCCTTCCACTTCCCGTTACATGAATTACAACGTTGCGTGATTTTCATCGCGGCGTAAGCGTATAGTTACTCATCCGCGTCTAAGCCGACATTCTGAGTGCAGGCCTCACGAAAGTGGGCACGACGGCGTATCCCCCGGGGGCTACGCTTTGGTCCAAACAGGAGGAAGAAATGATTCATCGTTTCCCCATGCTTCGCATTTCCGCAGTATTGCTGTGTCTCGCCGTTCCGTGCAGCGCATTCGCCGGCAACGCCGTCGGAAAGCCGTCGGCCAATGGCGCGACGATGGAGTGGCCGAACCCGAGCGGTCCGCACGAGAGCGTGGAGCTCGTCGTGTCCTTCCCGAACGGGGACTCCATCACCAAGACCTACGGCGGCAACCGGCCGATCACGCTGCGCCTCAGCGACCTCGGATCGGACCTCCCGGACGGTCAGTACACCTGGGAAGTCCGCGTCGCCCCGACCGTCTCGTCCGACGTGGCCAAGAAGCTCAAGAGCGCCCGCGCCGCGAACGATGACGCCGCGGCCCGCAAGATCATGCGCGAGGCCGGCCTGACCGGCGGCGTCTCGTCCGGCTCGTTCTCGATCTCCGGCGGCGTGTTCGTCAGCACCCCCGACACCGAGGCCCGCGCGGAGAGCGACAGCTCCTCGCAGAAGGAAGAGGACACGACCATCGCCGGCCCGGCCACGACGCCGCGCGGCGGCAAGGTCGCGGTCAACGACCAGGTCATCCCCGATGACCTCATCGTGCAGGGCAGCACCTGCGTCGGCTTCGACTGCGTCAACAACGAGAGCTTCGGCTTCGACACGATCAAGCTCAAAGAGAACAGCACCCGCATCAAGTTCGAAGACACGTCCACCGGCAGCTTCCCGTCCAATGACTGGCAGCTCACCGCCAACGACCCGCCGGGCGGCACCGCGAACCGGTTCTCGATCGAGGACATCACCGGCGCCACGGTTCCGTTCACCGTCACCGCCGGCGCTTCGACGAACTCGATCTTCATCGACAGCACGGGCCGGGTCGGCTTCCGCACCGCCACCCCGGTGCTCGACCTGCACGTCTCGACGAGCAACACCCCGGCCCTCCGCCTCGAGCAGACCAACGCCGGCGGCTTCACCGCCCAGACCTGGGACGTGGCCGGCAATGAGGCCAACTTCTTCGTCCGCGACGTGACCGGCGGCTCGCGCCTGCCGTTCCGCATCCGTCCCGGCGCAACGACCAGCTCGATCGACATCTCCTCGGTCGGCTCGGTCGGCATCAACGACGCCAGCCCGAACTCGAACGCGAAGCTCGACGTCAACGGCTCGCAGCGCTATGAGGGCGTGGCCGCCCCGACCTTCGACAACGCCGCGTGGGTGTGGAACGAGTCCGGGATCGGCTACACGATCCAGGCCGGCGGCGCGATCCGCATGCGCACCGGTGCGACGAGCAGCGTCCGCATGGCCGTCACCGCGGCCGGCGACGTGGGCATCAACTGCACCGCGCCGACCGCCGACTTCGTGATCTTCGCCACGCCGGACTGCTCGGGCTCCGGCTCGACCATCAACGCCGGTGCCACGCAGTTCACCGCCACCTCGTCGCGCACGATGAAGGAGAACCTCGAGCCGGTGAACGTTCCGGACCTGCTCGCCCGCATCTCCAAGGTCGGCGTCTACAACTACGACTTCAAGACCGGTCCGAAGGATCGCGTCGGCCTGATGGCGGAAGACTTCCACGGCGTCTTCGGCCGCGGCAGCGACAAGGTCATCGACGGCAACGAAGTGCAGATGGCGCTCTGGATGGCCGTCCAGCAGCTCACGGAGCAGAACAAGCAGCTCCAGGAGCGCCTCGACGCGCTCGAGCAGCAGAAACAGCAGTAATCCCCCCCGCGCAAGCAGTGCCAATAAAAAAAGGGCCGGCGGCAACGCCGGCCCTTATTTATTGAATTGGCGCTGCTACGATATGCGCCCCATGCAATCCGACCTCTCTGTGACGGCGCCGGACACCGTACCGGCCGGCCGCCCCCGCACCCTGGCCCTCGTCCTGGCCATCTTCATCCTGGGATTCGCCATCCGCATCTTCGTGGCTATCTTCTTCTGGGGCAGCGAGGACGTCACCGTGCAGATCTACCACGCGTGGCGCATCCGGGAGGGCCACTCGGCCTGGACCAGCAAGCTGCCGATCGCGTACTACGCGCCGCGGCTGGCGCTGGAGATCGCACTGCAGACCAGGTTTCCGGAGCACGCCTCGCACAAGCTCCCGGCGATCCTCGGCGACATGCTCGTGGCGGTTCTCCTGCTGCGCATCGCCACGCGGAGGGGCTCTCCGCGGCGCTGGCTGTGGCCGGCGGTGTACCTGCTGAACCCCGCCACGGTCACGCTCTCCGCGTATCACGGCAACATCGATCCGCTCATGGCCGCGGCCATGCTGTGGGCGCTCGACCTGCGCTGGCGCGAGAAGCCGATCGCGGCCGGCGCCTCGCTCGGCCTGGCGCTGGCGATGAAGCCGACCGCGATCCTCCAGCTGCCCGCGCTCATGATCCCGCTGCGGGCGAAGGGGAACATCCGCCTGGCGCTGGCCGCGCTGGGGGTGCTCGCGGCGATCTGCCTGCCGTTCCTCCTCACCGATCCGGAGTTCGGCCGCTTTCTGACGGGCTACGGCGGGGCGTACGGCGAATGGGGAATCACGCTCCTCATGCGCAATCTCGATCAGAACCTCGCCAGCCGCCTCGCGTTTCTCCCCGGGGGGGTCGCCGGGATGCTGCACACCGCCAACACGATGCTGGAGCAGCACGGCCGCTACCTCCTGGCCGCGGTCCTGGCGGCGTGGTTCCTGTACGCGCTCCGGCGCTGGCGCTCGCTCGACTTCGAGGAGAACGCACGCGTCATCGCCGCGACCTACCTCGTCTTCTTCGTCTTCGCCACCGGCTTCGGCCCGCAGTATCTCAGCCTGGTGATCCCGTTCCTGATCATCGCCTCGCTGCGGCTGAGCGTCTTCTACCTGGCCGTGCTCTCCCCCTATCTCATCGTCACGTACATGTTCTCGTGGGCGTTCAAGAAGTATGAGGGACAGCGCGTCTTCGACCGCCTCGGCACGCTGCCGAAGAGCGACGTCTTCCTGCTCCTGGCCAATCGCGGACTGACGGTGGTGGCGTGGGCGGCGGGGGCGTGGGTGCTGTGGCGCCTGCTCAGGCAAAAAAATGCGGGGACGCAGCCGGAAGAACTGCGCCCCCGCGGGAGCAGGTGATCCCGGGGCCCTCTCCCCTGGATCGCTTGTGGCGCACTGAGGGGTACGCCTTTGCCAGGGCCCTACGCCCCAGCGAACCTAGTCACTCAGATTCCTGATTACCGTCGGAATATCGAGGTCGCTGCCGAAATCGCTCGACGCCATCGGCCCGAAGCCGCCGGTGCCGTCGGCGCGGGAGAAGCCTCTTCGAAAAAACGGGGGATCGTAGATCTCGCCTTCCGCCCCGACCTGAGGCGGCGCAGGCTCTTCGTGCTGCGCGGCGATCTCTTTTTCCTTCGCCGGCGCGAACGGGCGGTACGGCGCGGGCGCCGGGCGCTCCTGCGTGCCGCGCGACATCGGCGCCTGCGACAGCGACTCGCCGCGCGTGTTGAGCAGCCCCTTCGTGGCCGCGTCGAAGCCGGTGGCGATGACCGTCACCTTCACTTCGTCCTTCATGCGCGGATCGATGACCGTGCCGAAGATGATGTTCGCTTCCTCGTCGGCGGCCGACTGGATGACCGACGCCGCCTCGTGCACCTCGAACAGGGTCATGTCCGGCCCGCCGGTGACGTTGATCAGGACGCCCTTGGCCCCCTCGATCGACGCCTCCTCGAGCAGCGGTGAGGAGATGGCGCGCTGCGCGGCCTCGACGGCGCGATGCTCGCCCTGCGAGACGCCCGTGCCCATGAGCGCCATGCCCATGCCGTGCATGATCGTCTTCACGTCCGCGAAGTCGAGGTTGATCTCGCCCGGGACGGTGATCAGGTCCGAGATGCCCTGCACCGCCTGGCGCAGGATGTCGTCGGCGATCTTGAAGGCCTCGTTGAGCGACGTGCCGCGCTCGACGAAGTTCAGCAGCCGCTCGTTCGGGATCGTGATCAGCGTGTCGACCGTGTCCCGCAGCGCGCGGATGCCCTGCTCCGCCTGCACGCGCCGCCGCTTCCCTTCGAAGCCGAACGGCTTCGTGACGACGGCAACGGTGAGCGAGCCCAGCTCCGCGGCCAGCGAGGCGATGATCGGCGCCGCACCGGTGCCGGTGCCGCCGCCCATGCCGGTGGTGATGAAGATCATGTCGGCGCCGCTGAGCGCCTCCAGGATGCGGTCGGTGTCCTCGAGCGCGGCCTGCTTGCCGACCTCGGGATTCGCTCCCGCGCCGAGCCCTTTGGTGAGCTTGCCGCCGATCTGGAGCTTGGTGGGGGCCAGCGAGTTGCGCATGGCCTGCAGGTCGGTGTTGGCGACGAGGAACTCGACGCCCTTGATCCCGGCCTGGATCATCCGGTTGACGGCATTCCCTCCGCCCCCGCCCACGCCGATGACCTTGATTTTTGCGCCGAGATGCTCTTCGTCCAGGGTGACTGTGAGCGCTCCGTCGCCAGGCCTCTCGTCAAACGTGATCATTTACCGTTCTCCGGATGTTAGAAGTTTCGATGTGCAATTTCAATCAAATTTCTCGTCACGACCATGCGAACCACTGCTTGAACGAGTCCGCGACCTTGGCCAGCCCCTTGCGCGGGCGCTTGCGTACCCGGGTCTGGTCGCGCAGTCCCCACAGCAGCAGGCCGCTGGCCGCGGCCCATTCCGGTCCGCCGACCGTGTCCGCCAGGCCGCCCACCCCGCGCGGCACGCCCTTGCGCGCCTGCTGGTCGAAGACCTGCTCGATCATCTCCACGATGCCGTCCATCTCCGCGCCGCCGCCGACGACGACCACGCCCGAGCGGATCTCCTTGTCCAGCCCGACCTTCTCCAGGTCGCGGTAGACGAGCTTCGCGATCTCCGCCGCGCGCGGCTCGAGGATCCCGGTCAGCTCCTGCCGGCTGAGGATCTTCGGCGCGCGGCCGCCCACGGTCGGCACTTCGATCGGGTCGTCCTCGGTGACCAGCGACGCCAGCGCGCAGCCGTAGCGCTTCTTGATCCGCTCCGCGTCTTCCATCGGCGTGCGCAGCACGACGGAGATGTCGCTGGTGAAGTGCCCGGCACCGACCGGCAGCACGTTGGTGTGGATGACGTTCCCTTCCAGGAAGACGGCGTAGTCGGTGGTGCCGCCGCCGAGGTCCATCAGCAGCACGCCCATCTCGCGCTCGTCCTGCGTGAGCACGGCCTCGGCGGCGGCAAGCTGCTCGAGCACGAGCTCCTGCACCGCGATGCCGGCCTTGTTCACGCACGTCAGGACGTTCTGGTTGTGCGTGCGCGCGCCGGTGACGATGTGCACGTTGGCCTCGAGGCGCGTGGCGGTCATCCCCAGCGGATCGTGAATGCCGTCCTGCCCGTCGACGACGAACTCGCGCGGGATGACGTGCAGCAGCTCGAGCTCGGAGGGGATGTTGATCGACTTGGAGGCCTCGATCACGCGGTCGATGTCCTCGCGGGCGATCTCCTTGTGCTTGCCCATGACCGAGACCACGCCGCGCGAGTTGACGGAGCGGATGTGATCCCCCGCCACGCCGACGTACGCCGACTCGATCTGCAGCCCGGCCATCACCTCGCACTCGTCGACGGCTTTCTTCACCGCCTCGACGGCCTGGTCGAGGTTGATGATGTTGCCGCGGCGGGTGCCTTTCATCGGCGAGGTGCCTTTGCCGATGATCTCGAGCTGCCCGCGGTCGCCGATCTCGCCGACCAGCGCGCAGACTTTCGAGGTGCCGATGTCGAGGGCCACGATGTACTTGTCTTCAGTTCTGGACATGGTTCGTCTCCAGCGCTTTCACGATCACTCGGTCCGCGAACCTCAAGTCCGCGTATTCGATCTTCGGGTTGAGCTCCGCGCCGAGGACGGCGCGCAGGTTGCGGTATTTGGCGGAGACGTCCTCCGCGTTGGCGTAGACGACGGCGCCGAGCTCGCGGTCGTACAGCGCGAAGCCGTGCGGCGCGATGGGCCACACCTCGGAAACGCGCGCGTACAGCTCGCGATCGCTCTTCCGCAGCGCGGTGAGGAACTGGACGCTGCGCAGCAGCTCCGCCCCTTCCGCGTCGGCGATGAGCGGCAGGTCGTCGTCGCCGACGTTCGGGGAGAGCTCGGCGAAGGCAACGCCCTCGGCGTCGACGTAGCGGAGCTGCTCCTGCACCCGCGCCAGCGCCACGGGCCTGCGCTCGGTGATCTTGATGCGCAGCGTGTCGGGGAGCTTTTTCTCGATGTCGATGCCGCGCACCCACCCGAGGCCCCCGAGGTCGCGCTGTACGCGGTCGATGTCGATCTGGAAGAGATTGACGCCGGTGTAGGACCGCGTGGCTTTCTCGAGCGCGGCGCGCGGCGTGTGCACGGCGCCGTCGATCTCGATCGTGCGCACGGCGAAGCTCGGATCGGACTGCGTGTGCCGCCACGCCCATGCCCCGCCGACGATGAGCGCCGTGGCCAGCCCGCCGTTGCGCAGCCACACCAGCAGCCGCTGCACCTGGATGCGGCGCTGGTTGCGGCGCAGCCGCTGCAGGTCGGTCGGCCGGAGGAAGCGGGAGGCGGTGGTGTCGAGGTTCATGCCTCCCCCCTCACCAGCTGCTCGGCGATCTCGTGGACGTCGCCCGCGCCCATGGCGATGAAGAGGTCTTTCGGCCCGAGGCGGCGGCGCAGCTCGTTGACGATCTCGGAGTTGCTGCGGTCGAGGAACTCGATGCCCGGCACGGCGTCGGAGATGATCCGCGCGGAGAGGCCGGCCACCGGCGTCTCGCGCGCCGCGTAGATGGGCGTGATGATGGGCACGTCGGCGACGCGCAGCGCCTCGCCGAACTCCTTCGCGAAGTCGCGCGTGCGCGAGAAGAGGTGCGGCTGGAAGAGCGCCACGATGCGCCGGCCGGGATAGCCGCTGCGCGCGGCCTGCAGCGTGGCCCGGATCTCGGTGGGGTGGTGCGCGTAGTCGTCGACGACGATCGCGCCGAGGTAGTTGCCCAGGATCTGGAAGCGGCGGTCGACGCCGAGGAACGTGGCCAGGCCTCTCGCGATCTGCTCGGACTCGATGCCGAGGTGGCGCGCCACGCCGATGGCCGCCAGCGCGTTGCGCACGTTGTGCTCGCCCGGCACGAAGAGCTTGAAATGCCCGACGCCCGGGACTTCGAAGCGGGTGCCGCGCTCGTGGAAGTCGAGGTTGATGGCGCGGAGGTCCGCGGCCTCGGAAAGGCCGTAGCGGACGGCATGTTCCGGAAGAAGCTTCACCACGTTCGGATCGTCGGCGCAGCCGATGATCACCCCGCCCGGCTTCACGTTGCCGAGGAAGATCCGGAATGCCTCGAGGATGGCCTCGAACGAGCCGTAGTACTCGAGGTGGTCCGGCTCGACGTTCGTGACCACCGCCACCTCGGGGTGGAGGTGGTGGAAGGTGCGCGCGTACTCGTCGGCCTCGACGACCACGAAGTCGCCGCGGCCGCTCTTGGCGTTGGTCCGGAGGTTCTGGACCATGCCGCCGACGAGCACGGTCGGATCGAGTCCCGCCTCTTCGAGGACGACGGAGATCATGGCCGAGGTGGTGGTCTTGCCGTGCGTCCCGGAGACGCCGATGGTGCGCTTCGGATCGGTGATGGCGCCCAGGGCCTCGGCGCGCTTGAGGATGCGGATGCCGCGGCGGCGCGCCTCGTCGAGCTCCGCGTGCTCGCCCTTGACCGCCGCCGTGACGATCACCATCTCCACGCCGTCGAGGTGCGCGGGGTCGTGGCCGATGGTCACGTGGACGCCGCGGCGCGAGAGGAGGTCGGTGGACGCGGAGGGGCGGGCGTCGCAACCCGACACCGAGACGCCGGAGGCCGCGAGGATCTCCGCGATGCCGCTCATTCCGATTCCGCCGATGCCGACGAAATGAATGTTTTTAATATCACCAAAATTCATTACGGGGTTGGCGTCTTAATGTGAAATTTTAAGTTTATGAATGGACGGAAGCAATTAGATTCTCTGAATTCTCTCGACTAAATCGACGATGGTTTTCGTCGCTTGGGGCATGGCCAGCGTTTTCGCGGCCGCGCCCATGCGCGCGGCCCGGCTCGGATCGGCCAGGATTTCGCCGATGGCGCCGGCCAGCCGCTCCGGCGACAGCTCTTTTTCGGTAATCACGACCGCCCCGCCGGCGCGCTCCACGACGCGCGCATTCAGTTCCTGGTGGTTGTTGGTGGCCGCGGCGAAGGGGACCAGGATGGCCGCGCGCCCGATGGCCGCCAGCTCGCCGATGGTCATGGCCCCGGCGCGGGAGACCACGACGTCGGCGCTGGCGATCTCGTCGACGATCGGATCGAGGTACGGGACGACGCGGGCGGTGCCGGCGAAAGCGGAGGTGCGATAGGCGGCGCGCACTTTTTCCAGCTCGTTCGGGCCGGTCTGGTGGACGATCTCCAGCGTGTCCTTGTGGCGCGCCAGGAAGAGCAGTGCGCCGGCCATGGTGTCGTTGAGGATTCTCGAGCCCTGGCTGCCGCCGAAGAGGACGAGCTTCTTGTTGCTGGTTGCTGGTTGCTGGTTCCTTGCGGTGCCGGCATCGAAGAACTCTTTTCGGATGGGATTGCCGGTGACCACCGCGTCTTTGCGCTTCATGCGGGGGCCGGCTTCCTCGAAGGCTACCGCCACCGTGGTGACGAAACGGGCCAGGGTTCTGTTCGCGAGTCCCGGAAAGGCGTTGGCTTCGTGGACGATGGTGGGGACGCCGCGCAGTTTTGCGGCGAGGAGGACCGGGCCGGAGGAGTAGCCGCCGACGCCCAGGACGACGCTCGGCTTGTGCCGGCCGATCAGTTTCCAGGCCTGGATGAAGCCTTTGGGGACGCGGAAGACGTTCTTGACGAGATCGAGGCCGCCTTTGCCTTTGAGGCCGCCGACGTCGATGAACTCGAGGGGGAAGCCGGCCTTCGGGACGATGGTCTTCTCCAGACCGCGCTCCGTGCCGACGAAGACGACGCCGCGCGCGGCATCGCGCGCGAGATACTCCCGTGCGATGGCGATGGCGGGATAGATGTGGCCTCCCGTCCCACCGCCTGCAACCATGAGTGTGCTCATCGTCCGCCCTCCCGCCACCTGTCATCCTGAGCCGCGTAGACGGCGAAGGATCCGCTGCGGACGGACGACCCTCGTGCATCCGCGGGGGATTCTTCGCCGTCTACGCGGCTCAGAATGACAGTTTCGATCACGCCCATCACGCCCTCCCTCGAGCCCTATCCCGATTGTTGTGAGAAGTTCAGCAGCAGCCCCACGATCATGAGACTGGCCAGCAACGACGATCCGCCGTAGCTCACCAGCGGCAGCGGAATTCCTTTCGTCGGCAAGAGGCACAAGGCCACGCTGACGTTGACCAGCGCCTGGATGACGATCATCAGCGTGCAGCCAAGCGCCGCGTAGAACGCGAAGCGGTTGTGGCTGTAGCGCGCGATCCGGAAGCCGCGCCACGCCAGCACGGTGAACGCGCCCAGCACCGCCACCGCGCCGAGGAAGCCGAGCTCCTCGCCGATGATCGAGAAGATGAAATCGGTGTGCGGCTCGGGGAGGAAGAAGAGTTTCTGCCTCCCGTTGCCGATTCCCAGTCCCTCGAAGCCGCCCGTCCCCAGCGCGATCAGCGACTGCATCGGCTGGAATCCTTTCCCGAGCGGATCGGCCTCGGGATTGAGGAAGGTCAGCAGGCGCTCGCGCCGGTACGCCGCGCTGCCGGCGAAGTAGCCGATGGCCGGGATCAGCGCCAGCGAGAGGCCGGCCACGTAGCGCCACGAGATGCCCGCGGCGAAGATCATGGCGCTGGCCACGAGGATGAGCGTCGTGGCCGTGCCGAAGTCGCGGCCGAGGAGGATCAGCCCGGCGAAGAGCGCCAGGATGAAGCCGACCGGCAGCAGCGTGCCGGTCATGTCGTTGATCCGCTCTTCGCGCCGCGCCAGGAACGAGGCCAGGAAGAGGATCATGGCCGGCTTGGCGAACTCGGACGGCTGCAGGTTGGACCACGGCAGCGCGATCCAGCGGTGCGTGCCGTTGATCGGTGACTGGAAGAGGGCCACGATCAGGCCGAGCGCGACCAGGCCGAGCGCGCCGTACTGCACCCGCCGGTCCTGCAGCAGCGCCGGATTCACGTGCATCAGGAAGAGCATCAGCAGCGCGCCGGCGCCGAGAAAGGCGCCCTGGCGGAAGAGGAAGTAGGACGAGCTGTGCCCGAAGCGCTGCGTGGCGATCATGGCCGAGGCGCTGTAGATCATGACCATGCCCAGGACGACGATGACCATGGCCGTGGCGCAGAGGACGAGGTCGAAGGAGAGCTTGCGGCTCATGGGGCGCCTCCGGCGGTTGCTGGTTGCTGGTTGCTGGTTCGTGGCAGTGCATGGCCGGCAACGCGGGCAGCGCCACGAACAGAGCAACCAGCAACCAGCAACAGGTTCATCGCAGTCCCCTCACGAGCTCCTCGAAGTGCTCGCCGCGGTGCTCGAAGTTGCGGTACTGGTCGAAGCTGGCGCAGGCCGGCGAGAGGAGCACGGTCTGGCCGGATTTCGCGTTGGCGCGGGCCCACTCGACGGCGCGCTGCAGGTCGCCCATCGGGACGATCTCGGCCGCGCCGTCGAGCCCTTCGGCGATGCGCTCCGCGGCGGCGCCGATGGTCACGACCGTCCGCGCCTTGGCGGAGACGAGGTCGCGCATGCGCTCGAACTCGCCCGCCTTGTCCTTGCCGCCGAGGATGAGGATCACACTGGAGGGGTCGAAGCCTTCGAGCGACTTGAGCGTGGCGTCGACGTTGGTCCCTTTCGAGTCGTTGATCCAGCGCACGCCGTCCAGCTCGCGCACGAGCACCATGCGGTGCGGCAGGCCGGCGAACGTGCCGAAGGCGATCTGCACGTCGACGTCGTCGACACCCGCCGCGCGCGCGGCCAGCCACGCGGCCAGCGCGTTCTCGACGTTGGCCTGTCCCTGCAGCTTGAGCGCGGCCCGCGGAATGCGGCGCTCGTCGCCGCCGACGTTGGTGACGAGGTCCTCGCCGTCGAGCCACGCGCCGGTGAATGGGCGGGCTGAAGCCCGCCCTACATTCGCCGAGAAGCGCCACTGCCGCGCGGCGCCGTCGCGCAATGCGGTGCGGCGGTCGCTGGCGTTCGTGATGGCCGTGTCGCCCGACTCCTGGTTGCGGAAGATGCGGTACTTCGCCGCGGCGTAGGCGTCGAAGTTCGGGTAGCGGTCCATGTGGTCGGGCGTGATGTTGAGGAGCAGGGCCACGTTCGCGCGGAACGTATCCACCGCCTCGAGCTGGAACGACGAGAGCTCCAGCACGTAGGTGCGCGGGCGCTCCTCGTCGATCGAGGCGATGAGCGGCTCGCCGATGTTGCCGGCCACGATCGGCTGCCGTCCGGCCACGCGGAGGATCTCGCCGATGAGCGCCGTCGTCGTCGACTTGCCGTTCGAGCCGGTGACGGCGATGACGGTTCCTTTCAGGTTGCGAAAGGCGAGCTCGATCTCGCCGATGATCTCGATGCCGCGCGCCGCCGCTTCCTGCAGCAGGGGAATGGTCATCGGCACGCCGGGCGAGAGCACGATCTGCGTCACGCCGTCGAGCACCTCGAGGCCGTGCACGCCGAACGCGCGCTCCACGCGGCCGTCGACCTCGTACGGAAGCGGCGGATTCGCGTCGCGGTCCGTGAGGCGCACGTCGGCGTCGTGGGCGGCGAGCCAGTTCGCCGCGGCCACGCCGCTCTTTGCCGCTCCGATGACGAGGGTCTTCATCGCAGTTTCAGCGTCGCCAGCGCGAGCATCGCGAAGATGATGGCGATGATCCAGAAGCGCACGACGACCTTGGTCTCCCTCCACCCCGACAGCTCGAAGTGGTGATGCAGCGGCGACATCTTGAAGATGCGCCGTCCGGTGATCTTGAACGAGGCCACCTGCAGGATCACCGACAGTGCCTCGACGACGAACAGCCCGCCGACCAGCACGAGCAGCAGCTCCTGCTTGATCATCACGGCCAGGCAGCCGATCGCGCCGCCGAGGGCCAGCGACCCGACGTCGCCCATGAAGATCTCCGCCGGATGCGCGTTGAACCAGAGGAAGCCGAGCGACGCGCCGACCATCGCCCCGCAGAACACCGCCAGCTCGCCGGTCTGCGGCACCCAGGCGATGCGCAGGTAGTCGGCGATGCGCGCGTGCCCGGACGCGTAGGTGAGCACGGTGAACGTGACCGCGGCGATGAGCGAGGTGCCGATGGCCAGGCCGTCCAGTCCGTCCGTCAGGTTGACGGCGTTCGACGCGCCGACGAGGACCACCATGACGAAGGGGATGTACAGCAGCCCGAGGTTCAGCACGACGTCCTTGAGGAAGGGGAACGTGATGGCGGTCGAGTAGTTGTTCTTCAGCATCGGCAGGTAGGCGATGGCCAGCGCCACCAGCGCCGCCACGATGAACTGCGCGATGAACTTCTCCCTGCTGGTCAGGCCGAGGTTCCGCTTCTTGGCCAGCTTGCGATAGTCGTCGATGAAGCCGATCGCGCCGTAGGCGGCGGTGACGAAGAGGACGATCCAGATGTACGGGTTGAGGATGTCCGCCCAGAGGATGGTCGGGATGATGATGGCCACGCAGATGAGGATGCCGCCCATCGTCGGCGTGCCCGCCTTCGCCTGATGCGACTTCGGCCCCTCCTCGCGGATGTACTGCCCGAGCTTGATGCGGCGCATGCGCTCGATCAGCCACGGGCCGAGGATGAGCGAGATCAGCAGCGCCGTCAGCGCGGCGAAGGCCGTGCGGAAGGTGATGTAGCGGAAGACATTGAACCCGACGAAGACGTCCCGCAGTTTGAAAAGGAGGTGATACAGCATCAGGCACCCTCCAGCATTGCAACGGCTTTATCGAGTCCCACTCCGCGGCTTCCCTTGAGGAGCACCAGGTCGCCCGGTTGGATGAAGGCCCGCAGGAACGCTCCCGCGGCCTCGGCATCGGTGAAGTGACGCAGGTTCCCCTGCTCGAATCCCGCCTCGCGCGCGCCGTCGAGGAGCGCCTGCGAGCGCGTGCCGACGCCGACCACGACGTCGATCGACTTCGGGATGCCGCGTCCGGCGTCGCGGTGGAACTGCAGCTCCTGCTCGCCCAGCTCCAGCATGTCGCCGATGACGGCGATGCGCCGTCCGGCGACGTCGGCCTGGGTCATCAGCTCCAGCGTGCGCGCCAGCGCGTACGGGTTCGAGTTGTACGTGTCGTCGTAGATCGTGGCGCCGCGCCACGGGATGACGATGCCGCGGTGATAGGCGGGCTTGACCTCTTTCACGCCGCGCTCGACGCCTTCCCAGGAGATGCCGACCGCGCGCGCCGTGGCGATGGCGGCCAGGAGGTTGTCGAGGTTGTGCCGTCCCGGGAGGGCGAGCTCCAGCTCGCGGGCCGCCCCTTCGGCGTGCAGCGTGAAACGCGTGCCCAGAAGGCCGCGCTCGCGGATGTCCGTGGCGCGGTAGTCGGCGTCGTGCTCGACGCCGTACGTCACCCGGCGTCCCTCGAAGTCGCGCGAGATGCGCACCACGTGCTCGTTGTCGTTGTTGACGATGACCGTGCCGCCCGGCACCACGTTCTCGAGCAGCTCGCGCTTCGCGGCGGCGACGCCATAGATGCCGTCGGCGAAGAACTCGATGTGCACCGGGGCGATGTTCGTGTAGACGCCGACCTGCGGGCGCATGAGGCCCGCGATCTCGGCGATCTCGCCGGCGTGGTTCATCCCCATCTCGCTGACCACCACTTCCGCGCCGTCGGGCATGTTGTCCATGCAGAGCGGCGCGCCGATCTGGTTGTTGAAGTTGCCCCACGACTTGTGCGTGCGGCGCTCGGTCGCCACGAGCGTGGCGATCATCTCCTTCGTCGTCGTCTTCCCGGCCGAGCCGGTGATGCCGATGACGAGCGGGGCGTACGTCTCGCGGATGGACCTGGCGAGCTGCTGGAGCGCGACGGTCGTGTCGTCGACCTGCACGATGGCCCTGTCCGTGTTCTCGGGGACCCGCGAGACCACCGCGCCGCGGGCGGTCTGCAGCGCCTGCGGGAGGAAATCGTGGCCGTCGAGCCGCTCGCCCCTGATGGCGAAGAAGACGGAGTCGGGCTTGACCTCGCGGGAATCGATGACGACGGAGGAGCACTCGACGTCGCCGCCCTGGATGACGCGGCCGCCGATCATCTGCGCCAGTTGCGAGAACGTCAGCGTAGGCATGGACGTCCTCCGTGAGACCTGTTGTCAGTTGTCAGTTGTCGGTTGTCGATGTGCTGCCTCGCAAGAGCTGCCGGCTGGCGAGAAATCGCAGACAACCGACAACCAGCAACCGACAACCGTGGCGCGAAGCGCCACGTCCGGCCCCGCCGGGTTTCTCCGCCATGGTTCGTCCCCTTCCCCGAAGACTGCCTGGCGAACACCGACCGTCCACCCACGAAACCGGAGGACGGGGCCGGAACATTAAAATAGTAAGCGAGTGTCATGGTAAATATCAAGATTGTTTTTCGTGACGTTTTTTTAGTGCGTATTCCGCTTCTTCGCGGTCGTCGAAGTGGATGACCCGGTCGCCGACGTACTGGTAGGTCTCGTGACCTTTGCCGGCGATGACGATGACCTCGTCGTCGCCCGCCTCGGTGATGATCTTCTCGATGGCCTCGCGGCGGTCCGCGATGGCGATGGTGTTGTTGCCGTCGATCCCTTTCAGGATCTCGTCGATGATCCCTTTCGGATCCTCGGTGCGCGGGTTGTCGCTGGTGACGACCACCCGGTCGGCGAGCCTGGAGGCAATGGCCCCCATCTCCGGACGCTTGCCGCGGTCGCGGTCGCCGCCGCAGCCGAAGACGATCGACACTTTTCGCGGCCCGGCGATGTCGCGCACGGCGTGGAGGAGCTTCTCCAGCGCGTCGGGCTTGTGGGCGTAGTCGACGATGACGGTGGGCTCGGGGCGGGCTGAAGCCCGCCCTGCGTTTACACGCTCGAAGCGGCCTCGCACGGACTGCAGGTTGCGAATGCCTGCTTCGATCTGATCGACTGGGATACCGACGATGAGCGCCGCGCCGATGGCGCCGAGCCAGTTGTAGAGATTCGGCTGGCCGAGGAGCGGCGACTCCATGCGTACGTCGCCGTGCGGCGTGTGCACCGTCCCGCGCAGTCCCTCGACGGAGACCTCGACCTCGGGACGGACGTCGCCGTCGTTCCCGAAGGTCATGGCGTTGGCGCCGAGCTCGTTGGCCAGCCGCCGCCCGTACTCGTCGTCGATGTTGACGACGGCGGTCTGGCGCGTGCGGTCGATCTGGTCGAAGAGGATCCGCTTCGCGGCGAAGTAGTCCTCGAAGTCCTTGTGAAAGTCGAAGTGCTCGCGGGAGAGGTTGGTGAAGACCGCCGCCGCGAAGTGCACGCCGTGCGTGCGCTTGAGCGCGAGCGCGTGCGACGACACTTCCATCACCGCGTGCTTCACGCCGGCGTCGACCATCTTGGCGAACCACTCCTGCAGCACGACGGCGTCGGGAGTGGTGCGGTCGGCGTTGAGGCGCTCGTCGCCGGCGCGGTACTCGATCGTGCCGATGAGGCCGACCGGCTCGCTGCCGGCGTCGAAGACCGACTCGATCATGCGCGTCGTGGTCGTCTTCCCCGAGGTGCCGGTCACGCCGACGAGGGAGAGCTTGTCGGCCGGACGGCCGTAGAAGTTGGCGGCGATGAGGGCGAGGGCGGCGCGGGCGTCGTCGACGACGATGGTTGTCGATTGTCGGTTGTCGGTTGCCGGCGATGTCGTGACGATCGCAACCGCACCGCGTTCGACCGCCATCGGGATGAAGGCAGTGCCGTCTTTCGCCGTGCCCGGGATGGCCACGAAGAGCGCGCCGGGCGTGACCAGGCGCGAGTCGGGCGTCACCGACGTCACTTCGACGTTGCGGTCGCCGCGCACTTCGCGCACGGGGACGTCTCTGAGCAGTTCGGCGAGCGTCATCCGCGCGCCTCCAGCCGCAGGATGACGCTGCGATGGGCGGGCAAGGCTCCGCCCGGTTCCGGTTCCTGTGATTTCACGACTCCACTTCCGACGGTACGCACGGTCAGGCCGCTCGAGACGGCACGGGCGATGGCCGCGCGCGCGTCGAGCCCCCGCAGATCAGGCACTCCCGAAGCCGGACCGCTCTGCGCGCGAGGTTGCGAAAACGCGGCCAGTAACGGACGGTCGATGGCGATCGAGCGCGACGGCAGCGACGGCGGCACTCCGAGGTACCGCAGCGCCCCCTCGGCGATCTCGCGGAAGGCGGGCGCGGCCACGGTGCCGCCGTAGTGCTCGCCGCGCGGCTCGTCGATGACGACGAGGATCGCCAGCCGCGGCCGGTCGGCGGGCACGTAGCCGACGAACGACCCGACGTAGCGCCCGTCGACGTAGCCGAGGCGCCCGACAGCCTTCTGCGCCGTGCCGGTCTTCCCCGCCACGACGTGCTCCGCGAGCGCGGCTTTCTCTCCCGTGCCGCGGGCGACGACGTTCTTCAGGATCTCGTTCAGCACCGCCGCGGTCTTTTCCGACATGACCCGCTGCGGCTTCGCGCGCGGCGGCTCGTAGACCGTGTGTCCCTCTTCGTCGACGACGCGCTGGACGATGCGCGGCTCGACGAGCAGCCCGCCCGTCGCCACCGCGCTCACGGCCCGCACGATCTGCAGCGGCGTCGTGCCGATCTCCTGGCCGATGGAGATGCTGGCCGGCGAGACCTGCGTCCAGCGCTGCACGGGGCGGACGAGGCCGCGCGTCTCGCCGGGCAGGGGCAGGCCGGTCCGCTCGCCGAAGCCGAACCGGCGTACCCAGTCGTGCATCCGCTGCTGGCCGAGGGCCAGGCCGACGCGCACCGTGCCGACGTTCGACGAATTCACGATCACGTCCTCGAACGACAGCATCCCGTACCGATGCCCGTCGTGCTCGTGGATGGTGATGTTGCCGATGGTGATCTCGCCGTTCGCGCAGTCGAGGAATTGCGACGGCGTGACCAGCCGCTCTTCCAGCCCGGCTGCCGCGGTAATGATCTTGAAGGTCGAGCCGGGCTCGTAGAAGTCCTGCACGTTGCGGTTCTTCCACGCCACCGGCGGGAAGTCGCGGAAGCGGTTCGGGTCGTAGGTCGGCCAGGAGGCCATGGCCAGGATGTCGCCGCTCTCGGGCTCCATGACCAGCACCGAGCCACCCTCGGCACGGTACTTTTCGACCGCGTTCTTCAGCGCGCGCTCGGCGATGAACTGGACCACGGAATCGATGGTGAGGACGACGTGCTGCCCGTCCTTGGGACGGTTCGCGCCGTCGCCGCCGACGAGGTAGACGCCCTTGCGCGCGTCCTTGAGCAGCGTGACTTTGCCCGGCGTTCCCTGCAGGTACTTCGCGAACGAGTGCTCGATGCCGGCCAGGCCGTCGCCGTCGACACCGACGTAGCCGATGACATTCGCGCCGAGCATCGAGCGCGGATAGGTCCGGCGGTGGGCCTCGATGAAGTAGATGCCGGGGAGCCCGAGCTTCCGCACCTCGGCCGTGGTCTCGAGCGGGAGCTGCCGCGCGATCCAGGCGAAGCTCCCGCTGCCGCGCAGCTTCGACTCGATCTCGCGCGCCGTCAGGCCGAGGCCTGCCACGGCGGCGAGCTTGCGCGCCACGCCGCGGGGGTCGCTGATGCTCTGCGGGTCGGCGTAGATCGACTCGGCGGCGATCGACTCGGCCAGCACCCGGCCGCGCGTGTCCAGGATCGAGCCGCGCACGGGATTCAGGTCGAGCGTCCGCTCCTGCTGCCGCTGCGCGCGGGCGACATAGTGGTCGTGCCGCACGAGCTGCACCTGCACGAGCCGGGCGACGACGACGACGCCCCACGCGGCCAGGAACGCGAAGACCTGGATCAGACGGCGATGCGAGATCTGCATCACCGGGCTCCAGGTTGGTTGGCGGTTGGCGGTTGGCGGTTGGCGGCTTGCCCCGAGCCGAGGCGAGAGGTCTCGATGATGATGATGTTTTTCGCGTCGGTGGTCTGGAAGCCGAGGTCCCGGGCTTTCTTTTCGACGGCGTCGAAGGAGGTCATGCGATCGAGCTCGGCCTGGAGGGCCTTGTGCTCGGCGGTGACGGTCTTGAGGTCCTTCTGCAGCTTCGTCGCCTCGCGGCCGAGGCGGATGACCTCGAGGTTCTGCCAGGTGAAGAGGAGCAGAAAGAGGCCGATCGGGACGCCGAGGGAGAAGACGGCGACCAGCTCACGGTTTCGCTGGCGATCCCGCTCGCGAACGACGTGCGTGTTGTCGATGGCTTTCTTCTGCGTGTACATGACCGGAAACCGCGGAATCAACGAACAAGGGTGAAGATCTGCCTACCAGCGCGACGCGAGAAGCCATCCACACACACCCACGCTCCACGCTCCACCCCTCCCGAGCTCCCCACGCCACACACACACCCAACCCTTCCCCAACCTTCACCCTTGCTCGTGGACTCCGCCACTTCGTCGTTGCTGGTTGCTGTGTTGCTGGTTCAAGGCGGCTTCACGCCATCGGCCGTGCACTGCCTTGAACCAACAACCAGTAACCAGCAACTTCCTCACACCCTCTCCGCGACTCGCAGCTTCGCGCTGCGCGATCGCGGATTTCGTTGCATCTCCTCTTCTGAAGCAGTGACCGGCCTTCCGGTCAGCACGTCGACCAGAGCCTTCGCGCCGCAACCGCACACCGGCAGGTTGGGCGGACAGGTGCACTCCCCTTCCAGCCTCCGGAACGCGCGCTTGACGATGCGATCCTCGAGCGAGTGGAAGGAGATGATGGCCGCGCGCGCGCCGCTCTCGAGGACGCTCACCGCGTCGTCGACGAAGCGGTCGAGCCCGACCAGCTCCTCGTTCGTGGCGATGCGCAGGGCCTGGAACGTGAGCGTCGACGGGTCGATGTCATGGAAGCGCGCTTTCTTGACGCTGCGAATGACCTCGCTCAGCCGCGCCGTCGTCTCGATGCGCCCCTCGGCGCGCGCCTCGACGATCGCCCTCGCGATCCGCCGCGCCATCGGCTCCTCGCCGTAGTCGCGGATGATGCGGAACAGCTCGTACTCGTCGAGCCCGTTCACCAGGTCGGCGGCGCTGGTCCCCTCGGAGGCCATGCGCATGTCGAGCGGCCCGTCGAAACGGAACGAGAAGCCGCGCGCCGCGTCGTCGAGCTGCATCGACGAGACGCCGAGATCGGCCAGCAGACCGCTGACCGCCGCAACGCCGGACTGCTTCAGGATGTCAATGAGCGATTCGTGGCGTCCGCGGACGAACGTCACGCGCTCGCCGAAGCGGCTCAGCCGCTCCCGCGACCGTTCGAGTGCCTCGGGGTCGCGATCGATCGCGACCAGGCGGACGTCCGGATGCCGCTCCAGCAGCGCCTCCGAATGCCCTCCCAGCCCCACCGTCGCGTCGACGAGCACGCCGTCGCGGCGGTTGGGCTCGAGATACTCGAGCACAGGTTCCAAAAGAACAGGTTCGTGTCTCACTTCACACGCCGTGAAGTTCGAGCTCTTTGTAGTCTTCCGCCGTGAGCGGCGTGTCCTCGAGCCGCTTCTTCATCTTCTGCTCGTTCCAGACGATCAGGTGATCCTGGCTGCCGAGGACGACCACGTCTTCGGCGATTCCGGCCACTTCGCGAAGGACGGCCGGGACGAGCACGCGCCCCTGCGCGTCGATCGTGCCGACCTGCCCGAAGTAGTTCACGCGCTCGAGCAGCTTGATCTTGGCCATCGACGTCGACGGGACCTTGGCCAGCTTGGCCTGGAACTCGAGCCATACGGGCATCGGGTAGACGAGCGCGCTCTCACCGTCTTTCGAGGTGATGAAGCACTCGTCGCCGTAGCGCTCCGAGAGGATCTTCCGGAAGTTCGCCGGCACTTTGAGGCGACCCTTCTCGTCGATCTTCGCGGGGCTGTGCCCCATAAAAACGCTCAGTTCCATGTTGATTCAGTGGCTTTTGTACCACTGACGTCCACTGGAGTCCACAAATATCCACTGCCTGTAGCTGAAAAAGGCGCGGCCGAGCGGCCGCGCCTGCCAAGGTTGGTGATCTACGTCACTCTACTTCACGTTCTTCTTGAACTTGCCGATGATGTCACTGCCGACGAGGTTGTCCGCGGCATTCAGCACGTTGCGGATGGAGTCGAGGATGTCGTCCCGGCCGCTCCAGTGCTCGCGCAGGATCTCCACGTCCGTATCGGAGAGCAGTTTGTTCAGCAGGTAGACGGCGAACACGAGGTCGTCGATGTAGCCGATGGGGCCCAGGAAGCCCTCGGGCATGATGTCGAGCGGGAAGATGTAGTACGCCAGCCCGCTGCCGAGCATGACCTTGTTCTTCGCGTTCACGCGGTCGTCGTTGATCAGGCGCCACAGCAGCACGAAGATGTCGGGCGCGAGCAGCAGGTACTCGCCCGCGCTCCCCGCGGCCGCCCCCTTGTTCGCGAGATAGTTGCGGATGCCCTCGCGCATGCGGTCGTAGAAGCGGTCCGCGCGCTCGCGCGAGACCGGCCCTGCCGCCTCGGTGCTCTCGCGCATCATGTCGTCGTCGAAACCTTGTTCGCTCATGAAATACCTCCGGTGGGAAGATCGGCGCCGCCTTTGCCGAGAGTCACGGCCAGGCCGCCGTCGATGATCCAGATCTTCTGGATATCGGCCGAGACGAAAGATGGCAAAAAGCGGTCCAGCGACAGGACCAGCGTGGCCGGGTCCTCGTAGCGCACCAGTTCCTTCGGGAACTTCTCCCGCACCAGCCCCACCAGCAGCGTCGGCACGGGAATCGGGCCCGCGGAGATCCGCGCCAGCGGCACGCGCACGGTCGTCCCGGACGGGATGATCTGGGTGATGTCGACCGAGAACGGCACGCTGATGAACTTGCGCACCGAGCCCTCCACGCGCAGCAGCCCGTTCGCGAAGCGCAGCTGGATGCGCTCGATCATCGGGTCCGCCGCGACCATCTGGCGGGCCATGGCGTTGATCTTCTCGCCGTCCACGCGGACGTCGATGCTGTCCCACTCGATGAAGCGCCGCACGTTCCTATACTATGCCGCGGCAGTGCCGAAACGCTCCGACATCCACTCTATTCTCATCATTGGCTCCGGCCCCATCGTCATCGGGCAAGCGGTCGAATTCGACTATTCGGGCACGCAGGCCTGCAAGGCGCTGCGCGACGAGGGATACCGCATCATCCTCGTCAACTCGAACCCGGCCACGATCATGACCGACCCGGAGTTCGCCGACCGCACGTACATCGAGCCGCTCACGCCCGAGTCGCTCGAGCGGATCATCGAGCGGGAGAAGCCGGACGCGATCCTCCCCACCGTCGGCGGCCAGACCGGCATCAACCTGGCCATGGCGCTCTACGAGAACGGCGCGCTGGAGCGGCACCAGGTGGAGCTGATCGGCGCGAACTACGACGCCATCAAGACGGCCGAGGACCGCCAGCTCTTCAAAGAGAAGATGGTGTCGATCGGCGTCGACGTGCCGCAGTCGACGTACGCGGCCACGGTCGAAGACGCGGAGACGTTCGCCTCGCGCATCGGCTACCCGCTGGTCATCCGGCCGTCGTTCACGCTGGGCGGCTCGGGCGGCGGCATCGCCTACAACGTCGAAGAGCTGCGCTCGATCGTCGCGCGCGGGCTCGACCTCTCCCCCGTGCACCGCGTGCTCGTCGAAGAGTCGGTCATCGGCTGGAAAGAGTTCGAGCTCGAGGTGATGCGCGACCGCGCGGACAACGTGATCATCGTCTGCTCGATCGAGAACTTCGATCCGATGGGCGTGCACACCGGCGACTCGATCACGGTGGCGCCGCAGCAGACGCTCACCAACGACGAGTACCAGGAGATGCGCGACGAGGCCAAGCGCATCATCCGCGCCATCGGCGTGGAGACGGGCGGCTCGAACATCCAGTTCGCCGTGCACCCGAAGACGAGCCGCCGCATCTGCATCGAGATGAACCCGCGCGTGTCGCGCTCGTCGGCGCTGGCGTCGAAGGCCACGGGCTTCCCCATCGCCAAGTTCGCGGCCAAGCTCGCCGCCGGCTATACGCTGGACGAGATCCCGAACGACATCACCAAGAAGACGCCGGCGTCGTTCGAGCCGTCGATCGACTACGTGGTGGTGAAGATCCCGCGGTTCTCGTTCGAGAAGTTCCCGAACACGCCGCAGCTCCTCAGCTTCTCCATGCAGAGCGTCGGCGAGTCGATGGCCATCGGCCGCACGTTCAACGAGGCGCTGCAGAAGGGGCTGCGGTCGCTCGAGATCGGCGTGGCCGGCCTCGAGACCCGCGGCTACACGCGCGAGCGCATGCCGGAGCTGCTGCGCACGCCGACGCCGGAGCGCATCTTCGCCGTGGGCGACGCCTTCCGCACCGGGATGACAGTGGAGGAGATCTACGCGCTCTCGCACATCGATCCGTGGTTCCTGCGGGAGATCCGAAGGATCGTCGAGTACGAAAAGCGTGTCATCCTGAGCGCAGCGAAGGACCCCCTGCCGAAGCACGAGGACCGCTCCGTCGGCGGGGGATCCTTCGCCGTCTCCGCGGCTCAGGATGACACGGCGTTCCTGCGCATCCTCAAGCGAAACGGCTTCTCGGATCGCCAGATCGCGAAGCTCACCAGCCGCAGCGAACACGACGTCCGCGCCGAGCGCCACGCCGCCGGCCTCCGCCCCGTCTACAAGCGCGTCGACACCTGCGCCGCGGAGTTCGAGGCCACGACGCCGTACCTCTACTCCACCTACGAGACCGAGAACGAGTCCGACCCGACGGATCGCCGCAAGGTGATCATCCTCGGCTCGGGCCCGAACCGCATCGGCCAGGGCATCGAGTTCGACACCTGCTGCGTCCACGCCGCATTCGCGCTGCGCGAGATCGGCTTCGAGACCATCATGGTCAACTGCAACCCGGAGACGGTCTCCACGGACTACGACACGTCCGACCGCCTCTACTTCGAGCCGCTCACGCTCGAGGACGTGCTGGAGATCGTCGACCTCGAGAAGCCCGAGGGCGTGATCGTGCAGTTCGGCGGACAGACGCCGCTCAAGCTCGCCAAAGCGCTGCACGACGCCGGCGTGCCGATGTGGGGCACCTCCGTCGACTCGATCGACATCGCCGAAGACCGCGAGCGTTTCGGGGAGCTCGTGCGCAAACACGACATCCGTGTGCCGGCGAACGGCACCGCGATGAATGAGGCCGAGGCGCTGGTCGTGGCGCGGCGCATCGGCTATCCGGTCGTGGTGCGCCCCTCGTACGTCCTCGGCGGGCGGGCCATGGCCATCGTCTACGACGACGATGCGCTCTCCAGCTACATGGTCCGCGCGGTGGAGGCGGCGCCGGGACATCCGATCCTGGTCGATCACTTCCTCGAGGACGCGATCGAGATCGACGTCGACGCGGTCTCCGACGGCCAGGACGTGATCGTGGCCGGCGTGATGGAGCACATCGAGCTGGCCGGCATCCACTCCGGCGACTCGACGACGGTCATCCCGCCGTACATCATCGGGCACCGCGACCAGGACCGCATCCGCCGCCGCACGATCGAGCTGGCCAAGGCGCTGAACGTCATCGGCCTGATGAACGTGCAGTACGCCATCCAGCACGGCGAGCTGTACGTGCTCGAGGTGAATCCGCGCGCGTCGCGCACGGTCCCCTATGTGTCGAAGGCCACGGGTGTGTCGTTCGCGAAGATCGCCGCGAAGGTGATGGCCGGCCAGACGCTCCGGTCGCTGGGCCTGACCAGCGAGCCGCGCGTCAACGGCTACTTCGTCAAGGCACCCGTCTTCCCCTTCAACCGTTTCCCGAAAGAGGACACGCTCCTCGGCCCGGAGATGAAGTCGACCGGCGAGGTGATGGGGAGCTCACGCTCGTTCGGCGAGGCGTACGCGAAGGCGCTCCTCAGCGCGGGCGTGCGGCTGCCGCTCGAGGGAACGGCCTTCATCTCCGTCAACGACAACGACAAGCGCCCGCACGTGATCTCGATCGCCCGCGAGCTGAATGCCCTCGGCTTCCGCATCATCGCCACCGGCGGCACGCGCGAGTTCCTGCACAAGCACGGCGTGGAGGCGGAGCTCGTGTCGAAGGTGCACGAGGCGCGGCCGAACATCGTCGACCACATGATCAACGGCGAGGTGGCCCTGGCCATCAACACCCCGTTCGGCAAGTCGGCCTTCGTCGACGACACGTACATCCGCCGGACCGCGCTCCAGCTCCACATCCCCTGCATCACCACCCTCACCGCGGCCACGGCGTGCGTAGAGGGGATCCGGTCGCTGAAGGAAGGGGCCAGCTCGTTCGCGGCGCTGCAGGAGCAGCATGTGACGGCGCGCTGACGCGCGCCGTCACTGCGGCCGGTTACTTCCTCTGATCGTGCGGCACCGTGACGGTGGCCGAGGCCAGCGTGCTGTTGCCCACCTGATCGGTGGCCCGCCAGATCAGCGCGTAAATGCGGTCGTTGCCGCCTCCCGAGCGCTCGGCGCGCAGGAAGATGCGGCTGCCGTCGATGACGATGTCGTCCGACGTCCTCCCGTCACCGCGCATGTCGTCTCCTTCGTTGCTAGTGATGCTGACCAGCGAGACGGACGGCGACGGATCGAAGTCATCGCTGACGGCGATCGTCGGCACGATCTCCACCATCTCGTGATTGGCCGGCCAGAGCACGGTCGGCGTCACCGAGACGCTCAGCACGGGCGGCGTCGCGTCGCGGGGGAAGCCTTCGAATTGCGAGGCGGGATAGGGCTCGGTGCGGAAGGCGGTCACGGCCACGATCGACTGCCCCGCGCCGAACATGAGGAAGTTCGACAGTGCATACGGGCCGTCGACGCCGTTCGCGCCGATGGTGCGGCCGTCGAACGACAGCGTGATCGTGTGGGTGCCCGCCGCGAGCGAGCGGCTGCCGGTGCGGAAGCCGAGGTCGACACCATTGCGGTCGCGCAATCCGCCGGACCACGTATAGAAGCCGGCGAAGTCGACCGCGACCTGGAGATGCACGTCGAGCCGGTCGAAGCGGCCGTTCCCGTCGGTGTCGACTCCGGTCGAGCTGCCGCCGAGGATGCGCAGGCGCGCGCGCTGGAACGCATTGAGGTCGTGCGCGGCCGTCGGGCCGAGGCTGTAACGGATGTCAGCCGGGACGGAATCCGCCGGCAGGACGCGGTCATAGCGCGCGATCTCGACCTGATACGGCCCGTTTACGCCGAGATCGCGCGCGAGCTCCTCCGTGTCGAAGAGCACTTCAGCCGCCTGGCTGCCGGCGGCGAGCGTGCGGCGCGCGCTGCGCTGCATCGCGTTGCCGTTCGAGGCGCGCAGCCGGACCTGCACCTCGTACTCCCCCGCCTCGAGCACGTTCGCGCGCGGTGCGATGCCGACCTGGTTGATCAGGCCGTCGCCGTTCGTGTCCAGCGTCCGCTCGGCGAACGTGCCGTCCAGCAGCGCGCGGCGCGGCACCACGTCGAGCTCCGCTGAGGCGGAGCGCCGGAACGCGCCGCTGGCCGCGACTCCCGCGAAGGTCGCGTCGATGCGGTAATGCCCCGCCACCGCCGGGCTCACGAACGCGCTGTAGACCGCATCGCCCGCGACCGGGTCGGCGCCCGTGCCGTCGTCGCGAAACGCGACCTCCTCCGGCTCGGCGTCGCCGGGGAGATTCAGGCGCGCGGCGATGCTCACGTTCTGCACCTTCCCCAGCGCGTCGAGCACCACGGCGGCCAGGCGGATGTTGCCGCCGAGCGGATAGGTGTCGCCACCGCCGATCAGCAGCGCGCGGGTGCTGTTCTCGAAGAGCGTCAGCGCCACGACGGGGAGCGGCTTGTCGAGCGGCACGGTCTCCGTCACTTCGAGCGTGTACGTCCCGGACCGCGGCTGCTGGAGGAAGAGGATGTACGTGGCGCCGTTCGCGACGGCCGGGCTGTCGCGGCGCACGCCGTCGAATGCCGCCGTGGGCGCATCGCCGACGGTGAAGGACGTGCCGTCCGGGGCGCGCAGCGCAACCTGGAGCGTGCGCGAGACCGCCGTCACGCGCACGATCGCGCTCGGGGCCGCATCGATCACGAGCGGCCGGCTCGCGCTCGGCGTGCCCGGGGTGAGCGTGAAGGCATCGTGCGCCATGGCCGCGGCTTCGACCTCGGTCGTCGTGGTGACGGCAGCCATCGTGGTGAGAGACATCAGGCTCGCCAGCAGCAGGACGGCAAGCCGTTTCGGGAAGATCGTGTTCATGGTTTCTCCTGCGTCATTGGGGTGTCGTTGTGGAAGAGCCAGGCGGTCGTGCCGCGGGTCGTGGTGTAGAGACACACGAGCGGCGCATCCCCGCCGGCCTGGTAAGCACTGAGCGTCGCCTGCCGGGAGCGTTCGAGATCGCGGCCGTTGATCAGGGTGCGCGTCAGCAGTGTTTCGCCCCCGCGCGTCCGGACCAGCCGCTCCCGCCCCGTGAGGGCGTTGTCGAATGCGATGCGCGGCGTCCCGTCGCCGAGGAAGTTCATCAGGACGAGCTGCGGCCGCGGAATGCGGATGCCGCGAAACCGCGTGGAGAGCGCACCGGCGTTCAGCGGCACCTCGTCGTACACGACGAAACGCTCGCGATCGAACGGACGGAGCACGCGGACCTGCGTCACCGTTCCATTCGACAGGTCGATGCGCGCCGCCACGGCGATGTTCGTCCTGATGTCGAAGTCGTGGCCGACGAGCACGGCGCTCCGGTCTTCGCGCGCCTGCACGACGAAGAGGGCGGACCGTGACGTCAGCGCGCCGATCGCAGCCTGCGCGAAGGCACCGGTGGGCCGCGGCGCGCTTTCCCACCCGAGGGCGTACAACGCCGCCAGCAGGAACGCCGCCGCCGCCAGGCCGGTCGGCACGCGTGTCATCGAACGGAGTCTCGGCATGGCTCAGTGGTTCGGGAACTGGTTGGTGATCTGGATCAGAATCGACTGGGCCGCGGCAGCGCCGCGAATCGTGGTGTGGTTCGCCGGGAACGAGCCCATGAACGAGCCACCCGGCGGCGGAAACGCGCTGAGCGTGTTCACGGCCAGGTCGTTTCCGACGAAGAAACCGATGGAAGCGTCTTTCTCGATGGTCGTGTACTCGTTCAGCCCCCACTGCGACGTGAGCTGCGTGACCTTGACCTTCTCGACGCTGCCCAGCACCTTGTACGTCGCCGTGGCCAGCTTGCTTACGTAGCCGTCCGGGAGCGAGCCGGGGATCATCGGCGCCGTCTCGGCCGGCGCATCGATGATTCCGTTGCCGTTCGCATCCGCATTCGCACCCCACCCCCACCACTGGATGTCTCCGCGCAACGGCTGCGACGTATTGAAGATCGCCGCGCGGTCGGTCTTCAGGTCCAGAATGCCCGGATCCTGCGGCGGGAAGCTGAACATCGGCAGGAGCTCGGCGCGGATGATGCGCTGGATGTCGGCATCGCTCGACTGCGGATCGTTCTCCGTGCGCGTGGCCACCAGGATGTCGGCCAGCACCGAGCCGTGATGCGGTGTGCTGAGCGTGGAGACGGAGAGCAGCTTCGCCGTCTTCGGATCGTACAGGGCGCTGTTCGTGAACAGGCGCGTGTCGAGACCACCCTTGCTGTGCGCGACGACGTGGTACTTCTTCGCCCCGAACGATCTGGCCAGCATGTTGAGCCGCGCACCGAGAATCGGGGCGTTCTGCGCGACGGAGCCGTTCGCGATCAGATCGACCTTGTTCGTGAAGGGAAGGCCGATCGACTCGAAGTGCGTCTTGAAGTCCGTCTCCCACGTGTCGGACTGCGCGGCGATGCCGTGCACGGCGAAGATCGGGGCGATGGCCTTCAGTTCCAGGTGCGCCCAGTCGACGGCCATGCACCAGTTCTCCGCCGGGCCGCTGGCCTGGTCGATGGAGATCGTGACCGTGTTCTCGACCGGCGCCGGCTCCGCGCCGGTGGGCTCGTCCTGCGCCGGCCCGCCCATCGAGGCGCGCGGGAAGCGGATCCACTCGATCGGAATGGAGAACTCGTTCAGCTTCCAGATGCCGTCGCCGCCGGTGAGGGTGCCGAGGTCATGGCCGTTGAACTCCACGCGGTCCACCTCGGGCGGAAAGCCGGGTGAGCCGTTCATGTCGATGTCGAAGACCGGGATGATCAGCTTTGCGAACGGCGAGATCAGCCCCCGCGCCTTGAAGCCGGCCGGGTCGAGGAGATGCCCGGACGCATCGACGTTGCCGACCGCGCGCCGGATCGGAATCCGGATCTGCAGCGGCCCGCCGCCGCGGAACGTGCAGCCGGTGTCGAGGCCCGAGCCGCTGTCGACGACGAAGAGCGTGTCGTCGGCGTCGGGTGGCGGGAACGGAGAGCTGCCCGAATGGGTGTGGTTGAGGAATACGGCCCGAGGAGTAGTGCGCTGTGCGGCGTCACGCGCGAGCGCCGTGGACGCGAACAGCAGGAGGAGCAGTAAAGCCGGGAACGATCGTGAGGCATGTCGTGTCATGGAAGGTCCTTCTTGAGCGGTTGGAGATCGTTGCCGCACCGCCTGGTGCAGCAGCCTGCCCGCTCAAAGTCGGTCCGAGGACACGGAGAGTTATGGAGGGATTATTGGAAATTCGTGGACAACGGCGGAGGATCGGGATTCCCCGCCCGTGTCACGCGGTGACGTTCAGCCACACCTTCGTATTGGCGAGCTCCGTCTTGAACGGCGTCATCGCGCGTACGGTGTACTGCACGCGCTTGCCCGCGGCCGAGGCCACGGCGCCGCCGGAGAGCTGACGGTGCGGGCGTGCGCCGCCCGGCTTGCGGGTGCGAAAGACGCTCTGCGAGAACGGCGACGGCTTCTCGAGCTCGATCACGATCTCGTCGACGTTCACGTCGGCGCCGCCGATGTAGCGGAAGTCCCACTCGATCCCTTCGCCGACGCGCACGGTCACTTCCATTGGATTGGCGATGACGTAGAAGCGCCCCGCCCCCTGCTCGACGTCGATGCGCACCGGCACGGTACGGACGGCGGCGTGGTCGAGGTCTTCCTCGCGGATGAGGCGATCGGAGGACGCCGGCGGCGCGGCCACGGCGCTCGGCGCCTCGGCGCGCGCGGGCGCGGCGATGAACGACGCCGGACGCGGCTTTTCCGAGGAGAGCCACGACGCGGCCGGCGCACCGCTGGAAATGACCCGCGGACGCGCGCGGCGGCCGCGCTTGGCCTTCTCCGGCAGAGGCGCGGGGACCGGTTTCGGGACGGTGGGCACGTTCGGAGCGACGGGTGCGGAGGTGGGCGGCGCCGGCTTGACGGCCTTCGGCTTGAGCGCGGCCTTCTCGGCCGCCTTCGGCGCGACTTTGGCCGCGACTTTCTTCACGGCCTTCACCGCGGCCTTCGCGACCTTCACGGGTTTGGAGGGGGCTTTCGCCTTCGGCGCCGGTTTGGCGACGGCCTTCGGTGCCGGCTTCGCTGCCGGCCTGGCCGGCGGTTTCGGCGCGGGCTTTTTCGCGGCTGGCTTCGCTGCGGGCGTTGCGGCCTTCTTCGGGGCGACCTTTTTCTTTACTGCCTTGGCCGCGCTCTTGAGCTTCGCCGCGACCTTCTTTGCCGCACCCTTACCACTGGCGGCGGCGACCGCCTTCTTCCCCTGCGCCTTCGCCATCAACGATTCTCCGGACCATCGGGCTGAAAATGGATGGCGCAATATAGCAGCGGTCGCCCTCTTCGCCAATGTTTTATTGGAAAACCCCGGCAACGCTGAATCCGCCATCCACGGCAATGCACTGGCCGGTGATGTACGACGAGACCGGCATGCACAGAAATGCAACCAGCGACGCGACTTCCTCCGGTTCGCCGACCCTTCCGAGCGGCGTGGTGGCGAGGATTTTCGCCAGTCGCTCCGGGTCGTCCAGAACCGGCTGCGCCAGCGGCGTGCGGATGTACCACGGCGCCACCGCGTTGACGCGGATCCCGTCCGCCGCCCACTCCGCCGCCAGGCCGCGGGTCATGTGCGCCACGGCCGCCTTGGTCATGGCGTACGGGATGCCCGTGCCGAGGTGGCGGAAGGCGGCCACGGAGACGATGTTGACGATGCTCGCCTCGCCCGAGCGTTTCAGCAGCGGATGCGCGAGCCGGCAGAGGTCGAGCACCGCGTCCTGATTGAGCTCGCGGATGCGCTCGTACTCCCCTTCCTCGTAGTCGACCGCCTTCCTGCGGATGTTCGTGCCGGCGTTGTTGACGAGGATGTCGAGCCGGTCGAGGCCCTCGATGACGCGGCGGCGGTCTTCAGCCTTGCTCATGTCGGCACCGGTGCCGCGGGCGATGCGGATCACGCTCGCGCCGAACGACTCCAGTTCCTCGGCGATGGCCAGGCCGATGCCCTTCGTCGCGCCGGTGACGAGGGCGGTTTTCCCGGTCAGGGACCAACGCCCCGGTGTCATCCTGAGCCCCGCAGAGGGCGAAGGATCTTCCCCGCCGCATGCTGGAAGGTCCTTCGGCGTCTTCGCGCCTCAGGATGACACATCGTCGATTTCCTCCTTCAGCACCGACCGCAGATCCTCCGCAATCCGCCGGATCAGCGTGTCGTCCTCCCCCTCCACCATCACCCGCACCAGGTTCTCCGTGCCCGAATAGCGCACGAGAATGCGTCCGCGGCCATCGAGCTCGCGCAACGCCGCGGCGTGCGCCTCCTGATACTTCGGCAGCGTATCGAGCGCCGGCTTGGAGGCCACCTTCTCGTTCAGGAGCAGTTGCGGCATCGGGTCGAAGGTGTGCAGCTTCGAGAACGGCTGCCCCATCTCCCCGAGGATGTGACCGAAGACGACGGCGGTGTGAATCCCGTCGCCGGTCGTGTGCACGGTGCGGTCGATGATGTGGCCCGACTGCTCGCCGCCGAGGAGCGCGTCGCGCTGCAGCATCTGCTCGAGCACGTATTTGTCGCCCACCTGCGCGCGCAGCAGCTCGATGCCGTCGGCCTGGAGCTGCTTCTCGAAGCCGAAATTCGACATCACCGTCGTCACCACCAGCGGCAGCTTCAGGTGCTTCGCCCAGAGGTAGATGATCTCGTCGCCGTCGCGGATCTTGCCGGCGTCGTCGGCGAAGATGGCGCGGTCGGCGTCGCCGTCGAACGCCACACCGTAGTCGGCGTGCTGTTCCACCACCACCTGCGCGAGCCGCTCCGGGTGCAGTGCGCCGGCGTTCTCATTGATGTTGCGGCCGTTCGGGGCGTCGTGAATGACCACCACTTCCGCGCCGACGCGCCGGAACACTTCGGGCGCGATGCGGCAGGCCGCCCCGTGCCCGACGTCGAGCACGACCTTGCGCCCCTTGAGTCCCGCCGGCGGGATGCCGTGGATGAGAAAGCGCTCGTACTCTTCGATGAGCTCGGGCGACTCCTCGTCGTTGTCGGACGAGGCCAGCGCGCCGATGTCGACGCGCTCCAGGTCCTGTTCGATCTCCAGCTCGATGCGGTCGGGCAGCTTCATCCCGTCGTGGCCGAAGATCTTCACGCCGTTGTCTTCCCACGGATTGTGCGAGGCGGAGATCGAGATCGCCGCGACGGCGTCGCCGGTCGTCCGGCAGAGATAGGCGATGCCGGGCGTGGGGATGACGCCGACCGCCACGGGCTGGGCCCCTCCTTCCCGGAGACCGGCCGCCAGCGCGCCGGCGATCATCGGACCCGATTCACGCGTGTCGCGGCCGAGGAGGATCTTCCCCGGGAAGCGCCTGGCCAGGGCGTAGCCGAGGCGGATCAGCGTGGCCTCGTCGAGAGGATATTGCCGCGCCTTGCCGCGGATGCCGTCGGTTCCGAAGAGTTGTCTCATTGTGTGCTCGTGGTCTCCGTGGTTGCGCTCGTGCCGGTCGTGTCCGTGGGCAGTTCGGGTCCGACCTCCGCGAGTACCGGAACCGTGACTTGTGTGGTGAGCGGCGAGATGACCCGCACCAGCGGCGAGTCGGCGATGATGCCCATGCTCTGCACGAATGTCTCCGTGCGGCCGGTCATGATAATGCGCTCGGTGGTGACCTCGGCCAGTTTCGCGATCTGCGAGGCCGGGCCCGACACGAGCGCCAGCGGCGGCTCGGCCGTGGCCTGTCCGATGATGTAGCCCGCGGGCACGCCTCCATCGAGGAACGGGCGGATCGGCACCGCGCGCTGGCGCAACTGCTCCACGCGGAAGCGGATCTTCGCCGGCTCGATCGACACGACCTCGATCTCGTCCGGCACGTTGATGTGCCGCGGGCGGATGGTGATCTCCACCTCGCCGGCCTTGTTGATGCCGCTCAGGTCCGCGGAGGCCTCGAGCGTCTGGGAGGCCACGCCGCGCAGGTCGGTCTTCCGCCCGCGCACGCGCACGGCCACGCTGCTGGGGATGTCCGGCGTGGTGATGACCAGGTACGACGGCATCCCCACCAGCGCCAGCGACGCCGTGACCACGCGCTCGCGCACCTCCTCGCGCCGCGGCAGCGACACGTACCACCAGAGGATGCACGCCAGCAGCAGCGAGACGAGCTTGAGGCCGAGGTTTTTCATCGCGGGGTCCCGAATCGTTCCATGAGCGCCGCGCGCAGCGTGTCGCGGTCGAGATGCTCGCGCAGGACGCCGTCGGCGGCCAGTGCCATCGAGCCGTTCTCCTCCGAGATGACGATCACCAGCGCGTCGCTCTCCTCGGAGAGGCCGATGGCGGCGCGATGCCGCGTCCCGTGCGCCAGCGTCGGATCGGGCGTCGCCGTCAGCGGCAGGAACGCGTTCGCCGCGGCGACGCGGTTGCCGCGGATCAGTACCGCACCGTCGTGCAGCGGCCCGCCCGGCGTGAAGATCGCCACCAGCAGCTCATTCGTCAGCACCGCGTCCACCGGTTTCGCCCCATCCTCGTACATGCGCAGAGTCTGCCGACCCTCGATGGCCATCAGCGCGCCGACGCGCTTCGCGGCCAGGACCTCGCACGCGTTCACGATGGCGTCGATGGGCAGCGTGCCGTCGGGACGGCGGAAGAAGATCGCCATCGGGTTGCCGACCATGCGCGCCAGCGCGCGGCGGATCTCCTGCTGGAACAGCACGATCACCGCGAAGGGGAGGTAAAAGAGGATCTGCCGCGAGATCGCCTCCAGCGCCGGCAGGTCGAACGCGCGCGCCACGAAGAACGTCGAGCCGAGGATCACCAGGCCGATCGAGATCTGCATGGCCCGCGTGCCGCGGATCAGCGCGAAGATGCCGTAGATGATCAGGGCCACGATGAGGATGTCCACCGCGTCGCGCCACGTGAAGTTGAGCGACAGCAGGCGGTCGAACAGATTCATGCGTGCGCCTCGATGGCGCTCAGGACCCTGAGGAAGTCGACCGTCTCGCGCACGTCGTGCACGCGCACGATCGAGGCGCACCCTTTCGCCGCCGCGGCCACGGCCGCGAGCGAGCCGGCCACGCGCGCCGCGCCGCCCGGCTGCCCGGTGACGTGCCCGATGAACGCCTTCCGCGACGCGCCGATGACCACCGGCGCGATGCTGCGGTACTCGTCGCAGCGGGCCAGGATCTCCAGGTTGTGCTCGAACGTCTTGCCGAAGCCGATGCCGGGATCGATGAGGATGTTCGCTTTCTTCACCCCGGCCCGGATCGCCTCGTCGCGCCACTGCTGCAGCTCGCGGGCGACGTCGTGCACGACATCGTCGAAGTGGATGTCGTCCTGCATCGTCTTCGGCTCGCCGCGCATGTGCATGAGGATGACCTGCACGCCGCGTTTCGCCACGAGCGCGCGCAGCGCTTCATCGCGGAGCGCCGTGACGTCGTTGACCAGGTCCGCACCGGCATCGAGCGCCGCCTCGGCCACCCGCGCTTTTCTCGTGTCGACCGAGATGCGCACGCTGCTGCGCGCGCGGATCCCCTCGATCACCGGAATGACGCGGTCCAGCTCTTCCTCCACGGAAACGGTGTCGGACCCCGGCCGCGTCGATTCCCCCCCCACGTCGATGATCGCCGCCCCGTCCCGCTCCATCCGCAGCGCCGCGTCGATGGCGACCGCGCGGTCGTAGTGCACGCCACCGTCGGAGAACGAGTCCGGCGTGACGTTGAGGATGCCCATCACGGCGAGGCCGTGCTCGATGCTCACGCCTTTTCGGCACCCACTTCGGCGGGCGCAGCATGGAAAATCAGCGCACGCCGGATGAGGAACTCGTAAAACCGGAAGTTTTCGAGCTCGACAGGCTCATCGTCCTCGACGTGCACGCGCTTCAGGAGCTTTTGAATCGGTTCGTAGTCCTCTCTCAGCACGACGAACTTGGTGAGCTCGAGCATCTCGTCAAGCGTCAGCGTTTCGTTCAGGAGGCGGCCGACGTACTCATAATCGGCGAGGGTGTTGGAGCGCAGACCGCCGCCTGAGATCAGCAGATCCCACGTGCCGGGAGCTTCATCGCGCTCAAAGAGCGCCAGGAAGAGCAGATATCCCCGATCCGCGATGAGGCGCCGGCGGAGGTTCTGGATGTGTTTCGGCTCGATCATAAAACCGCCATCAGAGCGCGTGTTGCATCGATCATGTCCTGCGCATCCTGTGCCGTGACCGGCACGACGTCATATCGCTGCTCCGGGTTCCAGGCCACCACGATCGACCAATAGCCAGCATGTCCGGAGAATATTGTCGCGTGCATCGTGGAAAGCAGCAACAGCACCTTGAGATCGTGTGTTTTCAACATCTTGGCGAGTGCAGGGGGTGGAAACGCGGGCCAGCCGTGCGCCATGCAAATGCGCGCCTTCAGTTTCAGCTCGACGGCATACCCGCAGACATATCGCGCACTGTCATATCGGCCTGCCGCGTGCAACGCTTCCGCATCCTGTAACCGCGCGGCCGCAAGCACGTCGAGGTCGGCGATCGTCAACGCGGCCACGTCTCACACGTCCCGTTCGCGGCTGATCCTCGCCCCCAGCGCGTTCAGCCGCTCATCGATCCTCTCGTAGCCGCGGTCGATCTGATGCACGTTGTGGATGATGCTCTCCCCTTTCGCGCAGAGCGCGGCCAGGAGCAACGCCATGCCGGCGCGGATGTCGGGGCTGGAGATCTCGCCGCCGTGCAGGCGCGCGCCGCCGACGATGATGGCGCGGTGCGGGTCGCAGAGGATGATGCGTGCGCCCATGCCGATCAGCTTGTCCGTGAAGAAGAGGCGCGACTCGAACATCTTCTCGAAGATCATCACCGTCCCCTCGGCCTGCGTGGCGATGATGATCATGATGGACAGCAGGTCGGCGGGGAACAGCGGCCAGGGGCCGTCGTCGATCTTCGGCACCGCGGCGCCGATGTCGTAGCGCACGCGCAGCTCCTGATCCTTCGGCACGCGGATGTTGCGCCCCTCGATCTTGATCTCCACGCCCAGCTTCTCGAGCATGTGCCGCACCGCGTACATGTGCTCCGGGACGGCGTCCTCGATCACCAGCTCGCTGCGCGTCACCGCGGCCAGGCCGATGTACGAGCCGACCTCGATGTGATCGCTATTGATGTAGAAGTCGCAGCCGTGCAGCGAGTCGACGCCCTGGATGCGCAGCGAGTTCGTGGCGATGCCGTCGATCTGCGCCCCCATCTTGTTCAGCAGGTGACAGAGGTCCTGGACGTGCGGCTCGGCCGCGGCGTTGTAGATGGTGGTCTCCCCCTCGGCCAGGACGGCGGCCATGATCGCGTTCTCGGTCGCGGTCACCGACGCCTCGTCGAGGAACATCTTCTTCGCCTTCAGCGTCTGCGCGGCCATGCGGTACTCGTGGGCCGAGACCTCGATCTGCGCGCCCAGCGCCTCGAGGGCGAGCAGGTGCGTGTCGACGCGCCGCCGGCCGATGGCGTCGCCGCCCGGCTTGGCCACGGAGACGTTCCCGCAGCGCGCCAGGAGCGGGCCGGCCAGGAGGATCGAGGCGCGGATCTTCTTCGACAGCTCGACGTCCGGCTCGCAGGAAATGTCGCCTTGGGCCGTGATGCGAAAGACGTTCGGCTCCAGCTTCTCGACCGAGGCGCCGAGCCCCTCGAGGATCTGCAGCATGACCCGGACGTCCTGGATGTCCGGCAGGTTGCGCAGGATCACCGGTTCGTCCGTGAGCAGGCACGCCGCCAGGATGGGGAGTGCCGCGTTCTTGTTGCCGCCCGGCCGGATGGAGCCCTCCAGCCGGCGGCCGCCTTCGACAATGAAGCGTTCAGCCATTGGCGCGGGATGCTACCATCCGATTCATGTTCGTGGCGCCCCTCTCCTCCGGTTCGGCCGGCAACGCCTACTGGTTCGAGAGCGACGGGACGGCCATCCTCGTCGACGCCGGCATCGGCCCGCGCGACACGAAGAAGCGCCTGGAGCTGGTCGGCCGCGACATCGCCAGCCTCTCCGCCATCGTCGTCACGCACGAGCATTACGACCACATCCGCGGCGCCGACAAGATCGCCCGCAAGTACGAGGTGCCGATCTATCTCACCAGCGGCACGCTGAAGGCGTCGAACCTCGACACGACCGACGTCAGGACGGTCCTCTTCGAGAACGACACTTCCTTCACCATCGGCGAGCTGCAGGTGCACGCCCGCAAGACCATCCACGACGCGGCCGATCCCTCCTGCTTCGTGATCGAGGCGCGCGACGGGACCCGCGTCGGCCTGGCCAGCGACCTCGGCTATGTGAATCGCGAGGTCATGGACCACCTCAGCGGCTGCGACGGCCTCTTCTTCGAGGCCAACCACGATCTGGACATGCTGCGCATGGGCAGCTATCCGTGGTCGCTCAAGCGGCGGATCATGTCGCGCTTCGGCCACCTCTCCAACGACGACGCCCTCAGCGCCGTGCAGCGCCTCCTGGGCGCGGACCTCAAGGCGCTCTGCATGATCCACCTCTCGCAGAAGAACAACCACGAGTCGATCGTCCGCGACATGTGCACGCGCCTGCTTCGCCGCACGGGGGCGAGCCTCGAGTTTTCCATTGCGAAACAGTTCGAGCCCACCGGGATGTTCGACATCGCCCGCACGCGGCCGCGCAGCACACCGATGGGACAGCTGGCATTGTTCTGAGTGATGACCGATGAGAGATGAGCGATGAACCGGGGGCGGCACTCATCGCTCATCGTTCATCACTCATCGCTTGTATGATCCGCACCCATGAAAGCGACGGTCACGGTCGAGCTCAAACCCTCCGTGCTGGACCCTCAGGGGAAAGCGATCGAGCATTCGCTCGGCTCGCTAGGGTTCGGCGGCGTGGAAGATGTCCGGGTCGGGAAGCTGTTTCGCATCACGCTTGCGAACAGTGGCCAGAGCCGGGAGGACGTCGAGACGCAGCTTCGCCAGATGTGCGAGCGACTCCTCGCGAACACGGTCATCGAAAAGTTCTCCTACACCCTCGAGGAGTAAGCTCGCCGCCCTCCTCCTGCTGGCGGCGTTCTCGCTGGACGCCGAGACGCTGACTCCCGTCGCCACGAAGGACCGCAAGGTCGTGCGCCGCTGGGAGCTGAAAGGCGACCCGCGCGGCGTCGCGGTCGGCGCGGACGGCACGCTCTACGTCGGCCTGGCCGAGTCGCAGTCCGTCGTGGCCATCGATCCGGTCAGCGGCGCGGTGAAGAAGCGGGTCGTCCTCGACTCCGCCGAGATCGCCTCCACAAAAGAACTGGTCACGCTGCGCACCAACCCGGAGCGCACGCGCCTCTTCATCGCCAACGGCAGCGACGAGAGCGCGATGATCCTCTCCCTCCCCGACCTCGCCGTGCTGCGCGAGATCACCATGGAAGGGGAGACGATCCGCGACGCGGTGCCCGACCCGAAGGGGCGCTACCTCTATCTCCTCGGCCGCCAGGTGCACGTCTACGACGGCGACGGCAAGACCGAGCTGCGCACGCTCGACATCGACGAGCCGATGGCCATCGCCGCGAGCGCCACGTCACTGGCCGTCGTCGCCGAAGAGGATTTCGGCAACGCCAAGGCCACCGCGGTGTCGCTGTTCGACCCGAAGAACTTCTCGCAGAAGGCGCGCGAGCCGCTGCAGACGCAGGAGTCGATCGAGGCGGCCATGTTCGCCGCGAACGGACGCTCGCTGCTCGCCTTCAGCCGTGGCACGCTCTTCGAGAAGTCGCTGAGCTCCCGCGCCATCGTGAACAGCAACCGCATCTGCCTCCCCGAGGGGAGCGGCCCGCAGATCGCCGCCCTGGCGGGAAGCGAGACGCTGGTGGTCTACGGCGAGCGCCGCTGCAGCGCGAGCGGCGTCCTCACCGCCTCGCCGCGCGGCGTGACGCCCGCATCGATCTACGGCATCAACGCGTACGCGCTGGCCTTCGATCCGAAGAGCGGCACGCTCGTGGCCACGGACCGGGCCGGCACGCTGACGATCTACCACGTGCCGCGTCCCGCGATCGCGCAGTAAGATCGCTCCATGAAATTCGGCATCGTCGTCCTCCCCGGCTCGAACTGCGATCACGATGCGCTGCACGTGACGAAGGACGTCCTCGGCGCGGAGGCCGAGGTGCTGTGGCACAAGGAGACGGACCTCAAGGGCGCCGACTGCGTGATTATCCCCGGCGGCTTCGCCTACGGCGACTACCTGCGCGCCGGCGCGCTGGCGAAGTTCGCGCCGATCATGGGCGCCATCAAGCGTCACGCGGAGCAAGGCGGGCTGGTGTTCGGCATCTGCAACGGCTTCCAGGTCCTGACCGAGGTCGGGCTGCTGCCGGGAGCGCTGATGCGCAACCAGCACCTCCGCTTCCTCGCCCGCGACGTGCTGCTCCGGGTCGAGGAGACGGACACGCCGTTCACGAACGAGCTCGCGGCGGGACAGATCCTCCGCGCCCCCATCGCGCACGGCGAGGGGAATTACTTCGCCGACGAGGCCACGCTCGACGCGCTCGAGGCGAACCGCCAGGTGATCTTCCGCTACTGCGACGAGGCGGGACGCCTCACCTCGGAGGCCAACCCGAACGGCTCCGCGCGCAACATCGCCGGCATCTGCAACGAGGGGCGAAACGTGCTCGGGATGATGCCCCACCCGGAGCGCTGCGCCGAATCGATCCTCGGCAACGCGGACGGGCTGGGCGTGTTCCAGTCGATCGCCAACGCATTGGCCCGTGCCTAAGTACTCGATTCGCTAAATTCGATCACAGAGCGCGCGGCGCCAAGGCGTCTCTGCGTCGTCCTCGCGATGCACGTGGAAACGCAGGACGGGCTTCAGCCCGTCGAGCGCTCGCGGCGAACGGGGCTCAGGCACGGTCACCCAGGTGCCCCCGCCCCGCCCGGGGGCGGGCTGAAGCCGCGCCCTACGTTTGGCACCGGTGTCGCGTGCCACGCGATCCGTGCTCGAATTTAGCGAATGGAGTACTAAGCTGATCGCGGACGGCGCGGACTTCCTCAAGATCTGCACGGGCGGCGGCGTGATCGGCCGTGCCGCGGATGCCGCGGCGACGGAGATGCCGCAGGAGTTCATCGCCGCGATCGTCGACGAGGCGAACCGACAGAAACGCCGCGTGGCCGCGCACGCGCAGGGCCCGGCCGCGATCCGCGCCGCGGCGAACGCCGGCGTCGACTCGATCGAGCACGGCGGCCTGATCGACGACGACACCGCGCGCCTGCTTGCGGAGAAACGCATCGCACCGCACGCCTCCTCGGACTCGAGGGACGCGCCGGCGACCTCGCCCCGGGCTACGAGGCGGATCTCATCGCCGTCCGCTCGCTGGTGCCGCTGGAGGTGACGACGGTGATTGCGCGGGGGCGGATTGTCCGTACTCCAGCGGATAGTCGTACGCCGGATACTCCGACTCCACGTCGCGAGTGAAGCGGAACGACTTCGCCGTCACGTCCCAGCTGCCGTCGGAGCATTGCGAGTCGCGCGACGGCGCCTGGCCGGCGCGGATCTGCAACACGCGCTCCGTGGCCTCGCGCTCGGCGCGGAAGCGCATCAGCCGCTCCCATCCCGACACGAGACTGGGCGTGGCGCGCCCGCCGAGCTTCTCCCGCACCGCGTCGAACTGCGGGCTCTTCGCGTCGCACGCTTTCGCGCGCAGCACTTCCTCGGACATGCCGCGCAGGCGCTCGTTGAGCGCCGGCTGCTTGTTGCGCCAGGCCTGCACCTGCTGCGCGGCGACGTAGGCGCGCTCGTAGTCGAAGGTGAAGACCTCGCGGAGCCACGCCGGCGGCGGCAGCGGCATCTTGCGCGCCGCGGCGTTGACCATCCGCGCCGCGGTCATGCCGGCCAGCACGCCCTCCGGATCGGGACGCCCGAACAGCGGACGCGTGAGCTCCCATGCCGCGCGCAACTCGTCCCATGCCGCCGCGTTGCCGCCGCGCGCGGCGTCCAGCGCCCGCACGACGAAGGTGCGCTGCAGGTACTGCAGCGCGAAGAGGTTCGGTCCCGACCGTCGTTCGCCCATGAAGTCGTGCGCGGGATTGGCTTCGAACACGATCGGCGTGCCGCTCAACGCGAGCGCGCGGATCTCGTCGAGCGTTTCGGCATTGCCCGTCAGGTAGCGGGCGACGTCCGACGGAGGCGCGTCGATGGAGTCGCCGCTGCGCTCGAGCTGCGTGCGCGCGTACTCGCCCAGCGCCTCGCGCAGATCCTCCGACACGCCGCCGCGCCGCTCGCGCGACGCGTGGAGATCGACGTTCGCCTTCGCGGCCAGCTCGACCAGCTTCGTCGCCGCGGCGTTGTCCTTCGTCACCGGAAAGCGCTTCGGCGCGTCCGCGACCAGGCCCAGGCCGAGGGGCCACGGACGGTTCCCCGTCCCGGTCTCCACGCGCGAGCGCCCGAAGAAGAGCGCTGCCCCGATGCCGACGACGACCAGCGCGAGCCAGATCCAGAGCGTTTTCATCGCGGCGAGAGTACCAGCGTCAGCGGCATCTGGTAATCGCCCGAGTGCGGCACCTGGGCCGCCATCACCACGACGATCAGGAGCGCACGCTTCATCCCATCCCCCTATACAATCCCCCTCCCCGGAGGGACGAATGGCTCAAGAAATCGACGCACTCCTGCAGGAAAGCCGCGAGTTTCCGCCGTCCGAGGAGTTCCGCAAGAAAGCGAACATCCATGACCCCGCGGTCTGGGCGAAGGCGGCGAAGGACCGCGAGGCGTTCTGGGCCGGGTGGGCCGGGCAGCTCGACTGGCATACGAAGTGGGACACCGTCCTCGAATGGGACGCGCCGTATGCGAAATGGTTTTCGGGCGGCACGCTCAACGCCTCCTTCAACTGCCTCGACCGGCATCTCGAGAAGAACAGCGACAAGGTCGCCCTGCTCTGGGAAGGGGAGCCCGGCGAGATCCGCCGCATCACCTACGGCGCCCTGCACGCCGATGTGTGCCGGTTCGCCAACGCGCTGAAAGCCCTCGGCGTCGGCAAAGGCGACGTCGTCGCCATCTACATGCCCCTCATCCCCGAGGCGGCCGTGGCCATGCTCGCCTGCGCGCGCATCGGCGCCATCCACTCCGTCGTCTTCGGCGGCTTCTCCGCCGACGCGCTGAAGGACCGCATCCAGGATGCCTCGGCCAAGGTCTGCATCACCGCCACCAGCGGCTATCGCCGCGGCACCATCGTGCCGCTGAAGAAGACCACCGACACGGCCGTCGCGGAGTGCCCCTCCGTCCAGAACGTCGTCGTCGTCCGTCGCCGCCCGGAAGACGAGGTGACGATGAACGACCGCGACGTCTGGTACCACGACGTCATGGCCGCCGCCGAGGCGTGGTGCGAGCCGGAATGGGTCGACTCCGAGCACATGCTCTACGTCCTCTACACCTCCGGCAGCACCGGCAAGCCGAAGGGGATCGTCCACACGACCGGCGGCTATCTCACCGGCTGCCTGGCCACGTGCAAGTGGGTCTTCGACCTCAAGGAAGACGACGTCTACTGGTGCACCGCCGACATCGGCTGGGTCACCGGCCATTCGTACGTCGTCTACGGCCCGCTGGCCGCCGGCGCGACGGTGATGATCTACGAGGGCGCGCCCGACTGGCCGAAGAAGGACCGTTTCTGGGACATCATCGAGCGCCACAAGGTCACGATCTTCTACACCGCGCCGACGGCCATCCGCGCCTTCATGAAATGGGGCGAGGAGCTGCCGAAGGCGCACGACATGTCGTCGCTCCGCCTCCTCGGCTCGGTCGGCGAGCCGATCAACCCCGAGGCGTGGATCTGGTACCAGGAAAACATCGGCGGCGGACGCTGCCCCGTCGTCGACACCTGGTGGCAGACCGAGACGGGCGCCATCATGATCACGCCGCTGCCCGGTCTCGTCCCGACCAAGCCCGGCTCCGCCACGAAGCCGTTCCCCGGCATCGATGCGAAGATCCTCGACCATGAGGGGAAGGAAGTGGAAGTCGGCGGCGGCTTCCTGGCCGTGACCTCGCCGTGGCCGTCGATGCTGCGCGGCATCTGGGGCGATCCCGACCGCTTCGTGAAGCAGTACTGGTCGAAGTGGCCCGGCATCTACTTCACCGGCGACGGCGCGAAGCGCGACGAGGACGGCTATTTCTGGCTCCTCGGCCGCGTGGACGACGTGATCAACGTGGCCGGCCACCGCATCGGCACGATGGAGGTCGAGTCGGCGCTGGTCGACCATCACTGCGTGGCCGAGGCCGCGGTCGTGGGCATCGCGCACGAGATCAAGGGGACCGGCATCGCCGCGTTCGTGATCGTCAAGGAGTCGCAACGCGAGACCGCGATGGCCGATCCGGCGAAATTCGAGCAGGAGCTGAAGGCCCACGTGGCCGAGAAGATCGGCGCCATCGCCCGTCCGGAGAAGATCATCATCTCGGTCGACCTGCCCAAGACACGCTCGGGCAAGATCATGCGCCGCCTGCTGCGCGACATCGCTGAAGGCCGCGCCCTCGGCGACGTGACCACGCTCGCCGATCCGGGCGTCGTGGCCACTTTGAAGGAGAAGTACGAGGAAGAGAGCTGAGAAAGGTTGTCGGTTGCTGGTTGCTGGTTCAAGGCGGTGTCGCGCAGGTTGCGGCGCTCCGCCTTGAACCAGCAACACAGCAACCAGCAACATCTCCATGCAGAAAGTTGCTTTGATCACCGGCGGCTCCCGCGGCATCGGCCGCGTCACGGCCATGCGTCTGCTCACGGACGGCTGGTCGGTGGCGTTCACGTACGGGCAGTCGAAAGAGGCGGCGCTGGCCTTCGAGACCGAGTCGAAAGGGCGCGCCACCGCCTTCGAATGCGACGTGCGCGACCACGACGCCAACCAGCGCGTGGCGGAGAAGGTCGCGACGAAGCTCGGCTCGATCGACGCGCTGGTCAACAACGCCGGCGTGCGCCAGGACGCGCTGCTCTACAACATGTCCCCCGCCCAGTGGGACGAGGTGCTGGACACGAACCTGCGCGGCGCGTGGTCGGTGACGAAGGCGGTGCTGCCGCTGATGATGCAGCAGCGCCGCGGCGCCATCGTGAACGTGGCCTCCCTCTCCGGCCTGCACGGCGTGGTCGGCCAGACCAACTACTCCGCCGCCAAGGGGGCGGTGATCGCCATGACCCGCTCGCTCGCGCGCGAAGTCGCGCGCAGCAACATCCGCGTGAACTGCGTCGCACCGGGCCTCGTGGAGACCGACATGATCGCCAGCCTCGACGCCGACGTGAAACGGGAGATGATCCGCCAGATCCCGATGCGCCGCGCCATCCGCGCCGACGAGGTGGCGGCCGCCATCGCCTTCCTGCTGTCGGACGACGCCAGCGGAATTACGGGACAGGTGCTGGCGATTGATGGCGGCGCCAGCGCATGACCTATTTCTCCGTCGTCATCCCCACCTACAACCGCCTGGACATGCTCGTGCGCGTGCTCGACGCGCTCGACGCGCAGGTCGAGGCGCCGCCGTTCGAGGTCATCGTCATCGACGACGGGTCGAAGGACGCCACCGCGGCCACGATGTCGCAGCGCAAGGACATCACCTTCCGCTCGCAGGCGAACTCCGGCCCCGGCAAGGCGCGCAATCACGGCGTCACGCTGGCCACGGGAAAGATCGTCGTCTTCATCGGCGACGACACGGTGCCGGAGCCGCGCTTCCTCGCCGAGCACGCGCGCGTGCACCGCGAGGCGGGCGACGATCCGATGGTGGCGGCCCTCGGCTACACCGGCTGGCCGCGCGGCGAGCGCGTGACCGCGTTCATGGACTACATCAACGACTACGGCCTCCAGTTCGGCTACAAGCTGATCAAGGACAGCGAGGTCGTCCCGTTCAACTTTTTCTATACGTCGAACATCTCCATCGACCGCGAGGTGCTCCTCGCCCACCCCTTCGACACGACTTTCCCCTCGGCCGCCTGGGAAGACATCGAGCTGGCCTATCGCCTCGACGCGGACGGGTTGAAGATCCGCTACAACGCGCGCGCGGTCACGCGGCACTACCACCCGATGGACGTCGACTCGTTTGCCCGCCGGCAGTACACCGTCGGCAAGTCGGGCGCGATCTTCTACCAGAAGCACCCCGAGCTCGGTCACTTCCTCGGCGTGCACGAGCTGTCGACGCGCGCGCTGGCGTCCGAGGCCCAGCTCTCGTGGCTGCGCCGCCGGGCGCGCCTCGGCGAGACGTTCCGCGTGCTGGCGCGGCCGAAGGTATTCGAGACGTTGATGAGAGAGCACTACCTGCGCGGCTTGCGCGATGGGCTCAAGGGCGAGCGATGAACGATGAGAGATGAGCGATGAACGTCATTGACGGCTCATCGCTCATCGTTCATCGTTCATCGCTCTCAGGCACGATGTTCATCACCTTTGAAGGCCCCGAGGGCTCCGGCAAGACGACGCAGCAGCAGCGCCTGGCGGCGTTCCTGCGCGAGCGCGGCCGCACGGTCGTGACGACCAAGGAGCCGGGGGGGACGCCGCTGGCGGACCGCATCCGCACCATCCTCCTCGACAGCGCGAACGTGATCGACCCGATCGCGGAGGTGTTCCTCTTCGCCGCGTCGCGGCGGCAGCACACGACCGAGGTCATCGAGCCGGCGCTCGCCCGCGGCGAAGTCGTGCTGTGCGACCGCTACGCCGACTCGACCCTCGCCTATCAGGGCTTCGGGCGGCTCATCGAGCTCGATCGCCTGCGGGCGCTGAACGACTGGGCCACGGACGCGCTGAAGCCGCACGTCACGCTGCTCTTCGACCTGGCCGAGGAGGTCGGGCTGCGGCGGGCCAACTCGCGCAACGCCGGCGCGGCGCAGGACGAGGGACGTTTCGAGGCGGAAGATCTCCGCTTCCACCGCCGGGTGCGGGAGGGATATCTTGCGATGGCCGTCGCCGAGCCGGCGCGCTTCGCGGTCGTCGACGCGGACGGCACCATCGACGAAGTCTTCGCGCGGACGCTCACCACGCTGCGCGAGCGCGCGCCGCAACTCTTCTCATGACCACGACCACCACCTCGCTCCTCCTCGACACCGCGCGCCGCGGCGAGCTGCATCACGCCATCATCCTGCACGGGCCGTCGCCGTCGCTGCTGCGCGACACGGCGGTGCGGCTGGCCAAGACGCTGAACTGCCTGAACGGCTCGACCTCGGACGACTGCGCCTCCTGCCTGCGCATCGACCGCCGCATGCATCCCGACGTGCACTTCATCGAGGCCGCGGCGGAGAAGAAGCTGATCTCGATCGAGCAGATCCGCGACATCGTCAGCGAGGCCACGCTCCGCCCGTACGAGGGGCGCAACAAAGTCTTCCTCATCGACCCCGCGGACGGCCTCTCCGTGTCGGGCTCGAACTCGCTGCTCAAGACGCTCGAAGAGCCGGCGCGCGACACGACCTTCCTCCTGCTCACGCGCTCGCCCGACCTGCTCCTGCCGACCATCAAGTCGCGCTGCCAGCACGTCTACGTCGGCGACACGGCGTCGCACACGCTCACGGGGCCGCACGAGGCCACGCGCATCCGCCAGGTGGCGCTGATGGAGGAAGGGGAAGACCTCGCCGGCACGATCATCGACCTGCTGCACCGCTACGCCACGCGCGGCGAGAGCGCCGCGCTCCTGGCCCTGGCGGCCATCGTCGCCGACCACGACGACGTGAAGGACGCCATCGCCCTGCTGGGCGCGATCCTGTGCGACGTGGTGGCCCTCGACCCCGCCGAGTCGCTCGATCCGAAGAAGCTCGCCGAGATTCGCGAGCGCATCCCGCGCGAGAAACTGCTCGCCGCCGCCGACGCCTCGATGGCGGCCATCCGCTGGCTGGCCGTGAACGCGGACGTGCGGCTGCTGGCCGAGAGCATCGTCGCCGCGCTGGTGTAGGGCGGGCTTCAGCCCGCCGCCCGCCCCCGAGGGAGACGGGCTGAAGCCCGTCCTACGTTCAGCACGGGCATGGGAAGCAACGGGTGTGTGGCCGGTGGTGAACCGACAACCAGCAACGTGCGGCGCAGCCGCGCCGTAACCGGTTACAAAAAACTCGACCCCGCCGTTTCCGGCGGGGTCGAAGGGGCAAATCTTACTGGATGGTGGGCTCGAACGGCTCGGGTGGTGAGCTTTTCGGGTCGGTGAGATTCAAGGAAGCGTACAAGAGGAAGTAAAACAAGGCAGGCGGTTACAACGGAAAGCAGCCCGTGCCTGCCCATCCAGTAAATCCTTGTTCATCGTGGATGCATTATAAACATACTTCTCCGACTTTGTGAAACTTTTCTCAATGTTACAGGCCAGTGACAAGCCTTGATTCAGCAAAAACATACGACGGTTTCACGAATCGGTCGAAATCGTAAATCCAAACGGCCGTTCGGTCCAGATTACTCCCGGCTCAGTCACCGAATGAACAATGATTCAGCGGGACCGCGGCTCGACCAGGCCCGGCAGCGGCGTAAACGAGTGCCCCAGCGCCACGTGTCCCGCCAGCGTTTCCGCCGGCGTTCCGTTCACCAGGATGCGCACACGCCGTGCCTCGGGGAAGTTGGCCGTCAGGCTCTGCACGAGGGAGTAGACCGACATCAGCTCGCCATGGCTGCCCGTTCCCCATCCCTGAGTCAGCGTGGCACCGCCGAGGTCGACGATGACGGTCCCGCCCGGCAGGAGATACGTACCGCGCACGACCGTATCCGCCGGGAAGAGCCGGCCGAGGGGCGGGCGGGCCGGACCTTTCAACAGCTCCCGCACCACCACCGGCATGGCCGCGGCCGCGCTCTCCGGCAAGGCGATGTTGCGCGTCTCGGCGGCCAGAAGCATCGCCGGCGACTCGAAGTAGAGCCGCACCGGACGCACGCTCACCCTGTTCGCGGCATTGATGTTCGCCGCCGTCGCGTCTTCCTTCTTCTTGCAGCCGCCGGCGAGAAGCATCAGCGCCAGGGCCGCCACCGCCAGTCGCTTCACTAACGCTCCGTCCTCGTCTGTGGCGTTGCCGGAGCGGTGGTCGTCGCCGGAGCGGGCCTGGCGGGCGCCGGGGTGGCCGGGGCCGTCGTCGTCGCCGCGGGCGCCGGCACGGCGGGCTGGATCACGCCGATGCGCGTCTCGTAGTCGGTCTTGTAGCGCTGCACGGCGCGCGTCAGCGCCTCGACCATGAGGTTCTGGAACTCTTCGCTCTGCAGCTTGGCCTCTTCCTCGGGGTTGGTGATGAAGCCCACCTCGACGAGCGCGGCCGGCATCGTGGCGCCGACCAGCACCTTGAACGGCGCCTGCTTCACGCCACGGTTGGCGACGCTGGTCGCGGAGTTGAGCTCCTCCTGGATGGCCTGCGCGAAGCGGCTCGACTCGCCGACATACGCCTGATGGGCGAGGTCCCACAGGATGAGGTTCAGGTCGCTGGACGCGCTCGTGGCCGAGGCGTTCTCCGTCTCCGCCGCCTTCTTCGCCAGCTCGTCGGAAGCCTCCAGCGAGAGGAAGTAGGTCTCCGACCCCTTGGCGTTCTTCACCACCGCCGCATTCATGTGCACGGAGAGGAAGAGGTCGGCCTTGTACTGATTGGCGATGGCGGTGCGCTGGTCGAGCGAGACCACGCTGTCGTCGTCGCGGGTGAGCACGACCCGCGTGCCGGTCTTCGCCGCCAGCGCGTTGGCGAGCTTGCGCGCCACGGCCAGCGTCACGTCCTTCTCCATCAGCCCGCCGGGCCCGACCGCGCCCACTTCCTTCCCGCCGTGGCCGGGATCGATGACGATCGTGCGGATGCCCGGCAGTTCCGCGGGCGGCTTCGCGCCCGGCAGGGAGAGCGGACCGCCCGGCGCGGGCGTGGCGGCCTTGCGCAGGTCGAGCACGATGCGCGGCGGATTCTCGAGCTGATAGGCGTCGCCGACGACGTCGGGCGCGGTGAGCTGGATGCGCAGCTCCGCTCCCGCGAATGCCACCCGCGCGATGTACGGATCCTCGTACGTCTGCTCGGCGAACGGCGCGCGCACCGGCGAGCGGAAGCGCACCACATACGCGTTCGGCTCCCGGACGATGCCGTACTCCGCCGGCGCGCTGAGGGCGATCACGATCTTGGAGATCCCCTGCACGTTCGCCACGGAGACCTGCACCGAGACCGCGTCCCGCTGCTGCGGGCGCAGGCTGAGGACGCGCGTGCCCGCGTCCCACGTCACGTCCATGGCCGAAGTCTTCGAGAGCAGCCCCTGGTAGAACTGCCACGGCACGTACGGCTTCCCTTCGATGACGATCGGCGGCACCGGCATCTCGATGAGGTCGTCGCGGATGACGCCGAAGCGGGAGTCGGGACCGAACGCGGCCACGCTGTTCCCGATGGTGACCTTCGTCCCGTTTGCGTCGGCCGCAACGCTGCCGCCGAGGGCGGCCGTCACCTGCTCGGCCGAAACGTAGGTCTGTCCCGACTGCTCGATGTACGTGAACGGATGATCGCCGGCCGGCGTGCGCAGCGTGGCCTGTCCGGAAGCCTGCGCGAGCACGATCGAGGCGATGGCGAGGAGGAGGAGCGCACCGAGAGGGAGGAGACGTTTCATGGGACGGCCGGGGGATTATCGCATGCGTGGTACGCTCTCGATCATGCGCCGTCCGCTCCTGCTCGCGCTGTTCGTCTTCACCGCCTGCCGCGTCGGGGAGGAGCCGTTCAGCGTGTCCAGCGACCCGACCAGCGTGCGCGGCTGGGTCCTGGACGTGAAAGGGGCCAAGCGCGGCGAGACGATCGAGATGGAGCTGGGCCGGCGCGCCGAGCTCTTCGCCTCGACCTCGGTCTGGGTCGAGAACGTGGCCTATGCCTCCGGCGGCATCGCCGAGAACGGGGCCTTCGTGGTCCTCGACGTGCCGCCGCAGAGCGCCGTCCTCGGCTTCAACGCGCCGGGCGCGGAGACGGCCCGCGTCGAGTTGCAGGGCGTCCCCGCGAACGCCGACGTGCTGATCCCGAACCTCGTGCTGCAGAACGGCGGCGCGACGGTGCTCGACCCGTCGAAGATCGTGGTGCGCATCCCCTCCAACGTCAGCAAGCCGACGCCCACGGGCAAGACCGCGAAGGTCGCGGGCTATACCGTGCCGATCGTCGAGACGCCGCTGTCGCAGCTCATGGATCGCCGCGACTACCCCGACGTGCCGGGAGTGCGGCCCGTGGCCACGGTGCGGTAGTGGACCGCCGGCGTCCCGCCGGCTGTCTGTGGCGGCGTCTCGCCGCCACCCCGAGCGCAGGCGGGACGCCTGCGCAGACAGCCGGCGGGACGCCGGCGGTCCGCTTGGCTCAGCGGTAGCGCTCCGCCTCTTCGACATTTCCCATCGCCCGCAGCGCGTCGACGATGCCCGTCCGCGCGCGTGCATGCGTCGGATCGATCTCCAGCGCGGTGCGGAAGGCGTCGATGGCGCCGGGCGTGTCGCCGCACTCGCGGCGCGCCTCGCCGAGGCGCACCCACGCCGCGGTCATGTTCGGCCGCAGCGCCACGGTGCGCTCGTAGAACGGGATGGCCTCGGCGCTGGGCAGGAACAGCCCCGCGTTGAACGTCGCCTCCGGGCGTGGCAGCGTCGCCAGCGCCTTCGCGCCCGCCTCGCGATCGCCGGTGAGGGCCACCCGCGCCACGGCGAGCCACTCGCGCGCCAGCTCCTGCTTCGGCTCGCGCTTCAGGATCTCGAGGCACGTCTTCTCCAGCGCCGCCCATTGCCGCTGGCGCAATTGCGCCGCGGCCAGGTCGAGATACGGCTCCAGTTCCGGCGGCTTGCGCTCGGCGATGAGCTGCTCGAGCCGCCGCACCGCGCCGGCGTTGTTCGTCGCGCGCAGCAGCGCGATGACCGAGTAGAGCTCGTCGCCCGCCTCCACCCGCGTGATCAGCGGCTCGCGCTCCTTCCGCGGCGCGAGAAAGCCGACGGCCGGATCGCGGCGGATGAAGTGATCGGTCATCACCGTGTGCACCACGTCCTGCGGCCGCCGCTTCGGCATGTGACACGACGTGCAGTCCTCGTTCACCCGGTGCGGCGTGGCGTGACACGACAGGCACGCCTTGCGGTAATCGTTCACCTTGCGGTGCGGGTCGTGGCAGGTGAGGCAACTGAGCCGCCCTTCGCTCTCGATGAAGCAGCGGCTCTGCTCGAGGCGGTAGGGGTGATGGTTGATCTCGAAGCGCTCGCCGCGCGGCTGGTGCTCTTCGTCGACGTCGAGCGGGACGGCGTACTCGTGCAGCGGCGTTCCGGGACGATAGGAGTAGATGTCGCGGCCGAAGCGGCGCAGGCCGGCCATCGACACGGTCGGCTGCATGTGGCACTCGTAGCAGATGTCGTTGCGCAGCTTCGCCGGCAGGCGCGCCGGATTGACGATCGAGGCGCGCGTCTGCGTCCGGGCGTGCTCCGCGCCGGGGCCGTGGCAGCGCTGGCAGCCGATGCCCTGCGGCAGCTCGGCGGGGAACGACTGCGGCCGCCAGTACGACAGCGGCTCGGGCTCCGCCGCCGGATAGGCGTTGTGGCAGAACATGCACTCATGCCGCACGCGGCGCGTCACCCCTTCATGGTCGGGGCGGTCGTAGCCGGGCGACATGTTCCACTCGCGGGTCTGCGAGTACCACGTCAGCGGCAACTGGAACATCTCCCCCGAAGGCACGCGGTAGAGATACGTGCGCGCGTGGTTGCCCGAGCCGATGATCCAGTCGACGACGCGCTCGAAGACGTGGATCGGCGCCCCGTCGGCCGCGAGCTGCCAGCGGCGGAAGACGACGTCGCTGCCGCGGCGGCGCATCTCGAAGTACTGATTGGAGGGGGCGTGGAAGAACGGCGGGGCCTCGAAGTCCTCGATGACCGCCGACCCGCGCGCGGCATAGAACGACTTCGCCATGCCGACGTGCTGATACGTCCTGGCCCGGTCGGCGTGGCAGTTCGCGCACGCGGCGTCGTTGATGTAGCCGCTCAGGAGGAGCGCCGCGAGGAGCATTGGTGTGATTTTAGGCCTGTCATCCTGAACCGCGCAGACGGCGAAGGACCTCCCACTGGAACCCCGTGCCCGCTCCGTAGGCAGGGGGTCCTTCGCCGTCTACGCGGCTCAGGATGACACCAGCTCGCAGAACTTCTTCAGGTCGATGTTCCCGCCCGACACCACCGCCACCACCGGCCCCTCCTTCTCCTTGAGCGCGGCGGCCACGCCCAGCGCCCCCGCTCCCTCGGCGATCACGCGCGTCTTCGAGGCGATGAGCTTCAGGGCCTGGCGCACCTCTTCCAGCGTGACCACGACCGAGCCGTCGACGACGGCGCGCAGCCGCTCCCACATGCGGGGGAAGATGCTCTTGCCGCCGGCGCCGTCCACGAACGAGGCCTGCCATTCCCCGAACACTTCCGGCGCGTTCGAGGCGAACGACTTCGCCCCGGGGGCCGCGGTCTCCGGCTCCGCGCCGAGGATGCGCACGTGCGGCGCAAGGGCACGGAAGGCCGAGCCGAGGCCGGACATGAGTCCGCCGCCGCCGATCCCGCCGATGACGGTCTTCACCTGCGGCAGGTCCTCGAGGATCTCCAGCCCCGCGGTGGCATTGCCGGCGATGAAGTCGTGGTCGTCGAAGGGATGGACGAACGTCCCCTCGATGCCCGGATAAGCGTGGTCGTCCATGGCCTGCCAGCAGGCGTCGAACGGCGCCTTGAGCAGCGTCGCGCCGAGGGCGCGCATGCGCTCGATCTTCGTCTCGGGCGCCGTCTCGATCACCAACACCGTGCAGGGCACGCCCGCCTCGCGCGCGGCGTACGCCACGCCCTGTCCGGCATTTCCGGCGCTGATGGTCCAGACGCCCTTGTTCCGCTCCTCGGGAGGCAGCATGGCCACGGCATTCGCCCCGCCCCGCAGCTTGAACGCATTGATCGGCTGCAGCGTCTCCAGCTTCAGCCAGATCTCCGGCGCTCCCTCGATCCCGTGCAGCAGGCGGACGAGCGGCGTGCGCACGGCAACGCCGCGGATGCGCTCGCGGGCGGCACGGATGTCTTCGATGGTGACAGGGCGGACGGGGGGAGGTGTGGACATTGCCGTCGGATTGTAATCCGGCACACTTCGTGCGCCTCACCCGCCCCTGTATGGAACACGCAACATTTACGCATCAAGAGAAGAACGTCAACGATCCCGAACGGTGGGTGTCGGTCATCGCCGGCAGCGCGCTGGCCGTCTACGGACTGAAGATGCGCTCGATTCCGGGCATGGTGCTGGCGGCCCTCGGCGGCTCGCTGGTCTGGCGCGGCGCGACCGGCCACTGCATGGTCTACGAGGCCATGGGCATCACCTCCGTCCCGGAAGACGGGCGCCAGGTCAGCGTCCCCTACGGCCACGGCGTCCGGGTCGAGAAGGCCGTGACCATCAATGCGCCGGTGGAGAACGTCTACGCCTTCTGGCGCAACTTCGAGAACCTCCCCCGCTTCATGCACAACCTCGAAAAGGTCGAGGTGTACGACACCAAGCGCTCGCACTGGTGGGCCAAAGGGCCGGCCGGGACGACCGTCGACTGGGAGGCGGAGATCATCAACGAGATCCCGCACGAGCTGATCGGCTGGCGCTCCATCGAAGGAAGCAAGGTCGACAACGCCGGCTCGGTCCACTTCACCCGTCTTCCCGACGGGCGCGGCACGGAGCTGAAGGTCGTCCTGCGCTACGACCCGCCCGCCGGCGTCCTCGGCGCGGCGGTCTCGAAGATCCTCGGCGAAGACCCTGCCGCCAACGTCCAGGAAGACCTGCGCCGCCTGAAGATGCTGCTCGAGACGGGCGAGATCGCCACCACCGACGGCCAGTCGTCCGGGAGGAAATGAGCCGATGAAAGCCGTCTGCTGGTGGGGCAAGGGAGAGGTGCGCGTTCTCGAGGTCCCCGAGCCGAAGATCCTCAACCCGCACGACGCCATCGTGAAGGTGTCGCTCACCGCGATCTGCGGCTCCGACCTGCACCTCTACGACGGCTACGTGCCCACCATGATGCGCGGCGACATCCTCGGCCACGAGTTCATGGGCGAGGTCGTGGAAGTGGGCGCCGAGGTGAAGAACCTGCGCGCGGGCGAGCGCGTCATCGTGCCGTTCCCGATCGGCTGCGGGCGCTGCTGGTTCTGCCAGCACGACTTCTGGTCGGCCTGCGACAACACCAACCCCAACGCCTGGATGATCGAGGCGCTGACCGGCTTCTCGACGGCCGGCATCTACGGCTACTCGCACATGTACGGCGGCTACGCCGGCGGCCAGGCGGAGTACGTGCGCGTGCCGTTCGCGGACGTGAACCCGCTGATCGTGCCGAAGGACCTCCCCGACGAGAAGCTGCTCTTCCTCACCGACATCCTCCCCACCGGCTACATGGCCGCGGAGAACTGCGACATCAAGCCGGGCGACACGGTGGCGGTGTGGGGCTGCGGGCCGGTGGGCCTGTTCGCCATCGCCAGCGCCTGGATGCTCGGCGCGGGACGCGTCATCGCCATCGACCGCTTCAAGGAGCGGTTGCGCCTGGCGCAGACGATCCAGAAGACGGAAGTCCTCGACTACAGCGACGAGGACATCTTCGACCAGCTCAAGGACATCACCGGCGGCCGCGGCCCCGACGCCTGCATCGACGCGGTGGGGATGGAAGCGCACGGTACGTTCATCGACGCTATGCTGGACCGCGTGAAGCAGGCCATGAAGCTGCAGTTCGACCGCGCGCACGTGCTCCGGCAGGTGCTGCACTCGTGTCGCAAGGGGGGCGTGGTCTCGATCCCGGGCGTCTACGCCGGCTTCATCGACAAGTTCCCCTTCGGCACCGCCTTCGGCAAGGGGCTGACGCTGAAGATGGGGCAGACGCACGTGCAAAAGTACACGCGCCCGCTCCTCGAGCGCATCCAGGCCGGCGAGATCGACCCGTCGTTCCTCATCACCCACCGCGTGGCCCTCGCCGAGGCGCCGGAGATGTATCGCACGTTCCGGGATAAAGAGGATGAGTGCATCAAGGTCGTGATGAAACCGTAGGTATGGAGTGCGGCAGCGCCAGCTGCCGCTCTCCATGCCGCAGCGCCAGCTGCGGCGGGGGCGGGAGGCTGGCGCCTCCCGCATGGAGAGCGCGAGCTGGCGCTCGCGCACTCCAGACTATGCGGCTTTCGTCACGGGCTCGGCGGGGGTCACGGGCACGGGCTTCTTCCCCCACCCCGCCGTCTGCACGAGCGCCACGCCGGCGAGGATCACCACCATCGCCAGCACCGACACCCACGTCAGCGGCTCGCTGAGAATCAGCCAGCCGAGGAAGACGGCCACCATCGGGTTCACGTACGCGTAGAGCGACGTGACGGTGGTGCGCATGTGCGCGAGGGCGAAGACGTAGGCGCTGTACGCGAGGACGCTGCCGAACAGCGTCAGGTACACGAGGGCGCCGAGGGTGCGGGGGGTGAGGGCGAAGCGCGGCGCCTCGCCGATCGCCAGCCCCACCAGCGAGACCATGATGCCGCCGGAGAGCATCTGCAGCGCGGAGGACGACATCAGCGGCACGTGCTTCATCTTGTACTTCGCGTGCGCGGAGCCGTACTGCCAGCCGAGGGAGCCGACCTGGATGGCCAGCGCGCCGAGGACGAACATCAGGCTGAGCGTCCCGCCCGAGCCGCCGGGCGTGACCAGCATGCCCACGCCGAGGAACCCGATGGCCATGCCGATACCGCCGCGCAGATCGAGGCGCTCGCCGCCGCGGCGGAAGGCCTCGATGATGACCATCCAGAACGGCGCCGTGGCCACGAAGAGCGCGGCCATGCCGCTCGGCACCCACTGCTCGGCCCACACCACGGCCAGGTTGCCGACGCCGACCATCAGCAGCCCGACGAAGGCGAGGTTGGCCAGCGTGCGCCAGTCCGTCGGCACCTTTTCGCCGCGCAGCTTCGCCACGGCCAGCATGATCAGTCCGGCGGCGGTGAAGCGCGTGCCGGTCAGCAGCAGCGGCGGGATGGTCTCCAGCGCGATGCGGATGAAGAGATAGGTCGTCCCCCAGACGACACAGACGGTGGCGAACGCGGCGTATGCCCAGGCGCGCTCGTGTTTCATCGCGAGCCTCCCAGGTCGATCCCTCCGACCTTCTCGCAGTGCGTTTCCATGACGATGGTCGTGCGCGTGGCCAGCGACAGCGCGGTCAGCTGCTGCACGAGCGTGTTCAGCCCGCCGATCGACTCCGCGCGGACTTTGATCAGGTAACAGTCGTCGCCGGCGACGGTGTGCACCTCGAGCACCTCGTCGCGCTGCATCAGCTCGCGGAACTTCTTCCACGACGCCGACGGGAGCGTCGCGCCGCGCGCGGCGATGAACGCCGTGACCTTGCGGCCGACGGCGTGCGGGTCGACGACGGCGGTGGTGCCGCGGATGACGCCGTTGCGCTCCAGCTTGTCCAGCCGGTCCGCCACGGCCGGCCGCGAGAGGCCGATCTGCTCGGCGATCTGCGCGGCCGGCGTGCGCGCGTCCTTCAGGAGGAGCGCGACGATGCGGTGGTCGAGATCATCGAGATCGACTGCCATATGAGCAATATGGCTTCGATTCGTCGGAAAAGCAAGGCTTCGACCTACGAATCGTCGGTTACAAAGCGGTGGCCGTCAGCGGCAGCTCCAGCGCGAAGCGGCGAGGGAACACCGGCGCCATGTGCACGTGCAGGCGCGGGTAGCGGAACTCGCGGAGGCGCGCGGCCGAGTCGAGCAGGTCGCGCTTGAGGTACTCCACCTTCACTTCATGGGCCGGGTCGTCGAGGAGGCGGCGCAGCGAGGCACGGCTGAACACGATCGTGCGCAGCTTCATGTCGTCGCCGCGCACGGTGTAGCGGATGGAGTGCTTCTCGGGTGAGCACGCGCGCGCGACGCCCGCCGGCAGGACGCTGACGATCTCTTCTGCGATGCGGTTTTCGTCGTTCATTCTGCTTTGCGTTCTCATGCTGTAATAGACGCCGGAGACGGCCGAAAGTTTTGCCGTGCTCTGCCAAATCGCGGTGAACACGCCGTCAAGAGTCGTCACATTCACTCCCCTCGGCCTCCGCGCCGAGGCGCGCACGGACGAGTCCGTCCTCGACGTCGCCCGCCGCGCCGGCGCCCCCCTCGGCAACTCCTGCGGCGGCGTCGGCGTCTGCGGCCGCTGCCGCGTGCGGGTGGTGGAGGGGGCGGAGCATTTGAGCGCGCCGACCTCGGTGGAGGTGCGGTTCTCCCGGGGATTTTCCGAGGGGGAGAGGATGGCGTGTCAGGCGGTGGTGCAGGGTGCCGTGACCGTGACGACGACGTACTGGTGAAAACGTAGGGCGTGGCTTCAGCCCGCCCACCCCCGGGGGAGGCGGGCTGAAGCCCGCCCTACGTTGAGCACGTTAGTCGTGGTCGTGGGTGATTGCCTCCGTGGCGGCGGGGCCCCACGTCTCGTTGCCGGGCATCTCCCAGAAGAACGGCTTGCGCGTCTTCGGGTGGTTGCCGAGCTCGTTGATGGTCTCGGCGTCGAAGAGGCGGCCGTTGAGCATGGTGTAGCGGACCGAGTGGGTGTTGCGGATGTTCTCGAGGGGGTTGCGGTCGAGGACGATCAGGTCGGCCAGCTTGCCCGGCTCGAGCGAGCCGAGGTCCTTGTCCATGGCCAGGTACTGCGCGCCCTGGATCGTCGCGGCGCGGAGCGCCTGATGCGGCGTCATACCGCCCTGCTGGAACATCCAGATCTCCCAGTGCGCGCCGAGGCCTTCGCGCTGGCCGTGCGCGCCGACGTGCACCGTCACGCCGCGGTCGTTGAGCTGCTTGACCGCCCGCGCGATGTCGATGTGGTTGTACTCCTCCTCGGGGATCATCGTCCGGCGGCGCGAGCGCGACTCCAGGATCCGCCGCGGCACGAACTTCGTCAGCCGCGGGTCTTCCCACACGTTCGTGTGCTGGTACCAGTAGTTCTCGCCGAAGCTGCCGCCGTAGGCGACGATGAGTGTCGGCGTGTACCCCGTCTTCGACTTCGACCAGAGCTGCAGCACGTCGTCGTAGATCTTCGCCACCGGCACCGAGTGCTCGATGCCCGTGTGCCCGTCGACGATCATGCTCATGTTGTGGTGGTACAGCGAGCCCCCCTCGGGGACGACCATCATGTTCGTCCGGCGCGCGGCCTCGATGACCTGCTGGCGCTGGTCGCGGCGCGGCTGGTTGTAGCTCTTCACGCTGAACGCGCCGACCGCCTTCATGCGCCGCAGGTGCGCCAGGGCGTCGTCGAGCGAGTTGATGTCGGCGCGGAACGGCGCCTTCGCGCCATAGAGAATGGTGCCTGTCGAGAAGATGCGCGGCGCGACGATCTGTCCCGCCTTGGCCATCTCGCTCGCCGAGAAGATCTCCGACGTGTCGTTCGACGGGTCGTGGATCGTCGTCACCCCGAAGCCGAGGGAGGCGTAATTGATCCAGTTCTGCTGCGGGATGATCTGGTCCGAGCCCATCGAGCCGTGCCAGTGCACGTCGATGATGCCGGGCATGATGGTCTTGCCGGCGACGTCGATGACCTTCGCGTCCGAGGGGACGCTCACGTTCGCGCCGACGGCCACGATGCGGTTGCGGTCGACGACCACCGTGCCGCGCTCGATCACTTCATCGCCGCGCATGGTGATGATGCGCGCGTTCGTCAGCGCGAGCTTGCCGGTCGGGATGTCGTAGGGGCGGGAGAAGCCGATGTGTGTGCCCTTCGGATCTTCGGGCTTCGCGTCGGTCGCGCGCATGTACGCGAACGACTCGGCCAGCTCGCGCGTGAAGAGCTCCGGGCCGAGGGCCCAGTGCAGGCGCTTCGAGTCGCCGGACCAGTGCAGATACTCGCCGGCGGTCTTCGAGACCGTCGTCACCGGCACCGACTTCATGTCCGGCGCGATGTCGATGCTCTTGCCGGTGCGCACGAAGGGGATAACGTGCGCGTTGAACTTCTCCGTCCAGGCCAGCCACTTCTCGTCGGGGGAGACGGCGAACTCGGTGGCGAACGCGGAGACCGCGTGCTCGCGCTCGTCGCCGCCGTCGATGTCGACCGAGCGCAGCGCGCGCTTCCCCTCGGCCTCGAAGGTCATGAAGAAGACGCGGTCGTTCGACGCGCCGAACTGCGGCAGCGCGCCGCGCTTCGACACGCGCGTGACCTTGCCGCCCGCGGCCGGGATCACGTAGATGGCCGACTCGTTGGCGTAGACGTTCGGGCGGAGGAAGCCGTCGCTGGTGGTGCGGTAGACGATCTTCGCGCCGTCCGGCGAGAACGACGGCTCGATGTAGTGGCCCGGCTGCGACGTGACGGTGCGCCCCTCGCCGCCGGCGGCCGACGCCACGCGGACCGTGCCGAGCTTCTCGTCGTTCCAGGTCACGTACACGATCGACTTGCCGTCGCGCGACCACGACGGATAGAACTCGAAGTGGTCGGTCTGCTTCGTCAGGCGGCGCGGGGTGCCGTTCGGCAGGTCCTTCACGTAGATGTAGCCGAGGGCCTGGTAGAGGACGGCGTTGCCGCGGGGGGCCACTTCCACCCAGCGCAGCATCTTCACGTCGAACTCGTTCGGGGCGACGGTGACGGGGAAGCGCACCGCCTCCTCGACGCGGCGCGTCGACTTCACGTGGAAGGGGATGTTGGCGAGCTGCTTCGAGGCCACGTCGAGGCGGTGGATCTTCCCGCCGGCCCAGAGCACGATCGACTTCGAGTCGGGCGTCCAGGCCATGTTCGGGTAAAGGCCGTGCACGGCCCACGTCTCCTGCATGTCGCGATCGAGGCCGTCGTACAGCGGCATCTCGCGGCCGGTCTCGAGGTCCTTCACATAGAGCGTGGTCTTGTAGCGGACGCGCCGGATGAAGGCCAGCGACTTGCCGTCGGGCGACGGCGTGGGACGCACGGAGCCGCCCGGGCCGGTGACGAAGCGCTCGATCTCGCCGCTCTCACGGTCGAGACGCTGGATGACGTAGATCTGCGTGTTGGGGTCTTTGCTGTACTCGAAGATGGCGCCGGGGGTGACGTCGTCGCTGAAGTAAAGATATTGACCGTCGGGCGAGAAGACCGGCTCGCCGGTGTCCTTCTGGTCGGTGCGCTTCTTCGTCATCTGCAGCCCGTCGCCGCCGCTGCGGTGGTAGAGCCACATCTCGCCGGCGCCCAGCGAGCGCTCGGAGGTGAAGTGCTTGCGGCCGACGAGGAACTCGCTGTCGGGCGTCCAGGCGGGCTGGTTCAGGAGGCGGAACGTCTCCTTGCTGACCTGCTTCGGATCCGAGCCGTCGCGGTTCATGACCCAGAGGTTGTCGCCGCCGCTGCGGTCGCTGGTGAAGGCGATCCACTTGCCGTTCGGCGAGTAGCGCGGCTGCATGTCCCAGGCGACGCCGGTGGTGAGCGCCTTCGCCTCGCCGCCGCTCATGGGGATGGTGTAGAGGTCGCCGAGGAGGTCGAAGACGATCTCTTTGCCGTCGGGCGAGACGTCGAGCGACATCCACGTGCCGTTCGTGACGTCGATGTCGACGTCGTACGCCGGCCCCGGCGGGTTCATGACGTCCCACTTTTTCTCGTCTTTCTTCTCCGCCTCGGTGGCCGGCGCGACAGCGCCCGGCGCGGGCTGCGGCGGCGTCACCGGCGCGGGAGGAGCATCTTTCGCCTGCGTCGCTTTCTTCTGCAGCTCCTGCTCGACGGGACGCGGCTCCTGCTCGGCTTTTTCCGGATCTTTCGGATCGGCTTTCTTGTCGGTGGGCGGGGTGGGGGGCGGCGTTTGCGCCGGTGCGATCGGGACGAGCAACGCGGTTACCACGATCAGGGCGAGTAGTTTTTTCATGGGTTCCTTTCGGGGGCTCACAGGCTCACAGGCTCATAGGCTCATAGGCTCATAGGCTCACAGGCTCATAGGGGTATTGCGCTATGAGCCTATGAGCCTATGAGCCTATGAGCCTATGTACCTATGAGCCTCGTCCTGTGATGAACATCGAATCACCGTAGCTGTAGAAGAAGTAGCGTTCGCGGATCGCTTCCGCGTAGGCGTCACGGATCGGTTGCATGCCGGCGAAGGCGGAGACGAGCATGAGCAGGGTCGACTCCGGCAGGTGGAAGTTGGTCAGGAGGCGGTCCACGGCTTTGAACTCGAAGCCGGGGGTGATGAAGATGGACGTCTCGGCGTGGCCGGCGCGGAACTCTCCCTTGCCCGCGCGGATGGCGCTCTCGAGCGTGCGCACGGTGGTGGTGCCGACGGCGACGATGGGGCGCTTCTCTTTCAGCGCGGCGTTGAGCGTGTCGGCGGCCGCGGCGGTGAGGTCGTAGCGCTCGCTGTCCATGCGATGGTCGGCGATGTCGTCGGCCTTCACCGGCTTGAAGGTGCCGATGCCGACGTGCAGGGTGACGCGCACGATGTCGATGCCGCGCGCCGCGATCTCGTTGAGGATCTCCCGGGTGAAGTGCAGTCCCGCGGTCGGCGCGGCGACGGCGCCCCGCGCGGAGGCATACACGGTCTGGTAGGACTCGCGGTCGCTCTCCCGCGCCTCGGGGCGATGGATGTACGGCGGCAGCGGCGGGATGCCCAGCCGCTCGATCTCGTGCATGTCGCCGATGAATCGCAGGACGACGGTCCCTTCTTCTTTCTCGATGACCTCGGCGGAGAGGGTGTCGCTGAAGGTGACGACGTCGTGCGGCTTCACGCGCTTGGCCGGACGGCACCAGGTCTCCCACGTGACCGGATCGCGCTCCCGCGTGAGCAGGAACTCGATCGGGTTTTTCATCTGTCCCTTCGGCCGCGCGTAGAGCCGCGCGGGGATGACGCGCGTGTCGTTGATGACCAGGACGTCGCGCTCCTGCAGCCGCCGCGGGAAACTGGCGAAGGTGTCGTGCTCGATGCGGTCCGGAGGCATGAGCACGAGCATGCGCGACCGCCCCCGCTCGCGCGGCTCCTGCGCGATCAGGTTCTCGGGGAGGTCGTAAGCGAAGTCACTCCGTCGCACGCGCCGCGCATGATATCCGCCTGTGGACCGCCGGCGGGACGCCGGCTGTCAGTGGCGGCGTCCCGCCGCCACTGTGCGGGCGAGACGCCCGCACAGACAGCCGGCGGGGACGCCGGCGGTCCAGTAGGTAGAATGCCTACCCATGCACCGCGCACGCGTCATTACCTGCTCCGATGCCGCCGCCTACGGCGACCGTGAGGACCGTTCCGGTCCGGCCGTGCGCGACCTGCTCGAGTCGCGTGGCTTCCAGGTCGACGCGGTGGTCGTCGTCGCCGACGAGATCGAGTTCATCGCCACGGCCATCGTCGACGCGCAGAACGAGGGGAACCGCCTCATCGTCACCACCGGGGGCACCGGCATCGCGGCGCGGGACATCACCCCCGAGGCCACCATGAGAGTCTGCGAGCGCGTCATTCCGGGATTCGGCGAACTGATGCGGGCCACCTCCCTTCAGAAAACGCCGATGGCACCGCTCTCCCGCGCGCAGGCCGCCACACGCGGTGCGGCACTGGTCGTGAATCTGCCCGGCAGCGTGGCCGGCGCGGTCGAGAATCTGGAGGCAGTCCTGCACCTGATTCCGCACGCGCTCGACCTGCTGGAGGGAAAGACACAGCATGAGCGTCCTGCCGGGCCTTGAAGTTCTGATCGACGAAGAACCGTGGCGCATCCAGGGGAAGCGCATCGGACTGGTCACCAACCAGAGCGCGGTCACCCGCGATCTCTCCCACGGCGTCAAGCTCCTGCTCGCGGGGCGCGGCTGGAAACTGACCGCCCTCTTCGGGCCGGAGCACGGCATCTGGGGGGAGGCGCAGGACATGGCGCACGTCGAGCACTCCACCGACCCGCTGACCGGCCTTCCCGTCTACTCGCTGTACGGGAAGAACGAGTCCGACCTCGCGCCGCGGCGCGAAGTGCTGCGCAACCTCGACGCGCTGGTCATCGACCTCCAGGACATCGGCTCGCGCTACTACACCTTCATCTACACCATGGCCCTCTGCATGCGCGAGGCGGCGCCCCTCGGGCTGCAGGTCATCGTCCTCGACCGCCCCAACCCGATCGACGGCGTGCACCTCGAAGGGAACATCCGCGAGGACAAGTACTCCAGCTTCGTCGGCATGTTCCCGCTGCCGACGCGGCACGGCATGACCGCCGGCGAGCTGGCGCGCTGGTTCGCGCGCTATTACAAAGAGGTCCACAAGCTCGACTGCAACCTCGTCGTCGTCCCGATGAAGGGATGGCGGCGCTGGATGTGGTGGGGCGATACCGAGCTGCCGTGGGTCATCCCGTCGCCGAACATGCCCACCGTCTACACGGCCACCGTCTATCCCGGCATGTGCCTGGTGGAGGGGACGAACCTCAGCGAAGGGCGCGGCACCACGCATCCGTTCGAGTTCTTCGGCGCGCCGTGGCTCGACTCCTTCAAGCTCGCCGACCGGCTGAACAAGCTGGGACTGCCGGGCGTGCGCTTCCGCCCCCACTACTTCATGCCCACCTTTCACAAGCACGCCAACAAGGTCTGCGGCGGCGTGGAGATGCACGTCACCAACCGGGCCACGTTCGAGCCGTACCGCACGGGGCTGTGGTGCGTGAAGGTCGCGCGCGACATGAACCCGGACGAGTTCAAGTGGCGCACGGAGACGTACGAGTTCGTCTCCGACCGGCTGGCCATCGACCTCCTGGCCGGCAGCCCGAAGTACCGGGAGCTGGTCGAGAGCGGCGGCGACGTGGACGACTGGGTGGCGGAGTGGGAAGAACCATTGCGCGAGTTCGCGCGTCTGCGGGATGAGTTCCTCCTCTATCGCGAATGATCGACCTCCTCCTGGCCACGCTCGTCACCACGTTCCCCATCGAGCATCTCCATGACCCGCGCGCGCTGCCGGCCGCGGCCGCGGTGCGCGAGATCGCCGCGACCGGCGCGGACGACTTCGTGCTCGTCACCGGCCCGCCCGACGAAGGGGACGGCCGCGCACTGATGCGCCTCACCGGCGGGCGCCTGACGCCGCTGGCCGACCTCGGACGGACGCGCTCCGCCAACTGCCGCGGCTCGCGGCTGGTGGCGGGGGAGGAAGGACGCTGGTGGTACGCGCGCTGTAACGACGAGGAGGTGGAGTTCGTGACCTCGTCCGCGCCGTCGCGCGTCGTCACCGTGCCGGCCGGGCACCGCGCCGCCGGCCTCGCGCCGGTCGAAGGCGACGAGCCGGCCGTGGTCGTCGTCGCCTTCGCCACTCCGGCCGAGCTGCTGATGCGGGTGGAGCTCATCACCCCCTCCGTCGCGCAGGGCCTCGGCGACTTCGAGCGCACCGGCCATCTCATGTACGGCCCGTGGACGCTCCAGGCGCATCGCCTGAAGGACGACGCCATCGCGCTGGTCACGCTGGAGGAAGAAGGAAGCTCCGATTACCGCGTCATGCTGCGCGTCTTCCGCAACGGCGAGGCCATCGAGTACCGGCTGCCGTTCGAGCCCAACCGCTACGTGGCCGTCCTCTCCGCCGCGAGCGAGCACGGGCTGGGAGTGGTGGCCGTGGAGCCCCGCGGCGGCGGCCTCGTGGCCATGGCCCTCGATCCGGACGATCCGCTGAGCGCCAAACCGTTCGCCATCAAGCGCTCGGACGCGCAGAGCGTGGCGCGCGAGGGGGCGGCGGTGGTGCCGCTCGGCAAACGCTTCGCCGTGACGTGGGCCAATGTCAACGACCGCAGCGTGCGCCTCAGTGAGTTCGACCGCACCATGGCCCTTCCCGCGGCGCGCGTGGCCGATGAGGCGGACGTGCGCGCGCACGGGCCGCTGCTGCAGGCTCACCAAGAGGAAGTGTCGGTCTTCTGGCCGCAGGGGACGGCCACCATGCAGCGGGTGCTGCCCACCGAGGCGGCAGGGTATCTCTTCGCCGTCGAGCTGTGGCGCCGCCTGGGCTCAGGAGCGGTTCCCTGATTTTTGGGCATCGTTCATCGGATTTTGAGCGACGGTCTTCAAATTTCGAGCGACGGTGCTCAAATTTTGATCAACAGTCTTCAGATTTCGAGCGACGGTCATCGGATTTCGAGCGACGGTGCTCAAATTTTGATCAACGGTCCCCGGATTTCGATCAACGGTCCTCGGATTTTGAGTAACAGTCATCGGATTTCGATTGACGTTGACTGAATTTCGATTGACGTTGACTGAATTTCGATCGACGTTGACTGAATTTCGATCGACGTCGATCGAATTTCGAGTAACGGTCCCCGAATCTGGCAGCCCCTTCGCTATAGAACGGACATGCGCCTCGGCATCGACGTTCTCGACCCCTCCACCCTCACCGGCCGTGTGGCCCTGCTGACGAACTACGCCGCCATCAACCGCCACGGAACCCGCACCGTCGACGTGCTGCTGCAGCACGGCGTCGAGCTGGTGCGCCTCTTCGCGCCGGAGCACGGCTTCTGGGGCGACGTCGCCTACCTCGAAGGAGTGGCGGCCGAGGACTACAAAGGCGTCCCGGTGGAGTCGCTGTACGACATCCAATCGTCGGCGAGCCTCGCGCCCGCGGTCGAGCAGCTCCACGACGTCGAGACGCTCGTCGTCGACCTGCAGGACGTCGGCGCGCGCTACTACACCTACGCGGCCACCCTCGGGAACTGCATGGCCGTCGCGGCGCAGACGCGCACGCGCGTGGTCGTGCTCGACCGCCCCAACCCCCTCGGCGGGCGCGCGGTCGAAGGGAACGTGAACTTCGCCGCGCCGTTCCTGACCTTCGTCGGCCAGTACCCGCTCCCCATCCGCCACGGCCTGACCCTCGGCGAGATCGCGGAGTACATCAACACCACCCAGCTCCCGCACTGCAACCTCGAAGTGGTGAAGATGAAGGGGTGGCGCCGCGACATGTGGTGGGACGAGACCGGCCTGCAGTGGGTGCACCCGTCGCCGAACATGGCCACGCCCGACACGGCCGTCGTCTACCCCGGCACGTGCCTCTTCGAGGGGACGAACCTCAGCGAGGGACGGGGCACCACGCATCCGTTCGAATTGATCGGCGCGCCGTGGCTCGACGAGCATGCCCTCGCCGCCCGGCTCAACGACCTCGGGCTCCCCGGCGTCGACTTCCAGCCGTTCGTCTTCAAGCCGACGTTCAACAAGCACGCGGGCCAGCGCTGCCACGGCGTCTTCATCCACGTGCTCGACCGCGACGCCTTCCAGCCCGTGCGCACGGCCATGATCCTGCTGAAGGTCATGCGCGACGCCGACCCGGCCCGCTTCGCCTGGTACGACGGCTTCTACGAATACGCGACCGTGCTGGCCATCGACGCACTCAGCGGCTCCGCCGAGTACCGGACGCTCGTGGAGATGGCCTCGCTCGAAGAGCTGGTGCAGTGGATCGACGCCGCCGAGGAGCGGCGGACGCTGATCGAGGAAGCACGGCAACGGGTGATGTTCGCGGAGTACGAGGAAGGGACGTCGCGGCCGGTGCTCGCGCCAGCGGCGTCAAGGGACCTGCCGAGCGTCCTCGAGTTCCCCAGAGCCGAGGCCTAACCTGGAGTGCGCGAGCGCCAGCTCGCGCTCTCCATGGCCGCAGCGCCAGCTGCGGCTGGCGCAATCGAGAGCGGCAACTGGCGTTGCCGCACTCCAGATCACTTCACGAACTCCGCGATCACCTCGCGACGGCGCGCTCGCCGTCGACCGAGAGGATGCGGTCCCCTTCTGCAGGCCGGCCTTCTCCGCGGGCATGGCCCGGCCGCGGCGCGGCAGCTCGGCGGCGGCGGTGAGCGCGAACAGCAGGACACGTGGGACGAATGGTCGAAACGTAGGGCGGGCTTCAGCCCGCCTCTCTCGTGGGCGGTGGCAGCGCCCTCCCACCCACGGGGGAGGCGGGCTGAAGCCCGCCCTGCGTTACGCGCCAATCAGGCGCTCGATCGCCTCACGAAAGCGCCGCGCCGACGTCACCCGCGTGCCGTCGGCGAGCAGGATCTCGAACGTCCCGTTCAGCAGCGTCCGCACTTCCTGGATGCGGCTCACGCGCACGATGGTCGAGCGGCGGATGCGCAGGAACTCGCGCGGGTCGAGCCTTTGCTCGATGCCGGTCACGGTCTCGCGCATGAGGAACGTTTTCCCCGTGGCGTGAATGCGCACGTAGTTGTCCTCGGCGGTGATCCAGTCGATCTCGTCGACGTCGACGAACTGGATGCGTCCCGCCGAGCGCACCACCAGGCGCCGCGGGCGCGAGGCATCGAGAATGCGCGCCAGCCGCTCCTCGAGATCGCGCGGCTTGCGCTGCCGCGCGCGCTCCAGCGCGCGGTGCAGGCGCTCCGGATCGACCGGCTTGAGGACGTAGTCGGCGGCGTTGCAGTCGAAGGCGTCGATGGCGTAGCGGTCGTAGGCGGTGACGAAGACCACCGAGGGCATGCGGTCCGCGCCGATGGCCGCCACGACCTCCAGGCCGTCCATCTCCGGCATCTGGATGTCGAGGAGGACGAGGTCGGGACGCAGCGACTCGATGGCCTCCACGGCCGCGGCGCCGCTCCCCGCCTCGCCGACGATCTCGACGTCGCTCTCCGACTCCAGCAGCCGCCGCATGCCGCGGCGCGCGATCGGCTCGTCGTCGACGATGAGGGTTCTCATGCGGCGCTGTACGGGATGGCGATGCTGACCAGGAGGCCGCCGTCGCTCGGGGTGATGAGCTCGAGGCGCTGGCCGTTGCCGTAGAGCTGGCGCAACCGCGCCTCGGTGTTGGAGAGTCCGACGCCGCGCCTGGCGTTGCGGGGGAGGCCCGGGCCGTCGTCGCGCACCTGCAGCCGCAGCTCGTCGCCGCTCTTCTCGGCGCTGATGTTGATGCGCGAGGCGCGGTCGACCGAGCCGACGCCGTAGCGGATGGCGTTCTCCACCAGCGGCTGCAGGAGGAGATTCGGCACGCGCGCGCCGAGGGTGGCGGGATCGACGTCGACGTCGATCGTGAGACGGTCGCCGAAGCGGATGCGCTCGATGTCGAGATAGCGCTCCAGGAAGGCCAGCTCGCGCTCCAGGCTGACCTCGTGCGGCGAGTCGGTGGTCAGGCCGGCGCGCAGCAGCTCGGAGAGGCGCAGCAGCATGCGGTTGGCGAGCGTGACGTTCTCGAACATCAGCATGGAGATGCTGTTCAGCGTGTTGAAGAGAAAGTGCGGGTGGAGCTGGCGCTTGAGCACTTCCAGCCTGGCCTCGGCCAGCTCGGCCCGGAGCTGCGACTCCGCCAGCTCGCGCTCCCGCGCCTGCCGCGCCAGCCGCAGCGCGTGCTCGACCGCCACCACGGCCCAGTAACGCAGGAGGTCGAGGTGGATGTCGAAGAGGAGCATCTGGTGCAGCCGGTCGAGGAACGGCCGCGGCTTCAGCTCGACCAGGTGCGGCGTGATGACGATGAAGACGGACATGCTCACGACCGAGAAGAGCAGCGACGCGGCCACGTGCGCCAGGACGTGGCGCCCGCTCTTCCCCTCGCCGAGGCGAAAGCGGCGCGAGACCCGCACGATGAGCGGCGTGAAGGCGAACCACGTCAGCGCGCAGGTGAGATAGATCGACAGCGAACGGAAGAACTCCGCCTTCCGCCCCAGGAACTGGAACGACACCACGTCCTGCACGGCGAAGAAGAGCGCCGTGAAGACCCAGATGGCGAGGATGAGGAGCAGCTTGCGCGCGCGCTGCATGGCCCGTGTGTAACGCGCGCGCGGCGGGTTTGCTTTCGTTGGGGGATGGATGGGGGAGTTGGGGGGATGGGCGGGGGAGGCTCATAGGCGCACAGGCTCATAGGCTCATAGGGGGTAAGCTCCTATGAGCCTATGTGCCTATGAGCCTATGTGCCTATGAGCCTATGAGCCTATGAGCCTATGAGCCTCTTCCCCTATGCCCCTCCAAATCCTCTACGAAGACTCCGCCCTCATCTTCATCAACAAGCCCCCCGGCATCGTCGTGCAGCAGCGGATGCACGAGCCGGGCGAACCGTTCCTGCACGACCTGGTCGAACAGCAGGTGGGCTCCGTATATCTGATGCAGCGGCTCGACCGCGGGACGAGCGGGGTGATGTTTTTCTCGAAGCGGAGCGACCTCAACGTGCGCCTGACGCGGCAGTTCGAGCGGAAGCGGATCCGCAAGCGCTACCTCGCGCTGTGCGAGGGGACGCTGCGCGAGGCGCAGACGATCGACGCGCCGCTGGCGCGGATCGGGGCCATCAAGTTCGGCGTGCGCGAACATGGGAAGCGCGCGGTCACGCACGTGCGGCCGCTCGAGGCCACGCCGCACGGCTCAGCCGTGGCGATCGTGCTCGAGACAGGGCGGACGCATCAGATTCGCGTGCATCTGTCCGCCATCGGGCATCCCTTGGCAGGTGACTGGCTGTATGGAGAGAGGAGCGAAGGCCGCCCGATGCTGCATGCGGCCGAGCTGGAAATGACGCATCCTTTGACAAATGAGCCACTTCGCGTGATCGCACCCGTCCCGGACGACTTCCGGGAGGAGGCGCGGCGGCGTGGCATCCGTCATTGGGAGAGGACAGAAGCGACTCCCGAAGAGTGCAGCTAAACCATTGAAATCACGTAGAATAAACACTGTCCGGGAGTCGTTAGCACGGACATACACAGGAGACACCATGAAGATCTGGACGCGATTCGCTTTCGTATTGCTGTTCGTTCCGGTGGTCGCATCGGCGCAGTTCCGCGACCTCGACGCGGCGATGTCGAATCTCGAGCGCGGCTTCGGCGGCGCCGACGTCGATGCGATCGTGTCGGGGATCGGATCGGACGAGCAGGTCATGCTGCAGTTCCCGGGACTGGCGGACAAGAGCGGCTTCTTCGGCCGCGACCAGGCCGCGTACCTGCTCGACGGGCTGTTCAACAAGGTCAAGCCCAGCGGCTTCGAGCGGGTGAGCGTCCGCGGCCAGCGAGCCGAGGGGCAGCATCACATCAAGGCCCGCTGGCAGATCAACGACGGCACGCGCGACCTGTACATCACCCTGCAGCAGAAGGGTGACCGTTACTCGGTCGTCTCGATTCGTTCGGGCGGTTAACCGTTAACATCCACCCCATGACATACGCATGGATCGCCGTCGCGCTCGCGACGGCGATTCGTCTTTATGCCGGTGCGCAGCCGTGGAGCGCCGCCGCGGTGGCGGCGCTGGCGCTGCTCGCGATGTACGTAGGGCGGGCTTCAGCCCGCCAGGGACGGGCTGAAGCCCGTCCTACGTTTGCCGCCCTCGCGCTGCTCCTCGTAGCCGGGATCGATGCGGCCTCGCTGTGGCGCGTGCGCGATGTGGAGCAGAACTTCGCCACGCGCGCGAAGGAGCATCTCGCCCACGACGTCGTCCACCTGCGCGAGGAGATCGCCGCGCTGGAGGCGGAGCTCGACGCCTCGGCGGCCCGCATCGCGGCGCGCAGCGCGAAGGTGACCGACCGCGCGCGCCTCTTCCGCATTCTCGCTCCCGAGGTCACCAAGCCGGGACACGGCGCGCGCATCCTCGACGCCAGCGGTGAGCCGGTGGCCTGGTTCGGCGAGGACTACCGCGCCCCCGGCGAGCGCACCTACCAGTTCGACGTCACGAACCTCTACATCACCCGCACGCGCGGCAACGTGCAGGCCTTCGCGCGCATCGAGAACGTGCCCGGGCGGCGCGTGGCGCTGCATCCCGACGACGAGTGGATCGTCTCGATGTATTTCCACGGCGGCTACCCGCGCCCCGAGGAGGGAACGCAGCGCTTCAAGATCGCCGAGCGCGCCGGCTCCGCGCTCTGGATGGACGCGGGCGTGCGCGAGCGCTCGCAGGTGCTGGAGCGGATGCGGGGAGAGGGAGCGACGGTTGCGGCGATCGTGCTGGCCCTCGGCGCGCTGCTGCTGAACGTAGGGCGGGCTTCAGCCCGCCCCGGTCGGGCTAAAGCCCGACCTACGTTGAGCATCATCGTGGCCAGGATTGCCCTGCTCGGGATCGCGGCCCCTCACGACCCCCTCGGCATCTTCGGGTTCGAGTCCTACGGGTCGCGCATCCTCGGGCCGTTCTCGAAGTCGCCGTTCGACCTGCTGGTGACGGCGGCGGCGGTGCTGGCCCTCGTGGCGATCTGGCGGGAGTGGCTCTGCCGCGTGCCGTGGGTCGTGCGGCTCCTGCTCGTGGCCGCGGCGGCGTTCGGCTACCTGGCGCTGCTCGACAACTTCGTCGCCAACTCGCGCCTCTCGGCCATTCCCGACCACGTCCTCCCCTCCTCCGCCGCGCAGGGAGTGCTCTTCGCGGCGGTGCTCTTCTTCACCTTCGCGGTGGTGAACCTGGCCTGGACGCTCTTCGCGCGCTGGCGCGTGGAGAACGCCCTGTACCGCATCGTCGCGCCGGCGGTGGTCGTGGCGCTGGTGGCGTCGCTGCCGCTGCAGACCTTCGGCCGCGCCAGCGCGCAGCGCTTCATCGCCGAAACGTACGCGCCGCTCGTGGCCGGCGAGGCCGGGCAGTTGCGGACCATGATCACCACCACCCTGCAGAGCGAGTTCACGCGCATCGACCTGGCCTCGATCCTCCCCGACGACTACCGCCACATGAGCATGGAGGACCTGGCCTACGCGCTCTGGCTGCGCTCGGACCTCTCCAAGTGGCGCGTGCCGGCGGTGATCACCATCCGCGACGAGTTCACCAGGAACGTGATGTCGCGCTTCGGCGTCGGCCTGCCGCAGTTCGGCGAGGACACGGCCGGCGAGAGCGAGATCCTCGAGGTGGGCCGCATCCGCCGCGTGCTGATGCACCACGACTTCGACGTGACCGCCCTCGGCACGACCATCGGCTTCGGCAGCGTGCACGTGGTCAATCCCGCCGATCCCGGCGCCACCGCCGTGGCCGACGTCTACCGCGAGTTCTTCCACGTCGACGTCGACGAGACCACCGGCCTCTATCCGCAGCGCGAGCCGGCCGTGTACGACAAGGACGGCAATCCGCAGAGCAGCGTCACCTATCCGCTGCCGGAGAGCCCGGCGCGCTATCTGGCGCGGCTGCGCCCCGGCCGGGGCGTCTGGGTGCAGGCGGACGACGGCGACCTGTACGTGCGCCGCGGCGAGAACGCGCTCTACGTCTTCCCCCTGCACCCGACCTCGTTCGGGCAGCACGTGCGCCGCGCGGGCGGCGTGGCCATCTGGGCGCTGATCGCGCTGGTGCTGGTGCTGGTCTGGCGCTCGCTGCCGCAGTTACGGACCTTCCTGCGCGCGCCGTGGAACCTCGACTTCCGGTCGCGGACCTCGCTCTACCTGACCGCGGTGGTCATCCTCCCGCTCATCGCCTTCGTGCTCTTCGTGCGCGCCTACCTGGCCGGGCGCCTGGAAGAGGAGTACGTCGTGCGCGGGGAGACGGCACTCAACGCCGGCCAGCGCATCATCGAGGACTACATCGCCGCGCAGTCGGCGGCGCCGGAGCAGGTGCTCGACGACGAGATCTTCTCCTGGCTGGCGCGCGTCATCGGCCACGACCTGCACATCTACCGCGGCGCGGAGCTGATGGCCTCCAGCCGCCGCGACCTCTTCGCCGCGCACGTGGAGTCGGAGCGCCTGCCGGGCGAGGTCTACCTCGACCTCATCCTGGGCGGCAAGCAGCTCGCGCGCGTGGAGCGCATCAGCGGCCCGACGCAATATGCCGAGATCTACAGCCCCATCAACCTCGGCACGGGACGCAGTTACACGCTGGCCCTGCCGTTCATCGTGCAGGGGCGGCAGATCGAGGCGCAGGTGAACGACCTGGCCACGACCATCTACCTGCTGCTCGTCTTCATCGCCCTGGCGGCCATCGCGGTGGCGTTCCGCATCGCCGGCGGGATCACGCAGCCGGTGCAGGCGCTGGTCGGCAGCGCGCGCGGCGTGGCCCGCGGCGATTTCGACGTGAACGTGGCCGTCCCCGCCGATCCCGACGTCGGCCTCCTCGTGACCACCTTCCGCGACATGGCCCACTCCATCCGCGAGAAGCAGGAGGAGCTCCGCCACGAGCGCGACCGCCTGCAGACCCTGCTGGAGAACATCAACGCGGCGGTGGTGGTGCTGGATGGGGAGGGGCGCATCGGCGGCACGAACGAGATGGCCAGGCGGCTGTTCGGCCTCCCTGTCATCCCGAGCCGCGCAGACGGAGAAGGATCTCCCGCATCGCACGACGGGAGGGGGTCCTTCGCCGCGCTC
>DASPMO010000035.1:0-27109 GCA_035627015.1 Thermoanaerobaculia bacterium | reverse complement strand
CAACCGTCGCTCAGCCTCACCGCGATTGAGCGCGCTTGTCGAGCGAAATCGCGCCACCTGCTCCTTCCAAAACGCAGGCGCAGATATCAGCGCGCCGACGCGCGCTTTGTCTGTGGAGGCGTAAGTTAGTGCATATGGGCTGAAGCCCGCCCTACGTTGTTAGAAGCTCAGTTTTGCGGCGAGCTGCATGATGCGCTGGCCGGCCACCGCGGCCGGGGTGCCGAACGTCGGCGAGAAGGTCAGCACGTTCGTGGTGGCGTTGTACGCGTAGTAGGTGCGGTTCACGTTGCTGACGTTGTTGCGGTTGAGGAGGTTGAAGACCTCGGCGATGAGCTGCAGGCGCGTGCCGCCGAAGACGATGTCCTTCGTCACGCGCGGGTCGAGCGAGAACTGCGACTGGAGGCGCAGCGAGTTGCGGCGGTAGCCCGGCGCGATGTCGTTGGCGGCGTTGCCGTCGTTGTTGAGGTCCGAGTTCACGACCGGCGTGTAGGGCTGGCCGCTCTGGTAGCTGGCGATGCCGCTGAGCGACCAGCCGGAGGCCAGGCTGCGCAGCCAGCCGCTGTCGATCCCCTGCGCGTACGCATCGAGCGACCAGACGCCGCTCATGACGATGCGGTGGCGCACGTCGTTGTCGCCGTAGGTGTAGTCGGTGCTGAAGTCGCCGGAGTCGGAGACGAACTTCGCGTCGTCGGTGCCCGGCACCACGGCCGTGGCATCGGGACGATCGTCCTTCACCGTCGAATAGGTATACGCCACGCGCCCCTGCCAGTTGTTCGCGAATCGCTTCTGCACGTCGAGCGTGAAGCCGTCGTAGCGCGAGCGGGCGCTGCTCTGGAACTCGATGATGCGCGCGAAGTTGTTGAACGGGCGGCCGGTGTAGCGCTTGACCGTCGTGGGGCCGATGCCGGTCACGCCGATGGCGAACGGCGTCGGATTGGAGATGTTGATGTCGGCCGAGCGCGTGAGGTCTTCGCCCTTCACGTACTGGTACGTCACGCCGACGAGCAGATCGTCCGACAGCGCGCGCTCCACGCCGAGGCTGCCCTGGTGCACCTGCGGGTTCTCGTAATCCTTGTCGAACGCGTAGATGGTCGGCTTGGGGATCGTCGCGCCGGTGGGGATTGACGTGTAGACGTTCGGGTAGGCCGGGATCTGCGCGCCGGTGAAGGTGATGGTCTGCACGTTGATGCCGTTGTTCGAGTGCGCGGTGCCGATCATGATCGCGGGCGTGCGGCCGTAGAAGATGCCGTAGCCAGCGCGGACGACCGTGCGCGCGTCGCTGCCCGGCGTCCAGGCGATGCCCAGGCGCGGGCCGAAGTTGTCCGTGTCCTCGGGGATGTTCGACGTGTCGATGCCGGCGGCGAGCAGCTCCGCGTCGGGATTGCGCACTTCCGGCTGGGCGATGCTCTGCAGGTCATAGCGCAGGCCCGCGGTCAGCGTGACGGTCGGCATCACCTTCCACTCGTCCTGCACGAAGAGGCCGGTCTCGGTGATGTCGGGATTCGTCGTCGCGCCGGTGGTGCCGGGGCCGGCGAAGGCCTGCAGGAAACGGTTCGGGCGGCGCTGATTGAAGTCGGCCAGGCTGTTGAAGCGGTACGAGCCGGCGAAGTTGCCGGGGAAGTAATTGAGGATGTCGTCGTTGCTGATGTCGAAGCCGCCCTTGAGCGTGTGCGTGCCGAAGAGAAACGTGGCGGTGTCGGCGAGCTGCCAGCGCTTGATGGTGGTCTCGCGCGGGCTGAACGTGTTCTGCCCGACGCGCACGACCAGGTTGCCGTCGTGGAAGACCTCGACCTCGGGGCCGGAGAAGTTGGCCATGCCGGGCTCGCGGTCCTTGGCCCACTGCGCGCGCACTTCGTTGAACAGCGAGCCGCCGGCGGTCATCGACAGCACGCCGGAGAGCGTGTCCGTGTTCACGAGCGAGTCGCCCGTGTGCTCGACCGAATGCTGCAGGTTGCCGTTCTCGAAGTTCGTGCCGACGAACTTCTGGCGGTTGTAGCGCATCGAGAGATGCGAGTTGGCCCAGAGCTCGTGATCGGTCTTGATGAGGTAGACGTCCTGGTTCTGGCCGCGGACGTAGTCGCCCGAGCGCGCCAGCAGCTCGTTGTAGCCGGCCTGGTCCTCCGGCGTGCGGATGGTCACGACGCGCGTGCCGCCGAGGACGACCGGGTTGGGGATCTCGTTGCGCTGGGCGTCGTAGTTGACGAAGAAGAAGTGGCGGTCGCGGACGATTGGGCCGCCGAGGCTGCCGCCGTACTGGTCGAAGTGATACGGCTGCTTCGCACGGTTGTTGATGACGCTGATGTAGTCGTTGGCGTTGTAGCGCTTGTCGCGGAGGAAGTAGAAGAGGGTGCCGTCGAAGTCGTTCGTCCCCGACTTGGTGACCACGTTGATCACGGCGCCGCCGGCGCGGCCGTACTCGGCGGAGTAGGCGTTGGCGTTGACCTGGAACTCCTTCACCGCGTCCTGCGAGAACTGGTACGGCGCGCGGCCGGAGCCGGTGCGCCCGAGGGCCTGGCCGAAGAAGGTGTTGTCGTTGTTCGCGCCGTCGATGACCAGCGAGTTGAGGGTGCCGCGCTGGCCGGCGAAGCTGATGTCGCCCGCGCGCACGTCGCGCACCACGCCGGGAGTGGTCAGCACGAAGTCGATGAAGTTGCGGCCGTTCGTGGGGAGGTTCTCGATGGCCACCTCGTTGACGACGGAGCTGACCTGCGTGCGCTCGCTCTCGACGAGCGGGGCCACGGCGGTGACGGTGATGGTCTCCGAGACGCCCGCCTTGAGCGGGAGGTTGAGGCCGACGTCGGTGCCGATGTTGACGACCACATTGTCGCGGCGCACGGGCTGGAAGCCTTCCAGCGACGCCTCGACGGTGTAGGTCGCGGGCGGCAGCAGCGCGAGCTGATACGCGCCGGCGCTGTTGGTGATGGCCGTGCGCGACGTGCCGGTGGCGATGTTCGTGGCCACCACGGTCACGCCCGGCAGCGCACCGCCGGAGGCATCGGTGATGGTGCCGGAGATCGAGCCGGTGCTGCTCTGCGCGAGCAATGGCAGCGAGAACAGCAGGCAGACGAAAAACAGGCAGAGTGTTCGGCGAACGCTCATGGAGCCTCCCTCACGTTGTGTTGAAATTGAACGGCAACTGGACGGTGCCGTCAGAATATCATCGGGCCATGGCCATCGCGAGTGTGAACCCGGCCACGGGCGAGACCATCGCCACGTTCGAGCCGCTGAGCCGTGACGACGTCGAAGTGAAGCTGCAGCGCGCGGTCGCGGCGTTCGCGATCAACCGCGCGCGCTCGTTTCCGGAACGCGCGGAGCGGCTGCTGCGCGCCGCGCAGATCCTCGAGTCGCGCGCCCCGGAATTCGCGCGCACGATCACCCTGGAGATGGGTAAGCCGATCGCGGCCGCCGTGGCCGAGGTCAAAAAGTGCGCGATGGTCTGCCGCCACTATGCGGAGCACGCGGCCGCCTATCTGGCCGAGGAGCACATCAAAACCGACGCGCGCGAGAGCTACGTGCGCTTCGACCCCCTCGGCGCGATCCTGGCGGTGATGCCGTGGAACTTCCCGTTCTGGCAGGTCTTCCGGTTTGCGGCGCCGGCGCTGATGGCAGGGAACGTCGGGCTGCTCAAGCACGCCTCGAACGTGCCGCAGTCGGCGCTGGCCATCGAGGACATCCTGCGCGAGGCGGGCTTCGTCGACGGCGAGCTCCAGACGCTGCTCATCGGCGCGGACCAGGTCGCGCCGCTCCTCGACGACGAGCGGGTGAAGGCGGCCACGCTCACCGGCAGCGAGCCCGCCGGCGCGAGCGTGGCCTCCGGCGCGGCGAAGCGGATCAAGAAGAGCGTGCTGGAGCTCGGCGGCAGCGATCCGTTCATCGTCATGCCTTCGGCCGATCTCGGTGCGGCGGTGAAGACCGGGATCAAGGCACGCATCGTCAACAACGGGCAGTCGTGCATCGCGGCCAAGCGCTTCATCGTGCACGACGACGTGGCAGACGAGTTTCAGCGCCGCTTCGTCGAGGCCATGGAGGCGCTGCGCGTCGGCGATCCGCTCGAGGAGACGACGGACGTCGGCCCGCTGGCCATGCCGCAGATCGTGGAGGACCTCGCGGCGCAGGTGACGGCGAGCGTCTCCGCGGGCGCGAAGCTGCTCACGGGCGGGAAGCGCCTGCGCGACCGCGGCAACTTCTACGCGCCGACGATCCTCGCCGACATCCCGCACGACGCGCCGGCGTACGCGGAGGAGACGTTCGGCCCCGTGGCCTCGCTGTTTCGCGTACGCGACGAGGAGGAGGCGGTGCGCCTCGCGAACGCCACGCCGTTCGGCCTCGGCGCGAGCGTCTGGACGAACGACCGCGACGAGGCGGAGCGCTTCATCGCCGGCGTCGAGTCGGGACAGGTCTTCGTCAATGCCATGGTGGCCAGCGACCCGCGCATGCCGTTCGGCGGCGTGAAGCACTCCGGCTTCGGGCGCGAGCTCGGGGTCTACGGGATCCGCGAGTTCGTAAACATCAAGACGGTGTGGGTGGCGTGACTGTCATCCTGAAGCCGCGTAGACGGCGAAGGAACCCCTGCCGACGAAGCGGGCACGGGGTTCCAGCAGGAGGTCCTTCGCCCTCTGCGGGGCTCAGGATGACAGCGTTTCCAACTCGAACTGCCAGTCGGTCACCGGCTCGTTCGCATACACGCGGAACACGCACCGTCCGTCGCCGTTCTGGAACTTCTCCTCGCGGCGCACGCGCACGCCGAGGAGGCGGGTCAGCGCGCTCACCGAGACGCTGCAGAGCGCGGGGCGGTTCATGGCCGTGTTGTAGAAGGGGCAGTTGCGCTCGATGAGGCGGTAGTCGTCGCCCTCGCGCTCGTGCGTCATGTACGGGTCGCCGGCGGCGTACCAGCCGCGGAGAATCTCCAGGCGCTCCTCGAGCGTGCGCCCTTCCACGCGCGGCGCGAGCGCGTCCACGCGGTCGTTCGACACGCGCGCCAGCACGCGCACCGTGGCGTCCATCCCCAGCTCGTCCGCCACCGCGTCGATCACGGCGATCGACAGCGCGTCGTAATCCTTCGGGAAAAGATGCTCGCCGGCGTCGGTGAGGCGGTAGACCGTGGAGGGACGGCCGGTGCGGCCGCGGACGGTGCCGCGGTCGACGACGGCTTCGATCCACCCCTCGCGCTGCAGCTGCAGGAGCTGCTGGCGCACCGCCTCGCCGGTCAGCCCGAGGGACGGCGAGAGCTGGGCGATCGTGGCGGAGCCGCGCTCCTTCAGCGCGAGGACGATGGAGCGGCGGCTGTCGGGCAACTGCTTGAGCGTGAGAATCGCGAACCCTCCCTCCGCGTCAACGATAACGCGGAGGGAGGCGCGAGTCATCAGCGTTTGCTCTTCAGATACAACTTCATGTGCGTGGCCTCGTTCGAGGTGCTCCACGCTTCCTCGGCCAGCCTGCCGTCGGCGCCGAACTTCATCGTCACGCCGTTGATGTGTCCTTTGGTGCTCTTTCCGCGGACATTCACGAAGTCGAACACCGCCTCGTCGGCCTTCGACTTCGCCGGGTTGAGGCGCAGGGTCGGCTGGTTGTCGCCGGCGCAGTAGTGCGTGGCCACGATCGAGTCGCCGTCCACCGTGTACATGGTGATCATCTCCATCGGCGAGCCGACGAACATCGTCTCCTGTACCACCGTGCCGTTCGCGCTGACTTTGTAGACCACCGTGGTCTTCTCGCCGTCCGGCGCGAGCATGGTTGCGTCCCACGTCCCCTCGAGGCCTTTCAGCTTCTCGAAGACCGCATGCGCGGCCGGCTTCTTCGCGTGATCGTGGCCGTCGTGCGCCTGCGCGCTCACGGCGAACAGCATCACGGCGAACATGGCCACGAAGGCCGCGGCGCGGCTCGTGTTCGCGGGACGTCCATAGCGCTGCGTCGCCCAGCCGAGGATCGCGCCGACGGCGCCACCAGGCAGCATGATCTCGAAGAAGTACTTCCCGCCGCCGAGGTAGACGACCAGGTACGCCAGCGCGAGCCCAACCGCCAGGCCGAAGGCAATGCCCGCGGCCGTGTTCTTCACCTTGCGCGCGAAGATGCCCGCGGCCACGCCGGCGATGACACCCTTCATGGTCGAGCCGATGATGATGCCGATGATGTCTTTGCGCACCTCCGGCGTGGCCCACGCCGTGGCACCGTCGAAGATGCCGAGCACTGCTCCCAGGATCACACCCAGCAGAATCTTGTTCATCGCGTTCACTCCTCCGTCTCTTGATTCAACGTCTTCTTCGTTTTCTTTAAAGGAGCAGGATCAGCGCGCGCATGACGAGGTACGCGAGCAGCAGGGCCACCAGCGCGCGGTGGCGGCCGAGCCAGCGGCCCGCGACCTCCAGCGCGTTCTCGCGGTACGCGCTCACCGGCGCGCCGTCGAGGAAGCGCAGCACGTCGTCCGCGAGCTCGCCGGCATCGGCGTAGCGCTGCGTGGGATCGTCGTGCATGGCCCGCGCGGCGATGGCGCGCAGGGGGCGCGTCCCTTCGTCCTGCAGGGTGAAGCGCAGCATCGCGCCGAGGGCGTAGACGTCGGAGCGGGCGTCGCGCGTCGGCTCCGGCGCCATGTAGCCGGGCGTGCCGGCGATGTTGGAGACGCCCCAGTCCATCACCAGCACCGCGCCGAACTCGCCGACCATCACGTTCTCCGGCTTGACGTCGCGGTGCACGACCCCGCGCGCGTGTGCGAACGCGAGCGGCTCGCAGATGCGGGCGAAGAGGCGCAGGCGCTCGGTGAGCGGATGCCCTTCGCCCAGCCAGGCGTCGAGGCGCGCGCCGCGCACGAGCTTCATGGTGTAGTAGAAGCGGCCGTCGGGGAGCTCGCCCGCGTCGTGCACCGGGACGATGCCGGGATGTTCGAGCGCGGCGATGACGCGCGCCTCCGCGCTCCACTCCTCGTCGACTACCTTCATGGCCACGCTGCGCTCGAGCGCCGCGTCGTGCACTTCGTAGACGATGCCCATGCCGCCGCGGCCGAGCTCGCGCACCAGCGAGTAGCGCGTGCCGGTGAGGTCGGGCTGCTCGGCCACGTCGCGCAGGCGGGCAATGGCCTCGTCGGACAGGAACGTCATTGCCGCGCTCCGGCGTCGCTGGTTGCTGGTTGCTGGTTCGTGGCGGCTTTCGGTGAGCCACAACGAACCAGCAACCAGCAACCAGCAACAGGCTTCCTCATCGCTTCCCTCCGAGGAGCGCGCGCGACTCGCTGCGGAACTCCTCGTCCGAGGCCGTCACCTCGCGCAGCATCTCCAGCACCACCTCGCGGAAGCGGCGGCGCGTCGCGGAGAGATAGTTCGTCACCTGCGTCTCGGGGATGCCGAAGCGCACGGCCAGGTCGCGGTACGACACGCCGCGGTCGTCGTCGAGGTCATAGGCCTCGAAGACCGCGAACGGCACGGCCTCGCAGCGCGCGCGAAGGCGCTCCACCGCCAGCGCGAACATGCTGCGTACCCACTCCCGGTGAAAGTACTCCTCGGGAGTGACGGCGCCGGACTCGCGTCCGATCTCCGCCTCGGCGGCCTCGAAGTCGAGGTGCACCTCCCCGCCGCCGCGCTTGAGCCGCTGCCCCGCCTTCCACTCATTCGACAGGTGACGGTCGAAGAGCATGCGCAGGAACGTGCGGAAGCTCGCCTTCGCCGGGTCGTAGCCGGCCAGCGACTCCTTCTCGAACGCGCGGGTGAAGAAGCTCTGGGTGAGGTCCTCGGCGTCCTCGCGCGTGCGGCTCCAGGCCACGCGGGCGTACTTGTAGAGCGGCTTCCAGTAACAGGCCACCAGCGTGTCGAACGCGCGGGTGCGCTCCGCCGCATCGGCACTGCCAAGGGCGAGCACGACGCTGCGGCGCGTCGTCGGAAAAGGGGCGACAGTCATGAATGGACCCGGACGGACAGGTTAACGTAGGATGTCGCGCGCGTGGAAGTCGGCCTCATTTTTGTCTTGCTGTTGATCCTCGGAGCAGAGTTCGTCAACGGCTGGACGGACTCGCCGAATGCCATTGCCACGGTCGTTGGAACGCGCTCGCTGACGCCGCTCCAGGCCGTGATCATGGCCGCGGTGCTGAACCTCCTCGGCGTGCTGTCGGGGACCAAGGTCGCGGCCACGATCGGCAAGGGCATCGTCGACGCCAGCGTCATCGACCTCACCACCGTGGCCGGGGCCATGATCAGCATCATCATCTGGTCGACCCTGGCCGCGCAGTGGGGCATCCCCACCAGCGAGTCGCACGCCCTCGTGGCCGGCCTGGCCGGCGCCGGACTGGCCACCGCCGGCCCGAATGCGCTGCTGTGGGAAGGGTGGCGGAAGGTGCTGCTCGGCCTCGTCTTCTCCAGCTTCTTCGGCACGCTCGGCGGCATGGCGCTGATGATCGCCGTCTACTGGATCTTCCGCCGCGCCAAGCCCGCGCAGGTGCGCGGCAAGTTCCGCGTGCTGCAGATCATCTCGTCGGGCTTCATGGCTTTTGCCCACGGCTCGAACGACGGCCAGAAATTCATGGGCGTCTTCACGCTGGCGCTGGTCATCTCCGGCGCTTTGCCGGCATTCCAGATCCCGCTATGGGTGATCCTCATCTGTGCGAGCGTCATGGCCCTCGGCACCCTCACCGGCGGCTGGCGCATCATCCAGACGATGGGCATGAAGCTCACCCGCCTCGAGACGCACCAGGGCTTCTCCGCGGAGATCGCCGCCGCGACGACGATCGAAGTGGCCACCCGCTTCGGCATCCCGCTCAGCACCACCCACACCATCACCAGCGCCATCGTCGGCGTCGGCGCCACGCGCGGCGGCTCGGCGGTGAACTGGGGGATGACCCAGAGGATCGTGATGGCGTGGATCCTCACGTTCCCGATCTGCGGGTTGATCAGCTGGGCGGTCGTGCTGGGGCTGCGCGCGATCGCGCGCTGAGGGGGAGGGGATTTGGCAGTGCGCGGTTCTCCGGATGCTTGGGCTGCCGGCACCCGCTGATGGATTCCAAAACTGCTCAATTTCAGGAAGACCTACCCTCGACGTAGGCCAAGTATCTCGCGGGCTGTAAGGCGCGGAACGTGGTGACCTTCATTCCAGGTCCGACAGATCGACCGCAAAAACATATCGAAAATCGAATATAATCAACTCACGATATCTCTACTAATTTGTATGCTCCTTATTGAAAATCAGACTGCACCAGTCTGACGCCCATGGGGCAGAGACGGCACTAGCGAGTCCGGAATGCTGCTGAACCACGAGGAGATCAAAAACCGCCAGATTATCGGTAATGGGGTGAGCACCGGCTACCGTGGCGCAAGCTACGATCTTCGGGTCGGAAAACTCATAGCGACCGACGGCACCAAGGTCTCCGAAAGTGAATCGTATGTTCTGAAGCCTCAAGGGGTCATCGAAGTCATTTCTGCCGAGACCGTCTCGCTGAAAGGCGACGTCCTAGGTTATGCAATGGTCAAGACGAGTCTCTGCAATGACGGCCTGCTGGCGTTGAACATCGGAATTATTGATCCACACTACAGTGGGCCGATCTCGACAACGCTCCTCAATTTCAGCAAGAGTGATCGACCGCTCAACATCGGCGATGTCTTTCTGCGACTGACGTTCCACGAATGTCAACCGGTGAGCGAAGAAAAGGCTCCACCGAGAGTAACAGCAGCCGAGTACGAACGTGATCGGCGCCGGAAGGCCGGAGGGTTCGGCGCAACATTCCTCCATCTGGACGCCACCGTCGACGAGATGATCCGCTCGAGTGTGATGAGGTGGGCCTCTTGGTTCGGGCTGGCGCTCGCTTTCATCACATTCATGGTGAACTTCGCCCTCGCCTATGCTTCCTACTACCTGTGGAGAAGGGATCCGTTTCTGGCGGATCTCCTGAGACGTATCACAACCGATCAGCAGCAGATGCAGACATTGAGACAGACTGACCTAGTGGAACAGCACCGAAGGTTGAACTCCCAACAGCAAGAGCTGGATAAAATCCGTGAGAGGCTCGCGGCCCTTGAGCAGGCGCGTCCAACGCCGACCGCATCGCAAAAGAAGCCATGAGTTGCCTTCCTTCATTCGATACGCTCGATGCTGCGCAGGTTTGGCTCCTGCGAAACCTGATGGAATGCGGATCTGAAGTGAGACCACGCGCTTCTCTCACTCGCGAGCTTCTCGGGGTCGGCTTCGTGGTGACGCATCCACGCACGCGATGCCTGACAAATCGAAAGCGGCGGTTCAATCTGCCGCTTGCAATCGGTGAGTTCGCGTGGCATGCCGCAGGGTCCGACGAGTTGAGCTTTGTCGCCTATTACGCACCGCGATGGCGCGACTTCGCTGACGACGATACGCGGGTGACTGGCAGCTGCTACGGCGCCAAGATCTTCGGCTCGCAGTTTGGCACCAGTCAGTGGCAGCAGCTAACGGACACGCTGCGTGACGACGTTCACTCGCGCCGCGCGATCCTGTCTTTGTGGGATATAGCCCGGCCTACGACATCCGATGTCAAGGACGTGCCTTGCACCTGCACGATCCAGTTCCTGATCCGCGACCATGCCGTGCATGCCGTGGTGCACATGCGAAGCAACGATGTCATTTGGGGACTGCCCTACGACTTCTTTTTTTTCACGATGCTGCAGGAGTTACTTGCAGAGCAGCTGAATCTGCCACTCGGAACCTACACGCATTTCGCGAGCTCGATGCACATCTACGACCGTCACTTCGCGCTGGCAGAACAAATCCTCGCCGATCCTGATGCGGAGGCCTTCGAGATGCCAAGACTTTCGGCAGCTCATCAGTTGCCCGAGTTTTTGGCCGTTGAGAGAGCGACACGTCTGAATGGCAGTCTGCCGGACGTTTCGCATTTCAACGAGTACTGGCGAGAACTCATCGAAGTACTGTTCTGGTTTCGTAGCGTCCGAGACGCAGGCAAAATGGCCGCCGTGCGCGCTCAGATTCCTCCGTCGAGATACGCGCGCCTCTTGAAACAAATGATTCGGCCAACCGCACCCGAAACTCTCGCGAGCGGGTAAGGCACGATCGCCGTCTCCGATCTTGCGCGGTCGAGAGTGTGGGGATTGGCTCCGGCAGTAGGACTCGAACCTACGACCCGCGGATTAACAGTCCGCTGCTCTACCAACTGAGCTATGCCGGAGTACTGAAGACCCCGAAGGGGCGCGGAACATAGCACCGCGCTTCTCGCGCGGTCAAGCGCAAGCAGGCGGGGTAACCGCACTCAGGCTGACGATAATCCCGCCACTCGATGTATGCTCCCTGCTCCAAATAATAAGGAGGCCCCGTGAGACTGACTTCCTCCCTGCTTCTCGCGCTCGCTATCACCGTTCCGCTGTTCGCCGCCACCTCGACCGAAGTGACCATCCCCGTGGCCGGGTACCTCGTGCTGTCGAATGACCTGACGTACCGCACCGAAGCCGTGATCACGAATCACAGCGACACGGCGAAGACCGTGATGCTGGAGCTGATCAACGACGGCCGGGCGGATCTCTACCGCGTCTTCACCATCGACGCGCACGAGACGATGTACCTGCCAACGGCCGGCTTCCCCTCGGCGTCACCGGGCCTGAACGGCACGATCGGCGCGCTGCGCATCCGTTCCGACGGAGCCTCCGGAGGGATCGAGGCGAAGGCGGTCATCGTGGCTGAGCATCCGATCTCGCGCGGCTCGTCGCGCCAGGAGGTCGACGCGGTGCCGAAGGAGGAGTACCACGCGAACGAGACGTACTTCATCGGCGTGCGCCACTCGGCCGGCACCGGCGCGTACACGAACGTCGGCATCACCAACCTCAGCGAGACGGAGACGGTGACGTTCTTCGTCCAGTTCCAGTTCCACACCGGTCTGACGTCGGTCACGGTGCCGCCGATGTCGATGCGGCAGATCCGCGTGACCGGACCGGGCAACGCCGGCCGCTGGGTACACGTCTGGCCGGAGTGGTCGGACCCGGACGGCACGCCGGCGCACTCGACTCCGTGGGTGGCGTACGCCAGCACGGTGGACACGCACACCGGCGACGCGTACTCCGGCCAGCGCGTTCCGGCGCACTCGAAGTTCCGGCCGTGACGGGCGGCCTATAATCCCGCCACTTTGCTCCAGCGCCTCTGCGCGCCGGCGGCCGGCCTGCTCGTCGGGCTGGCCGTCGGCCTGATCGACCTCACCATCCTCATCGCGCATCCCCGGAGCCGCGGCACGCTGGCCGTGCCGGACTGGACGTGGGCGAGCGTTCCCTGGGTCTGGATGACGGTCTGCTGCCTCATCGGCATCGTGCTGTCGTCGCGGCCGCTGCGACGGGTGGCCGGTGCCGCGCTGGTGTTTGCCGGCCCGGGAGTGCTGCTCCTCAGCCGCGCGGCCACGGCGGTCAAGGAATCGACCGGGCTGTCCTCGCGGCAGATCCTCGCAGCGTGGCTGGTGGCCGTGCTGCTGCTGGCCATCCCGGCGCTGTGGTGGAAACTCGACAGCACCCGAAAGCCGTGGCTGTGGCTCGGCGCGTCTCTGCTCAGCCTCGCGCTGATCCTGCTGTCCGCGGCGCAGCCGCCCGATTTTTTGGCGCGCGAGCGAACGCCTGCCGCCGCGACAGGCAGCCGCAACGTGGTCCTGGTCTTCCTCGACACGACCCGCTACGACGATTCCCTCGGCTCCATGCCGCGGCTGGCGCGCTTCCGTACAAATGCGTTGTCGTTCGACAACGCCTGGGCGCCGGCGCCGTGGACCATCCCCTCGCACTTTGCGGTGCTGACGGGGCTCGACCCGCACCGCATCCCCGCCGACCCGGAAACGCACCTCTACCGCGTGCAGCCGACCATGCTCGCGCAGCGTTTCGACGCGCGCGGCTACACGACGTCGGCCATCTTCGCCAACGCGCTGCTCTCGCCCGACGCCGGCTTCGCGCGCGGCTACGACGAGTTCACCGTGGTCCGCGGCGCCGCCCTCTGCCGCTCCGCGATCGGCGACCTGCTCAGCCGCATGTGGATCCACGACGGGCCGCGCTCGCGCGTGTGTGGCTGGTTCACCGCGGACGACGTCACGGACCGCGCCGTGCGCTTCATCCGCCGCGCGCCACGCCCGTACTTTCTGACCCTCAACTATCTGGACGGGCACGATCCGTACTACGTCCGCCCCGAGTGTGCCAAGGCGGGATACCGGCCGCTGCGGCGCATGCACCGCGAGACGCTCTACCGCTCGCGTCCGAATGCGCCGGCCCCCGCGAAGCTCGCGCAACGCGCGCACGAGCAATACCGCCGGGCGCTGCAGTGTCTCGACCGCTCCCTCGGCGAGCTGCTCGACGTGCTCGAGCGCGATCCCGACTGGGCCACGACCTCGGTGGTCTTCGTCGCCGATCACGGCGAGCACTTCGGCGAGCACGGCCTCGGGTCGCACGGCAACTCGGTCTACCCGCCCGTCCTGCACGTGCCGCTCTTTGCCAGGATCGCCGGCGCAGCGCCGGCACGCGTCCCTGCGGCCGTGGCCATCGCGGACCTCTACCCGGCGCTCGTGCAGCACCTCGCCACACCGTCGGCTCCCTTCCGCCTGCTCGACCCCGCGCGGCGGCGTCCCGTCATCGGCAACTATGAGATGAGGGCACCATTCAACGAAGGGGGCTTCTCCTTCACCGGCGACCGGTTCCACTACATCCGTTGGAACAGCGGACGCGAGGCGCTCTTCGAGCTCGGCGGCGGCGAGGTTCCGCTCACGTCGCAGCCGGCGTGGGTGAACGTCGCCCGCGACGCCGTGAGCCGCGCGCGGGAGACGCGGCGCGAGGCGAATGAATTCGACGCGCTCGGTTACCTTCAATAGTCAGACTACAATTCGCGCCGCACATGTCGCGGGAGATCGTGATCAACGCCACTCGTCACGAGTCGCGCATCGCCGTACTGGACGAGGGGCAGGTCGTCGAGCTCTGGGTCGAGCGCACGCGGCATCGCACCATCGTCGGCAACATCTACAAGGGGCGCGTCACCAAAGTGCTCCCGGGCATGCAGTCGGCCTTTGTCGACCTCGGCCTCGAGCGGGACGCCTTCCTCTACGTCTCCGACGTCATCGAGGACCTCGAGGAGTACGAGAGCGAGACGCCGGACGAGCTGCACCTCGACGACGTCGCGTCGCCGCACCGCCCCGAGGCCTCCATCGCCGACCTGTTGCGCGAAGGGCAGGAGATCGTCGTCCAGGTGTCGAAGGACACCATCGCCGGCAAAGGGGCGCGCATCACCAGCCACATCACGCTGCCGGGGCGCTTCCTGGTCTACATGCCGACGGTGAACCACATCGGCGTGTCGCGGCGCATCGAGGACGAGGCCGAGCGCACGCGCCTCAAGGAGATGCTCGACCGCATCCGCCCGCACAGCCACGGCGGCTTCATCGTGCGCACCGCGGGCGAGGGGCGCGACGAGCAGGAGTTCCAGTCCGACCTCCGCTACCTGACCGACCTGTGGGAGTCGATCCGCCGCCGCGCCGAGAAGTCGTCGGCCCCGGCGGCCATCCATCACGACCTCGATCTCGTGCTGCGTACGATCCGCGACGTTCTCTCGCCCGAGTTCAAGAGCGTGTGGGTCGACTCGATCGACCAGTACCAGCGCATCGTCGAGTTCCTCGACCAGATCCAGCCGCAGCTCGTCTCGCGCGTGCGCCTCTTCCGGCGCGAGGAGCCGATCTTCGACGAGTTCGGCATCGAGCCGGAGATCGCCAAGGCCCTCAAGTCGAAGGTGTGGCTCAAGTCGGGCGGCTACATCGTCATCAACCAGACTGAGGCCCTCGTCGCCATCGACGTCAACACCGGCAAATACGTCGGCAAGAAGAACCTCGAGGAGACCGTGTTCCGCACGAACCTGGAGGCGGCCAAAGAGATCGTCCGGCAGATCCGCCTGCGCGACCTCGGCGGGATCATCGTGCTCGATTTCATCGACATGGAAGAGCCGACGAACCGGCAGAAGCTGTTCGAGACGCTCGAGAACGAGATCAAGAAAGACCGCTCCAAGACCAAGATCCTGCAGATCTCGGAGTTCGGCCTGATCGAGATGACCCGCAAGCGCGTGCGGCAGAGCCTCGAGCGCTCGCTCACCCAGGCCTGCCCCTACTGCGGCGGCAGCGGACGCATCAAGTCGAACACCACCATCGCCCTGGAGATCTGGCGCGAGCTGGTGAAGCTGCGCGACTTCCACGAGGGGCAGGACGTGATCGTGCGCCTGAACCCGATCGTCTACGGGACGCTGCACGCCGGCGACCCGATCTTCGAGGAAGTGGAGCGCTCCCTTGGCATCCACCTCGTCTTCAAGCCGGACGAGGCGCTGCACCACGAGCAGTTCGATGTCATGCGCATTTGAGTTGTTAGCGATTAGCTGGTAGCTCTTAGGAGCATGTCGGATGGAGCTCCTAACAACTAACAGCTAATCGCTAACAACTAAGAGCTGGCAAAGCGCGTGCAGTAAAGCGGGCCGGAGTAGCGATGCCCCTCGACGAGACGTTTACGAACCTGGCCGCCTTCCTGAACAGTCTGGACGCCGAAGGCGAGCAGAAGTTCGAGCTTTCCCATTCGCTCGTCATCATCTGTCCGGACTGCGGGAAAAACATCGCCTTCCGCGGGCGCTGTCCGAAGTGTGCCGGCAACAGCTGGATTCCCGCGGGACATGCCGGCGGCGTCTTCGAGCGCCTCAAGGCGCAGCGCCTGCGCCGGATGATCGCGCACGATGATGACGACGATGCGCTGGCGCGCGAAGCGGGCGAGCCGCAGGCGACGTAGGGCGGGCTTCAGCCCGCCTTCACGAGTCGAGCCCCTCGCGCAGATACTCTTCCTCGACGAACTTCTGGAAGAGCTCTTCCCACTCGCGGGTGCGCGGCTTCGGGGCGGGACGCAGGGCCGCGATGCGGCGGCGGGCGCTCTCCTCGCGCTCTTCCTCGCGGCGCAGCTCGTCGGTGAGCGCCTGGGCGACCGCCTGGCGTACGGCCTCCCGCTCCTTGAGCAGCACGACCGCGCGGGAGCGCGCCAGCGCATCCACGAGTTGACGCGCCAGCGCTGCGAGACGGTCCCGCGAGGGACGGACCATGTCTTAGATTGTACGCGTAAACGTAGGGCGGGCTTCAGCCCGCCTCCCCGAGGGTGGGCGGGCTGAAGCCCGCCCTACGTTTGCCTAGTGCACCGGTTCTTCCGGGGAAGTCTCGGGTGGCGTCGTTTCCTCGTCCGGCCCGTTCTCGTCCTCCGGCTGCTCCTCGCCGCCCACGACCTTGACCGCGCCGACGACGGTATCGCCCTCGTCGATGTTGATCACGCGCACGCCCTGGGTCATGCGTCCGGCGATGCGGATGCTGTCGACGCCGGTGCGGATCATCATCCCCTGCTCGGTGATGAGCAGGACCTGCTCGTCGTCGCCGACGTGCACGAGGCTGGCGACCTTGCCGTTCTTCTCCGTGATCTTGATGTTCGACACGCCGAGGCCACCGCGGCGCTGCAGGCGGTAGGCAATGACGGGCGTGCGCTTGCCGAAACCGCGCTCGGTGATGGTCAGGATGTAGCCGCGGTCGTCGGCGGGCGGCGCTGCTTCCTCGTCGCCCTCGGTCTCGACCGGTTCCGCCGCCTCTTCAAGCAGCACTTCCTCCGCCACGAGCTCCGTCTCCTCGTTCTCATCGAGCGGCGGAGCGGGCGTGTCGGCGGAAGCGGGGAGCACGTCCATCTCGATCACCGAGTCGTCGCCGCGGAAGGAGATCGCCTTCACGCCGGCGGCGCCGCGGCCCATCGGACGCACCGTGCCTTCGTGGAAGCGGATGGCCATGCCGTTCTGCGTGCCGATGAAGATCTCGTCCTTGCCGCTGGAGAGGCGCACCGCGTAGAGATCGTCGCCCTCCAGGATGTCGATGGCGATGATGCCCGCCGCGCGCACGTTGGAGAACGCGGCCAGCTCGGTCTTCTTGATCTTGCCGCCGCGCGTGGCCATGACCACGTACTTCCCCTCGGTGAAGTCGCGCGTGGTGAGCAGCGCGCGGACGTTCTCGTTCTGCTCCAGAGGGAGCAGGTTCACGATGGCCTTGCCGCGCGCGTTGGCCGCGACCTCGGGGATCTGGTGCACTTTCAGCCAGTACATCCGGCCGCGGTCGGTGAAGACCAGCACCCAGGCGTGCGTCGACGCCACGAAGAGATGCTCGACGATGTCCTCTTCCTTCGTCTGCATCCCGATGCGGCCCTTGCCGCCGCGGCGCTGCGCGCGGTACAGCGACAGCGGCGAGCGCTTCACGTAGCCGCCGCGCGAGACGGTGATGACCATGTCCTCGTCGGCGACGAGGTCCTCGATCGAGATCTCGCTCGTGTCGGGGATGATCTCCGTGCGGCGCGGGTCGTTGTACGCCTCTTTGATGGCCCGCAGCTCGCCGGCGATGATCTCCAGCACCAGCTTCTCCGACGCCAGGATCTCGCGCAGGCGCGCGATCACGGCCAGGATCTCCTGGTACTCCTGCACCAGCTTCTCGCGCTCGAGGCCTGTCAGGCGCTGCAGGCGCATGTCGAGAATGGCCTGCGCCTGGATCTCGGTGAACTGCCAGCGCGAGATCAGCCCTTCCTTCGCCTCCTGCCCGGTGCGGCTGGCGCGGATGAGCGCGATCAGCTCGTCGAGCACGTCCAGCGCGCGCACCAGTCCTTCGAGGACATGGGCCCGCTCCTCGGCCTTGCGCAGGTCGAAGCGCGTACGGCGCACCACGATCTCCTTGCGGTGCTCGATGAAGTGCCGCAGGATCGTGGCGAGGTCCATGACCTCGGGCTTGTTGTTGGCGATGGCCAGGAAGATGATGCCGAACGTCGTCTGCATCTGCGTGTTGCGATACAGGTGGTTCAGCACGATCTCGGCGATGGCGTCGCGCTTCAACTCGATGACCACGCGGATGCCCTCGCGGTCCGATTCGTCGCGCAGGTCGGAAATGCCCTCGATGCGCTTGTCGCGCACGAGCTCCGCGATTTTCTCGAGCAGGCGCGCCTTGTTCGTCATGTACGGCACTTCCGTCACGACGATCTGCTGCTTCTCGCTCTTCTTCTGCGTCTCGATGACGGCGCGCGCGCGCACCTGGATGATGCCGCGGCCGGTCTCGTAGGCCTGGCGGATGCCGTCCAGCCCGTGGATGTAGCCGGCGGTCGGGAAGTCGGGTCCGGGGAGGACCGTCATCAGCTCCCGCACGGTCACGCCCGGGTTGTCGATCATCATCAGACAGGCGTCGATCACCTCGCCGAGGTTGTGCGGCGGGATGTTCGTGGCCATGCCGACGGCGATGCCCGACGAGCCGTTCACGAGCAGGTTCGGAAACTTGGCGGGGAGCACCGACGGCTCGGAGAGCGAGCCGTCGTAGTTCGGGACCCAGTCGATCGTTTCCTTGTCGATGTCGTCGCGCAGCAGCTCTTCGGCGAGGCGCGTCAGCCGCACCTCGGTGTAGCGCATGGCCGCCGGATTGTCGCCGTCGAGCGAGCCGAAGTTGCCCTGGCCGTCGACCAGGCGGTAGCGCATCGAAAAGTCCTGCGCCATGCGCACGACCGTGTCGTAGATCGCGCTGTCGCCGTGTGGGTGGAACTTGCCCATGACATCGCCGACGATGCGGGCCGATTTCTTGTAGGCCTTGCCGGCGGTGTTCCCCTGCTCGTACATGCCGTAGAGGATGCGGCGATGCACGGGCTTGAGCCCGTCGCGCACGTCGGGCAGCGCGCGCCCGATGATGACGGACATCGCATAGTCGAGATACGACTTGCGCATCTCGTCTTCGATGTTGACGGGGTAGCGCTGCTCGAGGAATGTCGGGGTATCGGTGGTGTCGTCAGCCATGTGCTTCGCTGTTGTCGGTTGTCAGTTGTCGGTTGTCTGTGCCTCAGCGCCTGGAATCACAGACCACCGAGAACCGAGAACATCAGATGTCGAGGTTCTTCACTTCCAATGCGTTGTCCTGAATGAACACCCGGCGCGGCTCGACCTGGTCGCCCATGAGGATCGTGAAGATCTCGTCGGCGCCGACGGCGTCCTGCACGGTGACCTGCAGCAGGCGCCGGGTCTCCGGGTTCATGGTCGTGTCCCAGAGCTGCTCGGGGTTCATCTCGCCGAGGCCCTTGTAGCGCTGGATGGAGAGCCCTTTCTCGGCCAGCTTGTAGATCTGGTCGAGCAGCGCGTCGATGTCGGTATAGACCGTGACTTCCTCGCCCTGCTTCACCGTGTAGGGCGGGAGGCCGAACGCGGAGAGCTGCTCGTACGACTTCACCATCTGGCGGAACTCGTACTGGCCGAGGAGATCGCCGTTGACGGCGTACGTCTTGCCGTTGCCGTTGTTGCCGGCGCGGAACTGCACGGAGACGGTCTCGGTGATCTCGTCGCGCACCATCTTCACGTCGAGGAAGCCCGCCTTCGTCATCGCCGCTTCGAGCGCGGCCAGCCTGGCCTCGTCGGCCAGCGCGGTGCGGTCGGTGAAGTGCTCGCGCACGAGCACTTCCTGCGCGTCGCGCGGAATGCCGCGCACCGCCACCTTGCGGCCGTGCGAGCGGAACTCCTCCATGCGCTGGAGCATGTTCATCAGCGCCTCGCCGCGAATGGCCAGGCCGCCTTCCGGCGTCACTTCCACCGACTCGGCCACGCGCCCGAGGAGGAAGCGCGACTTCTCGGCCTCGTCCTTCAGGTACGTGTCCTTCTTCCCCTGCGTCACCTTGAACAGCGGCGGCTGAGCGATGTAGAGATGCCCGCGGTCGATGACCTCGCGCATGTGGCGGTAGAAGAACGTCAGGATGAGCGTGCGGATGTGCGAGCCGTCGACGTCTGCGTCCGTCATGATGATGATCTTGTGGTAGCGGAGCTTGGCGACCGAGAAGTCGTCCGCCCCGATGCCCGTGCCGAGGGCCGTGATCATCAGGCGGATCTCCTCGGACGACAGCATCTTGTCGAGCCGCGCCTTCTCCACGTTCAGGATCTTCCCCTTGAGCGGGAGGATGGCCTGGAAGCGGCGGTCGCGGCCCTGCTTGGCCGAGCCGCCGGCGGAGTCGCCTTCGACGAAGTAGATCTCGCAGAGCGCCGGATCGCGCTCCGAGCAGTCGGCCAGCTTGCCGGGCAGCGATGCCGAGTCGAGCGCCCCTTTGCGGCGCGTCAGGTCGCGCGCCTTGCGCGCGGCCTCGCGGCCGCGGGCGGCGTCGATGATCTTCTCGGTGATGCGCTTCGCTTCCTTCGGGTTCTCCTCGAAGAACTCGGCCAGCTTCTGGTTCACCACCTGCTCGACCCACGTCTTCACGTGCGAAGAGACCAGCTTGTCCTTCGTCTGCGACGAGAACTTCGGGTCGCGGATCTTGACCGAGATGATGGCCACGAGCCCTTCGCGGATGTCGTCGCCTTCCAGCGACAGCTTCAGCTTCTCCAGCACGCCGGTGTCGGTGACGTACTTGTTCACCGTGCGCGTGAGCGCCCCCTTGAAGCCGACCAGGTGCGTGCCGCCGTCGGCGTTCTTGATGGTGTTGGTGAAGGTGTAGATGCTGTCCGAGTAGCCGTCGTTCCACTGCAGGGCGATCTCGACCTGCTCGCCGTCTTCCTCGTCGCGGATGAAGATCGGCTCCTCGTGGAGCGGCGTCTTGTTCTTGTTCAGGTCCTTGACGAAGGAGACGATGCCTCCCTCGTACTTGAACTCGTGGTGCTTCTCGCTGCGGTCGTCCTTGATCTCGATCTGGATGCCGGAGTTGAGGAAGGCCAGCTCGCGGAGACGCTGCGAGAGCGTCTCGTAGTTCATCTCCGTGATCGAGAAGATCTCGGAGTCGGCCTTGAACGTCACGCGCGTCCCGCGCTGCGTCGTCTTCTCCCCCTTTTCGATCGGCGCCGTCGGCAGGCCGCGCTCGTAGCGCTGGCGCCAGACGTTGCCGTCGCGGTGGATCTCGAGCTCGAGCCACTCGGAGAGGAAGTTCACCACCGACACGCCGACGCCGTGCAGGCCGCCGGAGACTTTGTACGAGTTGTTGTCGAACTTTCCTCCGGCGTGCAGCTCGGTCATGATGACCTCGGCCGCCGAGCGCCCTTCTTCCTTGTGGATGTCGACCGGGATGCCGCGGCCGTTGTCGGTGACGGTCACCGAATTGTCGACGTGGATCGTGACCGTGACCCGGTCGGCGTGGCCGGCCAGCGCTTCGTCGATGGCGTTGTCGACGACTTCGTAGACCATGTGGTGGAGGCCGCTGACGTCATCGGTGTCGCCGATGTACATGCCCGGGCGCTTGCGCACCGCATCCAGTCCCTTGAGGACTTTGATGTCTTCTGCTGTGTAGTTTTCTGCCATCGAAGGTTACTTTCCGGCGTCCTGTTCGGGTTGTTCCCGCGGCGATGCGGGGAGGGATGTTTCGCCGCGATTGAGAACGCAATATTGTACTGCTTTTATTGCCTTTTCAGGCGAAATCCCGGGCCGCTGTAACTCTCCCGTTTTCAATGGTTAGGCGGCGGTGCGGACCGGCCTGCAGAGCGGCCAGAAATGCCTCCTTGGCCGAGGTCGCGAAGACCTGCGTGGAAACAGGCAGATTCGACAGCAGAGACTGCAGGATTTCGAGGTCGAGCTCGGCGTCTACGTCGTCCAGCAGGAACAGCGGCGCGTCGTCGTGGCGCCGCCGGAAAAGCTCGAGCTTGGCGAACTTCAGGAAGAGCACGATCATCTTCTGCTCCCCCCCGCTGAGCACCTCGGCCGCAGGCCGGCCGTCGACCAGGAACTCGATCACGTCCCGCTGCGGACCGGCCAGGGTCATCCGTGCGCGCAACTCCTCGCGGCGGTGCCTGGCGATCTCGTCCGTCACGCTCGGCTTGTAGCTCATGGTCACGTTCGTGACGTGGTAGGCGTGGCGCTGCACGATCTCCCCGAACAGCGCCGCCAGGTCGGCCGCGTAGGCGGCCCGCGCGCGGTGGACGACGTTCGCCGCGACCATCAGCTCATTGTCCCAGGCGTCGAGCGTGTTCTGCGACTGGCGGCGCAGCGCGATCTCCCCCAGGAGCGCGTTGCGCTGCTTGAGCACGCGCGTGTAGCGCGTGAGCTGCTCCAGGTAGGCGGGCGCGAGGCTGGCGATGCCGCGGTCGATGAACCTCCGCCGCTCCTCGGGAGTGCCGCGGATCACCTCCAGCCGCGCCGACGAATAGGCGAAGACGCTCATGGCGTGCAGGTAGGCGGGAAGGGTGACCTTCTCGCCGTTGATCATCAGCACGCGGCGTTTCGTCTCATGTAGGGCGGGCTTCAGCCCGCCGTCGTCCGGCGGGCGGGCTGAAGCCCGCCCCACATCCAGGCCGACGGAGAGCGTTTTATCGAGCCCGTCGCGGTGCAGGATCCCGCTCACGAACACGCTCGGGGAGCCGAAACGGAACGTGCTGGCGATTTTCGCCGTGCGAAAGGATTTGGTCGTGGCGAGAAAGTAGACCGCCTCGAGCAGGTTGGTTTTCCCCTGCCCGTTGCGGCCGACGAGGATGTTCGCGTGCTCGTGAAACGCGGTCTCCGCCTCGGCGAGGTTGCGGAAGGCCTGGGTGGTGAGGCTGCGAAGGATCACTGCCCTGTCATCCTGAGCCGCGCAGACGGCGAAGGACCTCCTGCTGGAACCCCGTGCCCGCTCCGTCGGCAGGGGGTCCTTCGCCCTCTGCGGGGCTCAGGATGACAGCCGATCACGCAAGCCGCATCGGCATGACCACGTACAGATAGTCGTACGGCAGGTCTTCCGCCAGCGTGGCGGGCCGTCCGATGCACTGGCTGTTCTCGTCCTTCAGGTCGAGCGACACGCTCGGCGTGTCGGTCGCGCTGAGAAAGTCCACCACGTACGCCGCATTCAGCCCGACGAAGAACGGGGTGCCGGCGTAGTCGATGGGAACGGTCTCGCGCGCGTCGCCGAGCTCCGGGTTCGTCGACGACACGGTCAGCTTGCCCGGGGCGAAGTCGAAGCGCACCGCGCGGGTGCGCTCGTTGGCCACGAGCGAGATGCGCTTGATCGTCGAGAGCAGCCGCTCGCGGTCGACCATCACCCGGCGGTCGTTGTCGCGCGAGATCACTTCCATGTAGTTCGGGAAGTTCACGTCGATCATGCGCGCCAGCAGGCGGCGGTCGCCGGCGTCGAAGAAGAGCTGGTTGTCGGAGACGCCGAACTTCACTGTCCCGTCCTCCGCCCCTTCCAGCCGCAGGATCTCGTCGAGCGCCTTGCGCGGAATCAGGATCGTGAGGTCGCCCCCCTTCTTTCCCTTGCCGCCGGTGATGGCCGAGGGAAAGTTGATCAGGGCCATGCGGTGGCCGTCGGTGGCGACCATCTCCAGCTTGTTGGGCTGCACTTTCAGGAGCGCGCCGTTGAGCTGGAAGCGCGTCTCCTCGTGGGTGATGGCGAACTTCACCTTCCCGACCATGGTCTTCAGCTCGTCCAAGGGGATGCTGAAGCCCTCGCCCACGTTGACCGTCGGCAGGGTGGGGTAGTCCTCGGCCGGCAGGCCGAGGAGGCGAAATTTTGCCGTCCCCGACTCGATCAGCATCGAGTTGTTCTCCTGCATGGTCATGTGCACGTCGTCGTCCGGGAGGGAGCGGATGACGTCGAAGAGACGTTTCGCTTCGATGGTCACGCCGCCCGGCGTGGAGATGCGGGCGGCGGTGGAGCTGAGGATGGTGACGTCGAGATCCGTGGCGGCGATCTGCAGGCGTCCGTCGGCGGCCTTCAGCAGCACGTTCGACAGGATGGGGATGGTCGAGCGCTTCTCGACGACACCCTGGCACAGCTGCAGTTCCTTTTGCAGATCCGCTTTTCCGACGGTCAGCTCCATGTGGTCTCTTCCTTCAGAACAAATCTATTTTCTTTGTAGTGGTAGTAGTAGTTGCTGCGGAGAACGGCAGCATCAGGCGCAAAGTGTTCGAAAGTATAGCAGTCTTCGCCTTTTCGCCCTGCGGAACGGAGAGGGTGAAAACTGCGGGAAATCGGCCCGTTTTCCGCAGCGCGCGGGGCGTTCCGCATTTCGGTCGTTTTCATCCTCACGATTTCAGTGGAGCTTTCCGCAGGCCTCGCGGAAATCTATCGGAACTGTTTCGCCAGCCCGTCGACCGTGCGCGCGAACTGCGCGTCCGCGTCGATCATCTTCTTGATCTGCTGGACCGAGTACATGACGGTCGAGTGGTGCTTGTCGGCGAAGAGCTTGCCGATCTCCGGGTAGGAGAGGTCCGTCAGCTCCTTGCAGAGATACATCGCCACCTGGCGGGGGAAGGCGATGGTCTTGGCGTTGCTCTTCTGCTTGAGGTCCGACATCTTCAGGCCGTAGTGGGCGGCCACGACGCGGAGGATCTCCGGCGGCGTGATCGGCTTGTCCTCTTTGGAGAGGACGTCCTTCAGCGCCTCCTTCACCAGTTCGATGGTGATCGGGCGTCCGATCATCGAGGCGAAGGCGGCGATCTTGTTGAGGTGCCCTTCCAGCTCGCGGATGTTCGAGCGCACGCGCTCGGCCACGAAGAGGGCCACCTCCTGCGGCACGGCCATCCCCTTGTCCTCCGCCTTCTTGCGGAGGATGGCCACCTTGGTCTCGAGGTCGGGCGGCTGGATGTCGGCGGTCAGCCCCCACTCGAAGCGGGAGCGGAGCCGCTCCTCGAGGGTGGGGATCTCCTTCGGCGGCCGGTCGGAGGTGAAGACGATCTGCTTCTGCGCCTCGTACAGCGCGTTGAAGGTATGGAAGAACTCTTCCTGCGTCCGCTCCTTGCCGGCGATGAACTGGATGTCATCGAGGAGGAGGGCGTCGACGGAGCGGTAGCGGTCGCGGAACGACTGCATCCGGTCGTAGCGGATCGAGGTGATGAGCTCGGTCACGAAGGTGTCGGCCGACATGTAGGCCACCTTCAGCCGCCGCGGCGACTCCCGGAGCTGCTGGCCGATGGCCTGGATCAGGTGCGTCTTGCCGAGGCCCGCTCCTCCATAGATGAAGAGAGGATTGAAGGAGCCGCTCGGATTCTCGGCGATCGACTTCGAGGCGGCGTAGGCGAGCTGGTTCGAGTTGCCGACCACGAAGGTCTCGAAGCGGTAGCGCGGGTTGAAGACCGCGGCCGGGATCTCTTCCTTCACCACCGGGGCGAGCTGAAGGCCGAGGTCGTCGGCGCTGCCGTCCACGACGAAGTGGATCTGCACCCGTTCGGGTGAGATCTCGTTCAGGAAACCACGGATCTGAGCGCCGAACCGCTCGCGGATTTCATCAACATAACGTTGAGAAGGGACCGCGACGTCGATGGTGTCGCCCTTTTGTCCGGCAAAGCGGGTAGGGGCGAGCCACGTGGCATACTCAGTCCGATCAACGACTTGCTCGATACGGGCGAGTACCTGGCTCCACGTGCTCATCGGAAGGGATCGGGGCTATCTCCTTGAGTCTCCACAGCTTTTCCACAACTGTGGAAATTCCGGGAGCTCTGGATCGGGGGACGGAGTCTAGCACACGGTATCTGTTTGGGAAGGGGCAAAAAGGGGGACACGGGACACTGGAATAAGGCTCTTGCACAAGGGCGTTTGCGCGCTCGGCCTGCGGACTGCCGGCGTGGTCGTTGACCGCCATTTCCGCCATCACTATACTCACCGCTTTCGTTTTCAGAGGGTTAAATGGCATCGAAGCGTACATTTCAGCCGAACAATCGCCGTCGCAAGCGCACGCACGGTTTTCTCGTCCGCATGCGCACCAAGGACGGACAGGCCGTCCTTTCGCGCCGTCGTCGTAAGGGCCGCAAGCGTCTCGCTGTCTGAGCGGGCGCTTGCGGTACTTCCAGTGCAACGTCCTCGGCCCGAGGCGCTGCCGAAAGACAAACGCCTGGCGAAGCGTCGCGAGTTCGTCAGGGTCTATGAATCGGGCCGGAAGGTCTTCTCCCGCTACGCAGTGCTCTTCATTGCCGGCAACGACCTGCCCCATTCGCGGATCGGCATCACGGCCACGAAGAAGCTCGGGAAAGCCAACGTTCGGAACCGTCTGAAGCGCTGGACGCGCGAGACTTACCGGCGGCACCGCGAGCCGCTCGGCCTCGACGCCCGGTCGTTCGACATCGTCGTCAATGTCAAGCCGAACGCAGCCAGCGCATCGTTCGACGATTACAGCCGCGACCTCGCTCGCGTGCTCGAGCGCGCCCTGACGTCATGAGGCTCCGCCGCGCAGCGTTGTTGCCTCTCCGCGCCTACAAGCGGTTCATCTCCCCTTTGCTCCCCCCCATGTGCCGCTTCGAGCCGACCTGTTCGGTGTATACGATGCACGCCATCGAAAAGTACGGTGTGCTCCGCGGCTCCTGGCTCGGCGCCCGTCGTCTCGCGCGCTGCCACCCTTTCAATCCTGGAGGTTGGGACCCGGTCCCCTGAAATGGAAAAACGAATTTTTCTTGCGGTCGTGATCTCGATCGCGCTTCTGGCCCTCTGGAGCGCGGTCCTGCCGAAGTTCTTTCCCGAGCTGGCGAAGAAGCCGGAGCCGACGAAGCCGCCGGTGGCGCGCACGACCACCGCGCCCACCCCGGCCAAGCCGGTCAACCCGAACGCTCCCGCTCCGGTCGTGGCCCCGCCCCCCGCGGCCACCCCGGTGGCGGCCGCGGCGGTGCAGACCAGCACGGTCGACACGCCGGAGTTCACGGCCGTCTTCTCGAACCGCGGCGCGCAGCTGGTCTCGTTCAAGCTGAAAAAGTACAAGCGCAAGGACGTGCCGGCGCAGTTCGTCGACCTGGTCCGCACCCGCGAGGCGAGCCGCACCGACTTCCCCTTCATGATCGAGGCGGGAGACCCGCGCCTGGCCGGGCGCTTCAACGCCGCGCTCTACGCGGTGAACGACCGCACCGAGCGCGGCATGCGCGTCATCGATTACCGCTACTCCGACGGAAGCCACACGATCACGAAGTCGTTCCGCTTCGATCCGGCCCGTCCGTACCTCTTCGACTTCTCGACCAACATCCAGCCGCCGGTGCCGTACCGCGTCTCGATCGGACCCGGCATCCGGAACATCGGTGCGCAGGAAGTGGACTCGGCCTCGGTCATCACCGGCAACGGCGTCGTGCAGGCCGAGGGGTCGTTCGACGTCCTCCCGCGCGAGAAGGGGGACGCCTTCCAGCAGTTCCCGAACGTCGACTACATCGGCATCGAGGACAACTACTTCCTGACCGTGGTCCGCCCGTCGACCGGAGCGGAAGGGATGCTGATCCGCAAGT
>DASPMO010000034.1:0-72403 GCA_035627015.1 Thermoanaerobaculia bacterium | reverse complement strand
CAGACCGCACTGAGCTCGCCAACGGATGCGGACCGCCGGCGTCCTCGCCGGCTGTCGTGGCGGCGTCCCGCGCCGCCACTCCCGCCCAGGGCGCAGGCGCGGGACGCCTGCGCGACAGCCGGCGAGGACGCCGGCGGTCCGCTGGGTTTCCGTTGGCCAAGCCAGTGCGTCCTGCTTAGCGTGAGATCCGTTAGGCCGACCGAATACGAGTCTTCGCGGGTGCGATGGTGGAGACGACGGGCCGACACCGCAGCCCGCCGTCCGACTGCGAAGGCTTTTGTAGGTTGGCGCGAGGGTGACGAGTTGGCGGAGCCCAATGCGACCGGCGTCCATCTTCCGTCATGCCGGAGTCAGCTGTAGAATCACGCCATGGAAACGCGCACTTTTGGAAAAGAAGCCCCTGTCGCCTTGGTGACTGGGGCGTCCTCGGGCTTCGGGAGGCTCACCGCGGAACTCCTACAGCAGGAAGGTTTCTGGGTCTTCGGCACGAGCAGGTCTCCGAAGAATGGTGAGTCAGCAGTCGAGATCATCCAACTGGATGTCAGGAATGACGAATCAGTCCGCAGGTGCGTGGACGAAGTGATCAGCCGCGCCGGGCGCATCGACGTGCTGGTCAACAATGCTGGTCAGATCCACGCGAGCACGATCGAAGAGACGTCCCTCGAGCAGGCGCGTGCTGTGTTCGAGACGAACTTCTGGGGCGTGGTCAGGATGACAAACGCGGTTCTGCCACATCTGCGGCAGCGCCGATCCGGGCTCATCATCAATGTCGGCTCGTTAGCCGGGCTAATCGGCGTTCCAGGGCAGGGCTTCTATTCGGCAAGCAAATTCGCGCTCGAAGGATACAGCGAGACGCTGTCGGTTGAGCTGCAGGCGTTTGGCATTCGAGTGGCCATCGTAGAACCAGGCTTCTTCAAAACAAACCTGCATCAGTCGATTACGACGCACACAACGCACGATATCGCCGCCTATCGTGAACTACGCACTGCACTCGCGGCCTCGATATCGTCCGCAATAGAGCGGGGCGATGACCCACGCAAAGTCGCCGAAGCCATTGTACGTATTGCCACCAGCGGTGACGATAAGCTCCGTCACCGGGTCGGCGATGATGCGCGTTGGGTTCCTAGGCTCAAGGCCGCGCTCCCTGAGCGGGCGTTCCGGAAGGCGATTCTGCGCCGTTTCGCGGGTGCTCGCGATAGTAGAGATGCATGATAAGCGCGACGTTGTAAACCCGCGGCCTAACGCCGCGTCGGATAGAATTGCCGCCTGAGTGAAACGCTTTCGCCGGACATCGCCCGCTCTCCGGAGCCTGTCATCGAGGCCTACAAGAAAGACGTCGATCGAACGTTGAGGTCGTCCTCGAAGTGAGACGTGCCGGCAAGGCGCTGCGGGGCGAGCAGAAATAGTGCAGTCCAAGACACTCCTCGTCGCTTTGGCCGCAAGCAACGTAGAATTCGTCTCATCGACGGGCTCGCGGCAACGGAGCTCGAAACGATACGCGAAGAGCGCGACCGTCGTGAGTGCCAGAAGGAATCGATGACCAGGTTTCGCATACCGGCGGATCTTCAGGTCTGGATCGAGACCCGCAAGCGGTATCGTCTGTCTCACGCCGTCATCCAGATGGCTCGCGAGCTGGGTATGAATCCCAGGAAGCTCGGCGGATTGAACAATCATCGCCAGCAAGCCTGGAAAGCTCCGTTACCAGAGCTCGTCGCGGACCTCTACCTCCGTAGATTCGGACGCTCTCAGCCGGAGACGGTCATGACGATCGAACAGATTGCCCGCAACCAGTGGGAGAAGAAACAGGAGCGCCGTGCGCGTCGAGCCGCGGAACGGGCAACGGCACAAAACGAAGAAGAGCCCCCGTTCTGAACAGCTCCCAAGCAGGTGACCACTCATAACGTAGGGCGGGCTTCAGCCCGCCATCCCCGGGGAGGCGGGCTGAAGCCCGCCCTACGTTCAGGACGGCCTCCTGTTTTTGCTAACCTTGCGCGGATGCGCCTACTCCGGGTTCTCCTCGCACTGGCAGTGCTCCCGCTGCAGGCTCAGATGCCGGTCATCGAATCGATCGACGTGCGCGTCGTCAACGTCGACGTAGTGGTCACCGATCGCGACGGCAAGCCGGTCACGGGGCTGACGAAGGAGGACTTCGAGATCCTCGAGGACAAGGAGCCGCAGAAAATCACGAACTTCTACGAAGTCCGCGGCGGCGAGTCGGTGCAGGCAAGCGAGCAGACGACGCAAGCGGCGCCTGCACCCGCCGCGAAGCCGCGCAACTTCATCCTCTTCGTCGATACCCAGGCGATGCATCCGGTGCTCCGCAGGCACGTACTGGCGGAGCTGAAGAAGTTTGTCGACGAACGAATGCGGCCGCTGGATCACGCGACGGTGATCCGTTGGTCGAACAAATTGAGCATCGAGGCGCCGCTGACCACCGACAGGGCCGCGCTGCACGCGGCGCTCGACAAGATCGGGAACACCGGCACACCCGCTTCGGCGAAGAGCGGGTTTCAGGCGCTGCAGCAGCAGTGCACCCGGCTTCTGAATTTCGCGAAGAGCGGGCGGATGCCGTTCCGCCTGGCGTACGAGGAGTGCATCAGCGACGCGCGCATCGAGACGCAGCGGGTGATGCTCTTCTCGCGCGCGGTGCTCAACGCGCTGGAAGTGGCGATGTCGACCGTGGCTGGCGTCGACGGCAGAAAGATCGTGGTGATGGCCGGCACCGAGCTGCCGGCCCGGCCCGGCACGGACATGTACACGTGGGCGAATTCGATCTTCACGCGCTACATGCAGGGGACGTTCGACGCCGCGATCAAGCAGCCGCAGGAAGAGGCGTACGAGCAGCGGAAGATGCTGGAGGAGCTCGGCCGCAGCGCGAACGCGCACGGCGCGACTCTGTACATGCTGTCGGTCCTGATGCCGACGGACAACCACACGGCGGTGAGCGACACCGGCATCGACGACAACGGGGCGGACCTGGCGCGATCGAGCAATACCGAGGAGGCGCACAAGCTGCTGGCGAAGGCCACGGGCGGCGCGGCGGGATCGATGTCGCGCATCGGGCGGCTGTTCGACACGATCAGCACGGATCTCGATTCGTATTATTCGCTCGGTTACCGGCCGTCCGATGAGGTGAAGGGCACGCGCCCGATCACCGTGCGGATGAAGAACCGCAACTACACGGCTCGCGCGAGACAGAGCTACGCGCCGAAGACGTTCGACGATCAGATGGCGGACCGCGTCGTGGCGAACATTTTTACGCCGGCGCGCGAGAACGAGTGGCAGGTGCAGCTCCGCACCAGCGCGCCACGCCTCGTCGAGCGCGGGCGATACGCGGTCGAAATCGAGGTGCTCGCCGACCCGCGAAGCCTCACGGTCATCCCGCAGGACAACGGCGAACTGGTCGGCGTGTTCAAGGTGTTCGTGGCGGTCGGCACGCCGCAGGGCGCGCTGTCGACGATCTTCCGCCAGCCGAACGAGGTGCGCATCAAGCCCGCCGACTCGAAGGGGTTCCGCGAAACGCCGCTGACGTTCACGGCGACGCTGACGGTGCGGGAGGGGGAGAACCTGATCTCGGTGGGGATGCTGGATCACCTCGGACAGCAGGCGGGATTTGCGCGGGCGACGGTGGTGGCCACGCCGAAATAGCGGAACGCCGGCGTCCTCGCCGGCCGGCGGCGCAGCTGCGGCCTCCCAGGATTGCGCTGAATTCGACGCGCTCCCACCTGAAAACTGCTGCGCACGTCCCAGTACGTGCGCAGTCGCTTCAAACTTTTGGTCTTACAGGAGAAAGTTTTGGTCGCTCGGAGCTTTCGTTTGGCAGACTCGCGCTGATATTTGGTCGGTTCGAGCTGGCGTTTGCTCAGTTCGAGCTGGCGTTGGGTAGGTTTGAGCGAACGTTTGATGGCTGGATGCTGTGTATGACTCGGTTCGAGCTTTGGGGTTGGTCGCCTGGAGGTATTGGTTGGGTCGGCTCGGGAGAATTTTGCTTCCTGGCTGCCAGGCGCAGCTCGGAAATTGATAACGCCAGCATCAGCCGAGCAAAATGGCGGTGCGGCGGAGCTGGAACGAGCACGAGCCGGACAAGCAGCAGCATCAACCCGACAAACGGAATCATCGGGCTCAGTCGATCGAATCATCGACGGACTCAATGGAAGCGTCGAGCGAGTCGAGAATTGCCTGGGTCGAGGATCGTAGAGATCGCAGACGGGCAGGTGTCGGATGCCGTCGGGTGGAACGCGAGCTCCTCCGTCACCGATCGGGAACGTTTCGCTCTCCCGCGAACCCCGGCGCGGCGGCGCCGTATCTCCGGCCACGGATGAGTGTCACGAAAGGAAGATTCAATGATCGGAAAGTATTTCGCCGCCGCGGCTGCGCTGCTCGTGGCGGTTTCAGTTTCTGGCGCCGAGGCGGCCGGCAAGACCGCGGCGCAGCGGTTCGGGACCTGGGGCATCGACGTGGAAGGCATGGACCGCTCGGCCAAACCGGGCGATGACTTCGTCGCCTACTCCAGCGGGAAATGGGCCTCGTCGACGGAGATCCCGGCGGACAAGGTCTCCTACAACTCGTTCAACATCCTCGGCGATCTCTCCGAGGCGCGCGTGCGGGCGATCATCGAGCGCTGGGCGGCGGACGGGAAGCTGAAGGCCGGCTCGGACGAGGCCAAGGTGGCCGCGGTGTACCGCAGCTTCATGGACGCGGAAACCGCGGAGAAGCTCGACTCCAAGCCCATCCAGCCGTATCTCGCGTCGCTGGCGAAGACCACGAATCACGAGGAGCTGGCCCGCTGGATCGCGCGCTCGTCGTCCGCGTTCAGCCGGACGCCGTTCGGGGTCTTCGTCGGCGATGACGCGAAGGACCCGGACCGGTATGCGTTGTACATGGGCCAGGCCGGCCTCGGCCTCCCCGATCGCGATTACTACCTCCGCGACAACTTCAAGGGGCACAAAGAGCGCTACCAGCAGTACGTCGCGGACATGCTGAAGCTCGTCGAGTATCCCGACGCCGGCAAGCACGCGGCCGACATCGTGGCCATGGAGACCAGGATCGCCGAGGCCCACTGGCCGCGCGCGGAGAGCCGGAACCGCGATAAGACGTACAACCCGATGACCCTCGCGGAGCTGGAAAAGTACGCGCCGGACTATCCGTGGCGGGCCGCCTTCCAGGAGGTCGGCCTGGGCAAAGTCGAAAAGATCGTCGTCCGCCAGAACACCGCGCTGCCGAAGATCGCCGCCGTCTACGCGGCCACGCCGATCGAGACGCTGAAAGCCTGGCAGGCCTTCGCCGTGGCCGACAACGCGGCGCCGCTGCTCTCGACGCGGTTCGCCGACACCGCCTGGGAGTTCCGCTCCAAGTTCCTCTCCGGCGCGAAGGAGCAGCGCCCGCGGTGGAAGCGGGCCATCGGCTGGGCGGATGGCACGCTGGGCGACGCGATCGGCCGCACCTACGTCGCCGAGCACTTCCCCGCGGACTCGAAGGTGAAGATGGAGAAGCTCGTCGGCAACCTGCTGGCGGCGATGAAGATCCGCATCAACAGCCTCGAGTGGATGAGCGCGGACACGAAGAAGGAAGCGCTGGCGAAGCTGGCCGGCTTCAAGGTGAAGATCGGCCACCCCTCGAAGTGGCGCGACTACTCCGCGCTCACCATCAAGGACGGCGACCTGGTGGGCAATGTCGAGCGCGCCGGCAGGTTCCAGTGGAACTATGACCGGGCCCGCATCGGCAAGCCGGTCGACAAGGACGAATGGGCGCTGACGCCGCACACCGTCAACGCCTACTACTCGGCGGTCAAGAACGAGATCGTCTTTCCGGCGGCCGTGCTGCAGCCGCCGTTCTTCGATCCGCAGGCCGACCCGGCGGTGAACTACGGCGCCATCGGCAGCGGGATCGGTCACGAGATCACCCATGGCTTCGACGACCAGGGACGCAAGTCGGACGGCAAGGGCATGTTGCGCGACTGGTGGACGGCCGAGGATGCGGCCAAGTTCGAGGCGCAGGCGGAGAAGCTCGGCGCGCAGTACGAGGCCATCCCGTTCAAGCAGGGGGCGGACTACAAACTGATCGGCAAACTGTCCGCCGGCGAGAACATCGGCGACCTCGGCGGCGTCCTCGTGGCGCACGAGGCCTACAAGCTGTCGCTGAACGGCAAGCCCGCGCCCGTGATCGACGGCTTCACCGGCGACCAGCGTTTCTTCCTGGCCTACGCCCAGGTCTGGCGCGCCCTCTACCGCGACGAAGCGCTGCGCCAGCAGCTGACCACCGGCCCGCATTCGCCCGGCTTCATCCGCGCCTTCGCCCCGCTGCGCAATGTCGACGCGTGGTACGAGGCGTTCGGCGTGAAGGAAGGGGACCGGCTGTACATCAAGCCGGAGGATCGCGTGAGGATCTGGTAGGTCTGGAGTGCGGCAGCGCCAGCTGCCGCTCTCTATGCGGCAGCCGCAGCTGCCGCGGGCGGGCGGGAGGCTGGCGCCTCCCGCATGGAAAGCGGCAGCTGGCGCTGCCGCACTCCATAGATCAGAACGTTACCTTCCCTACCCCTGCCCCCTGCTGCACGATGGTTGGGACGCTCGCGGCGGGGTCGAGCGGGTAGGCGTACGGCGGCGTCCAGGTGGCCGGGCCCAAGGTGATGCTGTTCGCGCCGCTGTTGACGAAGATGTTCGTGTCGACGTGGCTGACGCGGCCGGCCACGTTGCTCAGGCTCGTGTCGGCGCGGATCGGCTGCGCGACGTTGTCGAAGTAATTGTTCTCCACGCGCACCTGCGCCCCCATGCGCGAGGCGATGCCGTAGTCGCGGATGTCGTAGTAGTAGTTGTTGTAGACGTGCACCGTCCCGAAGCGCACGCTCGGGTTGCGCCCGTCGAGGCGCGTGAAGAAGTTGTGGTGATAGGTCACGGTCAGGTGGCCCGTGTCCTCCGACCCGTTGTCGTCGCTGTGGCCGATCAGCGAGTTCTTGAAGTGATCGTGGAAAAGGTTCCACGAGACGGTGATGAAGTCGCCGGCGTGGGTGATGTCGAGCTGACCGTCGTAGTAGTCGACGCCGTGGGTCAGGTCGCTGAAGAACTCGCAGTGGTCGATCCAGATGTGGTGCGCGCCGTAGGCGATGCCGATCTTGTCGATCGGCGCGAGCGGCTTCTCGAAGATCAGGTTGCGGATGATGATGTTGCCGATCTGGCCGAAGCGGCTGCTCGACCCGATCTTGAACCCGATGCCGACCAGCCGCGCGTCGGAGCCGACCCCCAGGATCGACTTGTTCGACTGCACGGTGATGGCCTCGTTGCCGGTGATCGTGCCGGCCACGCGAATGATGTAGGGAGCGGTCTGTCCCACATAGAACTTCAGGTCGGCGAGCGTGCTCACCGTGACCGTCTGGCCCCCCGCGCCGCCGGTCGTGCCGCCGTTCGTCGCCGCCCAGCCGTAGAGGCCGAAGTCGAGCGAGCCGCCGCCGGTGGGGGTGAAGCTCGCGGTGACGCTGCGGTTGGCGGACATGGTGATCGTGGCCGGATTGGCCGAGCCGGTGAGATCGCCGCTCCAGCCGCTGAACTGGTACCCGGCGGCGGGCGTCGCCGTGAGCGTCACGACCGTGCCGGACGGATAGCTCGACGCATTCGGGCTGCGCGAGACCGAGCCGGAGCCGCTCACGCTGGTGGTCAACGTGTAGCTGGTGGTGCCGCCGGACGTGAACGTGGCCGTGACGGTGCGGTTCGCGCTCATCGTGATCGTGGCCGGATTGGCCGTCCCGGTGAGATCGCCGCTCCAGCCGGAGAAGACGAAGCCCGCCGCCGGCGTGGCGGTCAGCGTGACCACGGTTCCCGACGCATAGCTGGCCGCGTCGGGACTGCGGGAGATCGAACCCGATCCGCTGACGTTCGTGGTGAGCGTGTACGCCGGCGTGGCGGTGCCGGACGGCGACACGACGGCCAGCGAGTGCGCGAGGCGGTTCGCGCCGGAATGGGCCCAGCTCAGCGTGGTCGATCCGGTCGCCGCGAGAGCCTTCGTGCTCGTCGCACCGGTCATACCACTGGCCGCGAGATCCCATCTCTCGGTTTGCCCAGCTCCCGCGGTGAAGGAGCCGGAGTTGCCGCTCCCGACCACGTCCACCACCCAGGCCCCGGCGGCCGGCGCGCTGATCGACGTGGAGATCGAGTCGGCGCCGCTGGTGTCGACCTTCGTCGCCGCCGGCTGCGGGGCCGCCTGGCTGGCCCCGGTCAGCGAGACGGCACCGGCGCTGATGCCGTCCACCGCTCCCTGGAACGTGACGGTCACGTTGTACGTGCCCGCCGCGGGCAACCCGGCGTTGAGGAGGTAGAAGAGCTGCGTCTGGATGATGCCGGTCCCGCCGCCGCTGATCTTGGAGCTCGGTACCGCCGTCAATGCCACTCCGTTGTAGCTGACGCCGGTGATGTTCGCGTCCGCGGTGCCGCCGTCCTCGGCCGCCACACCGACGACGAGCAGCCGGTCGCTGCCTCCGCCGATCGTGTGCGACCAGGCCAGCGAAGTACGACCGGTGGTGGTGGTGGCGGCGCGGCTGGCCGCGTCGAATGCGATGGCCGCCTCGGCCGAAATTGCCGCGAACAGGAAAACGAGAGTGACCGCGAGCACCAGCATGGGGAAGGGACGACGCTGCACCGGGTGGTTGACGTTCACAAGCCCTCCAAATTCATCCGTTATGGTTTGACCAGTGGCCGATGTTGAGTTGTGATTGGTGTGACCTGCGACAATCAGGCCAGCCGCGGCTAACCGCTCGATCCCCGTCCCCGTCGAATCCCACATGCGAGTCCTGACCGCCCTTTTCCTCCTCCTCTCCCTCACTCTCTCGGCCTCGGAGGTGCGCACGCGCGAGATCCTGGCGATGTTCTCGAAGAGCAAGCACGTCCAGAAGCAGAAGCGCGGCGTGACGAAGTCGATCTTCCTCGAGAAGCACGGCGAGCCGGTGACGGGGCGGGACGTGTCGGGTGAATACGCGGTGGACGGGCTGGAGCTGACGCTGCGGATCACGCGCGACGGCGGGAGCGGCGTCGACCGCCGCGGCGCGTTCACGCTGCGCGACGTCCGCCGCGACGGCGCCTTGCTGACCGCGACCAAGGTCTATGCCGACGGGCGCACCCGGCCGCTGGAGGGCGCGTTCATGGAGCTCGTGACCCGCGCCGGGAAGACGCCGGCCGACGCGACGACCACGCGGATGTTCGGCTTCGGCGCGGTCCTCGACGAGCCGTATGTCGTCGAGGGCGCCGTCCATCTGGAGAGGGTGTTCTACGAACGGCAGTGAGTGCGCTATCGTCGCGCGATGATGCATCGCGCGACGCTCCTCCTCGCCTTCGCACTCCTCGCCTGCGCCAAGGAGGAGCCGGCCGTCACGGACACGATGGACACGCGCGAGTCGATCCGCGTGGCCTACGTCGGCGCCCCGGAGCTGCCGGTGCGCGAACAGGCCAGCGATACGGCGCCGGTCATTACGACCTACAGCAACGGCGAGGCGATCTCGGTGCTCGCGGAAAAGGGGGAGTGGGTCGAGGTCCGCACCGGCGACCGCTCCGGCTGGGCCAGGGCAGCCGACCTCACCGACGCCGCCGGGAAGGAGGAGGCGGAGAACAACCCCGACCCGAAGTTCCGCGTCATCCCGATGCCCGTCTCCGCCCCCTCGGCCCGCGGCGAGATCTACATCGAGGCCGACGTGAACACGGAGGGGGAGATCACGTCCGCGCGCGTCCTCGAGAACACCACCGGCTCGGCCGCCCTGGCCGAGCAGAACGTCAACGCGCTCAAGAACGGCCGCTTCTACCCGATCGTCAAGGACGGCGAGCGCAGGCAGTTCAAGTATTACCACCGGGTGCGGTACTAGGCGACGGAAGCACAGCGGAAATGGCCACGGTAAAATGTGCGAGCTATGCACCGGAGCCTTGAAGACATCGCCTCGGAAGTCCTCCAGATGAATGTAGAGTCGCGCGCCGCACTGGCCAAGCGTCTGCTCGATAGTCTGGACGACCTGACGCCGGAGGAGAACGAGCGACTCTGGGTCGAGGAAGCGGCGCGCCGCTATCACCAGATCAAGGCCGGCACGGCGTCCTCTACGCCGTCTGACGAGGTTTTTGCTCGTCTGGAGGCAAGAAACCGCAGATGAAGTCGCGGTTTCATGAGGCAGCCGACGCAGAGCTTACCGAGGCAGTTGCTTACTACGACGGCAAAGCTCTCGGTTTGGGTGACCGGCTCCTGGCGGAAGTCAAGGCTGCAACTCGATCCATCGAGCAGTACCCGGAGATCGCTCCTGTCATCGACCAGGGCGTCCGCGCGAAAGTGCTCGTGCGCTTCCCTATGCGCTCATGTACGTTGTGGAAGAGCACGAGTTGTACATCGTCGCCGTGGCTCACCAGAGCAGACGTCCAGGCTATTGGGCAGAACGTATCCGGGCGGGCGACTAGCGCTCACGTCTCATCCCGCGTGATCCATTTCTGCACGCGGGGCGGGCGCCACTCGTCGAACCTCTTCAGGAGCGCCTCGGCGTCGCGTTCCACGACGGCGATGGCGCGGTGCTCCTCGCGCAGGAAGCGCTCGCGCGCGGCGCGGTCGAGGAACTGCATCAGCGGCGTGTAGAAGCCGTTCACGTCGAGGAAGCCGAGCGGTTTCGCGTGCAGGCCGAGCTGCGCCCACGTCCAGATCTCGAAGATCTCCTCGAGCGTGCCCAGGCCGCCCGGAAGGGCGATGAACGCATCGGCCAGGTCGGACATCATCGCCTTGCGCTCGTGCATCGTCTCCACGATATGGATGTCGGTCAGGCCGCGATGGCCGACCTCGCGCGCCCAGAGCGCGTGCGGGATCACGCCGATCACCTCCCCGCCCGCGCCGAGCACCGCGTCCGCCAGTTCCCCCATCAGGCCGACGCTGCCGCCGCCGTAGACCAGGCCGATGCCCTCGCGTGCGAAGAGGCGCCCGAGGTCGCGCGCGGCCTCGACATAGAGCTCCTCGGAGCCCGCATTCGATCCGCAGAACACGCAGATGCGGCGGATCATCGCTACAGCCCCGCCTCGTCCCACTTCGCGATCGTGTCGCGGATCAGCGCCTGCACTTTGTCCGTCACCTTGCGGTAATACTCGTCCGCCTTCTTCTGGTCGAACTTCGGATAGCCCTGCCCCGGCTGATAGAGGCCGATCGACGACGGGAACGGCGTCGCCGACCAGGTGCCGGGCACGGGATACGCCGTGGCCAGCTTGTCGCTGTAGCGCTCCGGGTGGACCAGCGTGCGGTCGATGGCCTGCACCATGGCCGTCTCGTTCCACCCCGCGTGGCCGCCGTCCTCGCCGAACACTTCCTTCGTCACATCAGAAGCGAACGACCACCAGTTGATCACCAGCGTGCGCACGCGCTTCTCCGTGGCCACTTCCCCGGCCACGGCAGTCAGCACCGCCGTCTGCGGCCCGCCGTGTCCGTTGAGGATGATGATGTTGCGAAAGCCGTTCTTGGCCAGCCCTTCCAGCACCGCCTTCATGTACGGCCGGTACGCGGACTCGGGGATCTGAAACGCGCCGGGATAGGCCTCCATCGAGCCGGTGATCCCGTAGGGGACGGCCGGCGCGATCATGGCGTTCAGCCGCGGCGCCATGGTGCGGGCCATGGCCTCGGGCGCCGTGATGTCGGCGCCGTTGTTGGCGACGCCGTGCGGCTCGAGCGTGCCGGTAGGGAGCAGCACCGTCGTGATCTTCGACGGCACCAGCTCGCGGAACTCCATCCAGTTGATGCGGGCCATGTCGCGCTCCTGCCCGGAAAGCGGGAGCGCGGCGAGGAAGAGCGCGATCGCGGCAAGACGTGTCATGCCGCGATCCTATCGCGGTCCACCTACTTCGCCAGCTCCACGCCGAGGTCCTTCAGCAGGCGCGCGGCGGGCATGAGGAACGACGTCCGGTCATCGCCGCCCCAGAGGATGCCGACGAGTTTCCCCTCCTCGTTCACCACCGGCGCGCCGGCGTCGCCGCGGCCCTTGAAGTCGATGACGATCTGGCCGTCCGGGCGCGTCTCCACGACGCGGGCGGTGGCCAGGCCGGAGCCGCGGCCCATGAGGCGCAGCGTCTCGCCGTCTTTCACCGTCCAGGCGACGCCGGCGATGGCACCGACGTTCGGGATGGACGGGCTCACGGCAACGCCCTCATCGAGGCGGATCAGCGCGCCGCCGCGGGAGTCGCTCTCGTCGACCTTCACCACCGTCCCGATGCGGTCCTTCTCCGTGCCGCCGTCGGCGAGGCCTGGCTGCACGATCGCGGTGCCCGTCTTCCCGCCGGCGATCGAGGCCAGCGTGAAGAGGAAGCGCTCGTTCCCCGACTCCACGACGCAGCAGATCGAGCCGGACGACTTCTCGTCCGCCGGACCGATGCTCGCGCCCGGCCACACCGGACGCACGCGCTCGCGCGGCGAGGCCAGGGCGCCGAAGGCGCCCCAGTTGCGCGGCGCCGGCGCGTCGGCCACGTAGACGTCGGTGAACTGTTTGGTGAGGTCGCGGGTCTTCTCGCGCTCCTCCATGAGCAGCACGAGACTCTCCTGTGCGCGTTGCTTCTCGGCCAGCGCGGCGTCCCGCGCCGCGCGGGCCTCGGTGATGGCGGCCTGCAGGGCGTGCCTCGCGTCGCGCTCGTTCTGCAGCTTGAACCAGAGCAGCGCGATGATCGCCGTGACCAGGATCGTCCCGATGCTGAAGACCAGGCTTCGCCCGCGGCGGATGCGGCGGTCGCGCTCCTCGATCAGCTCGCGGCTGGCCTTCACCAGCGCGGGCAGCGACTCCTTGATGCCGATGTCGCGCGCGGCCTCGTCGGCGAGCCACTCCTCCGCCTCGCGGAGCTGCCGGTCGTCGAGGAAGCCGCTCGTCCTGCCGAAGTGCTCCCACTCCTCGGCCAGCGCCTCGAAGCGGCGCAGCTCGACGAGGTCCGCCCTCTGCCGCTCGATCCAGGAGACGAGCAGCGGCCAGTTGCGGATCAGCGCCTCGTGCGCCACCTCGACCTGCTCCTCGTTCCTCCGCACCAGCCGTTCGGCGACGAGCTTGTCGAGCACGCGCTGCACGCGCGACTGATCGTCGCCGAGCTGCAGGAGCAGGCCCACGCTCACGCGGTTCGACGTCACCTCGGCGCCCGCGCCGGGGCGGACCATGCGCAGCAGGATGCGGCGCATGGTGTCCCTGTCCTGCTGGATGAGCGACTCGTACAGCGCGTTGGCGGAATTGGCCAGCGCGGCGCGGCCGCCGCCGAGGCGGCGGTACGCGGCCATGGTGATGCGGTTGTGGTCGCGCGACTGCCACAGCTTCCAGAGCGTGAACTGCAGCAGCGGGAGCGCGGCCGGCTCGCCGAGGACGTCGTGCACGAGCGCGTCCACCAGACCCGACTCGAACTTCAGGCCGATCAGGCGCGCCGGCTCCTCGATGGCCTCGCGCAGCTCCGGCGCGGCCATCGGCGTCGCGCGCAGGTCCCCCTTCGCGAAGAGCTCCTGCAGCTCCGGCATCGTGGTCAGGCGCGACTCGTAGTCGCTGCGCATCGTGACGATGACGTAGTGCTCCTTCGCCAGGTCTGCCAGCTTGCGGGCGAAGGCCTCCCGGGCGGCGAGATCGTCGCAGAGGGTGAAGATCTCTTCGAACTGATCGATGGTGATGACATGTAGGGCGGGCTTCAGCCCGCCCGTGACGGGCTGAAGCCCGTCACCACATCCGGCGCCGGGCACGAGCGGCGGGAGGTACGTCCACGTATCGCTGCCGGGAATCGCGCCGCGGCGGAGCGCGGGGAGCACGCCCCCCTGCACCACCGACGACTTGCCGCTCCCCGAGGGACCGACCACGGCCAGGAAGCGGTGCTGCGTGAGGATCTCCACCGCTTCCGCGACGAGCTTTTTGCGGCCGTGGAAGCGGTTGCTGTCCTTCTCGCGGAAGGCCTCCAGTCCCACATAAGGACAGAGGTCGTCGGCCAGCGTCGGCGCGAGGTTGGCGTCGAAGTCGGCCAGCGTCACGTCGTCCATCGGCAGCGACGCGCGGTAGAGCGTGGTCACCCAGTAGTCGATCAGTCCCTGCGCCGCGTCGCGCTGCTCGTCGGCGTCGAGGATCGTGCCGGTGACCTGGGCGCGCTGGACGAACTGCCGCACTTCCTCGGCGAGCTCCTCGACGTTCGAGCCCTGCCGCTGCCTGGCCAGCAGGGCCACGTGCGAGGCGCGCAGGTCGAAGATGGTCGAAAACGTTTCGTTCATGCCAGTGCCTCCGCGATGGCGGCCAGAGGATCGCCCGCCTTGCGCAGCTCCCTGCACTGCTCATTGAGATCCGTGTCGACGGCGAAGAAGCGCATCACCGCGCGCTGGCGGAAGCGGCGGAAGTGGCGGGCCATGCCGCCCGAGTCGTTCTCGGCGATGGCCTTCTCCACCGACTCCGCCACCTTGGCGATCCCTTTCGCCCACTCGGCCGTCGCCGCGGTCAGCAGCGCGACCTGCTGCTTGAGATCGGGCCAGGTGTCGACGAGCTCGAAGCTGTCCATCTCCACGTTCGTGTCGACGCGGCGCATGACCACGTCCACGTCCTGCCAGAGGGTGTGATTGCGGACCAGCTCCTGGAGCGTGTCGTCGAGGCGCTCCATCTCGGCCAGCGCCTCCTCGAGCGTGGCCAGCTTCGCCGGCTCGAGCTGCTGCTCTTTCGCGGTTTTGCAGACGAGGGCCACGGCGTCGATGACCGCTTCCAGCTCCAGCTCGCAGGCGGCGTCGGAGAGGCGCGCGTCGATGCGCGGCGGCTCGGAAGCCAGCACGCGGTCGAGCAGCGAGGCCCCTTTCTTCACCGCGGCGGGATCGGCGGCGTCGACGCTCTCACACAACATCTTGTGCGCGCGCTCCAGCGTGGCCAGCCAGGTCAGCCTGGCGTTCTCGAAGAGCGGCTTGGCGCCGAGGACGCGCAGGCGGTCGATGGCCTGCTGCAGCGTGTCGCAGTACTGCATCAGCGCGTCGGCGGCCAGCTCGTCCTTGCCGAGGCGGCCCACGTCGGCGATCACACGGTCGTAGCAGTGCAGCTGTACTTGATGGAGCTGGTCGTGGACTTCCTTCCACGTGGCCATGCGGTCGATGCGGCCGGCGATGCTCTCGAAGCGGAAGCGGAACTCGAGCAGCGCGTCGCGCGCCGGGCCGCCGGCGATGAGGTCCGCCAGGGTGCGCAGCCCCTCGGTGACGACGTCGATCTTGACCGCCGCGGCGTCGGGCGCCCGCTTGATGGCCCGGACCAGGCGCTCCATCTGCTGCGCCACGCGCGCGTCGTCGACGAAGTCGAGCCAGGAGCGGATGGCCAGCCACTTCGGCGGGTCGCACTTCGAGCGGAGGATGGGGATCATCCTGCCGCGCGCGCCGGTCGGGTCGTCGTACGCCGTGAGCAGCGCCTCGTACTGCGTCCACTCGCTGGCCACCCAGTGCGGCGTGAGCACGACCAGCGTCCGCTGGCAGCCGGCCACGGCGTCGGCCATGTTCTGGATGGCGGCCGGGCCGGGCTGGAAATGCTCGGCGTCGATCAGGACGTCGATGCCGCTGGCCCGCAACTGGGGCACGAGCACGCCGTTCACCCACTGCTCGTCCTTATGGCTGTAGCTGATGAAGACGTCGCGCACGCCCAGGGAATCCTTTTTGTAAGTAGTGCAGCGAGTATGCACTTCGTTTCATGGAATTCATAGAAGGGGAAAAGGTCAGCCCCGTCGCATGCGGCAATTCCGTCACGGCATCTGGATTTAATAATTGACACGTTCGTCGCACCATGTTTCCCTCGAACAACTCGGGTAGTCCAATAAAGTTGGAGGAGAACTGGATGCGTAAGCCATTTCGGGCAGTTCTTTGTCTCTTGATGTTGGCTGTGCTGTTCACCGCCGCGCCGGCGTTCGCGCTGCGCAACGGCGGAGGTGGCACCAGTTGCTACGTGTGCAAGGGCTCATACAGCGAGGATCTCAACCAGTCGCTGACGTGGTGCGGGAAACCCGAGCAAGACTCGGGCGGCTTCAGCGAGTGCAACGTGGTGTGCGGCGATTTCGGGAGTATCGGTGCGTGCGTCTGCCACTTCGGCGGTGAATTCTGCATGACCATCGTCGTGGAGGGCTGAGAAACATCGTGAAAACCCGGCAGTTCCGAGCTGTGCTGACTCTGGTGGTTGGTCTGGCCGGCGGCCTCACGGCCGCCGCCGATCCGGCCGAGGTGCGCGCGGTCTGCAGGAATGCCGAGCACTGCCCGGTCGAGGGCACCCTGATCGTGCGCGATCCGTCGGACTCGTCTTTCGAGGCGCGCGTCCCCATCTCGGGCGGCACCGCGCGCGTGGCCGGCCTGCCGGACCGGCTGCACGAGGTCACGCTCAGCGCATCGGGGTACTGGATGCCGCGCCAGAGGCTCGCTTCCACGGTCGATGTCTGGCGTACGACGCAATTGCGCGGGCGTTTCGTGGTGGACGCCGCCGAGGGCGAGATGCCGAGGACGTTTCAGGTCGTGGTGGAATCGGCTCCGGGAAAAGCGGGCGCCACGATCGCGCGCGATACGCGCATCGACTGTCCTGTGGCAAACGACGGCACGTGGAGCTGTGACGTCCCCGCGACGACAGTGGATGTGATCCTGCGCGCGAAGACGTTCACGCCGCACTACCTGTGGAACGTGGTGATGAAAGCCGATGCTCCGTCCACGCTCGGCAGCGTCACCCTGCGTCGTGGAGCCTCGGTCGTGGCGTGGCTGGATCGCGACTCGGTGGCGATGCTGAAGGAGCCCGCCCGAGCGCGGCTGGTCCCGCTGGCCATGGCCGATCCCTCCCCGGCGGGACAGCGCCTGGTGCGGCCGGTGGCCGAGGGCACGTTCAACGGCCGCGGCCTCGTGCAGCTCGCGCCGGTACCGCCGGGCAGCTACTCGCTGGAAGTGAGCGCACCCGGCTTCGCGACGGCGCGCGTGCAGCACGTGGAGGTATTCGAGCGAAGTGAATCGACCGTGCGGAATCCGATCAGGCTCGAGTCTCCGGTGGCGATCGCGGTTCAGCTCCTTCCGCCGCGCACGCCGCGGGAGACGCCGTGGCGCGTGGAGTTGTATCGCCAGGAGGAGGCCACCTCCCGATTCCACCGCGCCGGACAGGGGCAGACCGATGAGAGCGGCATCTTCACCTCGCCCGGACAGGCGCCGGGGCGCTATCGCGTCACGGTCCGGAATGAACAGAATGACATCTACGCCAGCCGGGAGCTGCTCATTCAGTCGCCGGCCGATGCACGGCAGGTGATCGAGCTTGCCGTCGTGCGCGTCAACGGGACAGTCAAGCTCGGGACGCAGCCCCTCGCCGCGGAACTGCTGTTCGGAGGAAGGAGCGGCGCGGAAAAGATCGCAGTCGAAGCGGACCGGGAGGGGCGGTTCCACGTCACTCTTCCGCGCCTCGGCCGCTGGACCGTGGACGTCGCCGCGGAGGGGGAGCACATCCTCTCGGTCGTCGAAGTGACGGTCGACAAAGATGAAGACGACATCGAAATCGCGCTGCCGAACACCGAGCTCTCGGGATGGGTCACCGGTTCGGCCGGCGAGCGCGTGACGCGCGGCCACATCGACCTCATCACGCCCGCGGGCGTGGTCAGCCGTCCGATCGGCGAAGACGGCACGTTCCGCGTTCGAGGCGTGAAGCCCGGCGCCTCCACCATCTCCGCGACGGACGCACGCACACGCGAGCAGAGCCGCTCGCTGAAGCTCACGGTGACGGAAGACGAGCCGCTGGAAAACATCGAGCTGGTGCTCGATCCGATGCGCGATCTCACCGGCACGGTCTCCTCGAACGGAGCGCCTCTCGCCGGCGCACGCGTCACCGGCTATGGGATGGTCGAAGGCACCGGGCGGCAGGAGCGCTCCGTCACCGACATCACCGGCGCGTTCCGGTTGTCCCTGCCGGAAACCGCCTCGAAGATCATCCTCATCGTCGCCGCGGCGGGACGCACGCTGCAGGCGCAGGCAGTGCACGCGCCGCGGGAGCCGCTCCGCATCGAGCTCGCTCCGGCCGGCGGCGTGCTCCGGCTGAAGCTCGCGCCGGGCGCGCTGCGGCCACGCATTTTCTCCGGAGACGTGCCGATTCCCGTGTCCGATCTCATTGAATGGGCCCGGGCGAACGGGCAGCAGTCCACGAAAGAGCTTCTGGAGCTTCCGAACATGGCCCCCGGGCCCTACCGCCTCTGCGCGGCCCCCAAGGCCGGCGGGCCGGATGTGTGCCGCGATGGGACGCTGGCGCGGGGCGCGTTGCTGGAACTGACCGTGACCGAGTAGCCGCGCGCGGCGTCTTCAGCATGGAATTCATAGAAGGGGAAAAGGTTTACCCGCGCGCATGCCGCAGTTTCGATACGACATCCGCAACGTTGCCATCATCGCCCACGTCGACCACGGCAAAACCACGCTCGTGGACGCCCTCCTCAAGCAGGCCGGCGCCATCCGTTCGTACCAGCACGTGGACGAGCGGGTCATGGACTCGAACGACCTGGAGAAGGAGCGCGGGATCACGATCCTGGCGAAGAATACTTCCGTCCGCTATCTCGTCGACCAGCCGGACGCCCTCGGCCATCCGGTCCATCACGAGGCCACGCACACGGCGGGCGGCCGCGACCTTCCGGCGGAGTTCATCCATCCGTCCGAGGTGAAGATCAACATCGTCGACACGCCGGGCCACGCCGACTTCGGCGGCGAGGTGGAGCGCGTGCTGTCGATGGTCGACGGCGTGATCCTGCTCGTCGACGCGGCCGAGGGGCCGATGCCGCAGACGCGGTTCGTCCTGCGCAAGGCGCTCGGCCTCGGGCTGCTGCCCATCGTCGTCATCAATAAGATCGACCGCCAGGACGCGCGGCCGAACGAGGTCGTGAACGAGGTCTTCGACCTCATGATCGAGCTCGGCGCCTCGGACGAGCAGCTCGACTTCCCCATCCTCTACGCCATCGGCCGCCAGGGCATCGTGCGCGCCGAGCTGACCGACACCAACGACGACTGCCGTCCCCTCTTCGACACGATCCTCAAGCGCATCCCGCCGCCGGTCGGCAACACCGAGGGGCCGATGCAGCTCCTGGTGAGCTCCGTCGATTACAACGACTACGTCGGCCGCCTCGGCATCGGCCGCGTGCAGCGCGGCGTGATCAAGCACGGCTCGGACGTGGTGCTGATCCTCCGCGACGGCTCGCACAAGAAGGGGCGCGTCACGAAGCTGACGGTCTTCGAAGGTCTCAAGCGCGAGGACGTGTCCGAGGCCGCGGCGGGCGAGATCGTGGCCGTGGCGGGCTTCGCGGACGTCGAGATCGGCGAGACCTTCTCCGCCGCCGACGCGCCGGAAGCGCTGACGCCGATCGCCATCGACGAGCCGACCGTGTCGATGTTCTGGCTGGTCAACGACTCGCCGTTCGCCGGCACCGAGGGGAAGTACGTCACCTCGCGCAACATCAAGGACCGCCTCGACCGCGAGCTGCGCAAGGACGTGGCGCTGCGCGTGCGCGAGACCGGCCAGGCCGACCGCTTCGAGGTGGCCGGACGCGGCGAGCTGCATCTCTCCATCCTCGCCGAGAACATGCGCCGCGAGGGCTACGAGTTCGCGCTGTCGCGGCCGCAGGTCATCCTGAAGAACATCAACGGCCAGACCATGGAGCCGTACGAGGCGCTGGTCGTGGACATCGAGGAAGGGCATGTCGGCCCGATCATGGAGAAACTGCAGCAGCGCCGCGCGGAGATGACGGACATGGTCAATCCGGGCACCGGGCGCGTGCGCATCGAGTTCAAGATCCCGACGCGCGGCCTGTTCGGCATCCGCACGGAGTTCCTCTCGGAGACGCGCGGCACGGGACTGCTGTACCACACGTTCCTCGAGTACGGCCCGTACCGCGGCGAGCTGGCCGGCCGCAACCGCGGCGCGCTGGTGGCGAAGGAAGGCGGCGACACGACGGCGTACGCGATCGAGCCGCTGCAGGAGCGGTCGACGCTGTTCATCAATCCCGGCCTGAAGGTCTACGGCGGCATGATCGTCGGCGAGAACTCGCGCGACAGCGACATGGTCGTGCAGGTCTGCCGCGCCAAGCACCTGACCAACATGCGCGCCTCCGGCTCGGACATCGCCGTGCGCCTCACTCCTCCCCGCCAGATGACGCTGGAACAGTGCCTGGAATGGATCGAGGACGACGAGCTGGTGGAAGTGACCCCGGAGTCGATCCGCATCCGCAAGATGACCCTCGACCACTCGCAGCGCGAGGTGGCCGCGAAGAAGGCGAAGAAGGCGGCCGCGGAGGGGTAAAGTCCTCCGGGGGTGGGCTTCCGCCCGCCTCGACTCGCAAGCAATTTACCACTACCGTACCGGCATGCCGCTGACCGCCGGCGACATTCAGCGAGCTTTCGCAGCTCTATCCGACGAACTCGAGCGCCGCGCGGAACGCGCTGAGATCGTCGGCCATCAAACCCTTTCTTCCGCTTCGCCACATCGATAAAGCGTCCTACGCTTTGACGATTTATGGGAGTCGACACATGGACCTTCGTGAGCTCGTCGCAGCACTCCTCGCCGGTGACCTGCTGGCGGCGCGGCAATACGTGGCCGATGCCCGGCGCGCCGAGGTGCAGTGGGAGCAGGTCGAGTGCCCCTCGAGCCTGACCGCCGAGGAATTGTCTGTCGCCGCGGCCATGGTGGAGTTGCTCGCTTCACGAGCGGGGACTCCGGCCCCGTCGTGGACGAACAGCGTGGGAGCTGTACGCGAATTGCTCGTGCTCGATCCGGGTCTCGACCGGATGCCGCGCTCCTTCGAGCACGCCAAACGCGAGGGCCCGGAACCGCTCCGCAAGCGCAACATGGTTGCACTGCCGGATTTTCTCGATGTTGCCTGATCCTCGGTGACGCCCGATCAGCCCACTGGCTTATCGCGCGACACCAGATGCCCGGTCGCCGCGGAGGGATGACCGTCTGGACTGCGGCAGCGGCCAGCTGCCGCTTTCAAAGGCCGCGGCGCAGCCGCGGCCTGGGAGAGCGGCAGCTCATCGCTGCCGCAGTCCAGACGCTGCGCGTACCCGGAGTTGAAACGGCCGTGCGCGTCCGGCATCCAACGTGACGCATGCCTCCGGATCCGCTTTCGGGCGCCGCGACCAATGAGGGACCCTCGCGCACGCGATTGCGGCGCGGGGCCTTCGAATTCAGGCATCTCGTTCTGCGGCAGTCGAAAGCCTTTCCGGAGCACCGGCACGACCGGCCGCACATCGTGCTGCTGTACGGCGGCCAGTGGAACGACACCAGCCGGAGCCGCCGGTACGACGTGCGGGCGGGAGAGATCCTTTTCCATCCGGCCGGATTCGTGCACGCCAGCGCCGTCGAGTCGCGGACCGAGGCGGTCATCGTGCACGTCGACCTGGCCATGACCCTCGCCTTCTGTCCGCTCTACGGCAACGTCGCGCGCGACGTCCATCTCCCCTTCGAGACCCTCCGCGGCGTGCCCGAGCGCATCCGTGAAGAGCTGACTCACGGCGACGAGGCGGCGCCGGTCATTCTCGAGTCGCTGGCCATGCAGATGATGGCCCTCGGCTCGCGCATCCCGGACGCACAGTCGCGCGTGCCGCCGCCGTGGCTGGGCGAGGCTCTCGCCCACATCCGCCGGGCCCTCGCCTCGCCGCTGACCGTGCGCTCCATCGCCGCCGCCGTCGGGATCTCCCCATCCCGCCTGGCGCACGTCTTCCGGAAATCGATGGGACGCTCGGTCAGCACGTACATCCGCGAGTCGCGCGTGCGCGCGGCCGCCGTGGCGCTGCGCGAGACCGACGATCCCATCAGCGACGTCGCGCTCCGCTGCGGTTTCTACGATCAGGCCCATCTGACCCGCGTCTTCAAGGCCATGCGCGCCATGACGCCGCTGCAGTACCGCCGCATGCACCGGTCCGGCTCGAAACAGGGCCGCTGACAAGCCCCGCCAGTCCAGCCATCCAAAAACAAGCGCTTGCGCCAATCGTCCGCCGGTACCGGCCGGGTACCGTCGATCCATGCCTGCGACGAGCAGTCCTACAACACGAGTCTCTCGAGGAGAAAGACGATGAAACGCTTCTGGATACACCTGATCGCCGCATCGATCGCGGTCGCTGCTTTTGCGACCCTGCTGACCGCTTCACCGAGCGTGGAGTGTGAATACACCTACTTCTCGGACGCCTCCAAAACCACGATGGTCGGCTGGAGGGGGGTGTATTGCACCTACTCCCGCTGGTGGGGCCAGACCACGCCTTACTACATCAAGGAATGTTTCAACTCCTGCGATTCTCCGCCCGACCCGGGCGGGTGCGGATACGAACGGATCCCCGGCTCGTCGCAATGCAGCGACGGCATCGACAATGATTGCGACGGCTTCACCGACTCTTACGACGGCGGTTGCCGTTCGTAGTCGCCCAGACGGGCGAACGTAATCTTCAGCAGTCCTGCTCGTCGCAGGCAAAGCGTACCCCCCCGCCGCAGCTGGCGCTGCGGCATGGAGAGCGGCAGCTGGCGCTGCCGCACTCCAGATCAGTTGGGGGTGATGGTGGTGATCTGCTGGGTGTCGTTGTTGGTCACCGAGATCATGGCCCAGACCGGGGTGGGCGGCACGATCCCCCGTCCGCCCAGCGGATCCTCGATGACCACCGTCGCGGTGATCGGTCCCGACGCGGGCTGCGCGGGAAAGTCGGTGAACGTGGCGAAGGTCGGCTCGAAGATCGTCTCGCCGCGCTGGAGCGCGACGCCGCGCGTCACGCCGTTCACGGTCACGTTCACGAACTGCGATCCCGTGTGCAGGCCGTAGATGCGCAGCGTGTTGCGGTAGCGCGCGTCGATCGGGACGCCCATCAGCACGATCCTGCCGGTGGTGAAGTCGTCGCCGCGGACGACCGGGATCTCCACGCCGTGGCTCTCGCGCGTGCGGGAGACGTCCGCGACGCGCAGGTTGGTGACGAAGTCGGCGCTGCGCTCGTCGGCCACGTAGAACAGGCGTCCCACGCTCCGCGAACAGAGGACCGGCAGCTCGACCGGCGTCGCGCCGATGCGGAACGGATTGGTCGGCAGCAGCGGCGGATCGATGGAGGTGCAGTTCGTGTCGACGCCGTAGATGTCCAGCGGCTCGCCGCGCGACACCGCGCGGGCCGTGGTGTGGAACTCGGAGCCGAACGCGCCGCGCACCGGCCCGAGGAAGATCGGGAAGAGCACCGGCTCGAACGCCGCGAAGGACTCCCCGGTGAAGGTGAAGGCGTTCGGCAGCGTGAACTCGTTGGGATTCGACCCGTCGAGCTGACGCACCGTCACCCCCACCGTGCCCGGGAGGTGCGCCGGGGTGATGGCCTCGACGGTGGTCGAATCGATGAAGTCGACGTCGAGCGCCGGCGTGCCGCCGAAGAACACCGACAGGCCGCTGAACGGCGGCGAGCAGACGATGCAGACGTCGCTGAATCCCGAGCCGCGGATGACGACGCGCGTCCCGCCGAACACCGGCCCCTCGGACGGGGTGACCGAAGTGATGACCGGCGAGGCGAAGGCAGAGGTGGCGGCGAGCAGCAGGACGGCCAGGCGGATGGTGCGCATGAGCAATATCCTACGGCTTCTTCGGCTCGCCCAGGTCCGCCATCCAGATGTCCGAGCGCACCTTGCGGTCCGAGAAGACCAGCGTCTTCCCGTCGCTGGAGAGGGACATGTTGCCCACCCCGAACGGCGAGGAGACCTCGCGGATCGCTTTCGTATCGACGTTCACGATGCGCAGGCGGCCACCGTCGGTGTAGAGGATCTCGCGCGGGGCGATCCAGATCGGACGTGCGCCGCTGGAGGTGAGGGGGCGATGCTCGCGGTCGGCCAGCGAGTAGACGACGATGCCGGGGCGGCCGCGGAGGCGGCCCGCGAGCATGCTGCTGTCGGGCGACCAGGAGCTGAGCTCCGACGAGCTCCCCTGCAGCGCGCTCGGGAGGGGCTGCGGCTCGGCGCCCGGCTCGAGCTCGAGGATGAAGGTGTGCTCGTCGTTGTAAAACGACAGCTTCCTGCCGTCGGGCGAGAGGGCCGGATACCAGACGCTGCGCCCCTTCGTGTGCGTCACGCGCTTCAGGCCGCTGCCGTCGGCGTTGATGCTCCAGATCTCGTAGCGGTTCTCGTCGCGCTGCGAATAGAAGTAGAGCTGCTGCCCGTCCGGCGACCAGACCGCGCCGCGGTCGCGGGCGGGGTCGTTGGTGAGCTGGCGGATCTCCCCCGTGGCGACCTCGATGACGAAGACGTCTTCCTGCACGCCGCGATTGGTGACCGCCACGAAGCGTCCGTCCGGCGAGACCTGCGAGCTGAAGATCAGGAACGACCCCGCCAGCACGGGACGGGGATTGCCCGCCACCGTGCCGGTCACCGGATCGAAGGCCACCGTGCGCAGGGTCTCCTCCTGGTCGAAGGAGGCGTAGAGCATGCGCGAGCCGTCGCGCGACGGCGAGTAATGCCCGCCGAAGAGCGCCGGAGTGGTGACCGGCTGCGGCTCCCCTCTGGGCTTGCCGCTCTTCTCGTCCATGCGCACGCGCCAGAGGTTCATGGCGCCGGCCCGGTCGCTGCCGTAGTAAAGATATTGACCGTCGGGCGACCAGACCGGGTTCCAGTCCACGGCCAGGTCGTTGGTGACGCGCACGACCGTCTCGGCCGGCTTCTCCGCGTTCGGGTCGATGGTGTAGAGGTCGCGCTGGGCCGATTCCCCCTCGATGGCCCAGTAGGCGATGCGGTGCCCGTTCGGCGACCAGTTGGGCTGCACGCTGTCGGTGTGCAGGAGCAGCTTGCGCGCGCCGGTGGAGGCGTCGACGATCCACAGCTCGCTGATCTGGCCGCGCGAGGTGGGGGTGAAGTCGATGCTCTCGGTCGCGCAGACGATCCGCTTCGCGTCGGGAGACCACGACGGGTTGAAGCACGACGGCGTGAGGCGCCGGTTCGACTCGCCGGTGGCCCCCATGACGAAGATCCCGCCCCCCTCGCACTCGGAGCGGTAGGCGATGAAGGCGCCGTCGCGGGAGAAGGCGGGCTGGCTGTCGGACTGCGGGCAGCGCGGCGTGAGATTGATGGCGTTGCGTCCGCCGACGCGCTGCAGATAGATGTCCGCGCCCGGCCCGGCGCCGTGGGTGAAGACGAAAGTCTCCCCTTCCGGCGCCAGCGCGGGCTGCATCTCGATCCCTTCCTCGTAGGTGACCTGGGCGAAGCGCATCGGAGCCGGCCCGGCCGTGCGTCCGCGCAGCAGCCAGCCGCCGCCGAGGCCCGCCAGGAGCAGCGCCAGGACGCCGAGGATGCCCACCAGGGGGCGGTTCCAGCGCTCGGCGAAGGTCGTCTCGATGGTCTGCGCGGTGCCGGAGGCGCTGGAGAGCATGTCCAGCTGGAAGGCCAGGTCGCGCGCCGACTGGAAGCGCTGCTCGGGACTCTTTTCCAGGCAGTGGCGCACGACGCGGTCGAGACCGGGCGGCACGTTGGGGTTGATGCTGGTCAGCTCGCGCGGCTCCTCGCGGAGGATGGCGGACATGGTGTCGGCCGGCGAGTCGCCGCGGAACGGGTGCTCCCCGGCCAGCATTTCATAGAGGAGAGTCCCGAGGGAGAAGATGTCGCTGCGGGGATCGACCGACTGCCCGCGCACCTGCTCGGGTGACATGTAGCCGACGGTGCCGATGACGGTCCCGGGCGAGGTGTCCTGCTCCATGGTCTGCTCGTCGGAGAGGCCGCTGTCGCCCTCGTTGGTGCGCAGCTTGGCCACGCCGAAGTCGAGGATCTTCACGCGGCCGTCTTTGGTGACGAAGAGGTTCTCGGGCTTGAGGTCGCGGTGGACGATGCCCCGCTCGTGGGCCGCGGCCAGGCCGTTGGCGATCTGGATGCCGTAGTCGATGGCCTTGCGCACGGGGAGGCGCACGGCCGTGCCGGCGTCGCGGATCAGCCCGCGCAGCGTCTCCCCTTCCAGCAGCTCGGTGACGATGTACGGCCGCCCGTCCTGCTTGCCGGTGTCGAAGATGGTCAGGAGGTTGGGGTGGTTGAGCGCGCCGGTGGCCCGCGCCTCCTGCTCGAAGCGGTGCATGCGGTCGGCGAACTTGGCCAGCGTCGGCGGGAGGACTTTGATGGCCACGTCGCGGCGGATGCGCGGGTCGAAGGCGCGATACACCTCGCTCATGCCGCCGGCGCCGATGCGCGAGACGATCTCGTACGGGCCGATCCGCGTTCCTGCCGTAAGGAGGGACATCGTTGGACGGCGCGTATTGTCGCATGCGGCGTTCCGCCGTGTTGCTGGTTGTCGGTTTTCCGACCACCCCCACACCCGTTGCTTCTCAGTTCAGGCCTGAAGTGGATGAGCAACGGGTGTGCGGCGGTGGAAAACCGACAACCAGCAACCTCCCGTCACCAAACGGCAAACGCGTGACCGGGCTCACGCAACCTTCTCAATCCAAAACCGAATATGCCTCCATGAGCTACACCGACTGGCTGCGCCGTCAGGTCTCGAGGCTGGAGGAGGAGATTCGCGCCTGCTCCCTCTTCGACACCGATTCGCCCGCCACGCCGGCGGAGCTGAAGGCCCTTCGCTCGAAGGTGGTCATCCACACGTACCTGCGCCAACAGCTCCTCCGCCGTGAAGTCCTGGCCGCCCCTCCCGTGACGGCCGAGGAGTACGACACGCAGGAGTTCGTGATGGTGCGGCGCGCGTAAGCGGCGCTTCGCGCCGCGTTGTCGGTTCTCGGTGATCGGTTCTCTGTGCCTTTCGGCCGAATCCGACATCACAGACAACCGACAACGGACAACCGACAACGGACAACCGATGTGAGACCATCGCACGCCGATGCTCCTCCGCCTGCTGATCTTCCTCGGCGTCGTCCTGCTGATCTTCCTGCCGTTCAACTGGCTGACGGTGCGGCAGTTGCTGCGCATCCATCCCCGGAGAAGGCTCTGGATCATCGGCGCGGCCGTGGCGGGGAACCTCATGTGGCCGTTCCTGACGCTGCTGCGGTCGTCCACGGACTTCAGCCGCGCCACGCGCGCGATCCTCGGGCCGGTGTGGTTCGGCTGGACCTCCTTCGCCCTGCTCTACTCCCTCTTCCTCTTCCTCGTGCTGATCGCCTGGGCACTGTTCGCGCGGCGGAGAAAGTTCGCGGAGCTGGCGCGCTGGCCGTCGCGCGTCTTCCTCGTCTTCATCATCGTCGGCTTCGCCGTCGGCTGCTGGCAGGCGCTCGTGCCGCTGCGCGTCGAGCGCGTGACGATCCGCGTGCCGAAGCTGCAGCAGCCGGTGCGGCTGGCGCTGATGGGCGACCTGCACGTCGGGCTGTTCACGCGTCCGTCGCGCCTGGAGAAGATCTTCGCCACGGCCAGTGCGGAGCGTCCCGACGCGCTGCTGATCGCGGGCGACCTGATCGACGACGATCCGTACTTTGTCCCGAAGCTGCTGGCCGGCACGCGCGCGCTCGCGCCGGAGATCCCGCTCTTCGGCGTCCTCGGCAATCACGAGATGTACGGCGATCCGGCCCGCGTCGTCGAAGGGCTGCGCGGCAGCCGCATGCGCCTGCTCGTCAATGAAGGCGTCCCGCTGCGCGGACTGTGGATCGCCGGCGTCTCCGATCCCGCCGCGCGCGACGTGCCGGACGCGAAGCGCTACACGCCCGACCTGCGCAGGGCGCTGGCGGGACGCCCGGCGTCGAGCGTGCCGCTGGTGCTCGCGCACCAGCCGAAGATCCTCGACGAGGCGCGCCGGCTCGGCGTGCCGGTCGCCCTCAGCGCGCACACGCACGGCGGCCAGCTCGGCTTCCGCCCGCTGCGGGTCAGCCTGGCGGGCGTCTTTCTCCCGTATCACATGGGGCTGTACGACATTCCGCCGACGCAGCTCTACATCAACACCGGCACGGGCTACTGGCTTTTCCCGTTCCGGCTGGGGATGACCCCGGAGATCACGATCATCGAATTGCGGCCGTGAGCACCGCACCGCATTCGTCTTCGATCTTCAGCGTCGCCAGCTCGTCGGCGCGCGTCGGGCCGATGTTCACGATGGCGATGGGCAGCCCGCGCTCGTGCGCGCGCTTCACGAAACGGAAGCCGGACCAGACGGTCAGTGACGAGCCGACGACCAGCAGCGCGTCGGCCTCGTCGACGCGCGACATCGAGTAATCCACTTTCTGCTTCGGCACCGACTCGCCGAAGAAGACGACGGCCGGCTTGAGCACGCCGCCGCAGCGGTGGCACTCCGGCACCGTGAATCCTCCCACCACGTGCCGGGCGACGTCGGCGTCGCCGTCGGGGGCAAAGTCGGCCTCGTCGGGATGGAGGCCGTCCCAGCGCGCGGCGGCGAGCCACTCCGCGTTGCGCTCGCGCAGGCGCTCCTGCATCTCCTCGCGCGGCAGCTCGCCGCCGCAGTCGAGGCAGACCACCACGCGGTTGCGCCCGTGGAGCTGCACCACCGCGCGGCTCCCCGCCTCCTGGTGCAGGTCGTCGACATTCTGGGTGATGAGCTGGTGCACGCGCCCGTCGCGCTCGAGCCGCGCCAGGGCGTGATGCGCTGCATTCGGCCGCGCCCGGTCGAACCGCGGCCACCCGCGATAGCTGCGCGCCCAGTAGAACCGCCGCACCTCCGCGCTCCGCACGAAGGCGCTGTAGTAGATCGGCTTGTGCCGCGTCCACGCCCCGCCGGGGCTGCGGTAATCGGGGATGCCCGATTTCGTGGAGCAGCCGGCGCCGGTGAGGACGACCAGGCGGCGTGAGTTGTTGATGAAGTCCGTGAGCATGTTGCTGGTTGCTGGTTGCTGGTTCGTGGTGGCTTCTGGCGAAGAACCACCACGAACCAGCAACCAGCAACCAGCAACAACTCTACGGCATCAAAGGCGCTTCCATCCGCGGTCCCGTGGCGAGATCCACCAGCGCGTGAATCAGCACCCGCGCGCCGCGCTGCAGATCGTCGATGGCCACCTTCTCGTTCACGTCGTGTCCCGGATACGGCTTGCCCGGGAACCACATGCCGAAGGCGACGGCGTTCGGGAGCCGCTTGGCGTACGTCCCGCCGCCGGAGATGGCGGGCTTCGGGTTCTTCGTGCCCGTGGCGCGCGAGTAGGCGTCCATGAGCCGGCGCACGAGCTTCGCCTTCGGGTCGACGCCGTACGGCTCGTCCTCGAAGTACGAGAGCTTGTCGTCGATGGCCAGCGACGCGCCCGTGCGCTTGTTGAAGTCGGCCACGACCTGCGCCAGGTGCGCCTTCAGTTGCGCGCCGGTGCGTGGCGGGATGCGGCGGAGGTTGATGAAGAGCACGGCCTTCTTCGGGTCCTCTTCCAGCCGCTTGATGGTGGCGACGTTGACACCGTAGCGGCCCCAGACCGGATCGCTGTCCGTGATGCCGAGGCCTGTGCCGTGCAGGTCCTTGCCGGCCAGGCGCACGAAGGCCAGGAGATCGTCCGCACCGCCGGCGGGGAGCTTTCCTTCCAGCGCGTTGGCGAGGACCACCAGCGCGTTCTTCCCCCCGGCCAGGTTCACGCCCGCGTGCGCCGACTTGCCGTAGGCGACCACGCGGAGGATCTCCGTAGCGTCGGCTTCCGGCGCGACGGCGAGACGGCGCGCCTCGGGCAGCTCGACCCGCGCCAGCTCCTCGACCGTCGTATCCCAGTTCACCGACTCCCCTTTCCAGTACAGCTTCACCTCGGCGCGGTCGGGGACGATGCTCGGCGACAGGCCGGCGTCGATCGCGCCCACGGTGAACCGCTTCGTCGAGCCGCCGCGGTCCGCCAGCGGCGAGACGATGGCCACGCCGTCCCACGCCTTCTCGCCGACGACCACCGGGAACTCGGAGTCGAGGACCAGCGAGTAATCGGGCGCCTCGTGCGTCTTCAGGTACTCGGGGATCTCCGTGGCGGACGACTCTTCCTCGCTGCCGACCAGGAGGCGGACGGTGTGCGTGCGCGCGACGCCGCTCTCCTTCAGCGCCTTCATGGCCAGCAGCGCCTGCACGAGCGGACCCTTGTCGTCGGCCGAGCCGCGGCCGAGGACATGACCCTTCTCGACGCCGCCGCCGAAGGGATCGAAGGCCCACGCCTCGGGGTCGACGGGGACGACGTCGCCGTGCACGACCAGCCCGAGGACGGGAGCATTCTCGGGACCGGGCAGCTCGATCTCCGTGATCTTGCCGGCGTCGCGCGCCACGAAGCCGAGGTCGGAGGCGGCCTTCAGGAGCCACTCCTTCTGCTGCGCGTGGGCCTCGACGTTGTGCTCGTAGGTCCGGAAGTGCAGCACCTCGGTGAGCATCGGCACGAGGTGCCTGCTCTCGTGCCGGTCGTAGTGGGCGAGGACGGGATCGACCGCCGCGGCGAGGAGGAGCGAGGCCAGGAGCACTAGAAGAGCCTCCTCCCCTCGAGCGCAAGCAGCCACTGCTTCCGCTCGATGCCGCCGCCGTAGCCGGTGAGCGTCCCGTTCGAGCCGATGACCCGGTGGCAGGGGATGATCACCGGAATCGGGTTCGCCCCGTTCGCCGCCCCGACCGCCCGGATTGCCGCCGGCCTGCCGATGCGCCGCGCCAGCTCGGCGTACGTGACCGTGTCGCCGTACGGGATCTCCAGCAACGCGTTCCACACCGCGAGCTGAAACGGCGTGCCCTTCGGCGCCAGCGGAAAATCAAACGTCTTGCGACGCCCTTCAAAATACTCGAGCAATTGCGAACGTAGGGCGGGCTTCAGCCCGCCCATGGACGGGCTGAAGCCCGTCCTACGTTGGAACCCCAGCTCCGCGAGCCGCTCCTCTTCGTCGAAAACCGCGTGCAACGGACCGATCGGCGTCTCGATGATCATCGCGTGGCGTAGAATACGCGGCCCAGCGGTCCAATTTCAGCGAGAGAGAGATTCATGAAAGCCTTCTTCAAGGTCGTGGGGCTGGTTGTGCTCGTCGTCGTGGCGCTGGCCGCCATCGGGGTGTCGTATCTCGCGCTGCGCAAACCGGCGCAACGGCCCGCGGCGGCGGAACAGATCGAGCGGACGCCGGAGCGCGTCGCGCGCGGCAAGTACCTCGTCCACAACGTCAGCATCTGCCTCGACTGCCACTCCGAGCGCACGTACGCCTACGCCCTCCCCTTCAAGCCGGGACGCGAGGGCGTGGGCGGCTTCGTGTGGGACCAGAAGATCGGCTTCCCCGGGACGCTGGCGGCCGCGAATCTCACTCCCGATCCCGACACGGGCCTCGGCAAGTGGACGGACGGCGAGATCCTCCGCGCCATGCGCGAGGGGGTCGACCGCGAGGGGAAGGCACTCTTCCCGATCATGCCGTACGGCCACTACCGCTCGATGAGCGACGAGGACGCGAAGTCGATCGTGGCCTACCTGCGCACGCTCCAGCCGCGGCGCTACGAGGAGCCGGCCAAGTCGCTCGACGTCCCGCTGAACTTCATCGAGAAATTCATCCCCCAGCCAGTCGAGGCGCCGGTGCCGCCGCCCGACCGCGGCGACACGGTCGCCTACGGCAAGTACCTCACCACCATCGCCGCCTGCGGCGAATGCCACACGCCGAAGGACGACCAGGGGAACAACCTCCCCGGGATGGAGCTCGCCGGCGGCTTCGAGATGCACACCCCGCAGTTCCGCGTCGTCACCACGAACATCACTCCCCACCCGACGACCTTCATGGGCCGCGCCACGAAGGAAGAGTTCATCGGCCGCTTCCGCGCCTTCTCCGGCTACACGCACGAGACCGCGCCGGAGGCGCCGAAGGGAAAGAACACGCTCATGCCGTGGATCGCCTACTCGGGGATGACCGACGAGGACCTCGGCGCGATCTACGCGTACCTGAAGACCGTGCCGGCGGTGGAGAATCGGGTCAATCCGTTCCCGGACGCGAAGTAGGCGACCACTCAGGGGGTCACGATCGTGATTTCGTTGGTGATGTTGTTCGTCACCGACGCAAAGGCCCACAGACGCAGCCCCGGACTCACGGGCGTGACTTCGATCCGCAAAGGCGTCCGGCCGGGCGCGAGTTGCGGCAGTGGCAGCGACAGCTCCGCACTGGCCGGGACAATCGGAAGAGTCCAATTCGGAAGCGGGTCGGTGACGGCGCGCCCGAGGGCGATTTCCTGCTCCAGCACCAGTTGATCCGGGAGGGGGATGGAGTAGACGCGTACGCGTACGCGGCTGAGGTCCGGCGCGAACGGGGCGTATACGCGCAGCATGATTCTGCTGTGAGGCGTGACGCCGACGTTGAGTAGATGCACGCTCGCGGTCAGATCCGCTTCCTTCACCACGGGAATCACCACGCCGTCGGTGAGGTCCTGCCGGCTCGTGTCCACCACGCGTACGTTGAGGATCACGTCACGGACAGCGTTTTTCGGAACATACAGGAGCACTCCGGGCGGCTCTCCGCCGCGGGTGCGGTACAGGGGAGGCTGCACGGCCTCGAATGGCTGAGGCAGCGGCGGCGGCGGGGGACCGCAGCGCGGTGGCAGGCAGTTGCGATCGACCACCGGCGCGATGGAAGCAAGCTCGCTGGTGCGCATGAACCAGACATCGGTCCGCCAGAGTGCGCCGAATGCACCGGGAAGCGGCTCGGACAGGATCGGCAACAGCAGCACCTCCCGCTCCACTGCCTGGGCACCCGCCAGAAGCGGGAGCAGCAGACACGCGGCGAAGAGGAAAGAACGGTGTCGGATCCGTTTCAGGAGCAGCATGCGCGCCGTTTCCTCGTGTGAGAGTACAGCAGCAGGTTCGGCGACCCCGTGCCGAGATCCGTCAGCCGCCCCGTCGATGCATACCCCTTGATGGCATTCTCGACTTGAGTGGCCGTCAATGCCGGCTCCATTTCGAGCCGCAACGCCGCGACGCCGGCCACGAGAGGCGTCGCCACCGAAGTCCCTTCGGTCTCCCCGTCGTTCAAGGTCGTCATATTCATGCCGGGGGCAAAGAGGTCGAGACAGGGGCCGATATTGGTGAACGGCGCGGCTGTGTCGTCGAGAGGATCGGATGCGCCGACCGTGATTACGCTCAGACCCGCAGGATTGACCGCCACGTTGTTGGGATTCCCGACCACACCAGGCGACCAGGCGCAGGCATCGCCGTGATTGTTGTTCCCCGCGGATACGGTAAAAGGGACTCCTGCCGCCACCAGGTCGATCGATGCTGCATCGAGGCTCGGATTCGGATTCGCGATCAACGACATCGTCGCCACCATGCGCCTCGTGGGATCGGCTCGCTTCTCTGCGGCAATCCAATTGACTGCGGCAATGTAATCGCTCGAGCTGCCCTGCTCGACCGTACAACCATAGGCTTTTACGGAGTAGATATAGGCGTTCTTCGCGACACCGTGTATGGAGCCCGCAGCGACGCCGGCGACCCCGCTCCCGTGCGGGTAGCATTCAGTCACATCATTCGGGTTGTTCACCTGTCCATGATTCGTCCAGAAGTTGCGTGCGCCGATCAACCGGCTGCCGAGCTCGGGATGTGGCGTGATTCCGGTATCGATCACGAAGATAGTGACGCCGGCACCTGTGTAGTCGTAGCCATAGGTTCCGTCCAGCGGAAGAATGGTCTGGTCGATCCGGTCGAGCGCGTTCGATACCGGCGGTCCCTGCACGGCCGTCGGAGCCGGAGGCACTCCATCCTCCGCAACGCCCTCGACTCTCACATCGCCGAGCATCCGTTCGGCATCGGCGCGCGTCATCCGCACGGCGAACCCGCCAAGGACCGCGTCGTACGTGTGAATCACCTTCCCGTTGTACTCACGCGCGAGATCGTGCGCGAGTTGACGAACTCGCGCGCCGCTGAGGGCATCATCGGCAAGCGTGACGATGTAGCTGCCGGAAATGGGCTTCCGGTCGGCGCGGATCGTTTTACGCGGTGCCGCGCTCGCGGCTGCTGTAACGGTGAGGATGAGAATGAGTGTACCGAGAGCTGATTTCATGGGCCGACCTTGGAAATGGGTTACGCGGCCCAACGGGAGGCACAATTGAGTTATTTCGATAAATGAGGCTCGACGACGCGAAGTAACGTAGGGCGGGCTTCAGCCCGCCTCCCCGGGCGGGGAGGCGGGCTGAAGCCCGCCCTACGTTTGGAAACCCGCTGCCGTTCCGAGCGTATATCGGGCATGCTCGAGCTCCGCATCGACAACCTCTCCAAAACTTACGCGAACGGCGTGAAGGCGCTGCAGGGCGTCACGCTGACGATTCCCACCGGGATGTTCGGTCTCCTCGGGCCGAACGGCGCGGGGAAATCGACGCTCATGCGCACCATCGCCACGCTCCAGGAAGCGGATGCGGGATCGGTCACGCTGGGCAACGTCGACGTCCTGCGGCAGAAAGAGCAGGTCCGCCGCGTCCTCGGCTATCTGCCACAGGAGTTCGGCGTCTACCCGCGCATCTCGGCCGAGGCCATGCTCGACCACTTCGCCATCCTCAAGGGCATCCAGAACCGCAAAGAGCGGAAAGAAGTCGTGGCCGCGCTGCTGCAGCGTACGAACCTCTACGACAAGCGCAAGCAGAACCTCGGCACCTACTCGGGCGGCATGCGCCAGCGCTTCGGCATCGCCCAGGCACTGCTCGGCAACCCGCAGCTCATCATCGTCGACGAGCCGACGGCCGGACTCGATCCGGGCGAGCGCGTCCGCTTCCACAACCTCCTGGCCGAGATCGGCGAGAACGTGATCGTCATCCTCTCCACCCACATCGTCGAAGACGTGAGCGACCTCTGCTCGCGCATGGCCATCATCTCCCACGGGCGCGTGCTGGCCGAGGGCGATCCGATGGCAGCGCTGCAGAACGTGGAAGGGAAAATCTGGCGGCGCAAGATCGCCAAGGGCGACCTCGAGGCCGTGCAGGAAGAGCACGCCGTCATCTCCACCAAGCTCGTCGCCGGCAAGACCGTCGTGCACGTCTTCAGCGAACAGCAGCCGGGTGGATTCGAGCCGGTGCCGGCCAGCCTCGAGGACGTCTACTTCTCCACCCTGGAACAGGCGAAAAAGTCGGAGGCAGCGTAAGTGTTCGCTGCCATCGCCCGTTTCGAAGCGAAGTACCACCTCAAGGCGCCGCTCTTCTACATCCTCACGCTGGTCTTCTTCCTCCTGACCTTCGGAGCGACGACCTCGGACGCGGTGACGATGGGCGGCGCGGTGGGCAACGTCAACCGCAACGCGCCCTACGTGATCATGCAGTTCCTGCTGGTCATGAGCATCTTCGGCATCCTCACGACCACCGCGTTCGTGGCCAGCTCGATCCACCGCGACTTCGAGCTGAACACCGACTCGCTCTTCTTCAGCGCCCCGATCAAGAAGTGGCAGTTCCTGGCCGGACGCTTCCTCGGCTCGTTCAGCGTGGCGGTGCTGGTCTACCTCGGCGTCGTCGGCGCGATCATGATCGGCAGCCTGATGCCGTGGCTCGAGAAAGAGCGGCTCGGGCCGTTCGCCCTCTGGCCGTACGTCTACTCGCTCTTCGTCATGGTCGCCCCGAACCTGCTGCTGGTGGGGGCGATCTTCTTTACCGTGGCCGCGCTGACGCGCAGCCTCATGGCCACGTACGCGAGCGCGATCGCCTTCCTGGTCGCGAACGTCATCGCCAGCGAGCTCCTGGAAGACATCGCCAACGAGCAGTGGGCCGGCCTGCTCGATCCCTTCGGCCTGGGCGCCTTCGCCCTCGGGACGCGCTACTGGACCGTTTTCCAGAAGAACACCCAGGTCCTGCCGCTGGAGGGCATCTATCTCTGGAACCGGCTCCTCTGGATCGGGGTGGCGCTGGCGGTGCTGGCGTTCGGCTTCTGGCGCTTCCGCTTCACCACCGACACGCGGAAAGCGCGGAAAAAGGCGCGGAAGGGAGCGCCCGAGGAACTGGGGCCGGTCCAGCGCATCGCCCTGGCGCTGCCGAGAGTCTCCCAGACCTTCGGCGGCGCGGCGGCGTGGCGGCAGTACTTCGCCACGATCCGGCTCGAGGCCACGCTGATCTTCAAAGGCATCCCCTTCATCATCATCCTGCTCCTCGGCGTCCTGAACATCTGGGGCAACAGCACCACGGTCGACAGCATGTTCGGCACGCCGGTCTATCCGACCACCAGCGTGATGGTCGAGGTCATCGCCGGCGCGTTCGCCGTGATGGCCATGGTCATCGCCGCGTTCTACGCCGGCGACATCGTCTGGCGCGAGCGGAACCTGAAGATGCACGAGGTCACCGACGCCATGCCGCTGCCGGTCTGGGCGCAGTGGGCGGCCAAGCTGACGGCGCTGCTGCTGGTGACGTTCACCACGCTGGCCGTGGCCATCCTCACCACGATGGTCATCCAGACGGCCAAGGGCTATTACAACTACGAGCCGGCCGTGTACGTGAAGGGAGTGTTCCTGCAGATCGGCGCGGTGCTCCTGCTGGTCACCGCTTTCGCCTTCATCCTGCAGGTGCTGTTCAACCAGAAGTACGTCGGCTTCGTCGGCGTGCTGGTCTGGTTCGTCCTGTCGCGCGCGCTGCCGGCGCTCGACTTCGAGCATCGCCTCTACCGCTACGCCTCCGCCCCGCCGGCGCAGTATTCGGACATGAACGGCTACGGCCACTTCGCCTGGCCGCTGGCGATCTTCAACACCTACTGGCTGCTCTTCGTGGCGGTGCTGCTGGTGGTCTGTCACCTGCTGTGGGTGCGCGGCACCGAGGGGGGAGTGCGGCAGCGGCTGTCCATCGCGCGGCAGCGCTTCGCCAGGCCGGTCGCGGCCACGCTGGCGCTCTTCGTCATCGCCTTCGCCTCCACGGGCTGCTACATCTACTACAACACGAACGTCCTCAATCGCTACCGGACCACCAAGCAGGGCGAAGAGCTGCAGGCGCTCGCGGAGAAGAAGTACAAGAAATACGAGCGCGTCCCGAAGCCGCGCATCACCGCCGTACAGGCCGATGTGGCGATCTATCCCGAGCGGCGCGCGGTCGACATCCGCGGGCAGTACACGCTGGTCAACAAGACCGGCCGGCCGCTCACCGAGCTGCACGTGTCCCTCAATCCGCAGGCGCTCACGTCGTGGAAGGTGGACCTCCCCGGCGCGCGGATCAAGAGCGAAGACCGCGAGCTCGGCTACACGATCTACACCCTCGACCGGCCGCTCGCGCCCGGCGCGTCGATGCCGATGCGCTTCCAGACCGGCTTCGCCGCGAAAGGCTTCGTCAACGGCAACTCGAACACGAACATCGTCGAGAACGGGACGTTCTTCAACAGCACGACCTACTTCCCGCACCTCGGCTACAACAGCGGCATCGAGCTGCAGGACCGCAACAAGCGCCGCAAGTACGGCCTGGGCGAGCCGCGCCGCCTGGCGCCTCCCACCGACAAGCGCGCGCTCATGGACAACGGCCTCAATGACGAGAGCGACTGGATCAGCCTCGACACGACCGTCAGCACCTCCGCCGACCAGGTCGCGCTCGCTCCCGGCTACCTGCAGCGGGAGTGGACGCAGGACGGCCGCCGCTACTTTCACTACAAGACCACCTCGCCGATCCTCGCCTTCTGGTCGTACCTCTCGGCGCGCTACGAGGTGAAGCGCGGCTCGTGGCGCGGCATCCCCATCGAGATCTACTACGACGCCAAGCACCCCTACAACGTCGACCGGATGATCGCCGGCGTGCAGAAGTCGCTCGACTACTTCACGAAGAACTTCTCGCCGTACCAGCACAAGCAGGTGCGCATCCTGGAGTTCCCGCGCTACGCGCGCTTCGCGCAGTCGTTCCCGAACACCATCCCCTTCTCCGAGTCCATCGGCTTCGTGGCCGACCTGCGCGACAAGGAGAACATCGACTACGTCTTCTACGTGACGGCGCACGAGATCGCGCACCAGTGGTGGGCGCACCAGGTCATCGGCGGCAACGTGCAGGGCTCGACGATGATCGTCGAGACCATGGCCCAGTACTCCGCGCTGATGGTGATGGAGAAGGAGTACGGCCGCGGCAAGATGCAGAAGTTCCTGCGCTACGAGCTCGATCGCTACCTGCGCGACCGCGGCGGGGAGCTGATCGCGGAAATGCCGCTCTCGCTGGTCGAGAACCAGGGCTACATCCACTATCGAAAGGGCTCGCTGGTGATGTACGCGCTGCGCGACGCCATCGGCGAGGAGGCGGTGAACCGCGCGCTGCGGAAGTTCATCGCCGACCACGCCTTCTCCGGACCGCCCTACCCGTCGGCGCAGGATCTCGTGCGCTACTTCCGCGCCGAGGCCCCGCCGGAGGCGCAGAACCTCATCACCGACCTCTTCGAACGGATCATCCTCTTCGACAACCAGGCCCGCGAGGTCAGCATGACCAGGCGCGCCGACGGCAAGTACAGCGTGAAGATGACCGTCGCCTCGACCAAGCTGCAGTCGGACGCGAAGGGCGAAGAGAAGCCCGTCCCCGTCGACGACTGGATCGACATCGGCGTCCTCGGCGAGAAGGACGAGGTGCTCTTCGTGGAGAAACGCCGCATCACCAAGCCGCAGGAAACGTTCGAGGTCGTGGTGACCGGCAAGCCGGTCAAAGCCGGCATCGATCCGATGAACAAACTCATCGACCGGAATCCGAAAGACAACGTGAAATCGCTGTAAGTATGGAGTGCGGCAGCGCCAGCTGCCGCTCTCCATCGCCGCGGCGCCAGCCGCGGCGGAATTCCGTTAAGATGGCTCGCGTCCAATCATCCTTTCAGGGTGGCCGATCCCTCATATGCGATTCCTCTGCGCAGTCCTCGCGGTTCTCCTTCTGTCCGCCGCCGCTTTCGCCGAGTCCCTGACCGTCACGACCCTGGCCGGCCCCGATGGCGGTGGCGGCTATCGCGACGGCGCCGGAAGCAGCGCGCGGTTTGCCTCGCTGCATGGCATCACCGTCGATGCGGGCGGCAACGTTCTCGTCACGGACGACTCGGCGTACACCATTCGTCACATCACGCCGGCGGGCGTCGTGACCACGCTGGCCGGTGTCGCGGGAGAGAGGGGGCGCACGGACGGCAAGGGCGGCCAGGCACGGTTCCAGTGGCCGTACGCCGTCACCGTCGACGGCGCCGGGAACATCTATGTCGCCGACTTGGCGCTGCGCAAAATCTCGCCGGGCGGCGTCGCGACCACGCTCGTCGACTACGTGCCGGTGTCGATGGGCATCGCCGTCGACAGCAGCGGCAACATCTTCGTCACCGACTACATCGGCGACTCGATCCTGAAGATCACCCCCGGCGGCACGATGACGACGTTCGTCGCCACGGCGTACCGTCCCGGCGGTCTGACGATCGACGGTAGCGACAACCTCTACTTCACGACCGAGGACGGTGGCATCTACAAATGCACTCCCCTCGGCAGCATCACCCTCATCGCGACCGTTCAACGTGCGCGCTATCTCGACGTCGACGCGTCCGGCAATCTCTATGTTTCCCTGGAGTGGTCCGACAAGATCGTGAAGGTCACGCCCGGCGGCGTCGTGACGGACTTTGCCGGATCGTCCCATCGGGGGCAGCAGGACGGCACCGGCACGGCTGCGGGCTTTGCCGCTCCGCGCGGCGTCGCGCTCTCGCCCGACGGCTCGCTGCTGTACGTGGCCGATCGAGACAATCAGTCCGTTCGCAGGATCACCGTCCCGGGTGCCGTCGTCACCACGCTCGCCGGAAAAGCGAGCCAGAGCGGCAAGGTCGACGCGACCGGTCCCGAGGCGCGGTTCTCCAGTCCCAGCGACCTCGTGCTCGCGCCGGACGGCAATCTCTACGTCACCGACGCCGACAATTACGCGATCCGGAAAGTCACCCCGGCAGGCGTGACGACCACGCTGGCCGGAGGCACGTACGGCACCGAGGACGGCACCGGCACCTCCGCACGGTTCATGGGGCCTACCGGGATCGCGGTCGGCTACGAAGGCAACGACTGGATCCTCTACGTCGCCGACATCCGCGGCGACAACGTCCGCAGGATCACGCGGACCGGCGTCGTGACGACGGTGGCCACCGGCATCTCCGGGGCGCGCGGCCTCGTGGTGGCACCGGACGGCGACCTCTATGTCTCCGAGTTCCACGGTCAGACGATCAAGAGGATCGACATGCCCGCGGCCACGGTCACGCTCTTCGCGGGCGCGTCGAACCTGTACGGCCATGCGGACGGATTCGGCACCGCGGCGCGGTTCTGGACTCCCGCCGGTCTGGCCATCGACGGCAGCGGCAATCTCTACGTCGCCGAGTACGGGAACAACCGCATTCGCCGGATCGTCCTGGCGACGGCGGAGGTGACGACGCTCGCCGGCAACGGCCTGCCCGTCACCAAAGACGGCATCGGCACCGAGGCGGGCTTCTACGCTCCCTACGACGTCCACGCCGTCGGCAACGACCTCTATGTCGCCGACTCCCACGGCGAGACCGTTCGCCTCATCCAGCCCGGCGCCGTCGTCACCACCGTCGCGGGCAGGGCACTCGAGGGGGTCCAGCACGTCAACCGCGACGGCACGGGCGACCTCGCGCGCTTCGCGCACATCACCGGGATCGGCGGCGACAGCAGCACGAGCCTCTACATCTGCGACGCCGACGGAAACAACATCCGGAAGGCGCGCATCCCCGGCATCGCCGACGTCGCAACCGTATCGAACAATGCGCCGCTGCCGCAGACCCCGGTGCAACTCGACACCGACCCCGACACCGCCACGAGCTGGACATGGAGCATCGACCGGCGGCCGACCGGCTCGGCCGCGGAGCTCTCCTCGACCACGATCCGCAATCCCACCTTCACGCCGGATGTCGAAGATCTCTACACGTTCCTGCTGCGCGCCGAGGGCCCGAACGGAATCCGCTACTCGACGGTGCGCGTGATGGCGACGACCTGCCCCGATCCGCTCGCGTCCGTCGCGGCGTCGACCGCGACGAACGGCGTCTGCGTGAACGGCACCAACGGCACCGCCACGGCAAGCGCCACCGGCGGAATGAGCCTCTCGTACCAGTGGGGCTATCGCACGACCTCCGGCGGCGCGATCACATCCATCCCCTTCGAGACCCTGCCGAGCTACACCATCGAGGGCAGCGACTTCGGCGGCATCGGCACGCGCTATCTCGTCGTCACCGTCACCCCGGGCTGCGGAGTACCGGCCGTTTCCAACGAGCTCCCGCTCGAGGTGACCGCCGCTTTGGACGCCACCATCGCGGCGAGTAATGGCGTCTTCGCCAACAGCACGCAGAACTTCGCCTCGGTCGCCGACGCCGGCGCCGGCGCGACCTACACGTGGGGCATCACCAACGGCACGATCACGGCCGGACAGGGGACGCGGTCCATCGCGTACACCGCCGGCGCGAGCGGCACCGTCGCACTGACGGTGACGGTCTCCCGGAACGGTTGCGCGCCGAGCGGCAATGCCTCCGTGGCCATCCAGCCCCGTCCCGCGAACGCCACCATGCTCTACACCGTCACCCCGTGCCGCGCCGTCGACACGCGCGGCGGCGCCGCGGTCGCGAACGGCGAGACGCGCGACTTCCCGCTCGCGGGCGTCTGCGGCATCCCCGCGGATGCCAAAGCGGTCGTGGCGAACGTCACCGCGGTCGGACCGCTCACCGACGGCTGGCTGGCCCTCTGGCCGGCCGGCACGACGTGGGGCGGCACGAGCACGATGAGCTACCGCAGCGGCCGCACCCGCGCCAACAACACCATCCTCCCGCTGCCGGACAACGGCTCCGTCTCACTGCTCAACAGCGGCGGGCCGCAGCACGTCCTCGTCGACGTCACGGGGTACTTCCGGTAGTTAAGGACGCCCCCAAACGCAGTCGTGCCGAAACTTTGGGCAGTCGTGCCGAAAGTTTGGGCAGTCGTGCCAAAACTTTGGGCAGTCGTGCCCAAAACTTTGGGCAGTCGTGCCCAAACTTTGGCCAGTCGTGCCGAAACTTTGGGCACTCGTGCCCAAACTTTGGCCAGTCGTGCCGAAACTCTGGGCAGTCGTGCCCAAACTTTGGCCAGTCGTGCCGAAACTCTGGGCACTCGTGCCCAAACTTTGGCCAGTCGTGCCGAAACTCTGGGCAGTCGTGCCGAAAGTTTGGGCAGTCGTGCCGAAAGTTTGGGCAGTCGTGCCGAAAGTTTGGGCACGACTGCCCAAAGCTGGCCAGTCGTCCAATTCGGTTACAATGGGGGCGGTCCAAATAACCTCGTTCCTGCCAAATCCACGGTCGAGCGACCAGGAGCCGTTCGTATGCGTATCGTCTGCACCCTCGTTGCTGCTGTCCTGCTGTCCACGGCGGCCTTCGCCGAGTCTCTGTCCGTCACCACATTCGCCGGAACGGATGCCGGTCCCGGCTATCGGGACGGTGTCGGCACTGCCGCGCGTTTCCAGTGGCCGGGCGGCCTGGCCGTCGACCGGAACGGCAACATCATCGTCGCCGACCAGAACGCGCACACCATCCGCCACATCACCCCCGCGGGCGTCGTCACGACCCTGGCCGGGGTCGGCGGCGAGAGCGGCACCACGAACGGAAAAACCGGCGTGGCCCGGTTCGGGGTACCGCGCGCGGTGGCCGTCGACACTTCCGGGAACGTGTACGTCGCGGAACAGAGACTGCGCAAGATCTCGCCGAGCGGCGTGGTCACCACGCTCCACAACTCCATCCCCACTTCCCTGGGCATGGCCGTCGACAGCAGCGGCAACGTCTTCCTCACCGACCTGTTCGGCAACACGATCCGGAAAGTCACGCCGGGCGGGGTGATGTCCACCTTCGTCAGCGCGCTCAACGGTCCCCGCGCCATGACCATCGACGGCAGCAACAATCTCTACTTCACGTCCGGCGGCGGTATTTACAAATGCACGCCGCTCGGGGTCCAGACGCAGATCGCCGGGATCGGCGGGGACGGGATCGCCGTCGACGCCTCGGGAAATGTCTACGTCTCCTCGGGCCTGCAGATTTTCAAGGTCACGCCCAACGGCACCGTGACCACTCTCGCCGGAACGATGTTCCAGGGTCATCAGGATGGCCCGGGGAGCACGGCGACCTTTCTCTTCGTGAACGGCCTCGGACTCTCGCCCGACGGCTCGCTGCTGTACGTCGCCGACCAGGGCAACGACGCCATCCGCGCCATCACGCTCCCGGGCGCGGTCGTCAGCACGTTCGCCGGCAAGGCGAACGGCCGCGGATACGCGGACGGCACCGGCCTGGCCGCGCAGTTCTCCAATCCCACCGACTCCGTGCTCGCCCCGGACGGCAATCTCTACGTCACCGACACCTTCAACAACCGCATCCGGAAAATCACCCCGGCCGGCGTGGTGACGACATTCGTCGGAGGGACGCGCGGCAACATGGACGGCACCGGCACCTCCGCCCAGCTCAGCGACCCCACGGGGATCGCGGTCGGCGATGACGGCGGCAACTGGGTCTTCTACGTGACGGACCTCGAGAACGACAACGTCCGCAAGATCACGCAGGCCGGCGTCGTGACGACGGTCGCCACCGGCATGAACGGCGCGTACGGGGTGGCGGTCGCCGCGGACGGCGACGTGTACGTCTCGGAGACCTACGGTCATACGATCAAAAGGATCGACATGCCCTCCGGCACCGTGACGGTGGTGGCCGGTTTTCCGGGAACGCCGGACTTCCGGGACGGCACCGGCACCTCGGCGTACTTCCAGTATCCCGCCGGCATCGCGCTCGACGGCAGCGGGAACCTCTTCGTCGCCGACTCCTCCAACAACCGCATTCGCCAGGTCGTCCTGGCCACGGGCGTGGTGACGACGTACGCGGGCAGCGGCCTGATGGGCTCGGACGATGGAACGGGAGGGGCGGCAACGTTCTATGCACCGGTCGACGTCCACCTCGTCGGCAGCGATCTCTACGTCTCGGACGGCGGAAACGAGATCATCCGCCGCATCGAGCCGGGCGCCGTCGTGACCACGGTGGCCGGCAAGCCGAACCGGGACGTCAATCGCGACGGCACGGGAGACCTCGCCCGCTTCACGAATCTCGCTGGCATCGGCGGCGACAGCAGCACGAACCTCTATATCTGCGATCTGTACAGCAACAACGTCCGGAAGGCGCGCGTCCCCGGCATCGCCGACGTGGCCACGGCCTCGAACACGGCACCGCTGCCGCTCACCGTCGTGCAGCTCGACACGGAGCCCGACACGGCCACGAGCTGGACGTGGAGCATCGACCGTCGTCCGACCGGCTCCGTGGCGGAGCTCTCGTCGACGACGGTCCGCAACCCGACGTTCACGCCGGACGTGAACGGCCTGTACACGTTCCTGCTGCGGGCCGAGGGGCCGGGCGGAATCCGGTACTCGACGGTGGACGTGACGGCGTCGAGCTGTGCCGATCCCCTCGCCTCGGTCGTGGCCTCGGCGTCGGCGGCCGCTGTCTGCGTGAGCGGGACGAACGGCACCGCCACGGTGAACGTCACCGGCGGAACGACCCACGCGTACCAGTGGGGCTATCGCACGACGCCCGGCGGCGCGATCACGCAGCTCGGCGGCGAGACGTCGTCGACGTACACCATCGACGGCACGGACTTCGGCGGCACCGGCACGCGCTACCTGGTCGTCACGGTCACGCCGGGCTGCGGAGTGCCGACCGTCTCCAACGAGCTCACGCTCGAGGTGACGCACCCCGCGGACGCCACCATCTCGGCGAGCAGCGGCGTGTTCGCGAGCAGCACGAAGAATTTCGCCTCGGTCCCCGACGCGGGCCCGGGCGCGACGTACACCTGGGGCATCACCAACGGCACGATCTCGGGCGGCCAGGGGTCGCGGTCGCTCTCCTACACCGCCGGTGCGAGCGGGGTGGTGGCCCTGACGGTGACGGTCACGCAGAACGGCTGCGTGTCGGGCGGCAATGTGAATGTGCCGATCCAGGCGCGCCCCGCGGGTGCGACGATGCTCTACATCGTCACGCCGTGCCGCGTGGCCGACACGCGCGAGAGCTCCGCGATCGCCCACGCCGAGACGCGCAACTTCCTGATGGCCGGCGTCTGCGGCATCCCCACGGATGCGAAAGCGGTCGTGGCGAACGTCACCGCGGTCGGACCGCTGACCGACGGCTGGCTGGCCCTCTGGCCCGCCGGGACGACGTGGGGCGGCACGAGCACGATGAACTACCGCCTCGGCCGGACCCGCGCCAACAACGCGGTCATCCCCCTGCCGAACGACGGCTACGTGTCAGTGCTCAACAGCGGCGGCCCGCAACACCTCATCCTCGACGTCACCGGCTACTTCCGCTAACCGCATGGTAGGGCGGGCTTCAGCCCGCCTCCCCCGGGGGCGGCGGGCTGAAGCCCGCCCTACGTTCAGGACCGTCAGTGCGGATGCATCTGCGCGAGAGCGTAAACCCCCAGCGCCGCCGTGGCCAGTCCGGCGATCGTCGAGAAGATGAGGGTGAAGCGCGGCTGCTCGTGCACGTGCGGCAGCAGGTCGCTCGCGCCGAGATAGAGCAGGAAGCCGGCCATGAACGCCAGGAGAAACGCCAGCAGGCGCGGGTCGACGTCGATCAGCGTGGCCAGCAGCGCGCCGGCCACCGGCGCCATCGCATTCACGGTCAGGAGCGAGAACGTCCGCCAGCGGCTGTTGCGGCGGGCCAGCATGAACGTCACCGTATTCAGGCCGTCCGCGAAATCGTGCGCCAGCACGGCCATCAGCACCACCAGCCCCACCTCCGTCCCCGCCTGAAACCCGACGCCGATGGCCAGGCCGTCGAGGAAACTATGGAAAGAAATACCGACCGCGCCCGCTACCCCGACATGATGGTGGTGGCCGGGAGCGTCGTGCGTCTTCTCGCTGTGGATGATGGTCAGCTTCTCGAGCAGGAAGATGGCCAGGAAGCCGCCCAGCAGCATGAGCATCAGCGCGCGCGGCTCGATCGACGCCCCATGTCCGTGCTCGACGATCTCCGGGACGAGGTGCAGGAAGACGACGCCGATCAGCAGCCCCGCCGAAAAGGCCATGATCGCCTGCAGGTAACGCCGGTACCGGTACGCGAATGCGCCGCCGGCCAGCGTCATCGCGAAAGCCAGCAACGCCCAGACCACACTCATTGGGCGCGGATTGTAAGCGCTTCGCGCGTTGCTGGTTGCTGGTGACTGGTTCAAGGCGGTCTGGTGCAGGACACACGACCCTGCCTTGAACCAGCAACACAGCAACCAGCAACAAAAAAGCGGCGCCGCAGCGCCGCTCGTTTCCATCCCCGACGCCGCCGTTCAGGCGGCGTAGACGCGAACCAGGAACACCGTGTCTTCCTTCTTCACGGTGGCGATGGACTCCTGGCCGCGGGCGGGTTTCGTGAGACTCACCAGCTCGCCGTCGCATTCCCGCACGTAATGCGTGATCGCCTCGTCGGCATCGCACGCCTCGACGGTCATGCGGCGCGATTCGACGTCATATGCGGGGCGGTGTGTGTACTCGTTCGTCAGCTCTCGCGCCTCGATCGTGTATTGCAAATGACACCCCTCGGAATTGCGTGTGCTGCAAGCAGCTCAACAGCAAACTGTGCGCCAGATCACGCTCACCGTTCGCGCAGATAATCGTGAATCAGCTGTACCGCCATCGCTCCCTCCCCCACGGCAGAGCCGACGCGTTTCACCGAGCCGTGCCGGGCGTCGCCGGCCACGAACACGCCTCGCATGCTGCTCTCCAGCGGCGAGGGCCAGACGTCCTCCGGCCACCCCTGGAGATGCTTGCGGCGGAGGTCGCGGCCGGTGAGGATGAAGCCCTGCTTGTCGCGCACGACCGCGTCCTCGAGCCACTCCGTGCGCGGCTTCGCGCCGATCCAGATGAAGAGCGCGTCCGTGGCCATCTCCCGCCGCTCTTTGGTCTCCGTCTCCTCGAGCACCACCGCCTCGACCCGTTCCTCCCCCTTCACCTCGGCCACGCTGGTTCTGGTCAACAACTCGATGTTCCCCAGCGCGCGGATGCGCTCCACCAGGTACTGGGACATGGTCGTCTCCAGCGACGGGTCGATGGTGATGATGGTCAGCGTGCGGACGTAGCGCGCCAGCAGGAGCGCCGCCTGCGCGGCCGAGTTGCCGCTGCCGAGGAGACAGATGTCGCGGTCGCGGAACCGGGCCGCTTCCGCCGCCGCGGCGCCGTAGTAGACGCCCGCGCCGGTGAGGCGCTCCGCCCCTTCCACCGTCAGCTTGCGATACGCCACGCCGGTGGCCAGGAGCACCGTATGCGAGACGATGTCCGTCCCGTCGTCGAGGGCGATGGCGCGGTAGCCGCGCACGTCCTTCAGCGTGGCCGCGCTCTTGGTCAGCAGGATCTCGGTGCCGAACTTCTGCGCCTGCGTCACCGCGCGCGAGGCCAGCTCCGCGCCGGAGAGTCCGTCGGGAAAGCCGAGGTAATTCTCGATCAGCGCGCTCGACCCGGCCTGTCCGCCGGGAACGTCGCGCTCGACGATCACGGTGCGCAAGCCCTCGGAGCTCGCATACACCGCCGCCGCCAGCCCGGCCGGACCGCCGCCGACGATGACCAGGTCGTAGAACTTCTCGTCGGGCGAGGTGCTGAAGCCGAGCTTCTGCGCCAGCGCCTCGTCGTCGGGATCGACCAGCGTCGAGCCGTCGGGGAAGACCAGGCGCGTCGGCTCGTGCGGCTGGTCTTCGTCATCGTCATCGTCGCCGCCGGTGTCCACCCACTGATACGGCACGCGGTGCCGCGCCAGGAGGTCCTTCACGTCGTGGCAGCGCGGCTGCCACTGGTCGCCGTACACCTGCACGACGTCGCTCGCGCCGGCGGTCGTCTCCCACGCCCGCAGAGCGTCGCGCACGATCGGCTCGAGCGAGACCTCGGGCGCGTCCCACGGCTCGTCGACGCTGAAATCGACCAACCCTTCCCGCTTCGCGTTCAGCGCGAAGCCGGGATCGAGCTCGCCGGCATAGAGGATGACCTTCATCCCGGAGGAGATCTCTTTGCCGCGGCGGAGGACATCGAGGAGCTGCTCTTCCTCCAAGACGTGGCGGACGAGGAGCAGCACGACCGGCTGTCCATTGGACTTCGCACGCTCGAGCGTCTCGCCCGCTTTTTCGAGCGACGGCACCGTCACGACCTCGAAGGTCTCGGAGCAGTCGGCGAGGAGGAAGTCCCGGCCGCGGGCGAGGTGCTCCTCGTGCGGCTCGACGAGCAGGATCAGGGGCCGATTCACACCGGCCCGTCATTGCGAGCGGTGTGCCCTCTACAGGACACGCCTGGCGAACGCCAGCACATTCGCGGCCAGGAACGTGAGGCTCATGCCGAGGAGGAGCGGGAATCCGAACGCGCGCTTCTCGCCGCTGCCGGCGCGGGCCAGCAGCGCGCCGAGGCCGAAGGAGAGGGTGATGCCGAAGCCGCTCTTCGCGCCGGCGAACCACTTCGGCGGGAGCCCCGCGATCCAGAGCGCCGTGACGACGGCCACCCCGGCGATGAACACGCTGACGCTTTGCACGCGCCCGGGCGGCAGCCAGCGGAACTGGACGAACGCGGTGATCGCGGCGAGGATCAGGAACGACGCGGCGACGAAGGTGATCTGGGTGCCGGACATCGACCTCGCAATCTTAGCGGACCGCCGGCGTCCCCGCCGGCTGTCTGTGCGGGCGTCTCGCCCGCACCGTGGCGGCGGGACGCCGCCACAGACAGCCGGCGGGACGCCGGCGGACCGCCGGCTAATGCCTGGCGGAGCGGCGGCGGGGCGGGGCCTGCGGCGTCGTGCCGTTGTCGGAGCCGTCGTGCGGGACGGTCACGGCGACCGTCCCCGTGCTGATGTTGCCGCTCGAGTCGGAGACCTCCACCACGATCGTGTAGGTCCGCGGCTGCTCCTGGCCGTTGCGGGCGGCGCGGAGGGCGACGGTGAGGTCGTCCACGATCCGCCAGTCCGTATCGCTCACGGCCTCGGAGACGGCCACGCTGGTGATGCGCGCGCGGACGATGCCGCCGCCTTCGTCGACGGCATCCACGTCGACGACCACATGGACCATCCGCCGGTTCACCGGCCAGAGGCGGTTCGGCGTCGCGGCGATCGAGAGGATCACCGGCGGAGTCGTGTCCTCCTGCCGCTCCGTCACGATCACCTTGAACGAGCCCGTGACGGTCTGGTCATGGCGATCCGTCGCGCTGCAGTTCACCGTCGTCGTGCCGATCGGGAAGAGCGACCCCGACTCCGGCGTGCAGGTGATGTCGATCGGGATCCGGTCCGCGTCGCTGGCGGTGGCGTAGTAGGTTACCGTCGCGCCGTCCTCGCCCGTCGCCTCGACGGTGATGTCCAGGGGGAGCTCGAGCACGGGCAGCTCGCTGTCCCTCGGCTCGGAGACGATGACCAGGAACGTGGCCCCCCCGGACCGATTGCGGTCGTCCGTCGCCGTGCAGGCGACGGTCGTGGGACCGATCCGGAAGAGTGTCCCCGAGGGGGGATCGCACGTGACCGCGAGACTGCGGTTCGCGTAATCGAACGCCGTCACGGTGAACGTCACGATCGCCCCCTCGGCGCTCGTGGCCTCGACGGCGAAATCCTGCGGGACGACCAGCGTCGGCGCCGGCGGCTCCTGATACGGATTGACCGTGACGCGGAAGACGCCGTTCGTGGAGCGCTCCATGTCGTCCGTGGCCGTGCAGCTCACGGTGGAGATGCCGACCGGGAAGAACGTGCCCGAGGCGGGAGCGCACTCCACCGCGATCGTGCGCTCGACGTAGTCCCTGGCCGTGGCGGTGTAATTCACGATCGCACCGCTCCGCGACGTCGCCTCGACTACCATGTCGGCCGGCAGCATGAGCGTCGGGAAGGCGTTGTCCGACACCGTGACGAGGAAGCTGCGGATGGTGCTGTTGAAGCTGTCGTCCCTCGCGCTGCAGCGCACCTCGGTCGTACGCATCGGGAAGTGCGTCCCCGACGCCGGCGAGCACGTCACCGGCACGTCCGTGTCGACCGTGTCCACCGCCGACGTCTCGAACTCCACCACCGCGCCGTCGCGCTCCACCGCGGCGATGTAGATGTCCTCCGGGATCGTCAGCACCGGCGGCGTGCGATCGTAGATCGACACGGGGAACGTCACGGAGCGCGACGCGCCGTTGGAGGTGGTGCCGGTGCAGGTGACGGAGTGCTGGCCCAGGACGAAGGTCGTGCCCGACGCGGGAGTGCAATCGAGCGAGACCTCCGCGCCGGTCGTGCTTTCCGCCGAGGCCTCATACCTCACCACCTCGCCGGACGGACCGGTGGCCTCGATCGAGAGGTACGGCGGCGTGCGGAGGATGATGGTCGAGTCGCCGCTGACCTCGATGGAGAACGGATCGGACTCCCCGTTGACGGCGTTCCGGACGGCCACCCGATAGCGGCCGATCGTGTTGATGATCTCCTGCGGCACCCACACCTGAATGCGCATCCCCGTCGCGGTGGGCCACATCGAGCTGGCCGTGAGCTCGATGGGACCGTCCGGTCCCGTGAAGACCACGCTCGGATTGTGCTCGCCCGACATGAAGTTGTGCCCCTCGATGGTCATGAAGCGCTCGCCGCTGGCCACGACGAACTGCGCCGGCGCATAGCCGAGGACGACGGGACGCGTATCCGCGAGCGCGCTGACGGAGAGCAGCAGGACGAGCAGAAGGTGGCGCATGACATACACGTTGCGGGCCTATTGCACGTGATGCAAGCGCGACGGTGCGCCCTTTGCACCGCGCTTCCCCCCGCATGGAATCGAGCGAAGAACGAGAGATCGAAGAGCGCACGCCACCGAGCAGCGAGATCATTCACGGGGCCATCCACGAAAAGGGGATGAGCGAGCTGCGGAAGCCGACGCCGGCCCTGGCCTGGTCGGGCCTCGGCGCGGGTCTGGCCATGGGCTTCTCCTTCCTCGTCACCGCGCTGCTGCACTCCCACCTGCCGCACGACGCCAAATGGGCGCCGCTGGTCTACGCCCTCGGCTATCCGATCGGCTTCGTGATCGTGATCCTCGGCCAGCAGCAGCTCTTCACCGAGAACACCCTCACCGCCACCATGCCGCTCTTCTCCGGCAAGCGCGTCCTCGGCAACGTGCTGCGCGTCTGGGGGGTGGTGCTGGCGGCGAACGTCGTCGGGGCGCTCATGTTCGCGCTGGCGGTCGCGAAACTGGACGTCGTCGACGCCGAGACGTTCGAGTCGCTGAAGAAAGTGGCCGAGCAGGCACACGCGCTCACCTTTGCCAAGGCGCTCGTGCGGGGCATCTTCGCCGGCTGGCTGATCGCCCTGGTGGTGTGGCTGCTCCCCTACGCCGGGACGGCGCACGTGGCGGTGATCTTCATCCTCACCTGGATCATCGGCGCCGCGCACTTTCCGCACATCGTGGCCGGCAGCGTGGACGGGCTGTTCCTCGTCTTCACCGGCCACCATTCGCTCGGCAAGTTCTTCAGCGAGTTCTTCGTCCCCACGCTGATCGGCAACATCATCGGCGGCACCCTCCTCGTCGCGGCCATCAACTATCTGCAGGCGAAGGCCGGCAAGAAGGACGAGGAAGAGTCCGGCGAGGGCATCATTATTGCTTAGCACGGTAGACAATGGGTCCGAAGGGGCGGGTACTCGTAGTCGATGATGAGCCACCGATCCGGGCGCTGGTCGCCAAGATCGTCGAGCGTGCCGGGCATCCCGTCGACGTGGCGCGCGACGGCGCGGAGGCGATCGAGAAGATCGAGGCGCAGCGGTACACCGTGGTCGTGCTCGACCTGATGATGCCGAACATCGACGGCTACGCCCTGGTCGACTACCTCAAGAACCGCGGCGGCGTGCGTCCGGCCATCATCGTCATCAGCGCCGGCGACACCGCGGCGCTGCGCCGCCTCGACGGCGCGGTCGTGCACTCGATCCTCCGCAAGCCGTTCGACATCGACGTCCTCGGCGACCTGATCTCCGCGGCCATCAAGTCGATGGAAGAGACCACGGCCGAGCAGGAGCAGCACGGCGAAGTGCTCCCCTTCCGCAAGAACGACGCGGTCTGCTGATTGCGTTGCTGTGTTGCTGGTTGCTGGTTCGTGGTGGCTTCTCGACGAATCACCACGAACCAGCAACCAGCAACCAGCAACAGAATCGCATGATCCAGGGCCTGATCTACCAGCCAGAGCTCCTGACCGCAGCAGAGGAGCGCACCCTCCTCGAGGAAATCGAGACCTACCCCTTCCACGAAGTGCGCATGCGCGGCCAGGTGGCCCGGCGCACGGTCATCCACTTCGGCTGGGACTACGACTACGAGGGGTGGAAGGTGCATCCCACCACGCCGCCCTCGCCGCGCTTGCGCGCGCTCGCGGACCGCTGCGCGGAGGCGGCGGGCATCGAGCCGGCGGCGCTGCAGCAGTTCCTCATCGCGCGCTATCCGCCCGGCGCGACCATCGGCTGGCACCGCGACGCGCCGATGTTCGGCACGCCGGTGATCGGCGTCTCGCTCCTCGCGCCGTGCACGATGAAGTTCCGCCGCAAGGTCGCCGGCGACTACGAGGTGATCAAGCTCCCCCTCGAGCCGCGCTCCCTCTACATCCTCGGCGGCGAGGCGCGCACGAAGTGGCAGCACTCCATCCCGCCGACCAAAGCGCTGCGCTACTCGATTTCCATGCGGACCCTTCGGTAACTGGTCTAAAGTATGCAAACGCAACCGTTTCCAGATTGCGTGTGACGAAAACCATCGCCGTCGCGCTGATTCTGACCGCGGCGTTTGCCGGGTGCCCTTCCAACCGGCAGGCGCAGAAGACGCTTCAAGGCACCTCCCACCAGCTCGACGTCCCGCCGCCCATGCGCGATCCGGCGCCGCCCGCGAACGCCATCATCACCCGCCTGCGCGGTCCCGAGTCCGTGCTCCACGACGCCGAACAGGACGTCTACTTCATCAGCAATCTCAATGGCGGCCTGCAGACCGTCGACGACAACGGCTTCATCACCCGCGTGAACGCGAAGACGCTGTTCGTGGAGCTGAAGTGGATCGAGGCCGGCCTCGACGCCCCGAAAGGGATGGCCATCGCCGGCGACACGCTCTACGTCAGCGACATCCTCGGCGTGCGCATGTTCGACCGCCGCACGGGCAGGCCGCTCGGCGAAGTGAAGCTTCCCGGCGCGACGCTGATCAACGACATCGTCTCCGACGGGAAGAGCGTCTACGTCTCCGACACCGGCCTGCGCGTGGCGGAAGGGCACACCTTTGCCCGCACCGGCACCGACGCCATCTGGAAGATCACCGGCAGCCGCGCCGAGAAGATCGCCTCCGGCGCGGAGCTGCAGCATCCCAACGGACTGGAATTCGTCGACGGCCGCGTCTGGGCCGTGACCTTCGGGCCGCGCGAGATCTACTCGCTCGATGTAGCGCGGGCTTCAGCCCGCGGGGGCAGGCCGCGCACGGTCGCCAAACTGCCGCGCGGCCAGCTCGACGGCCTGGTCCGTCTCGCGGACGGCTCCGTCGTCGTCTCGAGCTGGCTCGGCGAGGGGGTCTACCGCGGTACCCCCGGCGCGGCGTTCGAGCCGATCCTCACGGGCATCGACGCCCCCGCCGACCTCGGATACGACACGAAACGCCACCGTCTGCTCGTCCCCATCCCCGGCGCGAACCAGGTGACGATTCATGCACTGCGATAAACGCTCGATTCTCGCCGTCCTCACAATTCTCGCGCTGTCGTGCGAAAACCCGCAGCAGCCGAAGCCCGCCGCGGGCATCGACGCCGCCCCGGCAAGTGGGAAGGCGCAGATCCCCGCCTTCAGCGCCGCCGCCGTCGAGGACGGCCAGTGGCTGATCGCGCAGAAGGACTACGCCAACACCCGCTACAGCGGCCTGCGCCAGATCAACACCTCGAACGTCGACCAGCTCAAGGCGCTGACCACCTTCTCCACCGGCACGGTGGCGGGGCACGAGGCGCCGCCGCTCGTCGTCGGCGACACGATGTACCTCATCACGCCGTTCCCGAACATCGTCTACGCGCTGAACCTGCGCGAGCCGGGCGGCGCCACGCGCTGGGTCTACCGCCCCGATCCCGACCCCGCCGCCCAGGGCGTGGCCTGCTGCGACGTCGTCAACCGCGGCCTCGCCTACGCGAACGGCAAGATCGTCCTGAACACGCTCGACAACCACACCATCGCCCTCGATGCCGCCACCGGCGCCGAGCTGTGGAACGCCAAGCTCGGCGACATCAACAAGGGCGAGACCATGACCATGGCGCCGCTCATCGTCAAAGACAAGGTCCTGGTCGGCAACAGCGGCGGCGAGCTGGGCGTCCGCGGCTGGATCACCGCCCTCGACCTCGACACCGGCAAGATCGCCTGGCGCGCCTACAACACCGGCCCCGACGCCGACTGCCTCATCGGCCCGAGCTTCAAGCCGTTCTACCCGATGGACCAGGGCAAAGACCTCGGCGTGCGCACCTGGCCTCCCGACGCCTGGAAGACCGGCGGCGGCACGGTCTGGGGATGGATCTCCTACGACCCGGAGACGAACCTCGTCTACTACGGCACCGGCAACCCCGGCCCGTGGAACCCCGAGCAGCGCCCCGGCGACAACAAGTGGACCTCCGCGCTCTTCGCCCGCGATGCCGACACGGGCGAGGCGCGCTGGGCCTACCAGGTCACCCCGCACGATCTCTTCGACTACGACACCGTCAACGAGTCGATCCTCCTCGACCTGAACGTCGGCGGCCGCATGCGCAAGGTGCTGGTGCGCCCCGAGCGCAACGGCTACCTCTACGTCATGGACCGCCTGACCGGCGAGGTGCTCTCCGCCACGCCGTTCGGCTACGTGAACTCCAGCCACGGCGTCGACCTGAAGACGGGGCGCCTGATCGAGAACAAGACCAAGGAGCCGAAGGTCGGGAGAGTCATCCGCAACATCTGCCCCGCTGCCCCCGGCGCGAAGGACTGGCAGCCGTCCGCCTACTCGCCGCGCACGGGGCTCCTCTACATCACCCACCAGAACCTCTGCATGGACTTCGAGGGGATGGAGGCGAACTACATCGCCGGCACGCCGTTCGTCGGCGCGAACGTGAAGATGTACGCCGGCCCCGGCGGCCACCGCGGCGAGGTGACGGGATGGGACATCACCGGCAAGCGCGCCCGCTGGAAGATCCGCGAGACGTTCCCCGTCTGGAGCGGCGCGCTGGCCACGGCCGGGGACCTCGTCTTCTACGGGACGATGGACGGCTGGGCCAAGGCCATCGACGCGCGCAGCGGCGCCGAGCGCTGGAAGTTCAAGGTCGGCTCCGGAATCATCGCCCCGCCGATGACGTACCTCGGCCCCGACGGCAAGCAGTACGTCGCCTTCGTGGCCGGCGTGGGCGGCTGGGCCGGCGCCATCGTCTCCGGCGATCTCGACCCCCGCGACGCCACGGGCGCCCTCGGCTTCGTGAACGCCATGACCGACCTCAAGCACGCCACGACGCGAGGAGGGATGCTCTATGTCTTCGGCTTATAGAGCTCTCCTCCTCGCGATACTCGTGCTCAACGTAGGGCGGGCTTCAGCCCGCCCCCCGGAGAGGCGGGCTGAAGCCCGCCCTACGTTACGCGTCTGCTCCGACCCCAACAACCTCCCCTTCTCCAACCAGAAGCAACAAGGCTTCGAGAACAAGCTCGCCGAGCTGGTCGCAAAAGACCTCGGGAAAACCGTCGCCTACTACTGGCACGCCCAGCGCCGCGGCTTCGTCCGCAACACCCTCGGCGCGAAAAAGTGCGACGTGATCATGGGCGTCCCCTCCAGCTTCGAGAGGGCCCTGACCACGCGTCCCTACTACCGCTCCGGCTACGTCTTCGTCACCCGCCGCGACCGCAGGCTCGGCATCACCTCGCTCGACGACCCGCGCCTGCGCAAGCTCAAGATCGGCGTCCAGATGATCGGCGACGACTACGCCAGCTCCCCTCCCGCGCACGCACTGGCGAACCGCGGCATGATCCGCAACGTCGTCGGCTACAGCGTCTACGGCGACTACGCGCAGGACAGCCCCACGCGCCGCATCGTCGACGCCGTGGCCAGGCGCGAGGTCGACCTGAGCGCCGTCTGGGGCCCCACCGCCGGCTGGTTTGCCAAACAGAGCAACGTCCCGCTCGCGGTCACGCCGTTCACGCCCGAGATCGACCTCCCCTTCCTCCCGTTCGTCTTCGACATCTCCATGGCCGTGCGCCGTGAGGACACCGCGCTCCGCGACCAACTCGACCAGATCATCGAGAAGCGCCAACCCGAGATCGCGAAGATCCTGCGCGAGTACGGCGTGCCCCGCCTGGATGAGGAGAACGACGTATGACGCCGCAACGTAGGGCGGGCTTCAGCCCGCCCATCCACGGGAGAGGCGGGCTGAAGCCCGCCCTACGTTTGGCGCTCGTCGCGCTCGTGCTCCTCTCCTGCGAGCGCGAAGAGCGCCGCTTCCGCGAGATGCCCTCCGCCGCCGGCCGCCGCAACGCCGAGCGCCTCGTCTCGCTCGTCCCCGGCCCGGTCACCCCCGACGTCAAGGTCGACAATCCGTACGGCTACAACGCCTACGCCATCTCCGAGGGGAAGCGCCTCTTCACCTGGTACAACTGCCAGGGGTGCCACGCCAACGGCGGCGGCGGCATGGGGCCTCCCCTGATGGACGAGCGCTGGCGCTACGGCAGCGATCCCGAACAGATCTTCGCCACGATCATGGAAGGGCGCCCGAACGGCATGCCGTCGTTCCAGCGCAAGATCCCCGAATACCAGGCCTGGCAGCTCGTCGCCTACGTGCAGTCGCTGAGCGGCAACGTGCCCAAGGACGCGGCCGGCGGGCGTCAGGACAACATGCAGGTCCGCAAGCAGGAGCAGGCCCTGCCCGACCTCGAGCCGGAGAGGGAGCCGGCGCCGGTGCAATGAGGGGCATCCAGTCCGCCCTCGAGCCGGCCGGCGCGCAGGCCGAACAGATCGCGCGCCTGTGGGACGTCTTCCTCATCACGGCCACGGTCGTGTGGCTGCTGGTCATGCTCTTCACCATCGCCGCGCTCCTGCGGCGCCGTCCGGAGATCGTCCCCAACGCCACCTCGCCGCGCGTGCGCAACGCCGTCGTCGCCGCCACCGGCCTGACCGTGCTGACCCTCTTCGCCCTGCTCACCGCCTCCATCTTCACCACGCGCGGCATCGCCTCCGTCCCCGACCGCGCCATCCAGATCGCCGTCACCGGCAAGCAGTGGTGGTGGCACGTCGAGTACGACGACCGCGACAAGAGCAAGCGCTTCACGACCGCCAACGAGCTCACCATCCCGGTGGGCGTTCCCGTGACCGTGCACCTGCGCTCGGCCGACGTCATCCACAGCTTCTGGGTCCCCAGCCTCCACGGCAAGCGCGACATGATCCCCGGCAAGCCGCCGAGCACCTTCACCTTCCAGGCGGACAAGCCCGGCGTCTACCGCGGCCAGTGCGCGGAGTTCTGCGGCTACCAGCACGCCAACATGGCCTTCTGGGTCACCGCCCTGCCGTGGCCCGAGTACGCGCGCTGGGTCGAGGCCAGCCGCCAGCCGTCGCGCATCCCCTCCACGCACACGCAGCGCAAGGGGCAGGAAGTCTTCATGAATTCTCCCTGCCCCCTCTGCCATACGATCCAGGGGACGCCCGCGAACGGCAAGACCGGTCCCGACCTGACGCACTTCGCCTCGCGGCGCTCGATCGCCGCCGGGACGTTCCCGAACCGCCGCGGCTTCCTCGCCGGCTGGATCCTCGACGCGCAGCACATGAAGCCCGGCAGCCAGATGCCCTCCATCACCCTCGACCAGGGGGACCTCGAGCCGCTGATCGCCTACCTGGAGAGCCTGAAATGAGTGAGGGCGTGAGCGAGCACGGGGCCCACGTCGGCGAGGCCAAGCCGCTCGAGGACCACCTCATCAAGGAGGAGACCACCCACTCTCCCTACGCCCTCCCCGGCGACGCCGAGCTGCACGAGGAGCTCGACAAGACCTGGTCGCCGGCCAAGGGGCCGTTCCGCTGGTTCATGCAGATCGACCATCACATCCTCGGCAAGCGCTTCATCGTCACCGCCTTCGTCTGGTTCGGCCTCGGCGGCATCCTCGCCGCGCTGATGCGCCTGCAGCTCTCGCGGCCGGACAACACCTTCCTCTCCGCCGATCAGTACAACCAGATCTTCACCATGCACGGCGTGACGATGATGTTCCTCTTCGCCGTGCCGATCATGGAGGCGGTGGCGGTCTACATGATCCCGCTGCTGTGCGGTTCGCGCGCCCTGGCCTTCCCGCGCCTGACCGCCTACTCGTACTACATGTTCCTCTTCGGCGGGATCCTGCTCTACGTGGCGTTCTTCCTGAACACGGGGCCGGACACCGGATGGTTCACCTACCCGCCGCTGGCCAATCCGGAGTTCGCGCCGGGCAAGCGCGTCGACATCTGGGCGCAGCTCGTCAACTTCACCGAGATCTCGGCCATCGCCGTGGCCATCGAACTGATCGTCACGATCCTCAAGCAGCGCGCGCCGGGGATGTCGGTCAACCGCATCCCGCTCTACGTCTGGTCGATGCTGATCACGTCGTTCATGATCGTCTTCGCCATGCCGGCGGTCATGACCTCGAGCCTCTACCTCGCCTCGGACCGGCTCGTCGGCACACACTTTTTCAATCCGGCCGAGGGGGGCGATCCGCTGCTGTGGCAGCACCTGTTCTGGTTCTTCGGACATCCGGAGGTCTACATCATCTTCATCCCCGCGCTGGGGATGGTCTCGCAGATCGTGACCGCGTTCTGCAGGCGCCCGGTGTTCGGCTACACGGCCATGGTGCTGTCGCAGGTGGCCACGGGATTCATCGGCTTCGGGCTGTGGGTGCACCACATGTTCGCCACCGGCATCCCGCAGCTCGGCTCCAGCTACTTCACCGCGGCCAGCATGCTCATCGCCATCCCGAGCGGCATCCAGATCTTCTGCTGGATCGCCACGATCTGGATGGGCAAGCCGATCTACAAGCCGCCGTTCCTCTTCGTCCTCGGCTTCATCGCCATCTTCGTCCTGGGCGGGCTGACCGGCGTCATGCTCGCCTCCATCCCGCTCGACCTGCAGGTCCACGACACCATGTTCGTCGTCGCGCACCTGCACTACGTGCTGATCGGCGGCGCCGTCTTCCCCCTCTTCGGCGTCCTCTATTACTGGTTCCCGAAGATCACCGGGCGTATGCAGAACGACACCGCCGGCTACGTCTCCTTCGCCCTGATGTTCATCGGCTTCAACCTCACCTTCTTCCCGATGCACAAGCTCGGGTTGATCGGGATGACGCGGCGCATCTACACCTACCACCCCGAGACCGGCTGGGGTCCGCTGAACTCGCTGGCCAGCATCGGCGCGGCCGTGCTCGGCCTGGGCGTGATCGTCTACATCCTCAACGGGCTGATCTCGTGGAAGAAGGGCGCCATCGCCGGAGCGAACCCGTTCGACGGCCCGACACTGGAGTGGGCCACCAGCTCGCCGCCGCCGCACTACAATTTCATCCACATGCCGGTCGTCTCCGGACACGAGCCGTTGTGGCACGCGCCGGAGCACGCGCCGGTCGTGACTGGGCTCTCGACGAAAGACAAGGAAGTGCTGATCACGCGCACCTTCGATGCGGAGCCCGACCACCGCTACACCTATCCCAAGCCAACGCCATGGCCATTCCTCGCCGCGGTGTCCACCGGAATCATGTTCGTCGGCACGATCTTCACGCCATGGGCGTTCGCGATCGGCCTGCCCATCGCGGCCGTCGTGGTGATCTGCTGGTTCTGGCCCACCACCCCGGAGAAAGAAGGAGAGGCGACGGAAGAGAAAAGCGTCTCCGAGCGTGAGGCCGTCGCATGACTCAGCGCCAGGTCATCGACGTCTCCGCGCTGCCCGACCACGCCTTTGGCAGCCGCAGCATCATGTGGTGGTCGACGATGACCATCGTCGCCATCGAGGGCACTGTCTTCGCCCTGGCCATCGGCAGTTACTTCTACCTCCAGGGAAACGAGGAAGCGTGGCCGCCGCCCAACACCGCGCTCCCTGGCCTGCTCTTCCCGACCATCAACGTCTTCATCCTCCTGCTCAGCCTCTGGCCCAACGAGATGACCAAGCGCGCCGCGGAGGACATGGACCTCGGCAGGACGCGCAGGTGGATGGTCGTCGCCGACCTGCTCGCCGTCGTCTTCGTGGCCGTGCGCGTCCTCGAGTACGGACAGCTCAACGTGAGCTGGGACAGCAACGCCTACGGCTCGGCCACCTGGACGCTGCTCGGCCTGCACACGCTGCATCTCGTCACCGATCTCATCGACACCGTCGTGCTGACGGTGCTGATGTTCACGCGTCACGGCGACAAGCCGCGCCGCTACGTCGACGTCTCCGAGAACGCCTTCTACTGGTACTTCGTCGTGCTGTCGTGGATTCCCATTTACCTGGTGCTCTACTGGGCGCCGCGCTGGCTCTGACATGTCCAAACCGAGACCGCTCAAGACCGACTTCCGCGGCCACGACCGGTGGCTGGTCGTCACCTTCGCCGCCGGCCCGCTGGCCGCGCTGGCGAACCTCTCAGTCAGTTACGCGCTGACGCCGGAGAGCTGCGAGCGCGGGACGAAAGTGTGGCTGCACGCCTCCGCCGCCCTCTTCGTGCTCGTCGCACTCACCTCCGCCTTCATCGCCCGCCGCATCGGCGCCCACTTCCCCGCCGCCAGTCTCGACCCGCTCATCGAGCGCACCCGCTGGCAGTCCATGGCCGCCACCATCCTCTCCCTCGCCTCGGTGTTGGTGATTCTCGGCATGGAGATCCCGAACATCATTCTCAGGAGCTGCGACTGATGGCTGTCCATCCTCACGTTCCCTCCCACCTTTGTTGCTGGTTGCTGGTTGCTGGTTCAAGGCGATACATCGCAAGGAACCAGCAACCAGCAACCAGCAACCAGGGGAAGAGGGGACTGGGGGTGTTCCTCCTCGCCCACAACGGCGTCCTCCACGCCGCCCAGGTCTGGGACGCGCTCACCGCGCTCTCCCTCCTTCTCATCCTCTCTCTCTTCTTCCTCGGCCTGACACGCCTCTGGCGCAGCGAAGGGGGCCGCCACACGATCCGGAAATGGCAGGCCGCGTCGTTCGTCCTCGGCTGGCTGGCCGCGGCCATCGCGCTCCTCGGGCCGCTCGACCGCTGGAGCGACGTCCTCTTCTCCGCGCATATGGCCCAGCACGAGCTGCTGATGCTCGTCGCGGCACCGCTGATGGTCCTCGGACGCCCCTTCATCGCGCTGCTGCACGCGTGGCGCGGCGCCACGCGTCTGGCCAGGCCGCTCGACGCCGTCACCGGCCCCGTGCTCGTCCTGATCCTGCACGCCGTCGTGCTCTGGATGTGGCACGTGCCCGCGCTCTTCGAGGCCGCGCTGCACAGCGAGACCGTGCACGTCGTCCAGCACCTCGGCTTCTTCATCACCGCCGCCCTCTTCTGGTACGCGCTGATCCACGGCCGCTACGGCCGCCTCGGCTACGGCGTCGGCGTGCTGTACGTCTTCGCCACCGCCATGCACACGCAGATCCTCGGCGCGCTGCTCACCTTCGGCACGCGGATCTGGTATCCCACCCACGCCGCGCGCACGACCGCCGCGGGCATCAACGCCATCGACGACCAGCAGCTCGCCGGCGTCCTGATGTGGATCCCCTTCGGCGTCGTCTTCCTCTTCGTCGGACTGGCACTCTTCGCCGCCTGGCTCGGCGAGGCGGAGCGGCGCATGGCGCTGAAGAACCTCGCCCCGCTCGTCCTGCTCGTGCTGCTCGCCGCCGCCTGTCATCAGGACGAGCGCACCGCCCGCCAGCTCGCGGGCGGCGATCCCGAGCGCGGCCGGCTCCTCATCCGCGAGTACGGCTGCGGCGCGTGTCACACCGTACCCGGGGTGCGCACCGCGACGGGACTCATCGGCCCGCCGCTGACGGGCATCGGCGACCGCATGTACCTCGCCGGTCAGCTCCCGAACACGCCCGACAACATGAAGCGCTGGATCCGCACGCCGCAACTGATCGAAGGCGGCACGGCCATGCCCAACCTCAACGTCTCCGAGGACGACGCGCGCCACATGGCCGCGTACCTGTACACGCTGCGCGAATGAGAGCCCTGATCCTGCTCGCCGTCCTTCTCGTCGCCTGCACGCCCGACGTGGAGCAGCACGCGCACCCGCGCCGCTCGTCCGGCAACCCGCCGTCGCCGATCCTCCCCTCCCAGGACCGCGACTTCCTCGAGCACGCGACGGAGGGGAGCAACGCCGAGATCGAGATCGGCAAGCTCGCCCGCGCACGCGGCGTACGCCCCGAGGTCAGGGCCTACGGCGAGCGGATGATCGCCGACCACACCGCCATCAACCAGCGCCTGGCCGCCATCGCCAAAAAGCACCGCATCATCCTCCCGACCTCCCTCGGCGACCACCAGCTCAGCTACGACCGCCTCGTCGACCTCCACCGCGACCGCTTCGACAAAGAGTTCCTGCAGATCATGGTCGAAGACCACGACCAGGCCGCGGAGCTCTTCCGCCGCCAAGCCGCCGGCGGCGCCGACCCCGAGTTGAAAGCCTTCGCCGCCCAGACCCACCCGCTGATCGTCGCGCATCTCGATCACGCGAAGAGTCTCGCGGGACCGAAGCCGGCGCCGGCGCAGTGAGGTTGCCGGTTCCCTCCATGAGTAGAATTGGCTGGTGGTCAACTGGACTCGATTTGATCCAGGAGAGTTCGATCTTGAATTCAACGAAGAGAAGCTCGCCGCGCATGGCGTCAGTGTCGAGGAGGCCACGGAAGTCCTCTGGAACGGCTTCCGGCCGCTTCGTGACAAAGACTATGGTGACCGTTATCTGCTCCTCGGCCGGACCGATGGAGGGCGTGCACTCGAGCTCGTTGCAGTAACGCTTGGAAAGAAGAAGCTACGTATCATTACTGGCTGGCCGATATGACAGCTCGAAAGAAACCGCGACCCACCGACGACCAGATCGAGGCTGAGGTTCTGGCCAAACGCGGCGATCCGGCTGCATGGGAAATTCTGCCCTTCGTTCCAGCCTCGTCTTCGCCACGCCCGTCATGGATGCTGCGACGAAAGCACCTCGAGCTGGCGGGAAAGTTCCACGTGCTCGCCGCTCTGCACCGGTTTGGGATCGAAGCAAATCTGGCCCTTGCCCAGCCGGACAACGTCGACATTTCGGTGCTGGGTCAGGCGGGTAGTGCCATCACAATCGATGTAAAGATTGTCCAGGGCGCGGAAGAGTGGGTGGTGGATCAGTTCACCGCTCGCAAACATCACTACGTCGTAGTCGTTGCGTTTCCCGTTGGCGCGAACGGCGTCGTGGCTCAGCCTGAGGCGTATGTGGTGGCGTCCGAAGTCCTCCACAAATTCATCGTTCGCCGCAAGCTTGCAAAAGTCTCTCTGGAAACATTGGCAAAGGAGCTCGCGGCATTGGAGGCCTGGGAAGTGATCGCGGCCGAGCAGGCGGCTTGATTCGGATGATTGGGGCCGAGAACCACGCGATGGCAGGAGTCCGCCGAGATAGCGGCGGTTCGCTCGCCGACGACCTACACCGATCGGGGCTGCCGGGAACCAACCTCGTGCGATTCACAGAGGGTGACACCGCGCTCATGCGAGCTACCTTTGATGGTGGCGTTGCCCGGAAACGCACGATCTCCGAATAGCCTCGGGTGTCAAGCGGGGGTAGCTGCCGATGATCCCGCCTTCGGCGATGCCCGCGGCTAAGTTATCGAGCACGACGGAGACCGGAATACGGGGTGCCCGTGACACATGCCTGCCCATGGCAGATGTTCGGATCGACAGTGGTGTATGGCTGCAGTTCATGCAGGCCTCCTAACAGTTTACGTTAAAGTACGCCCCGCATGAGACCCCTCTCCCTTGCCCTGCTCCTGTTCGTCGCCTGCAGCCGGGGCGAAGCCGCGAAGACGGGCGGCGCGCCGGCGCCCATCGGCGATGCCTCACGGGGGCCGCAGCTGGCGGCGCAGTATGGGTGCAACGTCTGTCACATCATCCCGGGGGTGGACGGGCCGCAGGGGTCGCTGGGGCCGTCGTTGCAGGGGATGGGGGCGCGGCCGGCCATCAGCATGGGGGCGGTGCAGAACACGCCGGCCAACCTCGTGCAGTTCATCCAGAACCCGGCCGCGCTCAACCCGCAGAGCAGCATGCCGCCCATGGCCATGCCCGAGAGCGACGCCCGCGACATCGCCGCCTACCTCCTGAGCCTCAAGTGAACCTGCCCCTCGCACTGATCCTCGCCGCGCGGCTCTACGTCAGCAACGAGCGCGACGGCACCATCCAGATCGTCGACACGAACAGCGACCGCGTCACGGCCACGGCCAGGATCGGCGACCGTCCGCGCGGACTGGCGCTCTCCCCCGACGGCAAACGCCTCTACGTCGCCGTGAGCTGGTGGCGCGACGGGAAGCGCCCGCGCACGGGAAAGGAGCGCATCGCCGCCATCGACGCCGCCACGCTGAAGCCCGTCCGCGACTACGTGGCCGGCACCGACCCCGAGTGCGTGGCCGTCTCTCCCAACGGTCAACGTCTTTACCTTTCCAACGAGGACGCCGGCACCGCCTCCATCATCGACACCGCCTCGGGGAGGCATCGCGGCACGCTCGTCGTCGGCACCGAGCCCGAGGGAGTAACCGCCAGTCCCGACGGCAAGTGGGTCTACGTCACCGCCGAGACCAGCAACGTCCTCACCGTCATCGACGCGAAGAAAGAGCAGGTCGCAGCCAACATCATGGTCGATTCGCGCCCGCGCGTGGTCATCTTCACCCGCGACGGCAGCCGCGCCTGGGCCAGCGCGGAGCTGGGCGGGAGCGTGCAGCTCGTCGACGTGAAGAAGCACCGCGTCCTGAAGCGCATCCGCCTCGGCAAGGCCGACAAGCCGGTGGGACTCGTGCTCTCGCCCGACGAAAAGCGCCTCTACGTCGCCACCGGCCGCGGCAACGGCGTGGCCGTGATCGACACCCAGACCATGAAGGTCGTCGGCAGCGTACCGACCGGCGTCCGCGTGTGGGGCATCGCCGTGACGCCCGACGGCCGCAAGCTCTACGCGGCCAACAGTCTCTCCAACACCATCTCCGTCATCGACACCCGCACCCTGCGCGTCGTGCAAACCATCAAAACGGGTGACGGCCCGTGGGCGCTCGCGATCCGTTGAAACGCTTCCGCCCTCTCCTGCACTACTCACCAGAGAGGGTCGGTCATGGACGCATCCGCAAAGCTTCTGGCCATCGTGGCCATCGCCGCATTCGTCACCGAGCGCGTACTGGCGGGCGCCGCGTATCTGATGGACACCGTGCGCTACCTGCGCCTCCGCCGCGGCGCGGGAGTGCGCATCCGGGCCAAAGCCCAGCGCAAGCTCGTGCTGCTGGCGCTGGCCGGCGCCATCGCCTACGTGGTCGTCGACCGCGCCGACCTGCGCATCCTGCGCCTGCTCGACGTCGGCACGGTGCACCCGCTGGCCGACTTCTGGCTGACCTGGCTGGCCGTCTTCGCCGGCGCGGACCGCGTGCGCGACATGATGAACGGCGCCGGCTCCTCGCCGCCGCAGGGCGCCGAGACGCCGGTGCTGCGCGTGCAGGTGAACGACGGCGAGATCCGCGAGCTGCCGCGCACGGCGTGAGGTGAGGCCATGGAGAACACGATCTCCATCTATCTCGCCCGCCCGGCCGAGGAGCCGCGGCGCCGTCGCCGGCGCGGCAGGATTGCCGCGGCGATGCTCGTCGGAGTGATGGCCGCCGCGGCGATGCCGAAAGCGCGCAACGACGCGCCGCGGATCGGCGTCCAGGCGATGGCGCCGATCCGCGTCGTGCGGCACGCGCAGCCGGTGGGACCGCCGGTGCCCGTGCAGGACGAGCCGAAGCCGGAACCGCCGCCACCCTCGCCCGCGAAAGCGGTCGTCATGCCGTCGCGCCTCGATTTCAGCGAGCGCGGAGGGACGCAGCTCGCGACGATCCGCAACGACGGAGGCCTGCCGATCGAGCGCGTGAGTGTCAGCGCGGACGCACCGTTCCTCGCCACGAACGGCTGCGCAAGGGGCGTCGCCCCTGGCGCCGAGTGTGTCGTCGCGGTGGTGTTCTCGCCGCGAAAGGGAGGGAGCTTCACCGGCACGCTGAACGTGGCCGCGGGCGGCGAGCGGTCGCGCATCGCCCTGCGCGGAATCCTCACCGAGACCGCGCCGCCGATGCCGGTGCCCGTGCGGGTGCCCGCTCCGGTGCCCGCGCCCGCGCCGCCGCCGGTCCGTCTCCTCTGCTTCGACCCGCCGTCCATTCACTTCACCACGCCGGGGACGCAGACCATCACCCTCACCAACCCCGAGCCCACGCCGTTGCGCGTGGCCAGCATCGAGGCCCTCGGCCGCCGCGGCGACACCGCCTCCGGCTACAGCGTCGAGGCCTCGCGCTGCCTCCGCTTCCTGGGGGCGGGGCAGCAATGCACCTTCACCATCACCGCCACCGAGCGGGCGCTCAAGACGAAGGAGATCATGAATCTGCGGGTCGAATACGAGGACCCGGCCACCGGGCAGAGGCAGGCAGCGCGTGCTTCCGCGGCCTGCCGCCGCCGCTGACGCAGTTCAGGCATGAAGTCCGCACCCGTTGAGTGCGGCATGAGCTTTACTGTTCAGAAAAATCTCGGCAATTCCGTGTTTCGCTTCGCGGTCGGGCGGCGCCGTGAGTTCCGTTCCATCGACCACGACACCGAGCTCAGTACCGGCCCGACGGGCGAATTCGTCCGCCACCGGCCGGAGATCTTCTACTCGGCCGACCTCCGCCAGATCCACAAGGCGGAGATGCCGAAGCCGCGCAGCGTCGTCACCACCTCGTTCTGGACCACGCTCGGCGAAGGCGGCATGGTGAACTACGTGCTGCTCGGCCTGGGCGGGTTGTTCCTCCTCCTCGGCCTGGCGGTCATGGCCAGCGACCGGCCGGCCGGCGCGGTGCTGTTCTGGATCATCCTCGGGCTGGCCGCGATGGCAGTCCCGCTCCTGCGGACGTTCCAGAAGCGCCGCAGCGTGAGACTGGCCGAGGAGCGCAAGAGCCGCGAGCGCATCGAGCGCGACCAGCGCAATGCCGAGATGCTCGCCACGTACACCTCCGCGCTCGAGCAGTTGCGCGAAGACCCGAGCGACGCGTCCCTCGCGCGGGTCCTGGCCGAGAACGAAAAGCTCGACCTCCCCTACGCCGTCTGGGCCGACACGGCCATCGGCACCGTGCTCCACGTCGGCTTCTCGACGCTGGCCAAAGTCGGTCCGGCGCGCGCCGCCGAAGTGGCGCAGCTGATGGACCGCTCCAGCGACGCCGCCGGCCTCATCGCCGAGGATGCGAAGGCCGTCAAGCAGGCCCTCTACTCGACTGTCCTCTGGCACTTCATCGCCGACGACCGTCTGGGCGAGGAGCAGTTGAAGATCGTCCGCGCCATCCAGCAGGGGTTCGGCCTCACGCCGGAGGAACTGCCGGTCGACACGTCGTCAGAGTCGCAGTTCGAGCGCCTGCGCGGCGTCGATCACCGCAACGCGCCGCGCTGCAACACCACCGTCACCCTCGGTCTCAACGAATACTGCATGTACGTGGCCCCCGTGCGCATGGGCGAGGGGACGGAGAGGAACGCCGTGGTCACCAACAAGCGCTTCCTCCTCGAGGGGGACAAGGGGCTCGAAGTGCCGGTGCCGAAGGTCGACGACATCTACGTCGACGCCGACCAGCACCTGGTCTCCATGCGCGCGCCCGACCTGAAGCGTCCGCTGGAGCTCCGGGCGAGCGAGCCGATCTATCTCGCGGCCATGCTCGACCTCGCCACGCGCCTGGACGACCGGCCCAAGAGCTTCGCGTGACCATTTGCCTACCGGCGCGTCGTAGAGGGGGTGCGGAATGACAGGCCGCATCCCACGATTACGGTTCGCCTGAAGGAGGCAATTTGAATATCCGCAAGATCACTACCGCCCTCGCCCTGACCTGCGCCGTCGCGGTTCCAGCGGCTTACGCGCAGTCGGCCGAGGACGTGAAGCAGACGGCGAACGTCGACGTCTGGTTCGAGCGGTTCGACAAGAACAAGGACGGGCAGTTGACGGTCGACGAGTTCGGTCTCGGCAAAAGCTACTTCGCCGCCGTCGACCTCGACAGCAACGGCATCCTCACCCGCGAAGAAGCGAAACAGGCCCAGCTCCGCAAGAGCGGCAAGCCATTCGTCGACTGGACGAAGATGGACACGGACGCGGACGGCTATATCACCGTGCGCGAATGGACGGGCACGCCCGAGGAGTTCGACGCACACGACATCGACGGCGACCGCGTGATCTCGAAGTACGACCGCGCGCTGGCCCGCGAGCGCAAGGCCGCCAAGGGGCGCCTCGAGGCGTTCGACAAGGACAAGGACGGCTTCGTCTCGATCAAGGAGTGGCCGGCCGACGAGTCGCTCTTCCGCCAGCGCGACCGCAATCGCGACGGCAAGCTCAACGTCGAAGAGCTGGCCGAAGACATCAAGCGCAAAGACTGAGTGGTTGCTGGTTGCTGGTTGTTGTGTTCGTTGTCACCCATGGCCCGTAGCGCGCTGCAGCGCAACGAACCAGCAACACAGCAACCAGCAACCTGACCCGCAGGCTTTTACTTGTTCGCGCTCAGGTAGGACGACTTCTTGATCCAGCGGTGGTCCGGGTAGTAGGCGAAGATCGGGCTGCCGCCGCGGAGCGTGTCGATCATCTTCTTGGCGACTTCCTTACGCACCGCCGGGCATCCCCAGCTCCGGCCGAGGCGGCCCAGGGCGCGGATGGCGGCACGGCTGACGTACGGCGCGCCGTGCATGACGATGGCCCGGTCCATGGCCATGTCGTTCACGCCCTCTTCCAGTCCCTTCAGCCGCAGCGAGTAGCCGTTGCTGCCGAAGTAAGTGTCGGCCGTGACGAAGAGGCCGAGGCTCGTGGCCAGGCTCCCGGGGCTGTTCGAGAAGAAGTTCGCGATGTCGCCGCCGCTGTTCTTGCCGTGCGCGACGAGCTCGCGGAAGAGCAGCTTGCGCGACTCGAGGTCGAACACGAAGAGGCGCGGCTGGGACGACGGCAGCGAGTAGTCGATGACCGTCAGCAGGTCGCGGCGCTTGACTTTCCCCTGCTCGGCCGCGCAGTCCGTGGCGCGCAGCGCCATGCGCAGGACTTCCGCCTTCAGCCCGGGCGCCTGCCGCAGCAGTGTCCTGGCCAGCGAGTCGGAAGTCTGGGCGACACAGGGGGCCTCGGCCTGCGCGGAGGCGGCCGAGATCGAAAGGACTGCACCAAGGGCGAGGACGATTCGCTTCATGAGCTCCCTGGGGTTGACCGTTTGGATTCCGCCGCCGGAAGAAGGACGAGTCCCCCCGGTTGCGTTGCAACATTGTACACTTATCGGGCGGATGGACCGCTTTCCCGACGAACTGGATGACCTCCTCACGCCGGCAGGGCGGCGGCTTCTGGCCGATCCGCCGCAGCTCGAGCACCTTCTCCGGAAGAAGCGCTCCCCCATCGTCGTGCTGGAGAACGTGATCGACGACGGCATGGCGCGCGAGTGCATCCGCCTCCTCGACGAGGCCATGTTCCCCACGCTGCGGCGCATGTACTTCCCGATCCCGAAGGACGCGCTGACGGGGATGAAGCGCAACTACAGCGAGCGGCTGCCGAAGACGGTGCGCGTGCGCACGGCCACCTTCAACTCGACGCGCTCGCGGGCCCTCGAGGCGGCGCGGCAGTGCGGCCTGGCGCAGATGATGTTCTCGAAGAGCTTCCGCGCCGCGGCCCAGAATGCGACGAAGCCGCCGCTGCGCGAGGACTGGTGGGCGCGCCAGGTGATCTGCTACGAGACGGGCGACTACAGCGGCCCGCACAACGATCACCACCCGCAGCGCGCCGAGGCGAAGAACGGCTTCATCGACCTGCACATCATGTTCGCCAACGACGACGTGGCCTCGCAGTCACTCGTGTATGAGGACCGCGGGTTCCTGTCGGCGGTGCACGACATCTCGTCGCGCGCGGCCATCGCCATCTACCGCCTGCCGTTCTGGCACTACACGACCCCGCTCATGGCCCGCCCCGGCCGCGAGGGCACCGCGCGCCGCTGGCTGCTCCTCGGGTCGTTCGATTACGACCCGCCGCTGAAGAAGCTGGAGTATTGAGTTGCTGTGTTGCTGGTTTTCCACCGCCGCACACCCGTTGCTGCTCAGGCGCGGCATGAATGAGCAACGGGTGTGCGGGTGGTGGACAACCAGCAACCAGCAACGCGCGCGTCAGCGCGCCTGAGAGCTCCTTGTGCGACAGTCGGGGGCGGCGGAACCGACCGCGGGAACCCGGCGGCGAATGCGGCGACGGCGAAAAGGACCGGGGCGAACAGGGCGAGCTTCTTCATGGGTGAGGAGATACCCTCACGCGCTCACTCTGTTCCGCCCCTCCCGTTTCGATCGGTACAACAGTTCGTCCGCCCGCAGCAGCAGGAACTCCGGCTGCTCCACCGCGCTGGTGGCGCTGCAGACGCCGAACGACGACGTCAGGCGAATGGGCTCGCCGTCGTAGTCGAAGCTCCGCTCCTCGAGCGTGCAGCGGATCCTCTCGGCGATCTCCACCGCCGTCTCCAGCGGCGTCTCCTGCAGCACGATCACGAACTCCTCGCCGCCCATGCGTGCGAAGAGGTCGCTCGGCCGCACGAACTTCTCCATGATCACCGCCGAGCTGGCGCGCAGGACGTGGTCCCCCGCGGCGTGGCCGTGCTGGTCGTTCACCTGCTTGAAGTTGTCGAAGTCGAAGGCGATCACCGAGACGGGACGCGTCGGCGCGGCCATGTCGATGGCGAAGCCGAGGCGGGCCACGAGGTACGGCTTGTTGAACGCGCCCGTGAGCTGGTCGGTGATCACCCGGGCGTGCAGCGACTCGGTGAACTCCACTTCCAGCAGCGAGTCGACGTACTTGAAGACACAGTTGCCGACCTTGATCAGGTTCCCCTGCGCCAGCGGCATCGGCGTGCGGATGCGCAGCCCGTTGAGCAGCGTGCCGTTGGTCGAGGCCAGGTCGTGGATGGTGATGGTGTCGCGCAGGCGGGTGATCTCCGCGTGCACGCCGCTCACCGCGCGCTCGCGCAGGCGGATGTCGCACTCCGGACGCCGTCCCACGATCTGCCGTCCGGCGCGCAGGCGGAACACCTGTCCGGGAAGGTCGCCCTCGAGCATGATCAGGGCGGGCTCGTGCTGATGGGCCCGTTCGAGGACGTCCCGCGAGTCGGCCGCCTCCAGACGGACCTCGGTCGTCTTGCGCAGGATCGGTTTCTCCTCCGCCGCCGGACGAATGGCATTCCTCAGTCTTTCGAGCATGACCCGTTTGAGAGACAGTTTAGCAAGACCCCAACGTGACGCAGATCACACTTTCCGGGCAGCCGAATTGCAGCCAGCCACGTCCGTGGAAACCCGGGTCTCTACGTGGATCGAGCTGCAGGAAGCGCTTTTCGAGTCGACCTGGCAGCCGGCCCTGCGGCGGCACCGCTCGAATTTCGTCTTTCGGGGAACGCCGAGCGCCTCGCACGGCCTGCTGACCAGCCTGCAGACCGGCGGCTTCGAGGCCAAGGAGCGCCACCTGCTGACGAGCTTCCGCAAGTACGCGCTGCGCAGCGCCGTCCACGGCGACTGGGTGTGGAACTGGCTGTCGCTGGCCAAGCATCACGGGCTGCCGACGCGGCTGCTGGACTGGACATACTCGCCGTACGTGGCCATGCACTTTGCCACGCACGACTTCCGGCACTTCGAGGAAGACGCCGCCATCTGGTGCGTCGACTACCGCAAGACGAACGAGCTCCTCCCGAAGCAGCTCTGCACGATCGCCGAGCAGGAGGACGTCAACATCTTTACCACCGAGCTGCTGAACAGCGTGGCCACGACCCTGGAGGCATTCGACGGGCTCTCCCGCAGCGACTTCGTGGTCTTCTTCGAGCCGCCGTCGCTCGACGAGCGCATCGTGAACCAGTTCGCCCTCTTCTCCCTCCCCTCCAGCCCCACCCTGCAGCTGCAGGCGCTGCTGGAACAGCGTGAGGCGGCGTTCCGCCGCATCCTCATCCCGGCCTCGCTGAAGTGGGAGATCCGCGACAAGCTGGATCAGGCCAACATCACCGAACGGGTGCTCTTCCCCGGCCTGGACGGCCTCTCGCAGTGGCTCAAGCGCTACTTCGCCACGCGGTAGCTAAGCAGAACGCACCCATTCGACCCACAGTCCCCTCTCCCCACCGCGTGGGGAGAGGGTCAGGGTGAGGGGACGTGCCCCGCTGCGAGGAACCGCCCCTCACCCTGGCCCTCTCCCCGCGCGCGGGGAGAGGGGACTGTGGGCGGAACCACTGCGTTCTGCTTAGTACTCCATTCGCTAAATTCGAGCACGAATCGCGTGGCACGCGACACCGGTGCCAAACGTAGGGCGCGGCTTCAGCCCGCCCCGCGCGGGGCGGGGGCACCTGGGTGACCGTGCCTGAGCCCCGTTCGCCGCGAGCACCTGGAACAGCGTGAGGCGGCGTTCCGCCGCATCGTCATCCCGGCGTCGCTGAAGTGGGAGATCCGCGACAAGCTGGATCAGGCCAACAAGCGTATGGAGTGCGCGAGCGCCAGCTCGCGCTCTCCATAGCCGCAGCGCCAGCTGCGGCGGGCGGGGGAGGCTGGCGCCTCCCCCATGGAGAGCGCGAGCTGGCGCTCGCGCACTCCA
>DASPMO010000033.1:0-8155 GCA_035627015.1 Thermoanaerobaculia bacterium | reverse complement strand
GCGCCTGCTAGCGACCCAAAACAGAGTGGACGACAAGCAGGACCAACGGCCCTCGCTTGGGCCTTCACCTCAGTCAACTCAGCTTCAGGGTGTAACCTATCCGCCCGGTTTTTCTGTCACCCCTCCGCCCGGCAGCACCCTTTCCCGAGCGCCACAACCCCTCACCCTGACCCTCTCCCCACTGCGGTGGGGAGAGGGGACTGACCGCACGAGCGGTAGAAGGTTCCGATGGTGCCGAACCTGCATCGGAGAGCGATCTGTTCGATCAGCAGCGGTGTCGTCCGGAGGAGCTGCTCGGCATACGCGAGCTGCTTCTCGCGGAGGTTCCCGTGATTTGGGGTGCGATCCTGTTCAGGTAGACGTGATGGACGCCAAGGAACTGCGCGAGCTCCGAGGCACGTCTCCGCGCAGACGGCTCCGCGTCGACAGCCGGATCCGGAACTTGCCGATGGCGATCGTCCGCAGGAGAGATGCGTACCGCAGATACGCCTCCTCAAACGCCGCCGGCACGCCGCCGCCATACCCGGCTTGCGGCGATGTCGCAGACAGCGACTCGCCCCCCGAGTCCTGCATCTCTCTCGTCTCAGGAGTGACGACGCGTTCCGTTCCCCTACCCATCGCATGCGTGAGTTTAAGAAATGAGAACCGCCTTACGAATCTTGCCGACTTCCATCCCCCGACCTACATTCGATGGCGCAGAGGAGGTGACCGCTTGCCGACGCTGGCGATGTTCGCTTCGTCGTCCGAGGAGGGGGTGCATCTCGCCGGTACCGTCGAGGCGCTCGCGCGCGAATATGCGCTGGAGCCGCGGATCGTCCGGCCGGACGCGGCCGGCTTCCGTGAGGCGATCTTCACCGCCACGGTGGTCGTCATCGACGCGACGATCGAGCAGGAAAACCTCGAGCTGTATCGCGCGGCATCCGTGGTTCTCAGCCCGTTCGATCACGTGCTCATCGTCGGACGCACCTATCTGCCGCTGAACTTCCTGGCTCGTCGCGCAGGCGGAGCGGCGCCGTACCCCTACCCCGCGACGATGCTCGCCGATGGCTCGCCGATCCCCGATCTGGCGCCTCTCGAATGGCGAAGCGACCCGCTGGTGGACTGGGACCACGATCCGGTCGACGAATGGATCGAGAGAGGTGTAACGAGCGGCGCGGGCGGCACTTGGGGCAACGACGACATACTGCGCTGGCTCCGGACGCAGATCCCGGAGATCCTCGAGGATCCGGGCCCGCGGCTGAAGCCTGGCCAGTTCGCCTCCATGCGCACCGCGGAAGACACCGCGATGATGCGCCCGATCTACGAGCATGTGGACGCGAAGAGACAACGCGAGCGAAGAGCGGCATTCGTCAGTCACCGCGGATGGCAGTTCCAGAACGCACTCCGCCTCGGCCGAAAGCTTCGCGAGGGCTTTCACGGCCCGCCGAAGCCGGCCATCGTGATCGAGCCCGGCGCTCTCGCCCTCGGAACGGAAATGCTCACCGAGGTCCGGCGCTGGATGATCATGGGTCTGCTCGACGACGAGTTGCGCCGGAGCGACGAGCTCTGGATCGTGGAGAGCGCGGATTACCGCAGGTCGTGGTGGACCGCCGCGGAATTGTATGCGGCGGCGTACGTCGCGGAGACGCCGGCGGAGCGTCTGCGCATCCGCATCTGGAATCCGGACACGGATGAGGTGCGCGACGACGTTGCAGACCGATACCGCATCGAGCTCTCGGATGCGCATCGCAAACGCATGGCACGCATCCTCACGCACACGCGACCGGACCAGCTCTCACCCGAGAGCCGAGTGGCGATGCGCATGCTTCGCTGGGGCTTCCGCCTCGGCCTCGGCTGGTTCATCGAGCGAAAGATGAGCACCGTCATGGAACCGTTGAAGGAAATGGTCCTGCCGGCGTGCCTCGAGCTCACTCGTGGGATCGAAAACCTTCCGTGGAAGGTCGCGCCACGTCACCTTCAGCCCGAAAGTCCACCCATGGAAGGTCTCGGGACTCGGCCGGCGGCGTGAGAACCTTCCATGGAGGGTCTCGAGTCTCCAGAATCGACGTATTACGACCTTCCACGGGTGGCTCGCGACTCCACGATGAGGTCTCCGGAGCCCACGCGTGAAGTCGCGGACTTCACGCTTGAAGTGCGGCGACCTTCCACGGAAGGTCCGGAACTTCACGCTTCTGATCGCGGGACCTTCCATGGAAGGTTTTCCGGAGGACGCGCGAGCATCGGAGACCACCCGTGGAAGGTCACCGGGCGCTGTTGCTGTGTTGCTGGTTGCTGGTTCAAGGCGATTCGTCGCGGCCCGCCAGGCATCGCCTCGAACCAGCAACCAGCAACCAGCAACAGTCAGGCACCAACACTGCACGCCCGACTTCCATCCTGAAGGAGGCCGAGATGAAACCTGCCCTGGTTGCCCTGGTGCTGCTCGCTGCCCTGCCTCTCCTTGCCGCTGACGTCGAACAGTTCCTCCTGCCCGTCTCCCCCTCGCTCGTGCACTGCGGTTACGACTCGCGCTACGAGACGCGGCTGGTGGCCTTCAACGATAACGCGCTGAAGTCCGATGTCCTCTGCGCCACCGGCGACTGCGCGTCGGTGCAGCCGCTGGCGACGGTCGAGTTCAGCGGCGGCTACGCGGGCGGCACGCCGCTGCCGGCGTACGTCTACCTGCCGAAGGAGTCGGCCGAGCGGCTGCGCATGTCGCTCATCGTCGAGAGCAGCGAGCTGAGTCGCCTCGACGAGCGCTCCTACACCGAGCTGCCCATCGTCAGCGCCAGGGACTTCACCAGAGGGAAGATGCAGTTCGTCGGCGTGCGCGTCGACAAGGGCTTCCGCCAGACCGTGCGCATGTACGGCCTCGACGGGACGAAGTCGGGCCAGGTGATGATGCGCGTCTACCCCATGGACTCCGCGGTGCTGATGCACGAGTGCCTGCACGACATCGCGCCGATCACGCTGGAGAAGACGCCGGAGGGCCACGACCTCCGCCCCGCCTTCGGCATGGAGTGCGACATGAGCGACCACATCCCGGCGAACAACCAGAAAGTGCGCATCGAGCTCGAGCCGGTCACCGAGGGACTCGAGTACTGGGCCTTCATCTCCATCACGAACAACAAGACGCAGCACTTCTATACGGTGCTGGGACGCTGAACATCACGCGGTCGCGTGGCGGATGTTGTACTTGCGGTCGACGCGCATCACGCCTTCGACGCCCGCCAGCGACCGCGTGACGCGCTCGAGGTGCTTGAGATCGGCGATCTCGAGCACCAGCTCCGTCGTGGCTTTGCCGTCGCCGGTGCGCGTCTCCATCTGGCGGATGTTGGTCTTGAGATTGGAGATCGTGGAGATGACGCGGGCCAGGATGCCCTGGCGGTCGTCCATCACGATCTCCAGCTCGACGTAGAACTGCGACTGCCGCTGGTCGGCCCACTCCACGCCGATCTCGCGGTCCTGGTTGAACATGAGGTTCTTCACGTTCGGGCACTGCTTGCTGTGCACGGCCACGCCCTTGCCGCGGGTGACGTAGCCGAGGATCGGCTCGCCCGGCAGCGGGTTGCAGCACTTGGCCAGGTACGTGAGGAGGTCGTCGTAGCCCTTGACCTTGATCGTCGGCGCCGACGAGCCGGAGAAGGGAAAGATCTTGCGGACGGCCTGCTCGATGACGCCCTGCGGCGCGACCTTCTGCTCGTCGGTGACGAAGCGCTCGACGAGCGAGCGCGCCGAGATCTTGCCGTAGCCGACGTCGGCGTAGAGATCGTCGAGGCGCGGCAGGCCGTGCTCGGAGAGCACGCCGTCGAGCGCGTTCTCGGCCACCAGCTTCCGCCACTGCACCTTGTAGCGCTTGGCCTCGCGCTCGATCAGCTTGCGCCCCAGCTCGATGGAGCGGTGCTTCTGCTCCGTGTTCAGCCAGTGCCGGATCTTGTGCTTGGCGCGCGAGGTCGCGACCATGTTGATCCACTCGCGGCTCGGCGACTGGTTCGGGCTGGTCACGATCTCCACGATGTCGCCGTTCTTCAGCTGCGTGCGCAGCGGCACGAGCTTGCCGTTCACGCGCGCCCCGACGCAGTGGCTGCCGACGTCGGTGTGGATGCGGAAGGCGAAGTCGAGCGGCGTCGCCCCGCGCGGGAACGCGAACACGTCCCCCTTGGGGGTGAAGGTGTAGACCTCGTCGGGGTAGAGGTCGATCTTCAGCGAGTCGAGGAAGACCCGCGGGTCCTTGATGTCGTGCTGCCACTCCACGAGCTGGCGCAGCCAGAGGAAGCTCTGGTCGTCGGGATGGGCGCCGACGCGCCCTTCCTTGTACTTCCAGTGCGCGGCGATGCCCTGCTCGGCGATGAGGTCCATCTCCTTCGTGCGGATCTGCACCTCGAACGGCTGCCCCTTCTCCGCCACCACGGTGGTGTGCAGCGACTGGTAGAAGTTGGGCTTGGGCATGGCGATGTAGTCCTTGATCCGTCCGGGGACGGGACGCCACATCTGATGGATGATGCCGAGGGCGGCGTAGCAGTCCTTCACGCTGGGAGTGATGATGCGGAAGGCGAGGTAGTCGTAGAGCTGGCCGATGTCGATGTCCTGGCGGCGGAGCTTCGACCAGATCGAGTACATCGACTTGACGCGCCCGAAGACCTCCCCTTCGATCTCGTTCTCTTGCAGCTTCTGCTCGAGCGTGCGCTTGATGCGCTCCACGACGTTGCCCGACACGGCCATCTTCTCGTCGACCGCTTTCTGCAGCTCGTCCGACTCGCGCGCGTGGAGGAAGCGGAAGGAGAGGTCTTCCAGCTCGTGCTTGATGCGCCCCATGCCCAGGCGGTTGGCGATGGGGGCGTAGATCTCCATCGTCTCCTTGGCCACGGCCAGCCGCTTCTCGTCGGGGAGGAACTGCAGGGTGCGCATGTTGTGCAGCCGGTCGGCGAGCTTGACCAGCACGACCCGCAGGTCGGAGACCATGGCCAGCAGCATCTTGCGGAACGTCTCGGCCTGCTGCTCTTCCTTGGAGACGTAGGCGTAGCGGGAGATCTTGGTGACGCCGTCGACGAGCTCGGCCACCTGCGCCCCGAAGAGCTCCTCGAGCGTCTCCTTGGTGGTGAGCGTGTCCTCGAGGACGTCGTGCAGCAGGCCGGTGGCGATGGAGGTCTCGTCCAGCCGCATGTCGGCCAGGATGTAGGCGACGTTGAGCGGGTGAATGAGGTACGGCTCGCCCGAGGAGCGCACCTGCCCGCGATGCTCGCGGGCCGAGAAGATGTAGGCCTTCTGAAGCAGTTCCTCGTCGAAGTCCGGCTTGTAGGACTCGATTTTGTCGAGGATGTCTTCGAAGCGGATCATCGTGGGTCTCGCGAGGGGTGAGTATAACTTCGAGAGTTGTTGTCGGTTGTCAGTTGTCGGTTGTCCGGGAGCTCGCGTCGAAGCGGGGGCTCACGGACAACTGAGAACCGACAACCGACAACATTTCTTCATCAGGCACGCGACGTGCTCGGCACCTCTCCGAAGCCGCCGGGCGGCGCGTGGCCGTCCTGGGGCGCCGGGATGTGAAATAAGGAGGTTGTACGTGACCAATCGTTTATCGAGACCCGTCTTCTTTGTGGTTGTCCTTCTCATGGCCTTCGTGGCGATGCCTGCTCTCGCCGGTCCGGTTCCGTCGAAGACCGCGGCGAATCAGAGCCTCGACTCCCGTGAGGCCGACCTGACCGTCATTCGCGACATCGCGGCCAACGAGCAGGTGGCGGCCGTACTGACCGCGCATGGCTTCACGACCGAAGAGGTGAACCAGCGCCTCGAGCAGATGTCGTCGCAGGATCTGCATCAGCTCTCGCAGAACCTCGAGCAGCTCCAGCCGGCAGGACTCACCCGGCAGGAGTGGATCTGGATCGGCATCGGCGCTCTGGCCGCGCTGATCCTCGTCGTTGCGCTGGCTTGATGCAGAGTTCCGGCGCTTCGGCTTCGCGACTCCCGGGCGGGCGCTTCGGCGCTCGCCCGCTTCGCGTTCTGCTGGTGGCCCCTCTCCTCTGGCTGGCCACCGCCTGCGTCTACTGGACTCCCCGCTCGCAGGCCCCCACCACCTCCGCGCACCTGGTCGAGAACGTCCCCATGCAGAAGTGGGACATCCTGTCCTGCGGCGCCGGCGCGCTGTCGTCGGTCCTGCAGCACTACGGCGACCCGATCCGGATGGCGGAGTGGCAGGAGAAGCTGCCGAAGACGCGCGGCGGCGTGATGTCGATCGACCTCGTCCTGGCCGCACGCGAGCGCGGCTATGACGCGCGGCTCGTCACCGGCGACGCCGCTATGGTCGGCGCCGAGGTGCGCGAGGGACGCCCGGTCATCCTGATGCTGCAGGTGATCCAGGCGCCCGGCAAGGGCTACGACTTTTTCCACTACGTGGTGGTCGACGGCTGGGACCCGCAACGCAACCTCTACCGTACGCAGTTCGGCGACGGGAAGACGCGCTGGGCCCGCATCGAGCGCCTCGAGCCCGCCTGGAAGGCGACGAAGTACGCGACCGTGCTGATCCGTCCCGCCGACGCGAACGCGAAAGCGCTCCGCGCCGCGGTGCAACTCGAGAACGAGGGGAAGTACGCGCTGGCCGCGACGACGTACCGCGAGATCCTGCAGCGCGACCCGAAGTCGGTCCTGGCCTGGACGAACCTCGGCAACGCGGAGATGCAGCTCGGCCGTCCGCTTCCCGCCGAGGAGGCCTTCCGCAAGGCGCTGGAGCTGGACGGGAACGCGGCGGACACGCTGAACAACCTGGCCTGGCTGCTGTACGAACAGAAACGCTACGACGAGGCGGAGCCGTTCGCGCGGCGGGCCGCACTCACCACCGCCCCCGATCCGTGGATGCGCCTGGACACGCTGGCGCGCATCCTGGCGGCGCGCGGGCTGTGCGACGAGGCCGCGGCCACGTTCCGCCAGGCCATCGCCCAGGTGCCGGAGCACCGCAAGACGGAGCGTGCCGACATCGAGGCGGCCGCGAGTACCATCGCCGGGTGTTCTCGCACCGCGCGCAGTGGTCCGCCCCCCTCAATGAACTGACGGTCGAGCGCCGCAAGCGCGGCGCCCTGCTCGACCTCACCGAGACCAATCCCACCCGCGCGCTCGACTACCCGGAGCTCGGCGAGGCGCTGGCCCGCGGCGCCCGCGCCCCGTACGATCCCGACCCGCGAGGACTCCGTTCCGCGCGCGAGACGCTGGCCGCGCACCTGTCGTGCGACGCGGACGACCTGCTGCTCACCGCCTCGACGAGCGAGGCGTATTCGTTCCTCTTCAAGCTGCTCTGCGATCCCGGCGATGAGATCCTGACGCCGGTGCCGTCGTATCCGCTGCTGGAGCACCTGGCGGCGCTGGAGCTGGTGTCGCTGCGCACGTTCCCGATGGAGTTTCACCGCCGCTGGGAGATCCACGACATGCCGGTCTCGCCGCGGACGCGCGCGCTCGTGGTGGTGAACCCGAACAATCCGACGGGCTCGTTCGTGACACCGCGCGAGCAGGATGCCCTCGCCTCCCACGGCCTCCCGATCGTGAGTGACGAGGTGTTTCTCGACTATCCGCTCGAGGGCCGCGGGACGACGTTCGTCCGCGACGACGTGCTGACGTTCACCCTCGGCGGCCTCTCCAAGTCCGCCGGCCTGCCGCACTTCAAGCTGGGGTGGATCCGCGTCAGCGGTCCGGGCAAGGCCGAGGCGCTGGAGGCGCTGGAGCTGATCGCCGACAACTTCCTCTCCGTGGCCACGCCGGTGCAGGCCGCGCTGCCGGAGCTGCTGCGCCTCGGCGCGGACATCCGCGCCGCGATCTCTCTTCGGACCCGCACCAATCTCGCCGTGTTGCGCGCGTCCGCCACGCCGTCGATGCAGGTACTGCCCGTCGAGGGAGGGTGGACGGCGGTCATCCGCGTCCCGCGGGTGATGAGCGACGACGAGCTGGCGCTGGCCCTCCTCGACCGCGGCGTGGTGGTGCAGCCGGGGTACTTTTTCGACTTTGCGCGGGAGGGTTACGTGGTGGTGTCGCTGCTGACGCGCGAGGACGTGTTCGCGGAGGGCGTGCGCAGGCTCGCGGAAGTGTGCCCAACGTAGGGCGGGCTTCAGCCCGCCTCCCCCGCCGCCCACCCACGAGAGAGGCGGGCTGAAGCCCGCCCTACGTTACGCTCCGCGCGTGAAACAGCACTGGACTCTCG
>DASPMO010000032.1:0-11176 GCA_035627015.1 Thermoanaerobaculia bacterium | reverse complement strand
CACCCGCTCCTCGGTGCGCAAGACCGTCGAGCTGATCGCCGGCCAGCCGCTGCGCGTCGACCTCGAGGTCACCGGCAGCGTGACCGTCAGCGGACGCATCATGCACGAGGGGAAAGGCATGGCCGGCGCACACATCGGCTTCTCCAGCAACGACGGCACGATCGCCTCGACGGTGGCGCGCGAGGACGGCGCGTACGACCTGGCCCTCCCCTCGCCCGGGCGCTACAACATTTACGCGCGCGCGGAGCAGGTCGGGGACCGCCACTTCTCTACCGTGCGCGAGGTGCGCAGCGGCGACCGCATCGACATCGAGCTGCGGGAGCACGCGCTCGAAGGGACAGTCGTCGACGCGGAGACGCGGCAGCCGATCCCGCACGCCATCGTCACGCTCGGCCCCGCGCTGGCGGCCACGTACGCGATGGCGGAGATGGAGACCGACGCCCAGGGACGCTTCCGCCTCTCCTCGTCGTTCTCCGGCCCGCACCGCCTCACCGCCTCCGCGCCCGGCTACGGGTACAGCGTGCAACCGGTCAGCAACACCACCACGCACTATCTCTTCGCGCTGACGAAGGGGGCCACCCTGCAGGTGCGCGTGGTCGACGCGCGCAGCGGCACGCCGCTCGACGCGCACCTCGTCGTCAACGAGAGCGAAGGGGGCACCTTCGTCCCCGTGCGCCCCGAGCGCAGTACTGACGGAATCACGTATAGTCTGTCCCTCTCACCCTCTAAATACAGACTGACCGTGGTGGTCCACGGGTACACCACGCGCGTGGTGGACGTCAGCGCCCCGGGAGTCGTGGAGATCCGGATGGAGTGATTCCATGAGTCACGAAGACGAGCACTTCGACAACGAAGCCGTGGTACGGCCGGGACGGCCGGCGCTGATGATCCAGGACGGCGACTTCGGCGCGCTCCCCGAGGAGTGGGCGCACCTCGAGGCGAAGCGCGAGCTGTTCAAGTCCATCATCCCCAGCATCGGCCGCCTGGAGATCGCGGAGACGAATCGCCCGGTGGGGACGGCGTTCCTGGCCGGCCGCGGCATCCTGATGACGAACCGCCACGTGCTGGAGAGCTTCGCGGACCCGGTCGGGGACGAGTGGCGGATCCGGCCGAACGTCACCGTGCGCGTCGACTTTCGCGAGGAGCACGGTGGCACGACGCCGAGCGAGCTGCTCGTGGAAGGAGTCATCGGCGTCCACGGCAAATACGACCTGGCCCTCCTGCGCGTCCCGGCCACGCTCGACCACATCGCCAAAGTGCTTTTCCTCCGGGGCAGCGAGCCGGAAGAACCGATCAAGGGCCGCGAGGTGGTGGTGATCGGCTACCCCGACTTCGACTTCACCGCGACCCCGGAGCAGGTGACGGGCGTGTTCCAGAACGTCCTCGGCGTGAAGCGCCTTCAGCCCGGGAAAATCACCGGCCCGCGACAGCACAACAACCAGCCGATCTTCGGCCACGACTGCTCCACCCTCGGCGGCAACTCCGGCTCGTGTGTGCTCGACGTCGAGACCGGCCACGTCCTCGGCCTCCACTTCGGCGGCACGACCACCGGCGGGAACATGGCCGTGCCGATGTGGAAGGTGGCCAGGGACCCGCTGCTGAAGGACCTGCAGTGGGTGAGGAAACAACGCGCGGCGAGAACGTAGGACGGGCTTCAGCCCGTCCCCCCCGGGGGTGGGCGGGCTGAAGCCCGCCCTACGTTTACTCCCCCAGCTTCCCCTTCAACTCCCGCAGCTCCTGCGTGAGCGCGGCCACCTGCTCCTCCAGCCTCTGCACGCGTTGCGAGAGCGGCTCGCGCCCCTCGCTGACAGAGGGCTCGGGCGACGACACATCCTCCACGATCGCCCCGCCGACGAGGTGCGCCCAGCGCTCCTCTTTCTGCCCGGGGCGGCGCGGGAGCTGGCGGACGAGCGGCTCGCTGTGGGCGGCCATGTCGCGCAGCGTCTCCTCCACCTCGGGGACGGAATCGAACTGGTGCAGGCGGTCGCTGCGGCCGCGCAGCTCGCCAGCGGTCTGCGGGCCGCGCAGGAAGAGGAGCGTCAGCAGCGCCTTCTCCTTCGCATTGAGGTGCCAGACCTTGTCGAGGTTGTGGTCGTAGCGGACGGCGCGGCCGCCCATCACCTTCCACACCAGCCGCTCGTCCTGCAGGCGGTCGAGGGCGCGCGACAGCTCGCTCTCGCCCAGCTCCATGACCGGCTCGCGGTTCGACTTCTGGTTCGTGGCCGCGGCCAGCGCGTTCAGCGTCAGCGGGTAGTACTCGGGCGTGGTGAGCTGCTTCTCCATCAGCGCGCCGAGGATGCGCACCTCGACTGGGTCGAGCGTGCGGGGGATGCGCGGGCGTTGCCTGCCTCCCGTGTCGAGGGTGGGAACGAACGTCATGCCGCCGATTCTAGCGCCGGGAGGGCGAACACCGGAGGGCGGGCCGTGCGCGTCTGGCCGAACCAGTTGTCGGCGCGCAGCGCCACCTTGCGCGCCAGCGGCATGAAGGTGGTCATCTTGCCGCCGAAGACGTTGATGAGATTACCGTCGCGGACCACGCGGAAGTCGCGGCCGATCGCGCTCGCGTTCGTGGCCCGCCCCACCAGCGGGCGCACCCCGGCGAACGTCGAGCGCACGTCGTCGCGGCCGATCGGCGTGCGGAAGTAGCGGTTGAAGCGCTCGATGAGATAGTCGATCTCTTCCCTCGATGCGTGCACGCCGTCGAGCGGCTCCTTCTGCACGACCTCCGTGGTCCCCACCAGCGTCGTTCCCTTCCACGGCAGCACGAAGAAGATGCGCTGGTCGGTGGTCGACTGCAGCAGCAGGCCGCTCTCGCTCACCGGCTCGTTCAGGATCAGGTGCGAGCCGCGCACGAGCGAGAGGACGTACGGGGCGGCGATGCCGTTCGCGCGCAGCAGCTCGTTCATCCAGGGGCCGGCGGCGTTGACGACGAGGTCGTAGCGCGCCTCGTCCTCCGCCGTGCGCACGAGCCACTCCTTCCCGTCGCGCACCAGCGCCGTGACCGGCGTCAGCTCGCGGATGACCGCCCCCTCGCGGATGGCCGAGGCCACCACCGTGCGGACCAGGGCGAAGTCGTCCACCTGCGCGTCGCGGTACGAGAAGCCGCCGCGCAGCCCCTCCTCGCGCAGCGGTGCGCGCTCCAGCAGCTCCCGCGCGCCGAGAGAACGGTGGGGGGCGATGTTTGCAGATCCTGCAAGCCGGTCGTAGAGCATCAGCCCGATCTTGACCACGGCGCGGCCGCGCGGACTGTCGCGATACATGGGCAGCAGGATCTCCAGCGGCTTGACCAGCTCGGGGAGATTGGCCAGCAGCCAGGCGCGCTCGCGGAGCGACTCCCGCACCAGGGCGAACTGCAGGTGCTCGAGGTAGCGCAGCCCGCCGTGGATCATCTTCGTCGTGGCGGAGGAAGTCTGTGCGCCACAGACGCCCTTTTCATACAGCGTTACGGCGTAATCGCGCCGCGCCAGCTCCCACGCCACGCCCGCGCCGTTGATGCCGCCCCCGATCACGGCGATGCGCTTGTCGTTCACAGTTTCGAAAATAGCAAATCGTGACCCAGGTCACCCGGCCCACCGGATCTGGCAGCCCCTTCGCAATCCCGCTCAGCAGTATGAGGGCAGCACTGTCGCAGTCCGCTGTTACGCAGGACGCAACCTCCGATCTGGCCGTGATGCTCACCGGCGGCGGAGCGCGCGCCGCATATCAGGTCGGGCTGATCAAAGGCATCGCCAAGCACTTCCCGCACCTGCAGTTCCAGATCATCGTCGGCGTCTCGGCCGGCGCGATCAACGCCGCGTACCTGGCCGCGCATCGCGGGACCCTGGCGCAGAAAGCGGACATGCTGGCCAGGATGTGGTGCGAGCTGAATGGCGACTCGATCTACCAGTTCGACTGGAAGATCATGCTCCCCTTCCGCTCGGCGCTGGCGTCGCTCTCGTCCAGAAAACTGAAGTGGACCAGGTCGCAGCCGCACGGCATCGTCGACACGACGCCGCTCAAGGAACTGCTCTGCCGCGTCCTGCACACCCCCTCGGGATGCGAGATCCCGGGCATCGAGGAGAACCTGCTCAGCGGCGACCTCAATGCCCTGGCGCTGATCACCATCGACTACTCCACCGGCCAGACCGTGCGCTGGGTGCAGGGGCGTTACTACGACGTCTACGAAGGACCGAACCGGCGCGTGGCGCCGACGAAGTTCACGCCCGAGCACGTCCTGGCCTCCGCCGCGCTGCCGTTCGTCTTTCCGGCCGTGCGCATCGGCGACCAGTGGCACGGCGACGGCGGCATCCGCCTGGCCGCGCCGCTCTCCCCCGCCGTGCACCTCGGCGCGCGGCGCATCATCGCCATGTCCACCGGCTACCAGCGCACGCCCGACGAGGCGGCAACGCCGGTGGTCAGCGGCTATCCGCCCGCGGCCCAGATCCTGGGCCAGCTCGTCAACGCCGTCTTCCTCGACGTCATCGACGAGGACGTGGCCCGCATGGAGCGGATGAACGACCTGCTGCGCAAGATGGCGCCGCAGGAGCGCGACGGCCTCAAGCCCATCGAGCTGCTCGTGCTCCGTCCCTCGGTCGACCTCGGAAAGCTCTCCGGCGAGTACGAGCGCTACCTGCCGCGCAAGCTCAAGCTCCTCGTGCGCGCCCTCGGCGCGAAGGAAACCGAGTCCCCCGATTTCGTCTCCCTGCTCATGTTCGAGCCGGAGTACACCAAGCGCATCATCGAGATCGGCGAAGCCGACGTCGACGCGCGCGTGCCGGAGATCCGGACGTTTCTCGGGGAAGAGGCGCGACTGGTTGCCGCGGGTTAGCCAGCGACTCGTATAATCGCCGCGCAAAACATGGCGGTCCTACATCTCGAGCTCCTCGGAGACTTCCGGCTCCGCACCGAGTCGGGCTCTTTGATCACGATTTCGGCACGCAAGTCCCAGGCGATGCTGGCGTACCTGGCGGTCAGGCCGGGGCAACAGGTGTCGCGCGACAAGATGGCCACGCTGCTCTGGAGCAGCACCGCGCCGGAACAGGCGCGCCAAAGCCTGCGCCAGACCCTCTCCACGATGCGCCGCGAGCTGGCGGCCGTGTCGCCGCAGAAGGTCCTCGTCGAGGAAGGCGACTTCCTCGCTCTCGATGCGTCGCTGATCTATTGCGACGTGGCGGAGTTCGAGTCGCTGGTCGCCACCGGGACCGCCGAGGCGCTCGATCCGGCCACCCGGCTGTATGCCGGGGACTTCCTCGACGGCTTCCAGATCGACGAGGAGAAGTTCGACCAGTGGGTGCTGGCCGAGCGCGACCGCCTGCATCGCATGGGGCTGCGCGCCCACGCGCAACTGGTCGAACAGCTGGCCCGCAGCGGATCGCTGGACGAGGCCATCGCCATCGCCCAGCAGTCGCTGCGCATCGATCCGCTGCAGGAGTCGATGCACCGCACGCTGATGCGCCTCTACCTGCAGAGCGGCGACCTGCTGAACGCGCTGCAGCAGTTCGACAGTTGCGCGAAGCTGCTCCGCCGCGAGCTCGACCTCGAGCCCGACGCGGAGACGCGCGCCCTGCAGCAGGAGATCGTGGAGCTGCGCAAGCGCCGTAACGCGCCGCAGCCGTCCGAGCGCGATGCCCGCAAGACCGTGCTCGTGGTCGAGGACAACGTCCTCAATCGCGAGCTCACCAACGCCGTGCTCAGGAGCGCCGGCTACAACGTCCTCCTGGCCAAGGACGGCGCCGAGGCGCTGCTGCTCATCGGCCGCGAGCACGTCGACCTGCTCCTGCTCGACGTCGACCTCCCCTTCATCGACGGCCACAAGGTGCTCGAGGCGCTGCACGAGAAGGGCATCGATGTCCCGGCCATCTTCATCTCCGGCCTCCCCGGCGAGGAACCGGAAGTGCGCGCCTTCGCCATCGGCGCCGCGGACTTCATCCGCAAGCCGGTGAAGAACTCGATTCTGCTGGCGCGGGTGTCGAAGGTGCTGAAGTAGCTACTTCTTCTTCAGCAGCTTGCGCACGTGCGCGAGGCGCGCGCGCAGGAGGCTCTCGTTCTGCGGGCGGTACTGCAAGGCCTCGACGTACAGCACTTCCGCGGTCTCGAGCGTGCCGGTGAGCATCTCCAGGTTCCCCCAGTCGAACAGGAGGCCCGCGAACACGGGATCGGGCGGCTTCACGAAGTCGACGCGCTCGTCGATCTGGTAATAGAACGCCCTGCGCACGACCGACGGCGTGGCCTCGCGGCCGCGGTTGTCGTCCGGCCAGAAGTGCAGCTTCTTCGGAACCACGTCCTGGCCGAAGTCGAGTCCGACGATCGAATGCGTGGCCAGCCACTTCGGGTCGCGCGCCAACGCGAGCTTCGCCTCGAGGATGCGCACGTGCAGCCACTCGGTCCCGTCGTGCGCGTTGCTATTGCGGCGGATGCCCTCGCGGATCCACCGCAGCGCCTCGGCGTTCTGGCCGGCGAGCTCCAGTGCCGTGCCGAGGTTGACCGCGGTCTCGTAGCGGCCCGGCCTTTCCTTCTCCAGCGCCCGCAGGATGCGGATCGCTTCCGCGGTCTCGCCGGTGTGCAGGAGCGTGACCGCGTAGTCGTTCCGCACCTCGGGGTCCGCCGTCTTCGCCACCCGCGCCGCATACTCGGCGCGCCGCTCTTTCCAGTCGGTGGAGGAGTCGCGGTTCAGTACGTGCGTCTCGAGGTCGACCCCGCGCGCGCCCTCCACCTGCACTTTTCTCCCGCGCAGCGTCGTACCGTACGACCAGATGCAGGCCAGAGCCGACACGACCACCAGGAATCGCATGGAGCGATGATACGCGTGCATGGGGCGGTCCCAGTCCCCTCTCCCCACCGCGGTGGGGAGAGGGGACTGGGACCGCGCCATCATCGGCCGAGTTTACTGCTTGATCGTCACATCCCCATCACATACGTCGGATCCTGCGTCCTGTTGTCGATCACCAAGCCGTACGCGATCACTCAATCACACACGATCGTCGCCGCGGTCACGGCGCACTTGGTCTTCGTCTTTCCATCCTGGTCGCGGATGTCGAACGTCCAGCCGTTCGCGGACGGCGTCGCGGCGATGAAGCCGAAGCCGTCGTCCTGCATGAACGTCGATGCGGTGCGGCCGCCCGTGCCGAACTGCTGGCCGGTCGGGTCGTTCGCCTTGGGGTCGAGCGCGGTGCCGCCGTTGCCGACGACGGCGAGCGGCGGACGTCCGTCGCGGAACGCCAGCAGCTCCAGCAGGTGAATGTGGCCGGTGAGGATGAAGTCGATCGGATCGGTGGCGCTCCCCGCCTGCGACCACGCGCTCCAGAGCGTCGGCGTGTCGAGGTCGCCGTAGGAGGTGCCCCAGAACGGATGGTGGAGCATGAGCCACGCGCCGGGCTGCTGCCTGGCGTAGAGCTGGAGCCATTGCGCGACCATGGTGGCCTGCGTGGCGTCGTTGTCGCTCAGGCCCGACGAGTCGAAGACGATGAAGCGCCGGTCGCCGACGGTGGCGACGTACGGCGGCGTGAAGTTCGCGTTCGATTTGCAGGTGGCGACGTTCTCCCACGCGTAGCGGCGCGGGTCGAGGAAGCGGAACCATCCTTCCGCGGCGCGCGTGCAGGTCTCGTGGTTGCCGCGCACCATGACCCACGGCGCGTTGCCGAGGAGCGGCGCGGCGGGGGTGAAGAAATCGGCGTTCCAGCGGCTCCAGGTGTACGGCGCCTGGGTGCACGTCGTGCCTTTGCACGCCGCCTCGCGGTAGTAGTAGTCGCCGACGTGCAGGACGAGGTCGGGGTCCCACGCCGCGATCGACTTTGCGACGGTCGCGAACGGCCACGCCTGCGGATCCGAACAGTCCTGGATGCTCGGCGGGTTGCCGGTCTTGAGGCGGCAGCCGGTGTCGCCGACGAGGGCGACCTTCGCGGTGCGTCCGAGCTTGTGCACCGGAAGCTGTCTGCCTTCGACCTCGGCGGAGCGCACGTCCCTCGGCAACGGCATCTCGCACGAGGTGACGGCGTAGCCGGGGCCGGGCAGCGCGCGGAGGTGCATGCGCCGCGCTGCGCCGTCGATGACGATGGGGGGACACTCACGGCCTTTGGTGACGATGGCCCGGGCGATGGGGCCCTCGGGACCGTATTCGATCCAGGCGGGGTCGGCGGCGTAGAGCGGGAGCGCCAGCGCGAGGACGGCGAGGATTTTCATGCGCACAGAATACAGCTCCGCTTGCCTCGGCACCTCGAATGCAAGAGAGTGAGGATTATGCGGAGAGACGACAAGATCCTGGTCGTGGAGAACAACCCCGATTTCTGCCGGACGATCGAAGAACGCTTCAACTGCGACTGCGCGACGGACGGGTGGGACGCGATCTCGAAGCTGGAGACCGAGGACTACGCGGCCATCGTCATCGACGCCGACGTTCCCCACCACAGCGGCTACGGCGTGCTCGCCTACCTGCGCGAGGAAGTGGGGGAAGACCTCCGCCACGTGATCTTCATGACCGCCAGCTCCGACCGCGAGGCCGTCCGCCGCAACTTCGGCGACCGGCTCACGGTCGTGGGCAAGGATCAGGCGGTGGAAGAGATCACGCGGGTGCTGGAGGGGTAGTCCCTTTCGCGCCAGGCGACTCCTGCTCTGGCTTCCCGCGGCGGTGATCGGACTGCCGCTCGCCGCGGTGCTCGCATTCCTCCTCTACCTCGTGGCGTGGTTCCATGCCGGCGTTCTGTATTCAGGAGATGGAACGTATCGGCGGTATGCGGGAGAAACGACGTTTCAGGTCGCGTTTCCACCCATCGATCTCACGCGCCCGGGCCGGTACTCCTTCCGGTTCACGCGGCTCGCCCCCCCGATGCACTACACCGTCGGATTCCGCGTGCCGGAACGGACCGGCCTCGACGCACAGGTCTCGATGCAGCTGCAGAACGAGCGAGGCGAGATGGTGTTCCGCCATGCGCGGCGGCTTTCCGAATGGAACTGGCTGCAGGACAGGGCGACGATCGATGGCGCGATCACCGAAGTCCCCATCGGCGGCGGCTCCGTGCGGATCGAACGGCTCGGCGCCGGGCCGGACGATGGCTGGGGAACCCATTTCACCCCGCGTTTCTCCGGGACGTACACGCTGACCATCGTCGTGGAACGAGCGGGCACCAGCCCGGCTCCCCTGCTCGCCTATCCGGTCATCGAGGCGTATACGGCCGGTCCGTAGAGCCGGATGAAACGATTGCAGACCTGGCGTCACTAGTCATGGGAGGTAGCTCACCATGTCTGAAATGGATGCCGATCGCGCCCCTCAGTCGTATTCGGATGCACGCGCACAATGGGAGTCGGAAAAGATCGCGTTCGGACGCGCCGTACTGGCCGAGGCGCGCGTGTTCCTCGAGTTGGACAACTCGATGATCCGGAACTTCGCCGCCATTACCGCGGCCGCTGCCGCGTATACGGCGGAGCACCCGGACCGCGTCTTTGCAGCCACCGGCACCGGCGACATCGGTTCGCCACTCGGCGCGGGAGGTCTTGCCGGAGGCGGTTTCGGAGATGACCTGCTCGGTCTGATCCGGGACGTCGTCGTGAAGGACAAGGAGTTCTTTCTCGGCCTGATCACGAAGCTATTCGGAATCTGACCGGAATGCTGCGTCAGGCCGCGGAGGTCAGGATCCCGCGCATGACGCTCGCGCGAGTCGTGGCACTGGCCAGCGCCGCGTTTCCTGCCGAGGCATGCGGGCTCCTGGCCGCGAAACGGGTGGGACGTTTCCTGGACATCGTGTTGTACCCGGCGCCGAACGTGGCGATCGCACGAGGCTCGTTCGAGATCCCTCGTGCCGCGATCGCCACGATCCGGCGCCGGATCGGCCGGGACGGCCTGGTCCTGTGCGGCTGCTTCCACAGTCACCCCTCCGGCCCGGCACGTCCGTCGCCGACGGACTCCCGCCTCGCCCGTACACGGCCCGATTTCCTGTGGCTGATCTACTCTGCGAGCTCACAGCAGATCGGCGTTTTTCGAAAGAGCAACGGGCGCTTTACAGAGGTGCCGTGGCAATATGCCTGATGTGTGACCCGGCGGCGGTTACCTGATCGTATCTGCGACCTTGTTCATGAATAACGCCAGATTCAGGTCGTAGATCGTGACCCGGCGCCTTGCGTCCCAAGTGGTCAGCGCTACTGTGACATAGTTAAAGACGTTCCGCCATTCGGGGTGATGATTCAGCACCCGGCAATAGTCCGCGACCTGCTTCATGAAATCAGCCGCCTGGTTGAAATGGTGAAACCTGAACGTCTTCACCAGATAACGAACATCCGCGTTGCCGAAGTTGTCCAGGTACCAGCCCCGATAGTCTTCATATTTCAGAATCGTCGCAAGCTCGCGATCCGGTAACGGCTGTGTTCTCGCTTTTGCCGTGTCTGGTGTCGGATACTCGTCGGCCTCGGGCCGTTTCTTCAGTCCCAGCTTGATCGCAATGCGCTCAATCAAAGGGCCAATCTCGTTCGGCCATCCGGCGTACTCGATGCGCTCAGCGTGCTTGGCCGAGATCGCCGTAATTGCCGCCGGCACCTCGAACTGATCGAACCTGCGGTCGCAATCAACGAAGATCGGCAGAATCGCTCTTTCGGACAACCCGTAGCGTTCGTGCTCCTCGTAGGCGATCGGGCTACGAAGCGACCGCGTAATCTCCGTCACGATCCAATCGTCGTGTCGAGCCGCTGCAGCGGCCGGGAACGGCTGATTCTCGCGAGCCTGATCGTGTCGAGGCATCCAATTTCGACCGATCAGGACGATCGTCGCGTGGGAGTTGTCAATCAGCTGCATGAGTCTCTCCGGAAACGAGTCACTCAATGCGAGCTCGTCGACATCCACCGACACACGTACGAATTGAAGACGCTTCTCAATCTCGTACTTCAGCAATAGCGCAATAGGCGCCGTATCCTGACGTCGGTAGCTGATGAAGAACGTGAATGGCTGCACGGTTTTCCCGGCTGGAGCAATTCAGTGTATTAGCTCCCCAGCCGCTGCAGCAACTGGATCGCCTGATCTGCGAATGAACGTATACTCGTGACCATGGTGAGGCGCACCTTATGGGTCCTGGTCGTGTGCCGCCTCGGACGGAACGTGACGGACCAAACGCCGTGTTAAGCACACGGCAAGGAGATCCGTCATGTCGAAGAAGCGAACGCGACGCCCATTCACGTCTGAGCAGAAGGCCGAAATCTTGCGTCGGCACATGGTCGA
>DASPMO010000031.1:0-21741 GCA_035627015.1 Thermoanaerobaculia bacterium | reverse complement strand
CGACGGCTCGCTGCTGGAGTGGGTCGGCACGCTGACGGACGTGCACGACGAGCATACGGCCTCCGAGAATCTCCGCTTCCTGGCCGAGGCCAGCGACCTGCTGGCGTCGTCGCTCGACTACGAGACGACGCTGAAAACGGTGACGCAGCTCGCCGTCCGCTCCATCGCCGACTGGTGCGTGGTCGACGTCGCCGATGACGACGGCAGTTTCCGGCGCCTCTCCGTCGCCCACGTCGATCCGGCCAAGGTGAAGCTGGCGTACGAGCTCCAGCGCCGCTACCCGCCGAACCCGGAGTCGAGCGCCGTGGCGCGCGTGCTGCGCACCGGCAAGACCGAGTGGATGCGGGAGATCCCGCGGGAGCTGGTCGAGGCGAACGCGGTCGACGACGAGCACCGTGCCATCCTGCATCAGCTCGGGCTGCGCTCGTACATCGCCGTGCCGCTCCCCGCGCACGGCCGCACCCTCGGCGCGATCACGTTCCTGGTGTCGCACGAGTCGGGGCGCCGCTTCCGCGAGTCCGACGTGCGCCTGGCCGAGGAGCTGGCGCGGCGCGCCGGCGTGGCCATCGAGAACGCGCGCCTCTTCCGCGCCGCGAACGAAGCCAACCGCGCCAAGGACGAGTTCCTGGCCACGCTCTCCCACGAGCTGCGCACGCCGATGACGGCCGTCCTCGGCTGGGCGCGCATGCTGAAGATGGGCCTCACGCCGGAGGAGAGCGTCGACGCGGTCGACGCCATCGAGAAGAGCGCCTCGGTGCAGATGCAGCTCATCGAGGACATCCTCGACATGTCGCGCATCATGGCCGGCAAGCTGCGCATCGAGACCTCGCCCGTCGACATGCGCGGCGTGGCCGACGCCGCACTCACCACCGTCCGCCCGACGGCGGAGATGAAGGGCATCGAGATCATCACCAGCTACGCGCCCGTGCTGTCGCCGGTGATGGGCGACCCGAACCGACTGCAGCAGGTCATCTGGAACCTGCTGACGAACGCGGTGAAGTTCACCAGCCGCGGCGGGACGATCCTGGTGCGCGTGGCGCCGGCGAACGACGGGGTCTGCCTGACGGTGCGCGACAGCGGCATCGGGATCGAGCCGGGGTTCCTGCCGCACGTCTTCGAGCGCTTCCGCCAGGCCGACAGCTCGACCACGCGCGCGCACGGCGGCATCGGCGTCGGCCTGGCCATCGCGCGGTACCTCGTGGAGATGCACGGCGGGACGATCGTGGCGGAGAGCGAAGGCCTCGGCCGCGGCGCGACGTTCCGCGTGGACCTGCCGGCGATGGAGGCGCACGACCGCACCGCCGCCCCGCTGCAGTCGACCGACCTCCCGGCGCTGGATGGGATGTGGGTGCTGGTGATCGACGACGAGCCGATGACCCGCGATGTCGTGGCCGCGATTCTCCGCCTCTGCAAGGCCAGCGTGGTGACGGCGGAGTCGGCGCGCGAGGGCCACCTGCGCGTGGCCGAGCGCCGCCCCGACGTGATCGTCTGCGACATCGCCATGCCCGGCGAAGACGGCTACGACTTCGTGCGCGCTCTCCGCGCCACCAACGCGCACATCCCGGTGGTGGCCCTGACCGCCTTCAGCCGCCCCGAAGACCGCGACCGTGCCCTCAGCAGCGGCTTCACGGCGTTTTTGAAGAAGCCGGTGGACCCGGTGACGCTGGCGATGACAGTGCGGGGCGTGGCGTAAGTCCTGGTGGACCGCCGGCGTCCCGCCGGCTGTCTGCGCAGGCGTCCCGCCTGCGCTCCCCCGGGGCGGGGGCGGCGAGACGCCGCCCCAGACAGCCGGCGGGACGCCGGCGGTCCGCATTCACTTCTTCTTCGAGGAGCGCTTCGTTCCGCCCATCGACCCCTTCTCGTCGTGACAGTTCAGCGTCCAGAGCGCGCCCGCGTCGTCGCCGGCGAGCACTTTGCCGGGGGCGAGGAGCGTCATCGCGGAGAAGGGGTGATCGCCGTAGACGATGCCGTGCTGGTTGCCGTTGAAGTCCCAGACGCGCACGGTGCGGTCGATCGAGGCGGTGAAGATGCGATGGGTGTGGTCGTCGACGACGAGGCGGGTGATCGGCAGACGGTGGCCGTGGGCGGTCACGTACCTCTCGGTGCGATCGTCCCAGACGGCAACCAGCCCGTCGGCATACGCTGCGACGATGCGGTCTTTCGCGCTGAAAACCACGTGCGAAACGGCGGCGTCCCGGCGTGGCATCCGAAATTCGGATCCGACGACGACTTCGCCGTCGACGGTGCCGAATGCGAGGGAGTTGCGGTCGCGCGCCACGAAGGCGGTCACACGGGCGGTCCTGCCGACGGGTCGCGGGCGGACCTCGCCGCCCCCGGGAATGAAAACCCGCCCGTTCTCCAGCGCGACCATTGGCTTGTCGCGCAGGTAGACGCAATCGACGATCGGCACGTCGAAACTCAACCGCTGCCGCACGTCGCCCGTCTGTACGTCCCACTCGACCGCCTCGGTCGCACGCTCATCCCACGACACGATGCGGAGCCCGTCGGGCGAAAGCGCGAGCGACGACCCGCGGCCGCCGATGCTTCGATGGGAGGCCAGCACGTCGATCTGTCCCGCGTGGCAAACGACGGTCGTGCCTCCAGCCGACGCGCAGTCCGTGACGCCGCCCTCGGCCGTCACGTCAAAGTCGGAGTTCAGGCGGACCAGCCGGCCGTCGTCGCCGCCGGTGAGGAGCTGTCCTCTCCGAAACGCGCACGTGCGCACGGCGGCGGTGTGGCGGTGATGCTCCTTCACCGTGTCCCCCAGCGTCACCACGCCGCCGGCGGAGCCGGTAACCAGCCAATCGTCGCGGTCGCGCAGGCTTCCGAAGCGCGCAAAGGTCACCGCTGCATCACACTGAACGATCCCGGACGGCTCGGCTAGCGCGCCAACGCGCCACAGGCGCACGGTGCGATCGGCGGCGTAGGTGGCAAAGAGATCCAACTTCCGGGAGGCCGCCAGTCCGCTGATCCCGAGCGTGTGGCCCGTCTCGACTTTGACCGCCAATTCCGGCTGCTGCGCCATGCAGACCCGCAGTTTCCGGTCGGCACCGGCGGAGACGATGCGTCCGTCGCCGCGCAGAGCGATGCCCGTGACCGGGCCGTCGTGTGCGCGCGCGTGCAGGATCGTCGCGTTCGGGGCCATGACGGTGATGTCGCCGTTGCGGCAGCCCGCGGCGATCGATTCGCCGAAAAGCGCCACCGCACTGATGCCGGAGGGGGCATTCTCGGTGCGCCGCCGCGTCCACCCGTACCCGGACCTGTCGAACTGCACGATAGTGCCATCGGCACCACACGAGAATGCCCGTACGGAGCTCAGGACCAGTTGTGTCACCGCCCCCTGGTGTACGACGACCCGGTCCATCATCCGCATCTCGGACACGCTCCAGAACGTAACCGTTCCCTCGGCGTCACCCGTCATCAGGACGTCGCCCCACGTGGCCGACGCCGTCATCGACGGCGTCTCGATGGTGACCGTACGGTCGTCTCCATCGATGAACTGCAAGGCGTTGCCGCAGCGAAGGACGATGACAGAGTTCTCCTCACTCTCCTCGATCGCCGCGATCGGTCCGGGCGGGCGGATTCGCGGACGCGTTCCCGTTGCAGGGACGTACGACTCGATGCGCAGCGAGATATCGCCGATGCCCAGGGCAAGGGCGTCCTCGATGGCGGCGTCGGGCTGATTCTCCTGCCGCAGCGCTGAGTAAAGCAGCGGGGCGAGGTCTTGCGGCATCTCGTTCGCCTGCTGCGCGCGCTTGCGCAAGGTCTCCGCGACCGCGAGGAGAGGGAGAGGCTCATGGCCGGAGAGCTCCTCGAGCGCATCCGCGGCGATGGCGGCGCCGAACCGCTCGGTCAGTTGCTGAAGGACGGCCATCGACATTTGCGCGCCGTCGCCGCCGCGCAGCCGGTGCCAGGCACCGTAACGGACGCGGTACCACGTCGGTTCTTCGACCGCGATGGCCTCCGCGAGCAGACGATGTGCGGCGGGCTCGTCGAACCCCTCCTGCTCGAGAATGAAGTTGCGCAGAAACTCGTCGACGACTGCATGGGGCTCGCCGAGAACCATCCTCACCGAAACCCCGTCCCCCTCGAGCGTGGGCCGGTCGAGGCTCGCGTGCAGGCGGTCGGCGTCCGCCGCCGGCAGCGGCGAGCGGGCGATGGCCAGCGCCTCGAGGTAGCGCCGCGCCGCGCTCCCCTCGGGTGGCACCGGAAACGTGACCTCGCGACGATATGCCAGCGCGATCGTGCGCACGTCGGTGTCCTGAGCGTGGGCGGCCGAGGCGACGATCACGAATGGCGACGGCAGTCCCCGGAGCGGGTCGAGGACGCTGCTCACGGAGTGATGCTTCACGACGTCCACGTTGTCGAGCACGATGTAGACGGGACCGGTGCCGACCCGCGCCGCGATCATGCGCAGAAAGTCGGGAAGGGGCATCGTCACCGCCCAGGGCGGCGCGTCGAAGCGTGTGATGAGCTGCGCGATCAGCGACCGCTCCGCGAGCTCCCAGTACTCCAGCCGGGGGATCCCGCGCTCGAAGAAGTGACATGCGGACGACGGGTTGCACAATGCCGCGAGAGTCGAGGTCTTGCCGCTGCCGGGCGGACCGACGAAGAGAGTCACACCGCTGAGCGTTGAGGGCTCCATCGTCTTCGCGCGCTTCAGCACATCCGAAAAATCGATGATGTGCCGCCTCACGTCCGCGGGCGCGGTGCCGCCGAGGCGCACCTCGTACGTGTCGCCGGCCACCGTGCGCAGCCGCACCTCCCCCGCCCCGACGGGCACGTGCTCCACGTCGCCGGCGCGCAGCGCGAGCTGCAGCCCCTCCTCCTTCCCGTCTTCCGCGGTCCACGACACGTCGAGCAGGTACGGGCGCGTGGCGGGCAGGCGGAGATGCTGGCCGGCGGGATTCTTCGACGCGTCGACGCGCAGCAGGCCCGGCGCGAGTTGCACTCCCACCGTCTCCACCGGCAACTGCGCCGGTGCCACGAAGCGCAGCCACTCCGGCAGGTCCCCGCCCAGCGCGTGACGCGGATCGCCCCCCAGCCGGAGACTCGCGCCCGCGGCGAGCATGCGCGCCGTCGAGCGCTTGCGGACGCTGGTCGGGAAGCCGGCCAGCGCGCGCGCGGCCCAACTGGCAAGGCCGTCGCGGCCTCCGGCGGCCATCGCCGCCAGCACGGAATTCAACAGCTCGTCGATCTTCCGCGCCGCCTCGGCGCTGCCGTCGATGGACAGATGGTTGATCGTCTCCTCGAGCTTCAGCGTCGGCGGCAGGTGCTCGTGCATGGCCGTGGTGAGCTTCCAGGCCTCCTCCTTCCTCGCCGGGCTCGCGGCCAGGCGCGCGCGCAGCACGGCCGCCACCTCGGGCGTGAAGGTGATCCCCTCGGCCGATCGGCTCTTCACCAGGGGACTGAGCCAGAGATCGGCCTCCGCGCCGGCGTCGGCGCCGGGCACGAGCCGCACGCGCGCCTGCCGCAGCAGCGGCCGGTCGACGAGCACGGCGAACGACACCACCTCGGCCAGCTCCACCGCGCGCGGCCGCGACGCGGCGAAGGCCTGCACCAGCTCGGACGCGTTCACGGGCCGCTCCTCCCGTACTGCCGCAGGCGCGTCTCCAGCGCGCGCCGCGCGCTGCGGGCGGTCGTCCCCGCGTCCCACTGCACGATCGGAATGACGCGCCGCAGCGCCGCCGGCCATCGTTCGCGCCCGTACGGCACCACGGCCACGAGCGGCACGCCGCGCTTGCGGAGCGCCGCGGCGAAGGAGAGCCATTGCCCCGGCGTCGTCCATGGCGCCAGCGGCATTCGTCCGATGCCGAGGTCCGTGAGCAGGATGGCCACCACGCCGGGGAGCGGCACGAACCGCTCGAAGTAGTCCGTCCACTCGAAGCGGCTCCCCTCGCCGGCGATGAAGGTCTCGCTGCCGTCGATGCCGAGGACCCGCGTGCGATCGCGCCCGGCCACGACGCGAATGCGCTCGGTGAGCCACTCCTGGTCCCCGGCAAACGGCGCCATCGATTCCGACGCGTCGACGAGCACCTGCACACCGCGTCCGAAGCGCGGCACGAAACGCCGCGGGACGGAGCGGAATGGCCGCGCGTTGCCGATCGTGCGCACCACCGCCTCGATGTCGATCTCTCCCTCGGCGCTCCGGCCGCTGAGCGCGGCGGAGAGAATGCCGCGCGTCCAGCGCGGCACGAGCAGCGGCTCGGTCGCGGGAGGCTCGGCGCGGGTGGCCGGCGGCGGCGCCAGCGGCGCGGCCGTGCCCCACTCCGGCACCGGCTCCGGTTTCGGGGCGAGCGGGCGGAGCACGGACGGACGGAGATCGGTGTTGAACGGATTGTGCTGCGGCGGAGGCGTCGCGGATTGAGGATGGAGGATTGAGGATTGAGGATTGGGTGTCTCTGGAGGAGGCGGAGGCGGAGGCAGCGGAAGCGGCGCGGGAGCCGGAGCCACCTCCGGCCGCGGCCGCGCGTAATCGAACCCGAGCAGGCTCGCCAGCTCGCGGCGAGCCTCTTCGTCCCGCGGCCGCAGCACCGCGAAGGCGCGAATCAGGTCGCCGAAATCGGGCAGGCGCTCGTTCATGTCCGCACGTTCTGCGACGCTTTCCAGACCAGCAGCGGGGCGAGGCTGGTCAGCAGCTCGTCGGCATCCGCATCGCTCTCCGCGTCGAGGTTCGCCACGGCGCGGAGCGCGTCGAGGTACTCCGCCGGCACGGGACGGTCGCGCCCCTGCCAGTCCGCCGGCTTGCTGCCCAGGATCAGGTCGAGCACGCGCTTGCGGCGCGCGGCCTTGATCTTCGGAAAGCGCCGCTCCGCGATGAGCAGCAACTGCTCGTTCGACGGCGCCTCGATCACCAGCTCCACGCAGCGCCGCAGGAACGCGGCCGGCAGCTCGCGCTCGTCGTTCGAGGTGATCACCAGCAGCGGCGCGGCGTCCGGCTTGGCCACCACCCATTCCTGCGTCGGCTCGACCAGGAACTTCAGCGACCCGAGGGGGACCAGCAGATTGTTCGGGAGATCGGGATCCGCCTTGTCGATCTCGTCGAGCAGCACCACCGCGGCCTCGCTCTGCGGCGCCGACTTTTTCTTCTCCTGCGGCGCCACGCCTTCGTAACGCGGGCCCGTGCCGCCGGCGCGCTGGTACTGCTTCTCCGCCGACTCCCGGTGGAACGCCCACCAGAGAATCCCCGGCACGGCGTAGTCGCCGGGAGGACCGACCTTGCTCTGGCTGTCGTGCGCGTCCTGCAGGCGGCGGAGATGGTCGATCTCCCACAGCAGGTCGCGCGCCTCGGTGCGCGAGGAGATCACGCGCTCGAGCTTGCGCCGCCGGAGCTGCGTGGCGATGGCGGCCGCGAGCGAGCTCTTGCCCGTACCGCTGTCGCCGCGCACGAGCAGCGGCCGCCCCGTGGCCATGGCCGTGTTCACGGCCAGGACGATGCGGTCGCTGAAGACGTAGCCGTGGCCGTCGCTCTGATCGGCGACCAGCGTCGCGTCGACGGCCGAAGGTTTGCCGGGATTGAAAAGCTTTGTGTATTTCATTTCGACCACCCCATCGGGTCCACGACGTTGCCCATCAGCCGTCCGTGGTTCGCGTTGAACGTCGTCTCTTCCATGTCGTTGAGCTGCGGGACGATCAGTTTCAGCAGGTTGCGCTCGACCGCACTCACCGGCGCTCCCTGGTTCCCGGTGAGAAAAAAGAACGTCACGGAGGGGAACTCCTTCTGCAGCCGCTCCACCACGGCGTCGGTGAATCCGATCGAGGGGATGGCCACGAAGATGAGCTGTTTGTCGGCCCGTTTGAGGGCGGCCCGCACGTTCTCGCCCTTCGGCTTGATGAAGTCGTGAAGCTCCTTCTCGACTTTGGCCACGATCTCGTCTTCCAGCGTCTGCGGCTCGGGAAACACCTCGACGCAGGAGATGAAGTGGGCGCGGTTCGTCGGGCAGGCGGCGACCTGATACATCCGCGCCGTCTGCGCGAGCGCCGCGTTGAGGGCCACGGCGCGTCCCGTCGCGGCCTGGGCGATCTCGGGGAGCTCTTCGATCGCCTTCGGATCGACCCAGGAGGCGGCCACGAGCTCGCACAGCTCTTTGACCTTCTTCGGCTTCTCCTCGAGGAAATCGCGGACGGCGAGCAGGGCGTCGATGGCCTCGTCCGTCGATGCGCCGAGGAGGCGCTCGGCGAACGGTACGAGCGGCTTCTCGCCCGGCTCCCACGGCAGTTTCAGTTTCAGGAAGTCGGAGGCTTCGTTCAGGAGGTGCTCCGGCAGGCCGTCCAGGATGGTGAGGATGCGCGACACGGCCGTACCGATCGGACGCGCCACCTCCGCCTGATATCCGGCCAGCCGCTGCATCACCGCATCCGCGATCTCTTCCGGATCGGAGAGGCGGACGGCCTGGATCTCACTGATGTGCGGCGCGTCGAGCCGCCGGTCCTTCAGCAGCTTCCCCTCCGGATCGCCGAGGATCACCGGCACGATCAGGAACTTGCCGCCGCGGTTGCGATACGAGAGGATGGCCGCCTCGTACAGCACCCACGGTTTCGTGAGCGCCTGCTCCGACAGCACCAGCACCGCCGCGTCACAGGCGCCGAGCCACAGATTGATGCGCGCGCGCCACGCATCCCCCGCTTTCAGCTCCTCGGTGTCCATCAGCAGCGTGAAGTCGCTGCTCCGCTGCCGGAACGCCTCGGCGATCGCATCCAGCACGGCCTTGTTCTCCTCGGAGCTGTGGCTCACGAACACCCGGAGTGGCTGTGGCGACATGGATGCGCTCAGGATAATGCAGGAGTCACAGTCTCCGGGCCAGCCAGCGCACGATGTTCAGGGCGAACTGTTTGTTGTCGATGTCGGTGCGGCTCATGCCGATGCGCAGCTCGGCGACGCCGAACGGCTTGGCCGGCTCGCCGGTGAGGACCTGCGCCGTCAGCGCGGCCGCTTCCCCCATGATCACCACACGCCCGCGTCCGGGCGTCAGCGCGACGGCGGCAGCGGCGTTGGCGCCGACCGGCTCGCTGATGTCGGGCTTGGCGCGGTCTTTCACGATCTGCGCGTCGGGCGAGAGGCGCAGCAGGGTGGCTTCCGGGGACTGGACGCGCAGCGCCTGGCCGCCGAAGGTCACGATGCGGTCGAGCCCCTTCGTGATCGGATGCTCGGCCAGCAGGCCGTTCTCACGCGTGAAGAGGAGGAAGAACGGGCTCGGACCGGGATCGCTGTGCTGCACGTCCTTGAGGTGTGCGTCGAGCATGGCCACGCCGAAGCGCTGCGACAGCGCGTCGGCGGCGCGGCCAAACGGACTGTGGTCCGCGATGAGCAACAGCGCCCCTCCCCCCTCCACCCACCCCGCCACGGCATCGATCTCCGCCTCCGTGAACGCCGGCGCGCCGGTCGACGCGCCCTCCGCGTTGGCGATCACGAGGATGTCGTGATCCCGCAGCGACGCGGCGGTGAACGGCTGCGCGTTCGCGGTGACGGTCAGCCCGTCGTTGCGCATCAGCGTCACGAACGGGGCGTAGCGGCCGTCGGAGCGATGGAAGTTGTGATGCGCTTCGTCGAACAGCAGCCGCGGACCGTTGCCCGTGAACATCGGCGCGGCGACGATGGCGTCGAAACTGGCGTCCGAGCGCTGGATGTGGGATGCATGGCAGGCCGCGAGCAGAGACGCGGTCAGCAGAGACGCTACAAAAACACGCATGCCTCAGTGTAGAGGCAGCGAGCTCGCTGAAATGGAAAGCTCTGGTGCCAGGCTCCTCAGCGACGCTCCCGGCATTTTCAGCGAGTTCGCTGAAAACTCAACCGTGAACGCTTACGATTTAAGCGAACTCGCTGAAAACCTAAGCGTGCATGCCTCCAACATAAGCGAACTCGCTGAAAAGTTCAGCGATCACGGCTCGCTTTTCAGCGAGTTCGCTGAAAATGCAACGACGTTCGGCTGAAAATGGAACGACGCTTCCCTGCACATTCAGCGAGTTCGCTGAAAACGGCACCGTTTCCAGCACGATTTTCAGCGGATTCGCTGAAGCGCGCTACGCGTCGGGATTCGACCGACTCGAGCTCTCGTCCCGAATCAGCTCGAGCTCTGCAACCGCTTCCAGGTCTTTCGGACGTCCGGCAGCTCGCTTGGCTACGATCAGGGCATCGAGATTGATGCAACGATAGATTGCCCCAAACAAGGAGACATCTTCAGACACGGACAGGACTGCGTCATAGTCTCCCACCCCGGCGATCTCGCCGAGAACATCGACCGGACCGGCATCCGTGGTGAGCGTGAAATTGAGACCACGGCGAACCGTCTCCACGTCGAAATGAAATGGCAGACCGGCCGGCGCACCACGCAAGTAGGGGTTCAGCGGCGCCATCGCCGCCACCAGACGTTCGATGTTCGCAAGCGATCGCTCGTAGACGACATCGACGTCCGAAGTGAGTCGTGCTGAACCGTGAACCGTTGCAGCGACGCCGCCGACGATGACGAACGACACTTCGGTTGAACGAAGACCAGCCAGTATCCGTTCGAAGTCGTTCATCGCTCGTTCGCTTCGCGAAGAGCCTTGCCTGCCCGCCGCAGTTCCTCCGCAAAGGCCTGCAGTTGCTGCAGCGCGCGGACGCGCTCCTCCGGGGAACGCTTCAAGTTCTCCCGGATCAACGTTCGGTCGATCCCGGGCTTGTACGCGTCCACCACAGGATCGGGCGTACCGCTCATCGGCTCCTTCACTGCCATGATTCAATTTTATCCGAGCGGACCGCTACGAGTACGAAGGATCGCCGAGCGGCCTCGGAGGCTCGTGAGGGGCGGCGCCTCCATGCACGGTTGAACGCAGATCCTGGACAGCCTAGGATTGCATCATGACCGTCAACGCGCAGAAGTTATTCGAAGATGCGCTGACCCTTCCAGCGAATGACCGCGCCGAGCTCGCCGCACAGCTGCTCGCCAGTCTGGATGAAGCCGAGGCCGACGTCGAGGCCGCGTGGGCAGCTGAAATCGAAAGACGAGTGGCAGATGCCCGCGCGAATCCGGACGATGAAGAGGATTGGCGCATCGTGCTCGACGAAATCCAGCGGGAAGTGCTGTCCCGTTGATACGGGTGCGCTTCAGGGCTCGCGCCCGGCGTGAGTTGCGCGAGGTGACGGAGTGGTACCGCGAGCGGAATCCCGAGGTCGCGGCGCGTTTTGCGGCTGAAGTGAGGGAAACCTTGCGTCATCTGGAGCAGTTTCCCGGATCCGGCGGGTTTGTTCCTGGCGTCCCTGACCGGAACGTTCGACGCCTTCCCGTACACAACTTTCCGTATCACGTCATCTTCGTTCGCATGAACGCGCATTTGTCGGTCATCGCGATCGCTCATGATCGCCGCCGCCCCGGCTATTGGCGTGAGTAGCTCCGGGCGATGCGACCGCACGCTCGACGGCAGAAACCAGTTTGCTGAATTCGCTGTCGCTGTAACCGATGGCCTGGTAGACGACGACGCCGGACCGGTCGACGACATACGTGCGGGGGATCGCGTCGTTGCCACCCAGCTCACGTGTGATCTTTCCCCTGGGATCCTCGGCCAGGGAAAACGTCAGGTTCATTCGCTGGTTGAAGTCGCGAATCTTCGCGGCCGACTCTCCGCGGGCAATGGCGATGACCGCGACTTGCGGCCGGAAGCGCTGCCAGACCTCCCGTTCGACGCGCGGCAGCTCGGCAACGCACGGCTGGCACCAGGTTGCCCACACATTCACGACCGCGACGCGGCCCTGCAGCGTGGCGTTGGTCACTCGCCGGCCGTGCTGGTCGACCGCGGTGAAGGCCGGCAGTGGACGGCCGACGAGGTCCTGGCGTTTCGGCCGCGCCCCCGGAGGCGGTCCACCGAGCGAGGGACGCTCGACGACCATCTCACGACGGGAGGACCAGTACGCCGCCGCGGACAGCAGCACCGCGACCGCGAGAGCACCGTAGATGAGTGCGCGCCGCATGCGTCACTTGCTCCCCTGCGCTTCCCCGAAGCGAAAGGTCGCCATCAGCCGTTCGAGCGCGGGGATCGACTCGCCGGCGTGCGCATCGACGTCCTGCGTGTGCAGCACGAATGCGACTCCACGGTCGACGCCGACGAGCATGACCCCGCGGGCGCGCAGTCGTGCAGCGGCGCCATCGCTCGCCGGAATGGTGACACCGCTCCAGGCGTAGCGCACCACCGGCATGTCTCCGACTTTCGCGTCCGATTTCTCGACCTGCCACTCGTCGCGGCGACGCTGCACACCCGCGATCGTGGCTTCCGCGATCTTCTGCCGGGATTCAGGCGTGTCGCTCATCCCTCGAACGTCAGCCAGTGTGACCAGAATCATCGGACGCGTGCCGTCAGGACGTGGCGCGGGTGCATAGGCAACGATGAAGGTCCGTTCGTCCGACGGAGTCGTGGTTTCGGTGTACCCCTCCGGCACCTGGATCGACCACGAACGTCCCGCGAACGTGCGCGCCGTCTCTGCCAGCGAGACCACCGGCAGCACGGCGATGAGGACGGCGGTGAAGATGGATCGGCTCACACCAGCTTCCCCACGGTATTCCAGTTCCTCGCCGTCGGCACCACGCCGAGCTTCTTCTCCGTCAGCGCCGCGGCCAGTTTCGAGCGGCCGGCTCCCTGGCCGAAGTGGATGTAGATCTCCTTCCCCTTCACCGCGAACTTCTCGTGCGGCAGGGCCACCTTGCGGAGCGGCTCGTCCGAGGGAAGAGGGGCGGAGAGGAAGACGACGAGCAGGTGACCGGGATCGTGCTCCGCCTCGTCCGGGAACGGGTTCGCCTCGATGGCCTTGCGGATCTCGGCCTGCGTGCGCAGCACGACCGGCACGCCGAGGTGCGACTCGAGATCGCGCGGCTTCGTCTTCGCGTCGAAGATCACGTTCCCGCTCTGCAGCACCGTGCGCACGTTCGTGCAGCCGAGCGACTCGAACGTCTTGCGCAGCTCCTCCATCTTCACCATCTTGTTGCCGCCGACGTTCACGCCGCGCAGCAGGCAGACGTAGGTCATACCTTCTCCAGCACCGCGGTCACGACCTTGCGCAGGTCGCGGGCCTCGAACGGTTTCTGCAGCACGACCCGCACGAGCCGCGGGTCGAGATCGCTGGCCGCCTCCCCCACCGACGAGATGACGATCACCGGCGTGTCGATGTGGTGCTCGCGCATGTACGCGATCACGCCGTGGCCGTCGAGGCGCGGCATGAGCAGGTCGAGCAGCACCACGCCGTAGTCGCCGTCGCGCAGCATGGCCGTGGCCCGCTCGCCGTCCTCGGCGATGTCGGCGCGCACGCCATCGCGCTCCAGCAGCACGCGCACGATCTGGCGGATGGAAGGATCGTCGTCGACGATCAGAACCCGGCGTTTGTCATTCACGCTACCGCGGCAGGATAGCGGAACTTCGCCAGCCACGCGCCGACTTCGCGCGGCGCCATCGGCTTGCTGAACAGGTAGCCCTGCATGCCGTCGCAGCGATGCCCTTCCACGAGTGCCCGGTCGTCCTCGTTCTCGATCCCCTCGGCGATGACATAGAGGCCGAGGCTGTGGCCGAGCTGCACGATGGAGGCGAAGATGGCCGCGTCGCCCGCGTCGCGCTGCACGTCGCGGAGGAACTCGCGGTCGATCTTCAGCGTCGTCAGCGGCAGGCGCTTGAGGTAGACCAGCGACGACTGGCCGGTGCCGAAGTCGTCGACGGCGATGCGCACGCCGAGGGTGCGCAGCTGATCGAGCACGCTCAGGGTCCACTCCAGATTCTGCAGCGCCGCCCCCTCGGTGACCTCCAGCTCGAGGTCCGACGGCTCCAGCTCGTACTGCCGCAGCGTGTCGTGCACGAAGTGGATGAACTGCGGCTGCGCGAGCTGGTGCGGCGAGAGGTTCACCGACATGTGGAAATCGCCGAGCCCCACGCGCCGCCACTCCTGCAGTTGCGCGCAGGCGGTGCGGAGGATCCAGTCGCCCATCGGCAGGATGAGCCGCGTCTCCTCGGCCAGGCGGATGAACTCCCCGGGATTGACGAGGCCGTATCCCGGCCGGTTCCAGCGCACCAGCGCCTCGAAGCAGCGCACGCTGCGCGACTCGCGGTCGACCAGCGGCTGGTAGACGAGCGTCAGCTCGTTGCGGTCCAGGGCGCGGTGCAGGCTCAGCTCGAGCTCGAGCCGCTCGGTGTAGCGCGCGTTCATCGACGAGGCGAAGAGCTGCACCGTGTTGCGCCCCGTGTCCTTCGAGCGATAGAGCGCCGCGTCGGCGTGCTTCAGCAGCGTCTCCACGTCCGTGCCGTCCGAGGGGAAGAGACTGATCCCCGCGCTGGCGGTCACGTGCAGCTCGTGGCCGTCCACGACGATGGGATCGCGGAGGGAGCCGATGAGTTTCCGTCCCACCGTGCCGGCGTCCTCGGCGCGCGTGACCTCGGGGAGGATGACCGCGAACTCGTCGCCGCCGAGGCGGGCGATCGTGTCGTCGCCGCGGAGCTGGTCGCGCAACCGCCGCGCCACCACCTGCAGCAGCCGGTCGCCCGCGCTGTGGCCGAGCGTGTCGTTCACGACCTTGAAACGGTCCAGGTCGACGTACATCACCGCCACGCCCGCATTGCGGCGCCGCGCCTGTTCGATGGCGTGCTCCAGGCGGTCGTGGAAGAGGAAGCGGTTCGGGAGATCGGTGAGCGTGTCGCGGTACGCGAGGTGCTGCAGCGTCTCCTCGGCCAGCTTGCGCTCGGTGACGTCGCGGTAGTTGATCACGATCGCGCGCACGGCGTGGTTGAAGAGCAGGTTCTTGTACGTCCCCTCGATCCAGCGCCACTCCCCGGCGGCGTTGCGCAGGCGCAGCTCGCAGGCGAGCTCCGTCCCCTCGGCCGCCCCGAGCATGCGCAGATGCCGCTTGGCCAGCTCCAGGTCCTCGGGGTGCACGAGCGCGAGGAGGTTCGACGCCGCCAGCTCGTCGTAGCCGAGGACGCGCTGCGTCGACGGGCCGGCATAGAGGATCTGCCCGCGCGCGTCGATGAGGGCGATCCCCTCGGCCGCGTTCTCGACCAGGGCACGGAAACGCTCGTCGCTCTTCGCGCGCTCCTCCTCCGCCTCGGCGTTGAGGATCACCGCGCCCGCCAGATCGGCGACCGCTTTCAGAAAGTCCACTTCGTCCGGCGCGAAGGAGCGATCGTGCGCGCTGTAGACCGTGAGCAGCCCGAACGGCCTGTCGCGGCCCGAGACCGGGATGCAGATGCCCGCCTCGATGCCGTGCACGTCGCGCAGGTGGTCGCGGTTCACGCGCGCGTCGGCAATGACGTTGCGGAACACCACCGGCTCGCGGCTGGTCAGGGTGAAGAGCAGCAGCGGCTTGTGCGCGACCGCCGCGTCGCTGCAGCCGCTGAAGGTGGAGTTGGTGCCGACGCCGAAGCGCAGCGACAGCTCGTTCCCGTCGGCCTGCACGATGCTGACGTAGGAGGCGCCGAGGGCCCACTCCACGACGGCGCAGGTCTGGCCGACCAGGAGGCCGACGTCGGCGCGGGTCAGCGCAGCCTGTCCCAGCTCGGCGAGCGCCGCCTGTTGCCGCGCCCGCCGCGCGATCTCCTCGCGCGCGGACAGCAGGTTTCCCGGTTCGATGGCCACCTTGTCCCCGGCGCGTCCCCTGTGCAATCCGGCTACCATGCGCTCATGATGCAACCCGCTTCGGCCTCTCCACCCCCCCGCCGCAGATCGGCCGCGCGCTCCTTTTTCTTCACCGTGCTGCTGATGGCGGTCGCCTTCGCGGCGGGCTTCGTCCCGCAATGGCTCGAGGCGCGCCGCCTGCGGGAAACGCTGACGACCACCTCGATGGACCTGCGCCTGGCCACGCTGCACCGCGACCTCGGCCTGGCCAGCCACGAGGCGCAGCGGCACAACTTCGCCAGCGCGGCCGAGATCGCGGGGCGCTTCTTCAACGACTGCGCGACGCTCGCCTCGAAGGAGCCCTTCTCCGACGAGCCGCGCACGAAAGTGGCGCTGACCGGCTACGCCTCCCAGCGGGACGAGATCATGGCGCTGCTCGCGGCCAGCGATCCGGCCGCGCTGGAGCGGCTGGCCTCGCTGTATCTGACAATGAACGGCGTCCTCGCGCGACGAAACGCATAGCGTCTGGAGTGCGCGAGCGCCAGCTCGCGCTCTCCATGCGCCAGCCGCAGCTGGCGCGGGCGGGCGGGCGGCTGGCGCCTCCCGCATTGAGAGCGGCAGCTGGCCGCTGCCGCACTCCAGACCTCGGCACGTCTCCTGCTCCGCTCGCCAGCATGGAGATTCGCTCGGCGACCGCCTTCCGCGTGGCCGCGATCATCTTCGGACTGCTGATCGCGCTGCGTTTTCTCTGGATCGCTCACGCGATCTTCATCGTCACCTTCCTCGGCGTGCTCCTCGGCCTGGCCGTGTCGCGTGCGGTGGACTTCCTGGAGAAGATCCACCTCAAGCGCGGGATCGCGGCGCCGCTGGTGATCGTGGTGGGCCTGGGCGTGCTGGTCGGCATCGGCGCGCTGATGGCGCCGTCGCTGCGCAACCAGACGCAGCAGCTCTCGACCGAGCTGCCGAAGCTCGTCGACCAGGCCGACCGCTGGCTGCAGCAGACGCCGGCCAGGTCCCTCGTGCAGCAGCCACAGCAGCAGCCACAGCAGCAATCACAGCAGCAATCACAGCAGCCGCAGCAACAACAACAGCAGAAACAGCAGCAAGGGGGACTGAAGGCGCAGCTCGGCAAAGAGCTCCGCGGCTCGCTGCAGTTCCTCTTCCCCATCGTCTCCTCGGTCTTCGGCGCGGTGGGAGGCTTCGTGCTGGTGATCTTCATCGCCATGTACGTCGCCGCGCAGCCGGGCGTGTATCGGGAGGGGATCCTCCACCTCATCCCGCACAGCAAACGGGATCGCGCGGAGGAGTACGTCGATACGCTGGCCACGACGCTGCGGCAGTGGCTGGTGGCGCGGCTGATCGCGATGGTGCTGATCGGCCTCATCACCGGCGGCGGGCTGGCGCTGCTGGGGGTGAAGGGCGCCGCGGCGCTGGGACTCATAGCCGGCCTGATGGAGTTCGTCCCGTTCTTCGGCCCGATTGTCAGCGCGATCCCGGCGCTCGGCATCGCCCTGCTCGACTCACCGCAGAAGGCGCTTTACGTCCTCATCCTCTATCTCATCGTCCAGCAGCTCGAGGGGAACGTGATCACGCCGCTGCTGCTGGAAAAGCGGCTCGACATTCCGCCGATCCTCACCGTCGTGGCCGTGGCGGCGCTGGGCGTGGTGTTCGGCGTGGTCGGGATGCTCATCGCCGAGCCGCTCCTGGCGGTCGTGCTGGTGACGACGAAAATGCTCTACGTGAACGACGTGGTCGGGGACGAGGTGAAGGTCGGAAAGCAGGAGTGAACGCCTTTTGCAGACACATCCGGCTGTTATGAAGAAACAGCTGCTTCTCACCCCGCTGCTCGTCCTCGCCATCGCCTGCGGCAACCGAGAAAGCGCGACCGACACGGCGGCCACGCTCGACACCGCCGCCACCGACTCGGCCACGCATCCCGCCTCCCCCGGCGGCGAGGCACTCGTTCCGGACGTCGTCTCCGGCACGACCGTACTGGTCATGCTCAGCGACGGCAGCATCGCCGTCCGCGAGCAGAGCATCCCTCCCGGCCCGGCCATCCTGACGGTGGAGAACCGCGGCACGGGCGTCCACAACCTCTTCGTCGAAGGGGAAGGGATCTCCCGCGCCGCCGGCGACAACATCGACGCGGGCGGCAGCTCGACGGTCGACGTGAACTTCAAGGCCGGCAATTACGTGATGTACTGCCCGATCCTCGACCACCGCACGAAGGGGGAAGAGGTGTCGGTGACGGTGGGGACGGGAGCGCCGCCGACGGATACCAGTGGAACGGTAGGGACGAGCACGAAGGCGCCCACGCCTTCGCCGACGACGTAATGGATCTCACGCTGAGCTGTCCGGCCAGTGTGTAATCGCTGGACAGCGACGCCCGAACTGTGCAGTAACGCCGCGACTCCAGGGTTCGGCTCGGCGGGCCGAACCCTGGCGGGTGCCGCGTTTCGACGCTTTATTCATTCACCGCGTAACAATCATCGAACCATGCAGGCACGATTCTGATGAACGAATTGACGGCTTTGGCGAGTTGCGCGCCGGGTAGAGGGCAAGCTGCGTATACCTTCTTCCCCAAAGCTCGAACGGCATCGACTGCGGGCGTGTAGTCACCATCAGCGGTCAGCAGGTACGCGGCATCGTAAGCGTCTTTGATCGCCAGCGTCACAAAGTCGATAGCGAGATGAACATCGACCGCCTTCTCAACGAACACCGCTGTATGTGAATGACGCTTCGCGATACCACTAAGATCTGCGTAGATAGTCGGATCGATCTTCGTTTTTAGTGTCGCGAGGTATTCGCGCAATTCTTTGGCGGCGTCGTTGACCGTGGTACGGGGCTCGATTCGCCCAAGGTGAACTGAGATCCGTGCGTCCGTGTTTTGCAGTTTGGCGAGAAAACTTCGTTGCTGGGCGTAGACCTTCTCACCCTGCTGCTGCGTAACCTGGCCGATGTAGTATCTGGTACCGATCCACTCGCGTGGCCCGACGAGCTTCTCCGAGATCCGCTTGTAGTCGAGGCGCGCACGATCTTCCACACCGACGTCGCAAAGGGCGTGGTACCAGTTGTTGCCGTCGATGAAGAGTAGCGCTCGGTCGGCCACAAAAAAACCCCAGCGTGTGGCGCTGGCCAGACACTGGGGGGGTTAAGGGGCACGCCCCGTGAGGCGGCCCGCCACAAACTACAACTCCCTCTCGGGTCGTGTCAATTCCGATCGCGCTGATCGGCCTACATCTACACCCGAGATCCCGCGCCTGCGGGCGGATAAACTATGACGTTTTCTTCCGCCCGTGCATCACGACCTGGTAGTCGCTGATCTCGTACTCCCCGATCGCCTCGATGTTGCACACCTCCACGCGGTTCCACGGCACGTCGTGGATGCTCCCCGTGTCGGCGTCGATGAGGTGGTGGTGGCGGTCCATGTTCGGGTCGAAGACGACGGACTCGGGGGAGAGGTGCAGCTCGCGCAGCAGTGCCTTCTCCACGAAGAGGTTCAGCGTGTTGTAGACCGTCGCGCGCGAGATCATCGGGAAGCGCTCTTTGACCCGCGCCCAGACGCGGTCGGCCGAGGGGTGCTCGTCCGTGCTCAGGACATACTGCGCCACCGCCACGCGGTGCGCGGATGGATGCACTCCGTGCTCTCTCAGCAACTGGACGACATCGGATCCCATATTGAGATTACGCGCACGATGGCACGGCGATGTCAAGCCGGTATCATCGCGGACGCATGTCGCGCCGCCCCCGCCACGAACGGCTGCCCGTCCCCCTCACGCCCCTGCTCGGCCGTGCGCGCGAGCTCGACGAGACTGAACGGCTCCTCGACAACACGCGCCTTTTGACCATCACCGGAGCGGGCGGCAGCGGGAAGACGCGCCTGGCGCTGGAGCTCGCGCGCAAAGTGCAGTCGCAGTTCGACGACGTCGGCTGGGTGGAGCTGGCGCCGCTCACCGATCCCGAGCTGATCGCGCAGCAGCTCCTGGTGGCCCTCGGCATGCGCGAGCTGCCGACCCAGGACGTGGCCCAGGTCGTCGTCGACACCGTCCGCGACCGCGCCGTGCTCTTCATCCTCGACAACTGCGAGCACGTCGTCGACGCCGCCGCGGAGATCGCCGACGACGTCCTGCGCAGTTGCCCCCACACGAAGATCCTCACCACCTCGCGCCAGCCCCTCGGCCTCACCGGCGAGCAGACCTGGCTCGTCCCGCCGCTCTCGGTCGAGGACGCGGTGCAGCTCTTCGAGGAGCGCGCCCGCGCGGTGAAGCCCGGCTTCGCGCCGAGCGACGTCGTGGCCGACATCTGCCGCCGCCTCGACGGCATCCCTCTGGCCATCGAGCTCGCCGCCGCGCGCGTGAAGGTGCTCACCGTCGAGCAGATCGCCGAGCGCCTCGACGACGCCTTCCGCCTCCTCAACGCCGGCTCGCGCACGGCCACGCGGCACCGCACGATCTACGAGACGATCGACTGGAGCTATCGCCTTTTATCCGAGAACGAACAAGCCCTCCTCCGCCGCCTCGGCGTCTTCGGCGGCAACTTCACGCTCGACGCCGCGGAGGCGATCTGCGGCGAGAGCGTGTTCGAGCTGCTCTCCGCGCTCGTCGACAAGTCGCTGGTCATCTTCGAGCACGATCGCTACCGCCTGCTCGACACGGTCCACCAGTTCGCCGAGGAGAAGCTCGCGCAGTCGGGCGACCAGGAGGAGATGCGCGAGCGCCACGCGCGCTGGTACGTGCAGCTCGTGGAATCGCTCGAGCCGCGCATCTTCGCCGGCGCGGGCGACTTCGAGGCCATGGCCAGGATCGACAGCCAGATCGGCAGCATCCGCCGCGTCTTCGACTGGGCCCGCGACCCGGAGCTGGAGCTGCGCCTCGTCACCGCGCTGCACTGGTACTGGTTCGCGCGCGGACACTTTCACGAGGCGCGGCGCCGCATCGAGGCGGCGCTGGAGCGCGGTGAAGAGGCCGACCCGACGATCCGCGCCCGCGCCATCGTCGCCGCCGGACACGCTGCCGTGTGGCAGGGAGAGTTCGACGCCATCCTGCCGCGCATCCACGAGGCGGTGAAGCTCAACATCCCCGGCGCGCACATGCTCCTCGGCACCGCGCTCGCCTTCGCGGAGCACGAGCACGCCGCGGCGAAGAACGCCTTCGACCGCGCCGAGGCACTGGCGCGCAAAGACGGCGGCATCGGCCTGGCCCTGACGCTCTACTGGTCGGGACTGGCCGCGCAACTGCGCAAGGACACGAAGGCCGCACGCGCGGCGTTCGAGGAGGCGGTAGCCATCGGCGAGGCCGCGCAGAACCGTCCCGCCATCGCCCACCCGCTCACCGTCCTGGGGCATCTGGCCCTGCGCGAGCGCAAGCTCGACGAGGCCATCCGCTGCTTCCGCCGTGCCCTCGACCTGCACAGCGAGATCGACGACCGCTATGGACTGACGCAGGTCATCGAAGGGATCGGCCTGGCTCTCCTCGACACGCGCGACGCGGAGACCGGCACGCGCCTCCTCGCCGCCGCGGCGTCGGCGTGGCTGCACCTCGGCGCGCGTCCCGGGCGTCACGAGGAGTCGGAGCGCGAGAAGGACGAGCGCATCCGCGAGGCCGTCACCGACGACCGCCTGCGCGTCATCCTCGCCTCCGGCGCGGCCATGCCGTACGACCAGATGGTGGCCCTGGCGCGCGACCGCGTCGAGCAGATCGCCGCCACCCCGGTGCTCCGCGTGCGTGCCCTCGGTCCCGTCGAAGTGCACCGCGGCGACCAGCTCCTCGACGCCGGCTCGCAGCGCGACCTGTTGCTCTTCCTCCTCTCGCATCCCCTCGGCGCGACGAAGGAGCAGATCGGCGCCGCGCTCTGGCCCGACGCCGATCCCGCGAAGCTGCGCAACAACTTCCACGTCAGCGTGCACCGCCTCCGCAAGGTCCTCGGCGGCAACGAGTGGGTGGAGGCCAAGGGCGACACGTACGCCATCCGCCCCGGCATCGAGTACGACGCCGGCACGTTCGAGCGCGACGCGAACGCCGCCCTGCGCGCCCGCGACGCGGCCAGGCTGCAGCGCGCGGTGGAGCTCTACCGCGGCGACTTTTTCGAGAACGCCTCGAGCGGCGGAGAGTGGTTTCTCGACGTCCGCGACCGCCTGCGCGAGCTGTACGTGAAGTCGCTGGGCATGCTGGCCCGCATGAGCA
>DASPMO010000030.1:0-11837 GCA_035627015.1 Thermoanaerobaculia bacterium | reverse complement strand
CACAGTCCCCTCTCCCCACCGCGTGGGGAGAGGGTCAGGGTGAGGGGACGTGCCCCGCTGCGAGGAACCGCCCCTCACCCTGGCCCTCTCCCCGCGCGCGGGGAGAGGGGACCGTGGGCGGAACCACTGCGTTCTGCTTAGACGCCGCTGAGTGCGCGCAGGAACGAGACGAGCTGCTGCCGTTCGCGCGCGCTGAGGCGCAGCGGCTTCAGCTCGCTGTGGCCGGCCGGCGCGGCGGGCGCACCGTTGTAATGCGCGACCACTTCCTCGAGGCTCGGGAGCTGTCCGGCGTGCATGTACGGCGGGCGGTCGGCAACATTCCGCAGCGACGGCACCTTAAACGCGCGCTCCAGCGTGTGCCCCTCCGACACCAGGAACTCCAGCTCGGAGCACTGCGCGGCGGGCGCGTCGCTCCAGCGGCTGCGGCAGTTGAACTCGTCCGCGAGCACGTCCTTCGCGCCGGAGGCGCGGCCGCGGTCCGCCTTCGCCACCGCCGGCGCGGCGGGCACGCCCGTGTTGTGAAACTCGTTGTTCGTGAACAGCGGGCCGTTGTGGCACTGCGTGCAGTTCGCCTTGCCGATGAAGAGGCGCAGCCCCGCGACCTCGTCGGGCGTCAACACATCCGCGGGCGCGGTGCCCGAGGAAACGAGCGCGTCGACGTAGCGGTCGAAGCGCGACGGGGCGTACTGCAGGCGGCGCTCGAACGCGGCGATGGCCTTGCCGATGTTGACGTAGACCTGCGTCACGGCCACGCGCTGCTCGTCCGGCATCGCCTCCCACGCGGTGCGCGCGGCCGGATCGGGCACCGGACCCGCGGCGCGCGGGATCGCGGCGAAGTCCGGCAGAGGACCGAAGAGGCGCTCATAGTCATCGCGGTAGTGCTCCGCGATCGTGTGCGCGTACTGCGCGCGCGAGCCTCCGTGCTCCACCGCGCTCTCCAGCGGGCCGAGGGCCTGCGCCCACTGGCTGTCCTTGCGGCCGTCCCAGAAGAGGAAGGGGCTGTACGCGGTGCCGGCGACCGGCATCGTGCGCCGGTCGGTCGTGCCGACGCCTTGCGCCAGCGGCGTGCCGTCTTGGAACTCGCGGTCGGGCACGTGGCAGGTGGCGCAGGAGACCTTGCCGTTCGCGCTGAGGCGCGTGTCGAAGAAGAGGCGCTCCCCGAGCCGCGCCGCGCGCGGATCGTCGGCGACACGGTTCGTCGGGTCGGCCGGCAGCGGCTCCAGCTCGGAGAGCGACAGCCCGCGCAGGACCTCGACCTGCTCGTCCGACCAGCGGTCGCCGCGCGTGGCGGCGACCGCGGTCAGCGCGGCGGCGAGGAGGAGAGCGACGGCGGTGGCGGTGGCGATGCGTTTCCCGTTCATGACGTGCCTCAGACCTGGAGATTGAAGGTGACGCGGTCGGTGCCGGCGGACGACTGGACGGCGAGATGGAGCTCCCACCAGCCGCCCATGTTGAAGCGGAGGCCGTCGATCTCGTATCGTCCCTGGCCGAGGCTTCGGGTGACGCGCGGCTGAGTGGGCAGGCCGTGGCCGTGCTGCGGCATGCCGCCGTCGACGTCGATCTTCGCGCCATCCACCGGCTGGCCGGCGGCGTCGCGGATCGTCACCTGCAGCTTCAGCATGCGGCGCGGCTTCAGCGGCTGGTCCGGCGGAGCGATGGTGGCGGTGTAGCGGCTCTGCGCCGACGTCCGCGGCCCGAATCCGAACTGGTCGGCCGGCGGCCGCGAGGCGCAGGCGGAGAGAGTGGTGAGAGTGAGAAGCGCGATGATTTGTGCGATCTTCATGATGACCGCAATGTAGGGAGCGGCTTCGCGGAACGATTGAATGAGCTCGACGGATTTCTTGTACAAACCGGCTATTCGCGGTTCTCAGTGGGCAGAAGAGGGTCCGCGCTGGTACCTGTGGGACGGCGGCTTCCTGGCCGTCGGCAGTTCCGAGGGGGTCGTGCCGCCGCACGCGCACCACGCGGTCCAGCTCGTGATCGCCATCGACGGCGTCGTGGCCGCGAAGGGGGAGCGCGGGGAGTGGCAGTCCGGCCGGGGGCTGGCGGTGCCGCCGGACGTCCGGCACTCGTACGACGGGAAGGGCGCCATCGCGGCGATGCTGTTCGTCGATCCGGAGTCGCGCGAGGGAGTGTGGCTGCGCAGCACGTTCCGGCGCGAGATCGCCTTCGTCCCCGAGGAGCGGATCGTGCGGTGCGCGGAAGAGCTGCGCAGGTTCCTCGAGCGTCCGCACGAGAGCCTGGACATCCGCACGCTGATCCTGGAGTACGTCCAGGCGATGTGTGCCGGCGCGCCGCCGTCGCGGAAGATGGACGAGCGGGTGACGAAGGTGCTGCAGGAGATCCGCGCCTCGGACGACCTGCGCATCTCGCTCGAGAGCGCGGCCGCCTCGGTGTTCCTCTCCGAGGGGCGCTTCGCGCATCTCTTCAAGCAGCAGGTCGGACTCCCCTTCCGGCGCTACATGCTCTGGCGCAAGCTGGCGCGCGCGGTCGTGGCCATCGGGAGGGAGCGCACGCTCGTTGCCGCGGCGCACGCGGCCGACTTTGCCGACGCCGCGCACCTCACGCGGACGTTCTATCAGATGTTCGGCATCCCGCCGTCGGTGATGATGCGAGGAGAGTTCTTCGAGATCGAGTCGCCGTTCTGAACCGCGTCGCTCGTCGATGAACACGGCCCCCTCCCGCCCCGGGGGGGGGCTGAAGCCCGCCCTACGTTTGGCGGGGATGCTCGCGCTGTGTGAACGCCTCGCGATGCACGTGGAAACGTAGGACGGGCTTCAGCCCGTCCTACAGAGGCACCGAGGGGACGGAGGACTCTTCGTCGTTCCCATTCGTTGGCGGAACAAGTGCGTTCTGCTTAGTTTGACCCGGTGGGTGGCGCCCTCTCAAACCATCGGCCGCAATCCACGTCGCGACGGCGCCCCGCTGCCGGAGACGGCCACGAGCCTGCGCCGTCCCGATCTCCTCCCGCTCGCGAACCAGATCGCCCGGGAGTGCGTGCGCTGGAGGGCGGCCTCGGCGACGCGGCGCGCGTCCTCGGCCTCCATCCCGTGCAGTTCGTGCGCACGTTCCGGCGTTCGCGCACGGCACGCCCGGCGATTTCCTCCGCCGCGCACGCGTCGAGAAGGCCGCCGCGCTCCTGCGCGAGACCGCGCTGCCGCTGTCCGAGGTCGCGCTCCGCGCCGGCTTCGCCGACCAGAGCCATTTCTCGAAAGTGTTCCGCCGCGTCCTCGGCATCGCTCCCGGCGCGTACCGGCGCGGCAGTTCATGCGCTCGGTGTCAATCTGATGCGCACGTCGACGCCTACCTCGGCGGCGGGATGTACGTCCGACCCCGCGATCAACTGAAGCTCGGGCAGCTCTACCTGAACGGCGGCACCTGGAACGGCCGGCGCGTGATCGGCCACGACTGGGTGCGCAACTCGCTCACCCGCCACGCCACCTTCACCCCACCGCCGCCGACCCCGATCACGGCTACGGATGGCACACGCACGAGCTCTCGGCGAACGGCGTGGTGGTAGGAACGGCGGCCAGCTCATCATCATCCTCCCCGCCCTGGACATGGTCATCGGCATCACCGGCGGCAACTACGGCGAGGGACGCAAGTTTTTCAAGTGGGAGACGGAGCTCGTGCCGCGGCGGGGAGCGGCGGGCTGAAGCCCGCCCTACGTTGAGCACATTGAACGCGTGACGCGCGCTGAACGTAGGGCGGGCTTCAGCCCGCCGGCACTCGACGGCATTGCGGACCGCCGGCGTCCCGCCGGCTGTCTGTGGCGGCGTCCCGCCGCCACCGTGCGGGCGAGACGCCCGCACAGACAGCCGGCGAGGACGCCGGCGGTCCGCTGAAGGCTACGTTGAGCACATTCAACGCGTAACGCGTGCTGAACGTAGGGCGGGCTTCAGCCCGCCGGCGGGGACAACTACCAGCTCCGCCGCCCCACCACCCAGAGACCGAGACTGGCCAGCAGCGCGGCCAGGAACATCAGCATCCTGCCGTCCAGCGCGGGGACCGCGGCGAGCTCGGCGGGCTGGACCTGCACGACCGTCGTCGAGGCGTTGTTGGCTGGATTGACGTCGACCGTGGTGCTGCTCACCGTCGCGGTGTTGCTCAGCGGCCCGGCGGCCGAGGGGCGGACGATCAGCGCGATCGTCGCGGAGGCGCCGTTGGCGAGGGTGCCGAGGGTACAGGTCACGGTGGTCGTGCCACTGCAGCTTCCCTGACTCGGGGTCGCGGAGACGAAGGTCGCCCCGGCCGGGAGCATGTCCGTCACCGTCACGGCGGCGGCCGCGGTCGGACCGGCATTGGTCACGGTGATGGTGAACGCGCCGTTGTGCCTCTCGAAGAACGAGCTCGTCGCGGTCTTGACGATGGAGAGATTGGCGCTGCCGGCCACCTGCACGACGGCGGTCGAGGAATTGTTGGCGGGATTCGCGTCGGAGGGCGTCATCGCGGTAACGGTCGCGGTGTTGCTGAGCGGCCCGTCGGCGGCCGGCCGTACGACCAGCGTGATGGTGGCCGAGGCGCCGTTGTTGAGCGTGCCGAGGGTGCAGGTGACGGTGGTCGTCCCGCTGCAGCTTCCCTGGCTCGGCGTCGCGGAGACGAAGGCCGCACCGGCCGGAAGGGTGTCCGTCACCGTCACGCCGCTGGCCGCGGCCGGGCCGCTGTTGGTCACGGTGATGGTGAACGTGCCGTCCTGCCCCGCGACGAACGCGCCGGTGGCGGCCTTCACGATGCCGAGGTCCGCGCTGGTGGGGATGAGTTTGGCCACGAAGGCGTCCTCGAAGCCGCCGTTGGCCGCCTGCAGCGGGGTCACGGTCGGGAAGTCGGTCGAGATGGTGGATCCCGTGACGTACATGGCGCCCGCGGTGTCGACGGCGATGCCTTGTGCGTCCTCGAGGGCGCTGCCGCCGAGGTAGGTGGAATCCAGCAGGGCGGAGCCGGCGGCGTTCAGCCTCGTCACGAACGCGTCCTGCGCGCCGCTGAGAACCGCTTGAGATGCGTTGGCCGTCGGGAAGTTGGCCGACTGCGTCGCGCCGGACACGGACGCGTTGCCCGAGCTGTCGACGGCGATGGCGTAGGCCGCGTCGATGCCGGAGCCGCCGAGATAGGTCGAGTAGACGAGCGCCGTGCCGGCGGCATTGAGCTTCGTCACGAACGCTTCCGTGGTGCCGGCGCTGCTCGCCTGCAGGGCATTCGCGGTCGGAAAGTTGGTCGATCTGGTATAGCCGGCCACGTACGCATTCCCGGCACCGTCGACGGCAATGTCGCGAGCGTCTTCCTCGCCGGTGCCGCCGAGGTACGTCGAATAAACGAGAGCGGTCCCGGCGGCATTGAACCTGGTCACGAACCCGTCGGAGAGTCCGCCGCCGTGGCTCGCCTGCAGGGCGTTGGCGACCGGAAAGTTCGTGGAGAACGTGAAACCGGACACGTACGCGCTGGTGCCGTCGACGGCGACGCCGCCCGCTTCATCGCGGTCGCTGCCTCCCAGGTAGGTCGAGTACACGAGGGCGCTGCCGGCGGCGTTGATCTTCGTCAGGAACGCGTCTCTGCTGCCGCCGCCGCTGGCCGCCTGCACCGCGTTCGCGGTGGGAAAATCGGTCCCGTTGGTCACACCGGCGACATAGGCATTGCCGGCAAGGTCGATGGCGATATCGGAGGCCGCGTCGTAGCCGCTGCCTCCGAGGTAGGTCGAATAAACGAGAGCGCTACCGGCGGGGTTGAGCTTCGCCACGAACGTGTCGTCCGCGCCGGCGAAGATGGCCTGGAGCGCGTTCACGGTGGGGAAGTTGGTGGAGGTGGTCTGTCCCGCCACATACGCATTGCCGGCGCTGTCGACGGCGATGCCGCGGCCGGAGTCGATGCCGCTGCCGCCCAGATACGTCGAGTACACGAGCGCGGTGCCGGCGGCGTTGATCTTCGTCACGAACGCCTCCGCGGAACCGGCGCTGGCGGCCTGCAGCGCGTTGGCCGTCGGAAAATCGAGGGAGAACGTCTGGCCGGTGACGTACGCGTTGCCGGCGGTGTCGACGGCGATGGCCATCGGCACGTCGGTAGAACTGCCGCCGAGGTAGGTCGACCACGCCAGCACGGGATCGATGACCAGCGGGCGCGCGGTGTCGTACGCGCCGAGGGCGATCCCGAACTCGTTCGGGCCGAGGCGCCGGTAGCGCGCCTGCACCGCGCGCCGCGTCCCGCCGCGCTCCTGATACGCGACGGGCGCGCGCTGGCGGAGCTCGCCGCCGTCGACGTGCAGGACCAGGTCGCCGGAGGCATCGGTCTCGATCCGGGCCGCTCCCTGGAAGTGCATGCGGATCTGCCGCGGGTCGCCACCCGGCGCGACGAGGAAGTCGTACTCGATCTCTCCCTGGTTGCCGTACCAGACGACGTCGATGCCCTGGTACACCTCGGACATGCGCACTTTGCCGAACTGCGGAACGTTCATCCGCCACCGCGACGGATCGTTGCCGGCGAGATAGTGGCTCTTCCCCTCGAAGGGCTGGTCCCCCTCGACGCGCGGCTGCCGGCTCGCGCCGGGCAGCTGCATGCGGACGACCGCCGGCGCACGGCGATCCTTCTGCAGCACGGCCACCGTTTCGGTGCCGGTGATGAAGAACGCGTAGCCGGCGCCGCGCGCCACGAAGCGGACGCGCGGGTCGGCCTGGCCGAGGTTCTCCTCGAAGTGCAGCGGGAGCCGGCCATAGCGCGACTGCGCCTCCGCCGGCACGAGCAGAAGCAGCGAAAGGGCGCAGAAGAGGACGGACGAACGGCTGAGCATGGCCGCCATCGTACAGCTAAGCGGACCGCCGGCGTCCCGCCGGCTGTCTGTGGCGGCGGACCGCCGCCACTGTGCGGGCGAGACGCCCGCACAGACAGCCGGCGGGGACGCCGGCGGTCCACTCCGCTGCTAGGCCTGGACGCGGGGGGAGGGACGCTCGAGGAGGGGGCGTGGCTCGGCGGCGGGGGCCACCACCGCGCGGGCCCCTTTGAGCATGAGCTGCACGCGCTCGACGACGTCCGGGAGGCGGAACGGTTTGCCCATGAAACTGTCCGCTCCCGCTTCGAACACGGCGGGCATCTGCGACGCGTCGGCGGAGAGGACCAGGATCTTCACCGGGAGCTCGACGCGGACGGGCCGCAGCTGCTCCATCACCTGGAAGCCGTTCATCTCCGGCATCTGCAGGTCGAGCAGGATCAGGTCGAAGTGGTGCTGGAGGTGCAGGGCCGTCACGCCGCACGGCTCGGTGGTCGACATCACGCCGGCGTATCCCCCGCGGAGCAGGGTCTGCTCGAGCAGGCGGACGTTCGAGCGCTGGTCGTCGACGATCAGGATCTTCGGGGTCGCTTCAGTGGGCGGCATCGTGCGTCTCCTCGGCGAAGGCCAGGGCCAGGTTCAGGGCTTTCATGAATGCGGGCACTTTGATCGGCTTGGTGAGATAACGGAAGAACCCCGCTTCCAGGCCGTTCTCGATGTCGTCGGCCATGGCATTGGCGCTGAGCGCCACCACCGGGATGTGCGCCGTGGAGGGGTCGTGGCGGAGGAGCTTCAGCGCCTCGATTCCGCTGATCCCGGGGAGATTGATGTCCATCAGGATCACGTCCGGCAGGCAGGTGCGCGCCAGCTCCACGCCGCGGTTGCCGTTCACCGCCGTCAGCAGGCGGAGATCGTCGCGGCGGGCGATCAGTTTCTCGACCAGCCGCAGGTTGGCCGGGTTGTCCTCGACGTAGAGGAGCGTGCGCAGGGCGTCGGGCGCGGCGGCGGACGAATCCGCGGCGGCGATCGTCTCCGCGGCGGCGGGCAGCGTGAGCGGTGCCGTCGACCGCAGCTCCACCCAGAACGAGCTCCCCTTGCCGATCGTGCTCTCCACCCCGATCACGCCGTCCATCAGCTCCACCAGGCGCTTGCTGACCACCAGCCCGATGCCGGTCCCCTCCTCCCCGTTGCCTTCCTGTCCCAGGCGGTTGAACGGCTGGAAGAGCTGCGCCACCTGCTCCGGCGGCAGGCCGGCCCCGGTATCCGTGACCGTGATCCGCACGCGTCCCGAGTCCCTGTTGGTGCTGCACTCGATCTCGACCGCTCCCCGGGGCGTGTTGTACTTGATGGCGTTCGAGAGCAGGTTGATGAGCACCTGCTTGATGCGGGTGCGGTCGGCGTGGACGCAGTACGGGGCGTCGCTGTGGGGAAGGCTCATGTGGACGCCGCGGCGCAGCGCCAGCGGCTCGATCATCGAGTGGCATTCGAGCAGCAGCTCGCGGAGCGACACCGGCTCGAGCGACATGGAGAGCTTTCCCGACTCGATCGTGGCCAGGTCGAGGATCTCGTTGATCAGCTCGAGCAGATACCAGCCGGCGTTCAGGATCTGGATGATGTTCTCCGCCTGGGCGGGCGACGGCGCCGGCGAGTCGGACTCCATCAACTGCGCGAAGCCGAGGATGGCGTTGAGCGGCGAGCGGAGCTCGTGGCTCATGCTGGAGAGGAACTCCGACTTGGAGAGGTTGGCCTTCTCCGCGACCGCTTTCGCGGTCAGGAGGATGGCCTCGACCTTGTTCCGCTCCGTCAGGTCGCGCGTCAGCTTGGCGAAGCCGCGCAGGTTGCCGCCGTGGTCGCGGATGGAGGTGAAGACGATGTTGGCCCAGAAGAGCGTCCCATCCTTGCGGATGCGCCATCCCTCGTCTTCGTGCCGGCCGCTGGCCGCGGCCTGTTCGAGGTCGCGCTGCGGCTTCCCGGCGGCGACGTCGTCCTCCGGGTAGAAGGTGGAGAAGTGCCTGCCCAGGATCTCGTCGGCGGTGAAGCCCTTGATGCGCTGGGCGCCGGTGTTCCAGCTGGCCACCCGTCCGTCGGGATCGAGCATGACGATGGCGCAGTCGGAGACGCTTTCGACCATCAGGCGGAAGCTGTCCTCGGTCCGGCGCAGGTTCTCCTCGGCGTGCTTGCGCGCGCTGTTGTCGGTGCCGAGGAGCAGGTAGCCGATGATCGCCTGCGCGTCGTCGCGCAGCGCGGTCACGGAGACGATCGCGGGGAAGCGCGTCCCGTCCTTGCGGATGTAGGTCAGCTCGTAGATGTCTTCCAGGCCGCGCGAGGCCTTGAAGGCCAGCGCTTCGAAGCCGGGAGTGATGGGGGTCCCGAGCTCGAGGCTCAGGGCGGCGGCGCGGGCGACCACTTCCTGGGGATCGGAGATGTCGGCGGGAGTGATCCGGTCGACGACGTCCGCCGCGGAGTAGCCGAGCATGCGCTCGGCGCCGACGTTGAAGAGCTGGATGACGCCCTGGTCGTCGGTGGCGATGCTGGAGAAGTTGGCGCTGTTGAGGATGGCGTTCTGCAGGGCTCCGGTCTTGAGCAGTGCTTTCCTGCGCCCGAGCTCGACGGCCGATTTTTCAGCGCGCGTTGCAGTCCGGCTGGATCGTCTCGCGGGAGGAGCTCGCAACGGCGCAGAGGGGGTCATCGAGATGTGCAACCGCGGGTCGTGTCGCAATATGTCCCCGCCGCTCAGATAGTTGCGTGGCAGCGAAACGGCATAGGAAATGGTCAAACTCTCAACTTCCGGCCCGCGCTGTCGTCACTCGAGGAGAATCCAATTGAAAAGCACGAAAGCGCCGACCGGGATCGCCGGCCTGGATGAAATCACCGGCGGAGGCCTGCCGCGCGGCCGCACGACGCTGCTGGTCGGCGGATCGGGATCGGGCAAGACCATCCTGGCCCTGCAGTTCCTGGTGCACGGCGCGCAGGAGCGCGGCGAGCCCGGCATCTTCGTGGCCTTCGAGGAGACGCCCGCGCGCATCGTCTGCAATGCCGCGACGTTCGGCTGGAACCTCGAGGAGCTGCAAAAGGAGAAGCTGTACTTCATGGACGCGCAGCCGGCGCCCGACCTGGTGCAGTCCGGCACGTTCGACCTGAGCGGCATGCTCGCGGCGCTGGGAGCGAAGGCGGAGGAGATCGGCGCGAAACGGATCGTCTTCGACGCGCTCGACATCGTGCTGGCGCTGCTGGCGGACCCCTCGGCGCAGCGGCGCGAGATCTACCGCATCCACGCCTGGCTGCTGGCCCGCGAGCTGACCGGCATCGTCACGCTGAAAGCGGACAGCGACGACGGCGGCGGGATCGGCCAGCCGTTCGGCTTCATGCAGTTCATGGTGGACTGCGCGGTGATCCTCAATCACACCGTGGTCCTCGGCGTGTCGCAGCGCAACCTGCGCGTGCAGAAGTATCGCGGCTCGAGCTTCGACGAGAACGAGTCCCCCTTCCTCATCGGCCATGGGGGATTCGAGGTGGCGGTGACGCGCACGCTCGGCCGCGGCCACCAGGCCGAGGTCACGAACGAGCGCGTCTCCAGCGGCGTGGCGCGCCTCGACACCATGCTCGGCGGCGGCTACTACCGCGACGCCAGCGTGCTGATCACCGGCTTCCCCGGCACCGCCAAGACCACACTCAGCGGCGCCTTCGCCGAGGCGGCCTGCGCGCGCGGCGAGCGGACGATGTTCGTCAGCTTCGACTCCGACTCCAACGAAGTGATCCGCAACCTCGGCTCGGTGGGCATCCAGCTCGACCGCTTCGTCGAGGACGGCACGCTGCACATGGTCTCGGCGCGCACGATCACCGGCAGCGCCGAGACGTACCTGGTGCGCATCAAGACGCTGGCGAAAGAGCACCGCGCCCGCTGCGTGGTGGTCGATCCGGTGTCGACGCTGTCGAAGTCGGGCAACGAGCTGACCGCGCACAGCGTGGCGGAACGGCTGATCGACTGGTCGAAGGCCGAGGGGATCACGCTGGTCTGCACCAGCCTGCTCGACGAGATGTCCAGCCAGTCGGAAGCCGGCTCCCCGCTGCAGATCTCGACGCTGGCCGATACGTGGATCCACCTCAACTATCTGGTGCAGGCGGGAGAGCGCAACCGCGGGATGTCGATCATCAAGTCGCGCGGCACGGCGCACTCGAACCAGGTGCGCGAGCTGATCCTGAGCGATGCCGGGATCACGGTGACGGATGCCTACACGGCCGGCGGCGAAGTGCTCATGGGGACGATGCGCTGGGAGAAGGAGAGCGCCGAGCGCCACGCCGCCGAGGTCGCGGCGGTGACGGCGAGGCTGCAGAACGTGAGGCTGGAGGCGGAACAGGCGGAGCTGGAGGCGCGGGTCAAGCTGCTGCAGGTGGAGCTGGCGGCCAAGCTGACGGAGAAGACGGTGCTGGCCCGCAGCGCCGAGGTGCACGAGCGGGAGCTGGCGCTGGGGCGCGACCGGATGCGCGAGCTGCGCGGCAGCGACGTGGCCCCGGAGCCGGCGGGAGCGGCGCGATGAATGCGGACCGCTTCGCGTTCCGGCTGTACGTCGCCGGCGACGCGCCGAACTCGCTGCTGGCGAGGGCCAACCTGACCCGGCTCTGCGAGACGCACCTCCCCGACCGCCACAGCATCGAGATCGTGGACGTGCTGCTCGACCCGAAGCGGGCGCTCCGCGAGTCGATCCTGATGACGCCGACCCTGGTCAGCGAGTCGCCCTATCCGGGCCACCGCATCGTCGGGACGCTGAGCAACACCGAGCCGATCCTGCAGATCCTCGGCCTCGGCGCCGCGCAGCGGCGCACGTTTCCCGGCCTGAAGGACCGCGATTCGGCGCCGCAGCTGCGGCAGACGTAAAGGCGCGCCTGGCGAGCGTGCGGCGGCGCGCTTGCCAGTCCCCTCTCCCCACCGCAGTGGGGAGAGGGCTAAGCAGACTGCACTGGCTTCGCCAACGGAAACACAGCGGACCGCCGGCGTCCTCGCCGGCTGTCGCGCAGGCGTCCCGCGCCTGCGCCCTGGGCGGGGAGTGGCGGCGCGGGACGCCGCCACGACAGCCGGCGAGGACGC